>DIHK01000031.1:0-6198 GCA_002420115.1 Nitrospira sp. UBA5698
GTCTATAACATGGCTGGCAATGTCTTTGAGTGGGTCGAGGATTGGTACGACCCCTCCTACTATAAACAGAGTCTTGCCCTGAATCCAAAAGGTGCCGATCAGGGCTACAACTACGCGAACCAGGGACCAGTCAAGGTACTGCGGGGTGGCTCATGGCTTGCCCCAGAAACTTCACTCCATACGAGCCACAGATTCTGGAATCAGCCGGACAACAACTCCTACGGGGTCGGCCTGGGATTCCGATGCGCAAAATCAGCAGCGACCGTATCTGCCGAAGCCATCCAATCGGGACGTGACGCGTTCATCCAGGCCCTCGTCGCGATGGGGGCTGAAAAGAATGTCGAGGCCTTGGCCGCGATCGAGAAGGCGTTGGCCGATGACCCGAACAACAAGGAATATCTGGCAACACGTGATTTGCTCAAGAAAAGCATGAAGAGAAAGAAATAGTCTTACAATCCGCTGGAAGAACCAGGGTAGCGTTCTCGTCCGGCGAATCGATGTCAGTGGAGGATACGATGCGGATAGCTAAAACAATGATGGGTTTCCTGCTGATGATGGGCTTCATGGCGTCGACTACTACCGCACAAGCAGAGGATTCCTTGATCCCGGCCAATATGGTGTACATCGGATATGTCTCATCGGTGATGGGGCTCGACAAGGAAGCACCGGTAACATCCGGGAATGCTTCCGCCGCATATCAGCAACGCAATAGGACGCCTGCGAGCACGTTTAATGATGAAGGTCCGGCTCACATGGTGTTTCTGGACCCATACCTCATTGATAAGTACGAAGTCTCAAACCAGAACTATAGGGACTTCCTCAGGTCGACGGGTTATCCCGCCCCTGCCTATTGGGATGATCCTCGCCTTAATCGCCCGGATCAGCCAGTGGTCGGGGTCAGTTGGTACGATGCAAAGACCTACTGTGAGTACTTAAGCAAGCGACTTCCGACAGAAGCCGAGTGGGAGAAGGCGGCCAGAGGGCCGCACGGCAACCTCTATCCCTGGGGGAATGATTTTGATCCGGCTAGAGCCAATTTTGGAAAAACTCATGAGGCAACCATGCCGGTCGATTCCTATCGGGAAGGGGTCAGCTACTATGGCCTCCACAACATGGCCGGAAATGTATTCGAGTGGGTCTCAGATTGGTACGACCCTAAGTTTTACGGCCGGCTGGAGCCGATGGTGAATCCCACGGGGCCAGCAAAGCCCGTGTGGATTGGGGGTACCGGGACCTATGTCGACTTCCTGACACTCGGAGAAAAGCGAGTCATCCGTGGTGGCTCGTGGATCGCCCCTGAAACCACGCTGAGGGCCATCCATCGATTCTGGAATCACCCCAGCAACAATAGCTATGGCGTCGGGCTGGGATTTCGCTGTGCCAAGACTGCTCCGCCCGAAATCGAACTGCAAATCAAACAGGCCCATACAATGGCCCTGGTGGAGATGGGCCGAGAAAACAATGTGGAAGCGCGACAGGCGATAGCTCGAGGCTTGGCCCTTGATCCGAGAGATGCCGACCTGCTGGAACTACGATCGCTGATTGAACAGGCGAAGAAACCTTGAAGGGCTGATCGCAGTTACTCGTAACGGAGGCGCAAATGAGACAGTACACTTTAACTTTATCTCCTCTTGGCATTTTCCTCAGCTCGCTACTCATGGCCACAGGGATCCATGCTGGTCCCCTTGAGTCGGCCGATCGCCCGCACCAAGAGAGCCTGAAGGCCGTGCACGACGCCGAACATGAAGTAGACCATGCGTGGGAGGTCTATCACCGGGCGGCTCTGGGGGGGACGGTGGCCTCGCCGAAACTGCAGGCTGAAATCGAGGAGCACTTGCACCAGGCACGCACCCTGATCACCCAGGCTCACGAAGCGGCCGACCAAGGCGACCAACGCCAGGTGGAGACTCTCATCAAGCAAGTCCACACCCATACAACCCACGCCATTGAGGGGAGCAAGGAGTCGAAGCAATGAGGAGTACGGTGGGGCACTACGCAACTCGATTCCTCCGCATGACGATGGCCGTGACTGCCGTCGTAGCTTGTACGCACTGGTTCCCAATAGAGACGATGGCTGCATCGCACGAGGTGGACCCTGTGCCGATGATCACCATCTCCGCCGGAGAATTCCTGATGGGCAGTCCAGAAGGTGTGGGTCGGCAGGATGAGCGCCCTCAGCGAGTCGTGTATCTGGAGGCGTTTGGCATCGACCAAGTCGAAGTGACGAATGAACGCTATATGGCCTTTGTGAAAGCCACCGGCCATCGCACGCCTCCCAATCCGTACGGGACTGGTCCCCTCATCTCTGTTACTGGCATCGAACACCTGCCTGTGGTCCAGACCACCTGGTACGACGCCAAAGCCTATTGTACGTGGGCGAAGAAGCGCCTGCCGACGGAAGCGGAATGGGAGAAGGCGGCGCGGGGGACAGATGGGCGGATCTATCCCTGGGGGAATGAACTACCCACGACGAAACGGGCGAACTTTGATCGGGAGTGGGAGGATGAGAAGACCCTGCACCCGGTGGGCTCCATGCCTGATGGCGACTCGCCCTATGGCGTTAAGGACATGGCCGGCAATGTCCGGGAGTGGGTGTCTGACTGGTATGACGCGGACTATTACAAAGACGCGCCCAAGAGCAATCCACCGGGACCAGACAAGAAGGGCGTGGTACGGTCGATCCGCGGCGGGTCTTGGCATAGCCCAGCATCAGATATCACGACCACCGCGCGCGGGCGGGGGGGCTTTGCCCTCCAGACCCACGGCACCGGGTTTCGCTGCGCCCGGAGTTTCGACAATGGGCCTTCTCATTAACCAGGAGTTTGCGATGTTGCTGTGTGGAATTAGATGCAGAGCTCCAGGCGACCGGGGGCCGGTACCTTGTGTGGCTCAGGTGACGCTGAACTCCGCACGGCGTCGCCCACTGAGGCAGACAGGCTTCTGTGTGAGAAGAGGCCTGTCTCCTCGGCGAGAGCCCGTGTTGGATCACATGTCATCAGCCCCCTACGTGGAGTTTTTCATAAAGAGGATCACATGATTACCACCATGTTCTGGGCCATGGCGTCGCTAGCCATGAGCTGTGCGATAGGGAGTGTCAGCACGAGACAGCAGGTTGCAAAATTTTCTCAACGCCGGGGGAGGAGATAGCAAGTGAGGAAAACGATGATCGGACCGCTCATCCTGGTGATCGTAGAGGGGCTCACACTAGCTGCACAATCGGCCCAGTCTCAGCAACTTATGCCGTTGGATCCAGTTCCGGCCACCTATGCAGACAAACATATGCCTGTCGGTTGGTGGACGGACTCGAAGATCATTAAGGAGGGGAAAGACATCTATTTTGGTGATGCCCATCCACTTGTTGCCTGTCACTCATGCCATGGTCAGGATGGACAGCCGGTAGGCAGTGGAGGAGGACTTCGAGACCAGAAAAATACTAGCCGGTTCTCAGACAGCTACTGGTATTGGCGAGTGGCGGAAGGCGTTCCCAAAACGCCAATGGTGCCCTGGAAAGCGTTCCTTTCCGAAGAGCAGATCTGGAAGGTGATTGCGTTTATCCATACGTTCTCGCATAAGGGGAAACCCTCGCAACATTCCGACTATAGGCCGGAGGTGCCACCGAAGAAGGTCATCGTCAAGGACAAGGCTCCGATGGTGCTTGTGCCGGCTGGGGAATTCACTATGGGGAGCAACGAAGGACGTGACGATGAAAAACCCGTGCACCGAATTTATCTCGATGCGTACTACATAGATAAGTACGAAGTGACGATCGGGCAGTATGGGGAGTTCCTCGAGGCCAACAGCTTTGACCCTCCGCCGTTATGGACAACGATGGCCCAGCCGCCCTATGAGAACCGACCAGTCGTGAATGTCGATTGGAAGGATGCAAACAACTATTGCAAGTGGGCCGGCAAGCGGCTGCCGACAGAAGCCGAATGGGAGAAGGCGGCACGGGGGACAGATGGGCGGATCTACCCCTGGGGCAACGATCCACCCGATCCGCTCCGAGCCAATTTTGGGAAGGACAGGGCGACGTGGAACAACCACGAGGCGCTCGTGCCGGTGGGGCAGTTGAAAGCCGGCAGGAGCCCCTACGGTGTCGATGATCTCGCGGGGAATGTTTGGGAGTGGGTGAACGACTGGTATGACCCAGACTATTATGCGGCGAGCCCATCTCGAAACCCACAGGGGCCGAGCAGTGGCAAATTCAAAGTGATCCGTGGCGGCTCGTGGGACCTCACCCCCGAGAACCTACGCTCTGCGCGCCGGGACCTCAACACTCCCTCGACCACCGACTACGACTCGCCGGCGTACCGGAATTTTAACAGCGGATTCAGGTGTGCGAAGAATCAGTAGTCTTTAGAACCTGGCTCTGCCATCGCTGTCCTGGTGCGTCGCAATATGGGATGAAGATTTTCCATGCCAGGCCAGACTCGCCGAGCCAGGGAAGGAGGCATCATGGCAGGCAAATTACGGCAGCATCTACGCGTGTCCGGCGGGGAGCATGTGCATTCCAGAACCGAGTTCTGTGTCAGTTGCCACTCCCAAACCTACCCCTATGAGGAGCTGAAAAAGTCGTCGCACTATGGTGCGCTCGGGGCCGATCTGGGCTGTAAAGATTGTCACGTCACCCAATGGTTAGGGAACTTCCAGCTGGCTCTCTGGACTCACACCTATGACGGAATCCGGGCTCTGCTTGCGGAGATGAAGTACGGTGCTAAGGGATACAAGAGAGCCAAAAAAAGAAGGCTAACATCCTCTGTCAACCTCTTCTGATCTACCGTGATAGTGCGGTGGCCGAACCTATTGGGTGGTTTCAGAAAGTGTCGGCTCACGTATTTATGCAAAGGAGGAAGGAAATGACACAACAGAACACACGACGTGCGGTAGTGCTGACGGCCGTGATGGCTATGGTCCTCACCGCGACGCTGCCTCTCCAGCCGATATTCGGAGAAGGAGGCGCACGACGGGATAACGTGCGCCAAGAACAAACCATCAAAGATGCCATCAAGCACGCGACGGAAGCAGTGCATCACGGCAAACAGGGTCATGCCGAAAAGCTTGTAACCGCTGCCGAAGCCTTGCTGGAGCTGGCTTTGAAGGGAGGTAAGGATCCGCATGTGGCAGAAGCGATTGCTAAACTAAAAGAGGCGATTGATCATGGTAAGGCAGGTCACGCTGATGTGGCCACGAATCTTACTGAAAGTGCGGTCACTCATCTCTCCCAAGTCAAGTAACGGATGAACCTTTGTTGCGCAGCCTACTTTGTCAGAGCTGGTAGGTGATCACAATTCTGTTTGTTTTTGACTGTGAAATCCCGAGCGATGAGTCATTCATATCATGAAAATTTAGAGTCGCTGACTCAATTGCCTGCGCATTTGATGAAATGTAGTCGCGAATTCTAAACCTCAAAGCTGTCGCTTCTGTGCATGCAAAGCGACAGGTGGTAAGCTGAAAACCTTGTAACAGCATGATTTGTAAAGAAATTGTATGCAAGCCCGTAGCTGCACCAAGTGTTGTTCAATGTTTGTCATTTGTTTTCAAAATAACACTTGACAACAATGGACATAATATTTTATACATTAGACATACACTCGACAAACGGTGGACGTTAAGAATGCATGGGTTATCGTTTTCACATCTCCAGGAAAGGCCTGGTGACATCTCACAGAAGGGGGCGATTATGCGGAGTCATGCAATCACTCAATTGGTCGTAGGTCTGGCGATTACAACTGGGATCATTTCAGTCGCAATGGCGGCTGACCCTCCAGGCGGTGACAAGGATATGGTGCTCATCCCCAAGGGCGAGTTCACAATGGGAAGCGGCGAACATTCGGATGAAGCCAAGCATCAGGTTGTGCTGGATGCTTATCTCATCGACAAGTATGAAACTTCTAATGCCCGATACAAAGAGTTTATGAAGGCCACGAGTCATCCTGCCCCCGCCTATTGGGACGATCCTCGCCTCAGTAAGTCGAATCAGCCGGTGGTCGGGGTCAGTTGGACCGATGCGAACGCCTTCTGNNCATTTCATAGAAAGGGGCGTTTATGCGGAGACAAACAATCACTCAATTAGTTGTAGGAATGGCGATCACGGTAGGAGTCATCTCGCTCGCAGCAGCTGATCCACTGGGTGGCGAAAAAGACATGGTGCTCATCCCAAAGGGCGAATTCACCATGGGAAGTAGCGAACATTCGGAC
>DIHK01000031.1:6380-20455 GCA_002420115.1 Nitrospira sp. UBA5698
GCGAACGCCTTCTGCAAATGGGACGGGAAGCGCCTGCCTACGGAGGCGGAGTGGGAACGAGCGGCAAAAGGCCCAGACGGAGATAATCACTATCCATGGGGGCACAAGCTGGATCCCAAGAAAGCCAATTATGGGCAAAACATGGGCCGTACGATGCCGGTCGATTCGTATCCGGAAGGTGTGAGCGGATTTGGAGTGTACAACATGGCCGGTAACGTCTTCGAATGGGTGGAAGACTGGTATGACCTGACCTATTACAAGGAAAGTCCGGCCCTCAATCCGCGCGGTGCTGAGAAGGGCTATAACTTCGCCAACCAGGGACCGGTGAAGGTGCTCCGGGGTGGGTCGTGGCTGGCGCCGGAAACTTCCCTCCATACGAGCCATCGATTCTGGAATCAGCCGGACAACAACTCCTATGGGGTCGGACTGGGATTTCGCTGTGCCAAGTCGGCAGTCGGAACCTCCGACGAAGCCGTGCAATCAGGCCGGGAGGCATTCATCCAGGCACTCGTGGCGATGGGGGCGGAAAAGAATGTCGAGGCATTAGTTGCCATTGAGAAGGCGTTGGTCTTGGATCCCGGGAATCAGGAGTATCTGGCAACCCGTGAATTGATCAATAAGAGTATGAAAAAGAAGTAGTCGATGGACCAAGGAGGGAGACATTCACCGCTCCCCCCCGATTACAGCGAGAGTGAGGGAGGTCTCAAGTGAATACATCTGACACCATGAGTTCAAGTCAATTGACTGCGAACTCGGTGGCAACTCCCAGAGCCTCCCTCATCCTCCTTACAGGAGCCAGCGGCTACATCGGTGGACGTCTCCTGCCTGCTTTGGAACAACAGGGCTACCGGTTGAGATGTCTAGCTAGACATCCGGAGATTCTCAAGCCGAAGGTTGGGGCCTCTACTGAAGTCATCGCCGGGGATGTTCTCGATCGAGCGAGTCTTGACATCGCATTGCACGGAGTCGACGTGGCCTATTACATGGTCCACTCCATGAGGTCCACCGGGTCATTCGAGGATACGGACCGCATGGCAGCCAAAAATTTCAGCGAAGCAGCAAAAGCCGCGGGAGTCAAGGCCCTCATCTATGTCGGTGGCCTTGGGCGAGACGACGAGCAACTCTCAGCTCACCTGCGCAGTCGGCATGAAGTCGGCGATATCTTGAGGCAGTCAGGCTTGCCGGTTTGTGAGTTTCGCGCATCCGCTGTCATAGGATCCGGCAGTGCTTCGTTTGAGCTGATTCGCGGACTGGTCGAGCGTCTACCGGTGATGCTCACACCAAAGTGGATCAAGGAAAAAGCGCAGCCAATCGCCATCGATGACCTCCTGGACTACCTGGTGGAAGCGCTTCGGATTCCAACCTCCCGATATCAGACCTATGAAGTCGGCGGTGCCGACCAATTGTCCTACGCGGATATGATGCGTGCGTACGGTCGGCAACGTGGACTTAGGCCTCTCATCATCCCGGTTCCAGTCCTGACGCCTTGGCTTTCTGCGCTTTGGCTCGGACTGGTCACGCCGCTCTATGCCCGCATCGGGCGAGCAATCATCGAGAGCATCGTCCACGTCACGGTGGTGCGGGACCATGCGGCACGGACGACCTTTTCTGTACGGCCGATAGGAGTCGATGAGGCGATCCGCCGAGCCATCTCCCATGAAGAGAAGCATTTCTCAGCTACGCGTTGGTCGGATGCCATTTCCTCTTCGGGGAGGCCACCATCGTGGGGAGGTGTTCGGTTTGGCACACGGATTGTCGATTCGCGGACCATGACTGTTCAAGCACCTGCACCAGTGGTTTTCAGGTGTATTGAAAGGCTTGGTGGGGACCATGGTTGGTACGCCTGGAACTGGCTATGGCGTCTACGTGGCTTCATCGACCTGCTTCAAGGCGGGGTTGGAATGAGGCGGGGGCGGCCTTTGTCCACGAATCTCCGTGTCGGCGACACGGTGGACTCCTTCCGCGTTGAAGCCATTGAGCCCAGTCGTCGCTTACGGCTCAAGTCCGAGATGAACTTGCCCGGACGGGCTTGGCTGGAGTTTGAGGTGACAGAGATCAGCTCTGTCACACAAATCCGACAGACGGCGATCTTTGATCCCGTGGGACTGAAAGGGCAACTTTACTGGTACTCCCTCTACGTCCCGCATGAGTTTGTATTCAACGGGATGCTACGCGGAATTACACAAGCCTCCTTGCATGAAGTCGGTATTCTCGATCACCGCCACCTTCACCTTCAGTCTAGGATCGGACGTTCCCAGGGATGTCCAAGTGATACTCCGTCAGCGAATGATGCCGGATCATCCGGAACTCTGAACCGAATTTCCATCAACCCTATATGCAAGAAGACTTCTATAGTAACCACCAAGCTGATGCTCCTTCTAGGAATCCCGCTCATGGCACTGCTGGCAGCATCGTCTCTACAGGCGGGTCCTATCGACGTCCCAGATCACCCTCAACAAAAAGCGGTTCAACTGGTTCACGAAGCGGAATACGAGGTGGACCATGCGTGGGAGGTGTATCACAGGGCGGCCCTAGAGGAGACGGTAGCATCGCCGAAACTGCAGAGCAAGATCGAAGAGCATCTGCACGAAGCCAGAACCCTCGTGACCCAGGCGAAAGAGGCAGCCGATCGGGGGGACGAGTGCCAGGTGGAGGAACTATGCCAGCAAGTGAGACTCCATACTACCCAAGCCATCGAGGGTAGCAAGGAGCAGAAGAAATGATCACTGGTCTGTGGCGCAGATCAATTCAGTTCAAGAGAATGGCGATCGTGGTTGTCACGGCCTTTGCGTTCATGCAGTCGCTCACTGTGGAAGCGTTGTCGGGGACGAAAGAGCTTGACTCGGTTTCGATGGTCACGATTCCAGCCGGAGAATTTCTGATGGGTAATCCAGAAGGAAAAGGCCGGGATGATGAGAGGCCGCAGCGCTCTGTCTACCTTGATGCGTTCGCAATCGATCAAGTCGAAGTAACGAATGAGCGGTATATGGCCTTTGTGAAAGCAATTGGTCATCGTATACCACCCAATCCCTACGGTACCGGACCTCTCCAATCCATTAAGGGCATTGAGCAACTACCGGTGGTCCAGACGACTTGGTACGACGCCAAGGCCTATTGTAGTTGGGCGAAGAAGCGGTTACCCACGGAAGCAGAATGGGAAAAGGCTGCGCGTGGCACGGACGGCCGCCTCTATCCATGGGGGAATGAACCGCCGACTGCGGAGCGAGCGAACTTTGATCGAGAATGGGAGGATGAGCAGACCCTGCACCCTGTCGGATCGCTTCCCCTCGGAGATTCACCCTACGGTGTGAAGGATATGGCCGGGAACGTCAGGGAGTGGGTCTCTGATTGGTACGACGCGGAATACTATCAACACGCGCCTGATCGGAATCCCCAAGGCCCTGACAAGAAGGGAGTAGTCCGATCGATTCGTGGCGGATCCTGGCATAGTCCGGCATCTGATATCACCGCATCGGCGCGTGGTCGTGGAGGATTCGCTCTCCAGACCCATGGCACCGGATTTCGTTGCGCTCGCGGTCTCGACAATGCACCTTAGGCTATTGCCAACGTTCATGGAGGTTTCAGTAGGAGGGATCTGAGCCATGCATTGGTTTAGGAGGCCGTTTCCTGTTCGTTCAGGTGACGCCGAACTCCGCACGGCGTCGCCCGCTGAGGCAGACAGGTCCCCTCGTGATTGAGGGGCCTGTCTCCTTGGCGAATGGGAAACTTTGTCGCGGACAGTTTCCATTGTCGACAGTTGAAAGGAGAGCATCATGGATATGAGCATCGTCTTTTTGTTTGCAATGGGATTCCTAACCTGTGCACTGGTGGTCGGGCTCTTTCAGACTGTGAGCGTGGCTCTGGCGCGTCGGGGTGAAGGCAGACCGTCTGCTCGGAAGTAAGGAATGGCCGATTGTCTCGTCGTCTGTGTTGGGGATTCCCATGGCGATGACCGGGAAACCAGACAAGGAATCGGTCCTCCCTGATCCGAAAAAGCGCGACGCGTGTGCGCGATGTGGAGGACTGATGGTCATGGCGCACGTTGTCGATTTGCAGGGCCACGCAGGTGAGGTTATCTTCAGGGGGTTCCGGTGCAGCAATTGCGGGGAATTTATCGATCAGATAGTGTTGGCGAATCGGCTGAAACCTGCGCCTCAGCCACTTGAAGGGCCAAAACAACGGAAGTTTGCACGACGGGTGAGTCACAATAAGCTGGCTACAGAGAAATAAGATGACCAGGGATCAAATTAGGCACAGTCATGTCTGAGATATCGACGGTGTCGAGTGAGGGTATTGCCGAAGGATAAACCTATGAAGATCGTCATTACTGGAGGCACGGGATTCATTGGTCGAGCGTTGTGCGCCACCCTTATCCAAGGAGGCCATAGGGTTGTTGTACTAACCAGGCAACTAGGTCAGATCCATCATCGACCTGATTTGCCGGTTCAAGCAGTCGAATGGAACGCGCGGGACTCCGGCCCCTGGGAACAGGTTCTGGAAGGAGCGGACGCGGTCATCAACCTCGCCGGTACACCGATCGCCGACGCACGCTGGACCGATGTGCGGAAGCAACTCATCATCGATAGTCGAATCCTCACCACCCGTTTACTGGTAAGAGCGCTTTCACGCTGGTCGTCCAAACCCGCTACGTTTATCAGCGCGTCCGGCATCGGGTATTACGGCGCCACTGATGATCGCCGGTTGGATGAAGGCGCGGCGCGCGGCAATGGTTTCTTGGCCGATCTCTGCCTCGGGTGGGAGTCAGAGGCGCTGCGGGCTGCAGAGTTTGGGGCGCGGGTCGTTACGCTCCGCACTGGAATGGTGCTGGAACAAGACGGCGGGGCCTTGCCCAAGATGTTGTTACCATTTCGGTTCTTTGCCGGCGGTCCCATTATGCCGGGGAATCAGTGGGTCTCCTGGATCCACCGCCGTGATCATATTGGCCTGATCCAGTGGGCACTCAGCACACCGACGGTTTCTGGCGCGATCAATGCTGTGGCTCCAGAACCCGTGACGATGAGGACGTTCTGTGAGGTTCTTGGGCGGGTGCTTCACCGACCGTCATGGCTTCCCGTTCCAAGATTTGCTTTGAATGCACTCCTTGGTGAGTTGGGTACATTGATGACCACCGGCCAGCGGGTGATTCCTGCCAAAGCCATGGCGGGAGGGTATCGTTTCCAATATCCAACGTTGGAGCAGGCATTGCGGGATGTGCTCATGAGATCGGCAGCACAATAAATAGGAGGTACGCGTATGCGAATCCCAAGCATTTGTATCACGTTAGGGTTGGTGATAGGCCTTCTCGTACACGGTGCAGCCATGGCCGACCAACATACGAGCCAGGCTCATCATGGGTACAAAGACGATGCAAAACTTCCTCACGGTGTCATCGGCATTTCCCTCCAGGTAGGGGCAGAGCGGATCGGCGATCCAGCCATCCTGTATGTCGGCATGGTTCATCCTGAGGGACCAGCTCAGCAGGCGGGCCTCGGGCATGGGGATGAAGTCGTGAGTGTTGATGGAACCGCGGTGAAGGGAAAACGGTATGAGGAAGTCGTCGGGATGATTCGAGGAGAGCCAGGAACCTCGGTGAAAGTCGGCGTGAAGGGAGAAAACGGTCTTCGTGAGCTGTCGATCACGCGTGTGGCCGGCGACAAGCTCCCGAAAGGACCGACAGGATCGCATGGCAGTCCAGCGCGATGACTATTGATGGAATAGGACAGGCTCATGCGTGGAATTGTCTGGTTCAGAAGAGATCTTCGCCTCGCTGATCAACCGGCGTTGGCCGTGGCCTGTGAGGAATGCGACGAGGTCATTCCGCTGTTTGTCTTCGATGAGCCGTTGCTGCGGTCTCATGAGTTTGGATCAGCCTGTGTGAACTTCATGTTGGGATGCTTGGAGGAACTCCAGGCATCCCTCGGGGCGATCGGACTGCCTCTGCAGTGGCGGCGCGGGTCCCAAGTGGACGAGGTCTTTCGAGCGGCTCTTGAGTGGGAAGCCGATGTGGTGTATTGGAACCGAGATTGCGAGCCTCGTGCGCTCGCGCGAGATCTGGCGGTGCAGGAACGGTTGGCTCAGGAAGGCATTGCTGCCAAGACCTTCAAAGACCATGTGGTGTTTGAGGCAGCGGAAGTGCACGGTGCCACCGGAGAACCGATGCAGCGCTATAGCGCCTATCGTGCTCGCTGGTGGGCCAAGTGGCATTCCGTCAAACCGACAGTCCATGCCGTCCCAGATCCCTCAACGACTAGAAGAAAAGCTGTCCGATTATCAGCTGTGCCGCTCCCGACAGCCAATGAACTGGGCTATGAGCACCTGGTCCCATGGATTGCACCGGGGGAGTGTTGTGCCCGAGAGCAATTGCGTTGGTTCGTCGAAGGCCCTATCCATCGGTATACCGATGGTCGGAATCGTCCCGCAATCGACGGGAGTGCAAAGTTATCCCCGCACTTTCGATTCGGGACACTTTCCCCAAAGGAAGCGGTGCAGATCGCTCTGAAAAGCCTGTCCGGCAAAGGACCGGTCTCTCGGACGGATGTCCTGACCTGGATCGATGAACTGATCTGGCGTGAGTTCTTTCACCAGGTCTTAGCGGCATTTCCGCATGTGGTCGACGGGCCGTTTCGCCAGACGGTCGTGCCACCGTCACGGGACCCTGGCCCAGAGCGGGACGTCTTGTTCCAGGCTTGGTGCAGCGGACAGACGGGGTATCCGATTGTGGATGCCGGGATGCGGCAACTCAATCAGACAGGGTGGATGCACAACCGTATCCGCATGATCATGGCGTCCTTTCTGATCAAGGACCTTCGGATCGACTGGCAGAGCGGTGAGCAGTACTTTATGCGCCACCTGCTCGACGCGGATGTGGCGGCCAACAATGGGAATTGGCAGTGGTGTGCGTCGACCGGAACCGATAGCATGCCGGGCTATCGGATTTTCAACCCAGCGCTTCAGAGCAAGAAGTTCGACCCCGACGGGGTCTATATCCGTCGCTATGTTCCTGAACTCGCCCATGTATCGGCGAAGAGAATTCATGAGCCGCATCTCATGACCGCAGATGAGCAGATTCTGGCTGGATGTCGAATCGGGACAGACTACCCTGTTCCGGTGGTGGATCATCAACTTGCGCGTCAGGAATATCTCAACCTTGGGAAGAAAGAGGCAGCGAGATGACGGCGTCCCCGATTCGCCTTGGAATCAGTCGGTGTCTGCTCGGAGATGAGGTTCGCTTCGATGGCGGCCACAAGCAGGACCACTTCTTAACAGAGGTCTTGGGTCAGTATGTCGAGTGGGTACCGGTCTGTCCTGAAGTAGAGGCGGGATTGGGGACCCCGAGAGAAGCCATGCGGCTGGTGGGCAATCCACGGCATCCCCGACTGCTGACGATCACGAGTAAGCACGATCACACTCCAGCCATGGAGGCTATGATTGAGGAGCGTCTCGACTCCCTTGGCAAATTGAACCTCTCAGGGTTTGTCTTCAAGAAAGGCTCTCCCAGTTGCGGACTTGAGCGAGTACGCGTGTATACGGTCCAAGGGATGCCAAGCCATAGTGGATCCGGCATGTTTGCCCATGCGTTTCGAGATACATTTCCCCTTATTCCTGTCGAAGAGGAGGGCCGACTCAGCGACCCGTCACTTCGTGAGAACTTCATTGAGCGGGTGTTTTGCTATCGTCGGCTGCAAGACCTGTTGCACAATGGGTTCAACAGACAGGAGCTGATTCGCTTTCACACGATCCACAAGTATTTGCTGTTATCCCATAGCCCACAACACTACAACACGATGGGACAGTTGGTCGCTCAGGCAGAACGGTATCGCCCGAAGGATCTGACGGTGAAGTACGCCGAGCTTTTTATGAAGACGTTGTCGGTGCGAACGACAGTGAGCAAACACGTCAATGTTTTGCAACATATCCTGGGTCATTTCAAGAAGCGATTGGACTCGCGTGAAAAGACCGAGCTGTTGGGCGTAGTCAGTGACTATCATCATGGGCTGACACCCTTGATTGTTCCGTTAACCTTGATCAAGCACTATGTCCATATATTCGACATGAGCTACATCCGTGACCAGGTGTATCTCAATCCACACCCCAAGGAACTGATGTTGCGGAATCATGTGTAGAAAGGGACTCCCATGCCGCATGTTGTCATCGAAGCAGCCGGAGATCTTCAGGCGTTGTATCAGAATTTCACCCCGATTCTTCAGCGGACGGGAGGTGAGATACTCAAGATTCAAGAGTTCTACCTGTCCAGAAGCGGCAAAGAGGCGTTATTGGAGGCGGTCGCAATCGATCAAGGGACCGCAAGCAATTTCTTTGTCCAGCTGAAGTTGCACGAGAACGCCATCACGGTTCGATTGCTGCCTGCCACGGATCCTGAGAAGACCCCGGCAGTCAAGAAAGTGATGGCTCTTGTGGCGAGGTTTATCCGAACGGTGTACCCCGAGAGTCGCTATGGGAAGACCAATCTCCAGGAATACTTGGCCTCAATAGACTCCGTGTGAGCGTGGTACGCACCTCCGCGTTGGGTTGGGGGAACCCTTGTTCCTTTTTCTGATGGGGGTGAGATCTCACGCACCTACGAGGCAAAGGAGAATGTATGAAATCATGGAGAGTCGCGTGGCTATGCGTCGTCAGCTTTGGGATCAGTAGTGCAGGGTTGTTCACCGCTCTCGCGGAAGAGGGCTTGTTTGGCACGCCAAAAGGAACGGAGGGAACCAGGATTTTCAAAGCCACTGAACACACTTCTTACAGCGGCAAGTTCAGGCTTAAGGGTGGTGCCCCATTCTTGATCGGCAGCATGAAGGATCAATCTCCCTGGGACCATCTCGATTATGCCGGCAAGCATCTCACTCCGGTACAGGGCACGATTGAGATTGAGGTTAATGAAGTGCTGAATAGTGGCCGAGTGATTGCACAGTTCTCGGAAGAATCGGATCACTATCGGATCGTCTTTGACCGGTTCGCCGCGAAGCAGCCGTTCCACGATGGTGGAATTGCTACGAGGGTCTATGAGCATGGTGATTCGAACAACGGCGATCCGCTCTATCCCAAAACCTGGTTGTACTTGGCAGGCTGGGGAACCGCCACGGTCTTCAAGAACGACAAGGTGCTCTACAAGGACTATGATGCCCATTTTATGGTGATGGAACGCTCACGGGATCCTGACACCCATCAGGTTCAGTATCCCGTGAAACGCATGTTGCCGGGAGGTGAGACCGATCCAGCGGGAATGGAAATCGATCTGTGGGTTCGATCCAAAGAGCAGAACCCTAAGAATTTTCCACCCTATGAGACTTTTCTCCATCTCTGTTGGGAAGAAGTCACATGGCGTTGAGCGTCCACCAAGACCAGATAGCTCCTCGTAGTCGATTTATGGGGATTAGTTGCGCCTGGAAATAGTGACGCGAATGTTTAGCAAAGAATTGGTCAGTCATTACACCATTGCACGGCCACAAAACGCCGTGCGTACAAGTCAAAGGAGACGAAACTCATGAGTGCTTCGATGAAGGGGGTTGTTTTGGTAGGTCATGGTGGCATTCCCAAGGACTGCCCACAAGAACTGGTGACGAAGTTAAAACGGTTAGAAGGCCAACGGCGCGCGGCGAAGCAACCGCCATCCCAGGAAGAACTCGAGTTGGACCAGAAGATCCGTCGTTGGCCACGAACTAGAGCAACCGATCCCTACCAATCGGGGCTGGAGGCCGTGGGGGCTGCGCTACGCTCACACCTGAATGGTGTCTTGTTTGCCATGGCCTACAACGAATTCTGCGCGCCGACATTGGAAGAAGCCGTGGAGGATTTGGTGAAACAAGGCGCGACATCTATCACCGTGTTGACGACGATGTTCACACCGGGTGGCTCTCATTCGGAAGTCGAGATACCCGAGATCTTGGATCACTTACGGCCACTGTATCCTACTGTTGACCTGCGCTATGCCTGGCCGTTCGATTTGCAGCTGATCGCGAAGACCCTATCAGAGCAGTTACGGAGCTGGTCGTGAAATCGCCTTCGACGACAAGGCAGGGGAAGCCTGACTGTCGGGCACATTCCCTGTTCAGAGTGTCTCAAGAGGTGAAATAATTCACCATGGCTTCAACTCCCAATGTACTTATTATCGGCGCCGGGCTTGCCGGATTGGCTTGTGCGCGTCGTCTGACGAACTCTGGCTTCGCGTGCACGGTTCTTGAAGCGTCTGACGGCATCGGGGGGCGTGTTCGCACTGATCGCGTCGAAGGATTTCAACTTGATCGTGGGTTTCAGGTCTTTCTTGCCGGATATCCGGAAGCACGTGAGGCGTTGGACTATTCCGTATTGGAGCTCATGCCGTTTCATGCCGGAGCTCTCGTTCGTCACGACGGACGCTTTCACGTGATGAGCGATCCCTTTCGCAGGCCGGAAGACCTTCCACAGATGTTACTTAGCCCCATCGGTTCGCTTGCCGACAAGTTCAGGATGCTGCGTATGCGTCGGGACGCCTTGCAGCAGCGCCTGTGCTCTGTAATGAGAGACCCTGCGCGGCCGACTCGTGATGTGTTGCAGGCCTATGACTTTTCTGACGCCATGGTGAGGCATTTCTTCCGACCGTTTCTCAGCGGCGTGTTCTTGGAGTCGGAATTGAACACTCCTTGTTGGATTTTTGAAGTGGTCTGGGCTGCGTTCTGCCGAGGAGTCACTGCCTTACCACGAGATGGTATGGGCGCTATCGCACAACAGCTCACGGCTACGTTGCCTCCGGGAACAATCCGCTTGAACCAAGCTGTCCAAGAGATTCAGGGCTCGAGCGTGGTGCTCGAGTCCGGGGAGCCGTGCAAGGCCGATGTGCTAGTGGTGGCGACTGATGACGCGGCTGCAGCCCGCTTGCGTGGCGAACATAGACCAAGCGCCCTATCCCGTGGTTCAGTGACCATCTATTTCGATGCGCCCGCTGTTCCGCAACGCGGCCCCTGGCTGATACTAAACGGGGACGATGATGGGGTGGTCCGAACGGTCTGTGTCCTCAGTGAAACGGCGCCTTCGTACGCACCGCCTGGGCGGGCCTTGATCTCAGTGACTGTTATTGAACAGATGGATCCGCAGAGTGATCTCTTGCAAGCAGTACGACGACATCTACAATCCTGGTTTGGATCGCAAGTCGACGAGTGGCGCCATCTGAGGACGGATCGCATTCAACGTGCATTGCCTCCACTCGACGCGCTTTCACCGGGGAACCGCACCACCTCCCCGCGTCTGGCCGCGGGGCTGTACCTTTGCGGAGATTACCGGGAAAGTGGGACACTCGATGGAGCCCTCCGGTCAGGACGGAGAGCGGCTGAGGCGATACTGGATGACTACGCCCAGTCGTGACGCAAGCCGTTGGTATTCCTTGATGCGGTTGGATCACGATCCTAATATGCCGAGGATCCTGACCTCAAGTCTTCAACGCCCACAGGCGATTGTCATGAGCGTGGCAGTAGCTGTACCAGAGGCAGACGCAGCCAATTGGCCTGTGGCTCCAGTGGTGCGTCCTGCTGCTCCAGAACCCATGTGGTCGGCATACCATGTCGTTTTCACTGGTTGGCTTTTGCGGTTCTGGCAGTCATATTCCCGTAGAGTGACTTTTGAGAGCGTCGAGATGCCGCCTTCGGTTTGAGTTGTCCTATAGTCGAAAAGGTCCGACATCATGACGGTCTCGTCCGCTTTCCGAATACTGCCGTGATCCGCATAATAGATGTAGGTCTCCGTCTCTCCGATCTTGGTCCACTCCGCTGCGGCGATTGGTGAGGAACCGGCTGGTGTTTCACCTCCTGTGCAGGCCGCCATCAGTCCACCACTCAGCACTACCAGCACCAATAGTCGTTGCATGTTACCCTCCGCTATCTGGACGTAACGTCGATAGGACTGTACGACAGGCCACTTTCATTTCTGCATCATCGTCGCTGCCAGGAATCACGCGAGACCACTCGCGGGTGGCTGGCGTCGCGTAGAGGACCCGGCCTTGTGCCAAGCTTTGTGGGTAGTACCGGACGTGGAGCGGTCGGCTTCTTCGTTGCTCACAATGATATTGCCGTTTGATCTTCAATGATCGGTAGGGACCGCCTGGGATGGCTCGCTCTACACGAAAGTCTCGAAGCGTCCAGAGGGTGACCGTTGGCCCCCACACCCCGATACTGGTCATACTGACGTAGCGGTCGTATTTATGGGTTCCCCCGACTCGCACCCATTCATCCGCCGCCAGGGTGACAGCTGGGGACTGATAGAGAAAGAGGCCGATACCAAGACCAATCATGAGATGTAGCCGATTCATCACCGTCCGTCATTTCTTGTTCGGCATGGAACGTCAGCTTGCCGCCAAGGCTTTCTCCACATCGGCCAGAAGAGCGGGCGACAAAGGATTCATTCCGGGGTCATACTTCCCGATGACGTTCCCGGAGCGATCGACCAGGTATTTCTGAAAGTTCCACGTCACACGGCCAGGAAACGCACTCTGCTCGGTTAAGTACCGATAGAGGGGATGTTTATCTTTGCCGACCACGCTGATTTTCGAGAAGAGGGGAAAACTGACACTGTATTTTGTATAGCAGAATCCCTTAATTTCTTGATTCGTGCCGGGCTCTTGCTGCCCAAAATCATTCGCCGGAAATGCCAGAACCTCGAATCCCCGTTCCTGATATCGCTCATACATCTCCTGGAGGCCGGCGTACTGCGGTGTGTTTCCGCACATGCTCGCGGTATTTACAATGAGCAGCACCTTGCCCTTGAAGGTTTTAAGGTCGACCGGACGGCCATCGATATCAGGGAGGCGAAATCCATACAAAGGGGCCACTGCGACACCAGTACGTGAGAGCGCAGTGGATTGTTTCTCGTTCGCATAGGTGTTTGAGACTGAGAACGCAATAAACCCCACTCCGAGTAGCACAACGCCCGAGAGGGCCAAGAGAGTTTTAGAGTAGAACGGCATGATGAGCACTCCTTTCTATGGCAGGCAGAGGCTGCTGGTTGTAAGGATATATGTTATGTCCATAGTTTGTCAACTTATATATTGACAAACTATGGACATAATGATAATATTATACACGGCACTTCTTCTACTGAGGGCGGCATGGGTTGGCGGCTGAATGAAAGAAGAGACTTCTTGCTTAGGCGTAAACGGCCTTGCAATGGAGTTCGATCTAGTCCGCTGCCGCGCCAACAAGGGTGTGATAGTCCGAGCAGCGTGAGGCCAGGAGCGATAACCGAAACCGGCGACAAGGAGAACATGGTTACGAGCCACGTTTACGAGTATGAAGAATTCTTCATAAAGTTCTAATCCGACCTTCATCTTGTGAGGAGTATGCTTCTTCAGTAGGGTGAGAGGAGGTGAACATCGATGATGACGATCTTCATTGCAATTGTTGCCCTGGGTATTACCGCCACAATCACATATAGAGCGGCTCTGTGTTTTGCCCCGATCAAACTCAAGCGGTTCACAACCTCTCGAAAGCTGTTTGCCGTACTCCTGGTTCTTCCAGTGATGCTACCCGGCATCGTTGGTGCGCATGGTAATGTGAGTCTCGAAGACGATGTTTGCGTTCAACGGGTCGGGGGAAATCTCGTTCATTTCAACGCCTATCAACCGCAACATGCCGCTAAGGTACAATACTGCACAGACATCCCGGCTGAAGGCGACACGTTTCTGGTCGTGGATCTCGTCGACCCGGTCTTGCGTCATCTGCCGATAGGAGTGCGGTTGATCAAAGGGATGAGTGAGGCCTCGGAGGAAGAGACCGTTGCCTACTGGCCGCCCATGACCCATCCGGACGGAGTGCTTCGCGGAGAGGCCAAGCTGGCCAAGGGGCTGTATCGGCTAATCATCACACCAGAGGGCTTCAGTCCATCGTCCTATCTGTTGCGAGTCCAACAGATCGACTACGCCAATGTGGCAAGAACGGCGATTGGACCCCTGACCATCCTTCTGTTGCTCATCGTGATCGGCTATGAGGTCTCTAAGTCAACGCGATTCAAAAGCTGGTGGGTCTCCAGTCGTGCCTGAAATAGTTTGCGGAGAAGTGGGTCTAACAAGGAGGTCATAATTATGGCAGGATCAAGGGAGCGGG
>DIHK01000030.1:0-3010 GCA_002420115.1 Nitrospira sp. UBA5698
ACATTCATCACCACACCGGTTGAGAACGCGACCAACGTACTGTCCGTCGTTGGGATGTCACGTCCGATGACGTTTCCGTCGAGCAAGACCGCGCGATTGAAGGGCGCCGGTCTGAATTCAAGGAGCGACGATTCCAGGTTGTCTTTACCCTTATATCGAAAGTTGATCTGGTTGGTCAGGGTCAGCCAAGGAAACGTCACCAGATTCAGACCCGCGTTGAGGGAAAACTCTTCTCCGAAGCGATAGCCATCGGAGTTGCGGAACGTGTATCGAACATTCCCGGATAGGAACTGATTCAATCGGTGCGGAAGAATCTCGTAGGTTTGATAGAAGCCCGGTTGCAAACCGAACGCTCCACGCCCGACTTGCAGCGTGGATTCAGCCAGCTGGTTCTCAACGGGCTGATTGCCATAGTCGCCGACAGGGAACCACACCCCCATTTCCAGGACGATCATACTGCGCAGGCTGGGCAGCAGATTGTACTTCACCTTCCCCAGCACGTCTCCGATACCTCGATCAAAGGTATTGGCAACCGCCCCCGCGCCGATCTGGCCGACAGCATCGACCATTCGATACGGCACCTGAAGCTGGAGGCCGATGCGATCCGTCAGACCATAGTTGAGATCCAACGTCGCCGTTTGCACCAAGGTACTGAGTTGATTGACCTGGCTATTCGCCAGAATCAATTGTTTGGTTTGTTGATTGGAAAATGGAATGGTATTCGCACCGCCCGGAGGAATCTCATTCGGCGTGTGGGTAAAGCTCAGGTTGACTGTGAGGACACCCGCCGGGGAAACCGCTTGCTGCGAGCTGATGACCACGAAACAACTGGCGGACCCACAGGAGGCCTCGACAGCAAGATTGCCTATCGGCAAGCTCAACAGGGTGAGCCATAGGTATAGAGCTAGACGGCGCATTGACATCGCGAACTCAGCCTAAACTGCTGCCGACTGTCTAAGCCGACTTCTCTCCCCGTTGACATAGCGTGAGGCAATCGTTCGTTGCTTGAACGGGTTCTCCTGGGGAGCAGGCCCCGTGTTCGTCGTTTGCCCCACGCAATGAAGGTCAATCAGCGCCGCTACTGTATGACTAAAAATTCTCAAACTCCCTGCACCCAGGCGTGTCCCACCCAGGCGACCTGCCTCAACCCATCGATACACCGTCCAGCGGCTGACATTGAGAATCTTCGCGGCTTCGTCTACCCGGAGCAGTTTCTTGTGCTCTAACGTACCGATTGCATCCATGTTCAATCCCTCCATGTTTCCGGATCTACAGTGACTCTGGCCCTCTGCGAATCAGAAACGAGTTATGTGAATCTTGTCTCACTTGTCTCAACTCATAACGGCGGGGCGAAGGCCGAGGAAGAAGCACCTTCCCCCCGCACTCGTCCGAGCCAACGGCTGCTTGACTCAGAGCGAACTGCGATGATGTGGCAATGACAATGAACCGAAGATACGCATCAGCGAACGGCCTGCGCGTGAGCGCGTATGACCTGCGTGATCGCTATCCGCGTGAGAGAAGAGCAGTGACTGGAGGCGCACGAGGATGGAGTACGATTGAAACGGAAGACACAGGATAGTCAGCCGCAGGCAATACTTGAGGCTCGGTGACCAACCAGGCAACCGCCATGGCTGGTTCAGCCACGGAGGCGATGTCGGATGTCGCTTGACAAGCCCAGGCACAGAACGCGTTTTGAGGAGATGAACTTTTCTCGCTGTGGTGGTGATGCGCCTGAGTCCGGTCCGCGTGAGCCAGCGCACAGCCCGCACTCAATACGACAAGCGCGGCATAAATGAGCACCGTACAACCGACAATGACAAGACCAGATAAAGTTGAATTAAAGCGTTTCACGTCTTAGGCCTCTGGGACCCGTTCCACCTAAACCATTCAGCCCTACTAGCACTAGGCGCTCTTGTACATGAGCTATCAAAATCTGTCTACCTACGTATGCTCATTGATACTCACGGATGCTACACTTTTGACATCATGCCGCTTGGTACTGGAGCAAGCCATCCTGTACCACAACAGACGACAAAGACCCCCATTGCTCTATAGCATTTCTTCTAACGGCGGCCTATTAAGGTTTATCTCAATAATCATTTCATGAAATAAAGGGCGGGGCCAAGGTGGAGGCAGCCAACCTTCGCCCCGCGCTTGGTCCGAGCCGGAGGGTCACCTGCTCGGACAGTTCATCCATCTCACTCCCACCAGTGAAGCCTTTCAACGCGATATCAGCAGCCCGGAGCGAACGCACCACGCACCTGCTACGACTCCAGGACTACAGCATGCCATTGAGAGTCATCTCTTACTGCTATTCCCCCTGGGATTAAAGGGCGGGGCCAAGGAAGGAGGCAGCCAACCTTCGCCCCGCGCTTGGTCCGAGCCGGAGGGTCACCTGCTCGGACAGTTCACATAGACAATTTTTGTGAAATAGACGCAATCAGGCCGTATTCGTACCAACGCGTAAAAATAAGACTGCGCGGTCCGGATCAGCTAAACCTGACCTAGGAAATCGAAGGAGGTGCCCGCGAGTGGATCGCGGAGGTATCGATTGAAAGCAGAAGTCCCGTGGAAGCGAATTCGACCGGCCCACTCACCAAATCCTTGACGGCCAGTGGTGGACCAGCTTCAGCAACAGTGTCCGCCGTAGCCTGACAAGCCCAGGCACAGAACTGGTCCGCAGCAGACGAGCTTTCATCGGCGTGATGATGTTGATGACTTTGGTTCAAGTCACCATGAACCAGATTGCAACTACTGCCTAAGACAAGCAGCACGGCATACAGCAGTGCCGCAAAGCCGGCGATTGAAAGATGAGCCAATGAGTGGTGTGAGCGATTCACGTGCATTCGGGTCTCTATCAATAAGTTTGCACTATACATGAGTGCCAAGAATTTGTCTGCTACGGTTGCTCACTACTGCACCAGAAACTTTCAGAGTTTGGTGATTTCAATCGAGCACGTCGTCACACTGCACTCATCTCTCACACCTTAGTTTGCCAAACTGTACACGA
>DIHK01000030.1:3340-7348 GCA_002420115.1 Nitrospira sp. UBA5698
GCCGCATCAAGCGCACTATATCCGGAGCTCTTCTGGACAAACACATCGGCTAACTGTCCATCGGACCGAATGACGGCTTTCAAAATAACTTTCCCTTCTTGGCCGTTCAAACGGGCAGAGCTTGGATAGCGCTTCAGTTCAGCGACCCGCCGCCACAATGACTCGGCCAGCCATCGGTTATCGNNTTAGTTTGCCAAACTGTACACGATCGGCAGGCTCACAACGATCAGCGGCTTTCCAAGAGCATGCTTCATCTCAAGCGGACAAGCAAGCTTCACCGCTTCGATCGCTGCCGCATCAAGCGCACTATATCCTGAGCTCTGCTGAACAACTACGTCGGCTAACTGCCCATCGGATCGGATGACGGCTTTCAAGATGACTTTTCCTTCCTGGCCATTCAGCCGCGCTATGCTTGGATAGCGTTTTAGTTCCGCGACCCGCCGCCACAATGATTCTGCCAGCCACCGGTTATCGGTTTTCGCAGCAACACCAGACGGCGCAACAGCATCCACCGTCCGCTCCGCTGCAACCGGAACTTCAGAAGACAAGGCCGGAGCCGACGCCATTGCTACCGGTTCCTGCTGAATGGACTGAGCCTCCATCGAATCGGTCGAAGCAGCAACAGCACCAGGTTCAGGCACCCTTGCCTCTGCCACCGGCTCGGTCTTTGACTCAGTCACCTCGACGATCCGCTGTTCAACCGGTTCTTCACGCACCTGAGAGGCTTCAACGTGCTGCTCAATCGACGGTGTCGGTTCGATTGGTTGCTCCGGTGGTGAGACTACCTGGGAGACTTCCGCTACTCGTTTGGGGCGTGATCGAGACACGACCTTCGGCATCAGCTGCGCCGGGGTGACGACTGAGTGAACTTGTGCCGGCACCGAATCATGGAGTGCTTCTTGCACAAAAGCAACGTCCCACTTGAACACAGCCTCCTGTAAGATTGGCTTGATTTGTGATGCAAAAGCAAACGCCACACCAATGATAGCTCCATGCAGAGTCAGTGAGATCGCCCAGGCGGGCAGAAAAAACTGATTGGTATTCGTCGTTGTTACTTCGTCTACTGACAAACTGCGCTCCGCATCACTCGCTGAGATTGAAGTGCGAGGCGAAGGCCAAGGGAAGTGCACCTCCACCTCGCGCTGATCCTAGCCGGAGATAGCCGGCTCAGACAAGCCTCATTCTGCAGCTCCCGCATTTCTTGTCCGAGAGCCGATAGGCGGCCCATCAAGAGGCTCCATGCACTCCGATGGGCCGCCCTATCTCTACAGTTTCTCTAATTGGTTGCCTGGTTGCCGGCTGCTGCCGCACCAGAATCGAACACCATCACCCCCCCAGGATTTGCCCCGACAGGGACCGTCTGCTTCTCTTGATGGTCAGTCGCATTAATAATGGTGAGCGAATTCGCCGGTGCTGCATTCGACACCGCCAGATACTTCGCCTCACCGACCCCTTCGGCCAAGATATCGAAGCCGTGCCCACCAGTCGACACCAACGGAATCTCCCTCAACAAAGTGAGTGCTGGAGGCGCCACAGTGGTCCAATCAAACGCAAACAACCGGTCTTTCTTTGTGGCCGTTGCTCCATTCCCGGCTAGAATGTAGAACCGCCCGGAGTTCGGGGCAAACTTGAACGCCCCAGGAGACGTTCCATCTAGTTCAGGGATGGTCAAGTTAGCGATAACTGGCGTCGCGGCACTCAGATCAATCACGCCAAGCTTCGTTGCTTGCGGCGCGGTTGTTTCGCCACGTAGTAGGAGATACTTCCCATCTGGGGAAATACCATAGGAGGTGTAAGGAGTTCCGGCAAGATCAAAGGTCTTGGTAATAGCTAAAGTTGCCGGATCGATCTCTGCGATCTCGCCATACCCTTCTTGAATGCTGTAGACTTTCTTAGTCAGCGTTGACCAACGGATGCCGTGCGGCGCTGCATTATTAGGTGTAAAGGCTGTCGTCCCCGTCGCATCCTCAGGATTGCATGTAGCTGGTGTCGGCAATGTAGACTCTTTGCTTGTCTTGCACAGGTCAATCCGCGCAATCATCTTCCGATAGTTCGTAGAGGTTTCATCGCCGTCCAGAACGGCAATTTCACCGGCGGTCTCACTGGAGACAAAGACTCGCTTGTTCTCTGCAAAGGCTGCAACCTTGTGGCCATCGGCTAAGACGCAGGTCGTTCCCAACACGGTGGGGGGACTTCCTCCAGGGCCGAGGTGCGAGTTGTGAGCCACTGTCACCGATCCCCCGCCTGACGCAGCACAATTGATCAAATCGTCGCCTGGTGTCGTGGTTCCTGCGGCATTGTCGCCGTCGTTCATAATCCAAATCACCTCGCCATCGTTTCGATCCCGATAAAGGTGAACCGGGCGCGTGCCTGTCCCCAGATTCGCCTCATGAACCGGGGTCGCCGCTGTGAGCGGATCAATCGTCGCGACCTTGTTCGCTGCCGCAAGATTCACAAAAACCCAATCTTCCTTCGAAACCTGCATATCTCCCAGTGCGGCATTCTCGAATTCCGCTGCCTCGATCGTGTTGACCACCGAATTGCCGGAATCTCCCTTCAGCGCCACGCTGGTCAATGTCTTGTCTCCGGTATTATTCACGAACACTAGCGCACTGGTATTCCCGGCGCTACCGCCTGAAGTGGGCGTTGCCGTGGTAGTCTCTCCTGAATTACAGGCCGCAAGGCTGACCAGCGCAAGCCCTAAGGCGCCGGTTCTGGCACTCGAAATAAAGATGTTTCTCTTCCTCGTTTCCATGGAACGTTCCTTCCTCGTGAATGATCGTCTTCACCGTTATTATTAATGGGAGCGCAGCCGGCTCCCCGAACGAATGTGTGCTATGCATTCTGCCAAACAGCCTGCGGCGGGCCACGGGGTGGATATTGGCCATCCACATCTGCATGCCGAAGCGGAATGGTGCCGAGACTCCAGACGAGACCTACCTCTAGATCTGCCGAGCTGTCGCCTCGTCCCCCACTACTCTGAATATCGAAACCGCTGCAGTGCCATGCGCAATGGTTGTGGCCCTGTTGGCTGTGCTGTGTCTGCCCACTCGGGCAATGGGGCGATGCCCATTGTGCCGTCAGATTGCCCTGTCCGACCGAGAGAGATCCGGTCAGCCACAGCAAGGCACAACAGCCGGTCAGAATTCGAGAAGCCTCTTGTCGCATCTTCCTTAACATCGTCGATTCGATTCCGTCGTTCCTGGGGATTCTCTACGACGTTCCGCCGAATAGCTGGAATGACTTCGTCATCCCGAAGATGTAGCTGATCTGTTGTTGAAGATTGCCGTTGAAATCCCGATGAATAGGGATCTGCGCAATGAAATAGAACGAGGCGAAATTCATGACATTGAACATGACACCCGGTGAATAGGCAACATAAGTCGATCCGGTTGTCGGGATGGCTCGGAATTTAATCGCGGGATCCAATAAAATAGGCGCGCCTCCCGGATTGAACTGGAACAACGATGCGTCCATGGCGTCGTTCTGCATCCATCGGAAATTGAACTGCTGCGTCACCACCAACCACGGCGTCTGTTCCAGCGGGATCACATTGAGGCCCAACGCCCCGCTCACTTCGTCGCCGAACTTGTATCCGTCACTGTTCTTAAACGTGTGTCGATAACTGACCGACGCGAACTGATTCACCCGATGGGGAATCAGCTCATAGGTCTGATAGAGCATAGGGACGATACCGAAGTTGCCCCGACCGATTTGCAAGGTCGATTCAGCCAAGACGTCCCCTTGCGCAAACCGGCCATAGCTGCCGGTCGGGAAATCGACTCCCACCCCAACCACAATCATGCTCCGCAAGGTGGGAAGCACGTTGTACTTCAGCGAAGCCCGAATATCCCCGAGTCCTCCTTCACCGTATGGAACAGGAACGAGCCCGCCGATTTGGGCGTTGGATTCGACATGTTTGTAGGGGATCGC
Source organism: Nitrospira sp. UBA5698 (assembly GCA_002420115.1). Classification (GTDB taxonomy): domain Bacteria; phylum Nitrospirota; class Nitrospiria; order Nitrospirales; family Nitrospiraceae; genus Nitrospira_D. The sequence goes on from DIHK01000030.1 coordinate 7,274, forward strand.
GACTTGGATGCCGAGACGTTCAGTCAAACCATAGTTCAGATCCAATGTCGCGGTGCGCGTCGTGGTTTCGATACG
>DIHK01000020.1:0-28526 GCA_002420115.1 Nitrospira sp. UBA5698
GATGAACTCTTCCAATCTCTCCCCCGATTTGTGGAAAACAGAGAAGAATCAGTGCAAACAAGTAGGGTATAATCTGTAGGTAACTTAGGCAATGTGTCGGCATGAGCTGAAGGACCAGTGTTTCGAGAGATGAGTCTCGCATCAGATATCAGTGCGACGGCTAGGAAGTTGGAGTGCCCCTCACCAGAGTACCAGCGGGGAAGAAGGAACATCCTTATATCCCAAAGTTTTCCTGTAGGCCTTCTGCGACAGAGGTGCAATGCCTCCTGTAGCAGAATGTCCAAAGTGCTAGAGAACGTTGCGGTCGTTTTTTCCATGGCGGAATTCCTCCTGATGATCACCGCTTTTTGCAGGTCACCTAACCATATAGCCATCAGCCGTTGCGACAAGAGATTGACGCGGCATCCCACCGATCCGAGAGATGCGATCAGCCCAATCCGTGCTGTGCTGTATCGAATCCGATTCAGCCCCCATTGAATCTATTTCGAACAGACCATACGTCGCTCTGGCAACTTTTGCTCAGCGGCCAGGGTGAACGCCTAGTTCTCACGGCGACGTCGTTGGGCTAGATTCGAACCCGACATTCAAAAGGAGTTGGCTAATGACCATGTCGATCACCATCGATCAGACCCATATTGAGCGGGTCTTGACCGCCCTCCGGCGATGGGGGATGCGCTGTCCTCTCGAATCGGTCGAGAGTCTCTGTCCTGGTCTCACAGGGGATCAAGTGTTTCTGGCGGTCGACTATTTGGCCCGCAAAGGTCAGGTGTGTCTGACACTGGACACCGACAGGAATTGCTGGGTGCAAGCCTAGTAGCAGAAAGAGTGGCTGCGTCCATGGTTGCCTTGGCCATTGACATACAAAGAATCAAACGCAAGCAGAACATATGCACCTGGCCGGAGGATCTATGGAAAAAGACAATAGCCTTTCAGGGCCGGAGGCGGCGACCGCCCATCTGATGGAGGACACCATGGAACTTCTAGCGGAATCGGTGACGGTTCAACCAGCGAGCAGAACCACTTCGACCAATCCTTGTAGCCACAGTCGGGCGATTGATGATGTCCTTACCAGGGGTAAGAAACGAAGCGGCAAGGTGCGCTGCCTCGAATGCCAAGCGATCTTTGACGATCCGTACGAGGGGCATAAGTAAGACGCTGGTCGCTGCCCGAAGACCCCCGGCACTCTCTGTTGCTTTCTGCGACAGCGTACAGCGTCTCCTGTAGCAGGATGCCCCTAGGCTCTGCGGATCTCCCTACCAAACATCCTGAACTCGTCAATACTTCAGCCTGAGAATCGCTGCTACCCTTGTCTCTGTCCATCGGCTCTCTCCTTGCACTTCATCCAGCGCTGTGAGTACGGAAGAGGAGCCTCTTAGCTGGCGGAGACTTCTCACCCGAGTGCGCTTTCTTGTTACATGACTGAGTTGGGAAAAGTCTTGCAAGTTCGGCTTGTTGCTGAGTCGACAGGATTAGTGAGGCCACTGCACTGCCTCTCCCTTGAACTGGAGATAGGAGGAGACCTGAATGCTGGAAGAGAAGACCATGTTGCCAAAAGTGGGAATCGGGCGGCGCTGCGGGGCGATCCAAGCCAATATAGATCGCTACCGTGCGTTGATGAGTGATGAGTCGTACGAAGAACTTATCGCACTTGGGAAAGAGCTGGCGGGGGTCAAGATCTGCCATCTGAATTCGACGGCGGCGGGGGGTGGCGTGGCGGAGTTGTTGGCTCGGTATGTGCCCATGTTGCAAGCGCTCGGCATCCAAGCCGACTGGCGACTGATTCACGGTGAGCCGGAATTCTTTGCCATCACCAAGGCGTTTCACAATGCGTTGCAGGGCGGGCACTACGATCTGCGGAAGCCGGAGCAGGACCTCTATCTCCGTGTGAATGAGCGCAGCGCAAAGGCATTAGGCAATGATTACGATGTCTATATCGTGCATGATCCACAGCCGGCCGCGATCAGGCACTTTACAGGACCGCGCAATGCCAAGTGGATCTGGCGATGCCATATCGACAGTTCGGCCCCGGACAAAGATGTCAGCCTGTTTCTGAGACCCTATCTTGAGGAGTACGATGCGGTTGTCTTTACGATGGCGGACTTCTTGTTGCCCGGCCTGGCTGCAAAGCATATGGCGATCATCGCACCGGCGATCGATCCCTTGGCCACGAAGAATATGGAGTTGCCGGAAGACCTGTGTCGGCGGGCGATCGCAGATTCTGGTGTCGATCCGACGAGGCCGTTGCTGGTGCAAGTCTCCCGATTCGATCCATGGAAGGACCCTTTGGGGGTGATGCGCGCTTACCGTCTGATCAAAGAAGAAATCCCCGCCGTTCAATTGGTGCTCATCGGTGCGATGGCGGGCGATGATCCGGAAGGATGGGAAATCTTGGATCGCGTGGAAGAGCAGGCCGCAAACGACCCGGATCTCTTTGTCTTCACAAATCTGGCCGGTGTGGGCAGTATGGAGGTCAACGTCTTCCAACGCGGGGCTGATGTCGTGATCCAGAAATCACTTCGAGAAGGATTTGGGTTAGTCGTATCCGAAGCCTTCTGGAAAGAAAAGCCGGTTGTAGCCGGAAAGGCCGGAGGGATCCCCATGCAGTTTCCGGAAGCCTATCAGAAGAACCTGGTGAATAGTGTGGAAGGCTGTGCGGAGCGGGTCCTCGACCTGCTCAAGCGACCGGGCGAACGGGGAGCGTTCGGTCGAGCGGGGCGCGAACATGTGCGCAAGCATTTTCTCCTGCCGCGGCTGGTGCTCGACGAGCTTCATCTGATCAAACAGGTGCTGGGGACGGCATGACGGACCGGACCGACGACGCGCTCGTCGCCTATTTTTCCATGGAGATCGGGCTCGATCCCAACATGCCGACCTATGCAGGCGGCCTGGGCGTGCTGGCAGGGGACACCATCCGGTCCGCGGCGGATCTTGAAATCCCCATGGTTGCCGTCACGCTGTTGCATCGACGCGGATACTTTCATCAATGGCTGGACGAGCAGGGTTGGCAGCGTGAAGAGCCGGTTGCCTGGCCGATCAACGATTTCTGTAAGCCGGTACCGCAGCGTGTCACGGTCGACATCGAGAATCGTACAGTGCATGTTGCCGCCTGGCAGTTTTGCGTACGAGGGGAGTCGGGCGGTGAAACGTCCGTCTATCTGCTCGATACGGATCTTCCTGAGAATCAACCATGGGATCGGACGCTGACCGACCAGCTTTACGGTGATGGCGACTCCTATCGATTATGCCAGGAAGTAGTGCTGGGAATCGGTGGCTACCGTCTGTTGCGAGCGCTCGGATATAGTCACATCCGCCGATTTCATATGAATGAAGGGCATGCGGCGTTGCTGGTGCTCGCACTGCTGGAGGAGAAACTGGCTTCTCGCTCTTATGAACAGGGAGTCCCCGCTGATCTCATCGATGCTGTTCGAGAACAGTGTGTTTTTACGACCCATACGCCGGTACCGGCAGGCCATGATCAATTTCCTCCTGATCTTGCCCAGCGAGTGCTCGGCGACCGTCGCTGCGCCTGGCTGAGAGCTTGCGGCCACGACCAGAGTGTAAATATGACGGAGCTGGCACTGCATGGCTCACGCTTTGTCAATGGCGTCGCGATGAAGCATGGGGAGGTATCCCACAACCTTTTTCCCGGCTATCCGATTCACTCGATTACCAACGGTGTCCATGCCGTCACCTGGGCTGCACCTTCGTTTCAAACGCTCTACGATCGATATCTGCCGGACTGGCGGCGCGATCACCTCTCGCTTCGGTATGCGATCAAGATTTCTGCTCAGGAAATCTGGGGCGCGCATTCCACCGCCAAACAGACATTAGTTGATTATGTGAATCGCGAGACGAATGCCGGGTTGGACCGCGATGTGCTGACGATCGGATTTGCCAGGCGTGCCGCAGCCTACAAGCGAGGTACCTTGATCTTTCACGACATCGAACGGTTAGCCGCGATTGCTCAACGAGGTGGTCCACTACAAATCATCTTTAGCGGTAAGGCCCATCCTCGTGATCAGGATGGGAAGACCCTGATTCACCGGATCCACGAGCTCCGTGATGCCTTGCGGGGAACAATTCGAGTAGCCTATCTCACGAACTATGACATGACGCTAGCGAAGCTCCTCTGCGCCGGTGTGGATGTGTGGCTCAACACGCCGCTTCCTCCGATGGAGGCTTCAGGAACGAGCGGGATGAAAGCGGCGGTCAACGGTGTGCCGAGTCTGAGCGTGCTCGATGGCTGGTGGATCGAAGGGCATGTAGAAGATGTAACTGGCTGGTCGATCGGCGATCGGGTGGAATCTTGCATGGAGCCGAGTGGATCTATGGACGCCTGCCATGCGGCGGCCTTGTATGACAAGCTGGAACAAAAAGTCATGCCGTGTTTTTATAAGGACCGTGAAGGCTTTGTCGAGATCATGCGACAGGCGATTGCATTGAACGGCGGATTCTTCAATACTCAACGCATGATGACGCAGTATCTCCACAATGCCTATCGCTTGGTCGGAGAGTATGTTCGTCGAGGATGAGAGTAGGCACAGACTAGATCGTTAAGATGGAACAGTTATGACGGTTTCCACCCCGGCTTCTCCAGCCGGTTCAATCTTGGCGGTCAATGGTGGATCGTCCACGCTCAAATTCGCCCTCTTCCAGGCCGGTGTCTTTCCTGCCCGCACGTTGTCAGGGTCAATTGACCGAATCGGAGCACCTGAATCGACGTTGACATGGGCATGCGAAGGAGCCGCTATGGTTGAGCGTCAGACGATCAACGCGTCTGACCATGTCGCTTGTGTTGCGCCGCTGTTCGCCTGCATCAACAACAGCCTTTCACAGAATCCGCTGGTGGCGATTGGACATCGAGTCGTGCATGGTGGTCGGTATCGTGAACCCCAGCTCGTGACGCCGATTGTCATGGAGGAGCTGCAACGATTAAGTGTGTATGATCCGGAACATCTTCCTGCTGAGATTCAATTGATTCACGAATTCACACAACGGTATCCTCATCTCCTGCAAGTTGCCTGTTTCGACACGGCCTTTCACGTCGACATGCCGCGGGTGGCTCGCCTTCTACCGATCCCACGACGATATGAACAGCTCGGTCTCCAACGGTACGGATTTCATGGCTTGTCCTATGCTTTTCTCATGAGAGAACTGGAGCGAGTCGGTACTCCAGATGAGGTGAACGGTCGTGTCATTCTGGCCCACCTTGGTAATGGCGCGAGCATGACGGCTGTGAAGCATGGAAAAGCAGTCGACACAACGATGAGCTTTACGCCCACCTCTGGCCTGCCGATGAGTCGTCGATCGGGAGATCTCGACCCTGGGCTCGTGGCCTATCTGGCTCGCACGGAGAGCATGAGTGCGGATCAGTTTCACAAGATGGTGAATACGGAATCGGGCTTGCTTGGCGTCTCGGAGACGAGTGCCGACATGCGAGACCTCCTCAAGCAGGAGCAGCATGATCCTCGAGCGGCAGAAGCAATCGCGCTGTTTTGCTATCAGGCGAAAAAATGGATTGGGGCACTCACGGCAGCACTCGGAGGATTGGACACTCTGGTCTTCACCGCCGGGATCGGCGAACACTCGCCGGTAATTCGCGCTCGGATTTGTGACGGCTTGGAATATCTCGACGTCGCGCTCGATCACGCACGCAACGAGTCCGGTGAATCTGTAATTTCAAAAGACAACGGTAGGGTAACCGTACGCGTCATGCATACCGATGAAGAAAGTGAGATCGCACGTTCCGTCAGCGAACGACTCGGCGAACCGAAATAATAAACGAGGAGTGTATGCCACGAACCAAGACGACAACGCGAAACTCGGAACTGCTCGAGCGGATGGATGCCTATTGGCGGGCGGCCAATTATCTGTCCGTCGGGCAGATCTATCTCTACGACAATCCGTTACTGAAAACCCCGCTCACTCGCGCCCATATCAAGCCGCGTTTGCTCGGCCACTGGGGCACCACGCCGGGTTTGAATTTCATCTATGTGCATCTGAATCGGATCATCAAGGCACACGATCTCAATATGATCTATATCACCGGACCAGGCCACGGAGGGCCTGGGCTTGTCGCAAATGCCTACCTCGAAGGCACCTATAGTGAAGTCTATCCGGATGTCTCGCAGGACGAACAGGGTATGCAAGGCTTGTTCAAGCAGTTCTCGTTTCCCGGAGGCATTCCCAGCCACGTGGCGCCGGAGACGCCAGGCTCCATTCATGAAGGCGGTGAGTTGGGTTACTCGCTCTCGCATGCCTATGGGGCGGTGTTCGACAATCCGGATCTGATCGCAGCCTGCGTGGTGGGCGACGGCGAAGCAGAGACCGGCCCGCTCGCCACGAGCTGGCATTCCAACAAATTTCTGAATCCCGTCACAGACGGTGTGGTTCTCCCCATTCTCCATTTGAACGGCTACAAGATTGCCAATCCCACAGTCCTGGCTCGGATCAGCCACAGCGAGCTGGAGCAACTGTTCCGGGGATATGGGTACGCTCCTTATTTCGTCGAAGGCCACGATCCTCGGACCATGCATCGGCTCATGGCCACGACGCTTGATACCGTCGTGAACGAGATTCAACGGATCAAGACCGGCGCCCGTAGAAACGGCACGACGCAGCGGCCGCGTTGGCCCATGATCGTGCTCCGGACTCCCAAAGGCTGGACCTGTCCCACGCAAATCGACGGTAAGCGGACGGAGGATTATTGGCGGTCCCATCAAGTACCGATGGGCGATATGGACAAACCGGCCCATATCCAGATTCTTGAGAAGTGGATGAAGAGCTACAAGCCAGGGGAGTTGTTTGACAAAGCCGGGCAATTAAAACCGGACCTCGCCGAGCTGGCTCCGAAAGGAGCGCGTCGCATGAGTGCCAACCCCCATGCAAACGGGGGCCTGCTGTTAAAAGATTTACGGCTGCCGGACTTCCGCCGGTATGCCGTTTCGGTGAAGCAGCCTGGTGGTGTCGAGGCTGAAGCGACGCGTGTGATGGGGGCGTTTCTGCGGGATACGATGAAACTCAACGGGGAGCATCGGAACTTTCGTCTCTTCAGTCCGGATGAGAACAATTCCAACCGCTGGCAGGACGTGTTGGAGGTCACCAACCGTGCCTGGATGGCGGAGCGATATCCCTATGATGACCATTTGGCCTCAGATGGCCGGGTGATGGAGATGCTGAGTGAGCACCAATGCCAAGGCTGGCTGGAAGGGTATCTGTTGACAGGCCGGCACGGCTTCTTTTCATGCTATGAAGCCTTCATCCACATTATCGACTCGATGTTCAACCAACATGCCAAGTGGCTCAAGGTCTGCAACCACATCCCCTGGCGACGGCCGATTGCGTCGCTGAATTATTTGTTGTCTTCCCATGTCTGGCGACAGGATCACAACGGGTTCAGCCATCAAGATCCCGGATTTATCGATCACGTGGTCAATAAGAAGGCCGAGGTGATCCGGGTTTATCTGCCACCCGATGCCAATACACTGTTATCCGTGACCAACCATTGTTTGCGCAGTCGCAACCATGTGAACGTCATCGTGGCGGGTAAGCAGTCGGCGCCGCAATGGCTCGACATGGATGCTGCGGTGAAGCATTGCACGGCCGGCATCGGCATTTGGGAATGGGCGAGTAACGATCGGAGTAGTGACCCGGATGTAGTGATGGCCTGTTGCGGCGATGTTCCCACGCTAGAAACGCTGGCGGCTGTCTCCTTGTTACAGAGGTACCTGCCGAATGTGAAAGTGCGAGTCGTCAATGTGGTGGATCTGATGAAGCTGCAACCTTCCGCTGAACATCCGAACGGATTGTCCGACAAGGACTTCGATGCCTTGTTCACGACGGACAAGCCGGTCATCTTCGCGTTCCACGGCTATCCGTGGCTGATCCACCGACTCACCTACCGACGGACGAATCACAAGAATCTGCACGTGCGCGGGTACAAAGAAGAAGGAACTACATCGACCCCGTTTGATATGGTGGTGATGAACGATTTGGACCGGTTTCATTTGGTCGCTGATGTGATCGATCGCATCGGCCTGCGAGGCTCGCAGGCCGACTATACCAGGCAGGCCCTCCGCGACAAGCGCATCGAACATAGGCACTACATCGCCGAACATGGGGAAGACATGCCGGAGATCAGACAGTGGAAATGGACCGGAACGACGAGGCGGAAGGCACGAGCCTAGTTCTCTAGCAGTGTGTTGACAAACCCTACGCCCATCCTCAAACGGGCCGCCCTCACGGTGACTGACCGAATCAAGATGGCCCTCAGGCTGTCCAGCAAGGCCGCAGCGAGCGAAGGGGCGAATCGTGCTTGGCGGAGCGTACGCTGAGCCTCTGAGCGACGTGAGAACGCCGCTGGCGGCCTTTGCAATAGCCTGCTGGCTATGTGCCATCGTTATCCATGCGAGCACGCATCGTGAGAAAAATGAAGTGCCACGTTAGGAAACTCACCTTTGCGGGATCTCCACCGTACAGATTCTCCTCGAACCATCCTTTTGTGAGGATGCCAGCATGTGTCTGAACAAGTAGCCCAACGTGCACGAAGCCGAAGTTGCGGCGGTGCAGGAGTTCAAGCCCTATCCTGGCAGAATTTTGTTCACACACTGTGAATGGCTTTCACAGCTCTCCGCCGCTATTCCCTTTAGGAGCCGCTCTCTCTGCTCGCATCAAAAACATGTGAAATTGCCGTATAAATATGCTATCGGATAGGCCTCAGAAGCCGTTGAACGGCCAGGCAGAATCACGTCATCATGGGAGGATAGAGAGATATGGGCCGGTTGGTTTCGTGTTTGTCGCGAGTCACGGGTTTGGGGTGGGTGCTGCTCTTGCTGGTCGGGTACGCCTATGCGGATGAGCCTGAGCCAAAGAATCCGGAGGAGGCCAAAGTACCAACTGTCATCGATTGTCGGTATGATCATCATGACGAGGGGGAGACGAGCGAGGCTTTTCCCTCCGACGACGTCTTTCGCCCCTTGATCGCTGACCCCAAGCAACCGCAGTTCTTCGCCGTATGGCAGCAGTCGCGGTTGCGGGCTGAGAATTCCTCCTTTAGTTTGGGATCAGTCGCTATCGGAGAGAATTTCGGAATCTACACGAAGCGGAAGGGATGTGACGGGTGGCAAGTGGGGTTGCTCACCGGAGTCTTTGCGCAGTTCAACCTGGACGAAAAGAACGCGGCCTTGATCAACACGGATTTCAACGTCGGACTTCCGCTCTCCTGGCGTTCGGGAAATTGGTCGGCGAGGCTTCGCTACTATCACCAGAGCAGCCATCTGGGCGACGAATTTTTGGGCAGTCATCCGGAAATCAAGCCGTCGAGTTTCATCTTGGAAGAGGCTGAAGGGATTCTGTCCTACGACTACCGATGGCTTCGCCTGTATGGAGGCGCGGCGGTGCTCGTCCACCGTGAGCCATCGACGATCGATCGCACCCGAGTTCAATGGGGATTCGAAGCGCGGGCGCCGGCGATTCGGACCAGGATTTTGGAGCCGTTCCTTAAGCACTTGGTCGTGACTCCCATGGTATCGGGAGATTTCAAATCGCATGAGGAATTGGGTTGGATCATCAACACCAACGTGGTCGGTGGATTCGAATGGTCTCGCACGGGGTCTCGCCGGCGTTTCCGAATCTTGGCCACTTATTTCCACGGTCATAATCCCTATGGGCAATTTTACAATCAAAAGATCGAGTCGATCGGTGTCGGGGCCTATTTTACGTTTTAGCCCAGTGCAGGTCAGATCCGGCATCTGGAGTGTGGAGCGGTGCGATGAACAATAAAGTGTCTTTCTCTATCTGGTATGTGTTGTTGGCCGTAATGGCCGTCGTGCTTGTGCATGATCTCATTCATACCTTCAACAAGGTCGAAGAACTTCCCTACAGTGAATTTAAGAAGCTGGTGGCCGACGGCAAGATCGCAGAGGTCGCGGTCGCCAACCATGTGTTGACGGGCAAACTGAAACCCGAGGGGGAGTCGAAAGAACAGAAATCCTTTGCGACTGTGCGAGTCGAAGATCCGGACTTGGTTCGCGAACTGAACCAGCACGGGGTCACGTTCGCCGGTGTGATTGAATCCACATTTTGGCGTGATGTGCTGTCGTGGGTGGTCCCGGTCGCCCTGTTCGTCGGGATTTGGTTCTTTATCCTCAAGCGTTTTGGCCAGGCCCAGGGTGGCTTCATGCAGGTCGGTCAGTCTAAGGCCAAGATCTACATGGAGAAGGACATCAAAGTGACGTTCGCGGACGTCGCCGGGGTGGATGAGGCCAAAGACGAGCTGCGCGAAGTGATTGAGTTCCTCAAGACGCCGGAGAAGTTTACCAAGCTCGGCGGCAAGATTCCGAAGGGGATCCTGCTCGTCGGCCCGCCGGGCACCGGAAAAACACTCCTCGCACGCGCCGTAGCCGGCGAGGCCGAAGTGCCGTTCTTCAGTATCAGCGGGTCGGAGTTTGTCGAGATGTTTGTGGGGGTGGGCGCCGCCAGGGTTCGTGATCTGTTTGAACAGGCCAAAGGCAAAGCGCCCTGCATCATCTTCATTGATGAATTGGACGCCTTGGGCAAGGCCCGAGGTGTGGGACCCATGGCGCATGAAGAGCGCGAGCAGACACTCAATCAGTTATTGGTCGAAATGGATGGATTCGATCCCCGGGTCGGGGTGATTCTCATGGCCGCGACCAACCGTCCGGAAATTCTTGATCCCGCATTGCTGCGCGCGGGGCGGTTTGATCGCCATGTCACCGTGGATCGCCCGGACAAAAAGGGGCGTCTGGATGTGCTCCGCGTTCACGCCAAGAAGGTGGCCTTGAGCCAGGAGGCCGATTTGGAACAGATTGCGGCCATGACTCCGGGCTTCTCCGGGGCTGATCTGGCGAACGTGATCAACGAAGCGGCGTTGCTGGCGGTTCGCCGGGGAAAGGATCAAGTCCATCTCTCTGAACTGCAGGAAGCGGTCGAGCGCGTCATCGCGGGGTTGGAAAAGAAGAATCGCGTCCTGAATAAGATGGAGAAAGAACGGGTTGCGTTTCATGAAACCGGCCATGCCCTGGTGGCCCTGTCCATCCCCGGCACCGATCAGGTGCAGAAGATCTCGATCATTCCTCGAGGTGTCGCGGCGCTCGGATATACATTGCAACTGCCGACGGAAGACCGGTTTCTCATGACGAAATCGGAATTGGAGAATAAAGTAGCGGTGTTGCTCGGTGGGCGGATTGCCGAAGAAACGATCTTCGGCGAGGCCTCCACGGGAGCACAGAACGATCTCGTCAAAGCCACGGATATCGCGAAGAGTATGGTGAAGGCTTACGGCATGAGCGAGAAACTCGGCACGATCACGCTGGAGCGAGAACGACAACCGCAATTCCTTCAGCTCCCTGTTGCGTCAGAAAAGGGTGATTATTCAGAAGAGACCGCCCGTGAAATTGATTGCGAAGTGCGCCGGATCGTCGATGAGCAGTATGGACGGGTGCGGCAATTGCTGGAAGCCAAGAAGGTCGTGCTACAGCAAGGGGCCAAGCTCTTGTTGGAGCGTGAGGTGATTACCGGGGCGGAGCTGAAGGCCATCCTGGAAAGCCGTTGAGTCGCTCGTCGAGCATGAAGTGTCTCTCGCAAGGCTGAGGAGTGGTCATGAGTCATCAGTCATTCTTCATTGACCAATGACTGAGTTTTACGCTTCACGAGATGCGCTGCATAGAGAGTGAACCCCATGGAACAGGCAACCATCTCCGTTGATAGGTCTATGATTCATTGCCGAGGGGCCTGGACTCTTCCGAACCTGGTACAACTGGAACGGCAAATCCAAACTCTTCGGTGGCCCGATGGGTCCGATGTCCGATTCGACACCATGGGTGTGACGGCCATGGATACAGGAGGCGCGCTCTTGCTGCAACGTTGTCTCTCGCACAGTCCTCGTAATGGTCAGGGGGGTGCTCCGCAAGGACTGAGACCGGAGTTTGCAGACCTGCTTCAGAAAGTCCAGCTCCAGTGGCCTCGCCCTGACCAAGGGGCGGTGGCCCGTAATACAAGCTGGGCAGAGGGTCTCACGCATTTGGTGCAGTCTCGGCAAGCAGCCGCCGTCCGTGCACTTGCTTTCATCGGAGAAAGCACTATTGCATTCGGCCGAGCGTTGAGGCGTCCACGTTCGATTCGGTGGCGGGCTCTCTTGCGGTTCGTCGAATTGGACGGTGTGCGGGCCTTGCCGATCACCGGACTCCTCACGTTTTTGGTGGGCATCGTCATTGCCTATCAAGGAGCAGAGCAGCTCAGAAAGTTCGGTACGAACATTTTTATCGTCGATCTAGTCGGTGTCTCGCTGTTACGCGAAATCTCGCCGTTGATCGTGGCCATCCTGATTGCCGGCCGATCGGGTTCAGCCTACGCCGCTGAGATCGGTACCATGAAGGTTACGGAAGAATTAGACGCGGTGCGGACATTGGGGATCTCCCCAATGAATCTTCTTGTCTTGCCGAGAGCGCTGGCCCTGGTGATCGCCCTTCCGCTCTTGACGGTGTACGCGGATGTTGTGGGTGTGTTCGGTGGGATGCTCATCGCCTTGGGGGAGCTCAACGTGAGTTTCGTCGAGTTTGTCGCTCGGTTTGAGGAAGCCGTTCCGGTGCGACACTTCTTGATCGGGCTGGGGAAGGCCCCGTTTTTTGCGGCACTCATCGCCTTGGTGGGCTGCTACCAAGGATTTCAGATCCGAGGTGGAGTCGATGATGTTGGTCGTCACACGACGATCAGTGTCGTACAGGGGATTTTTCTCGTCATTGTGTTTGATGCGATCTGTAGTATCCTGCTGAATTGGTGGGATCTCTAGCACGATGCCTCTGAATGGTGAGGATGCCATCGCGGATCAGTAACAACCGGTCTATGCATGTAACAGTGACCTCTTTCAGAATGCGATGGGGAAGCGCTCGTGAAGCCGTCTGCCGTGGATATTGAGACACCCGTGATCGAAGTCAGTCATGTCGCGACAAAGTTCGGACAGGCTGTCGTCCATGAGGATATCAGTCTCTCCATCAGGCGGGGAGAAATCTTTGCGATTGCTGGAGGCAATGGCTGCGGGAAGACGACATTACTGCGCGAAATTATCGGCCTGGTTACACCTTCATCCGGAACGATACGGTTGTTCGGACTCGATAGCCGAAAACTGGAGATGGGCGATGGCCACCCCGTTCATCGTCGATTCGGAGTGATGTTCCAGCAGGGCGGCCTGTTCAGTTCCCTCACGCTGGCTGAAAATGTCGCGGTGCCGTTGCGAGAACATACGACACTGAGTGCCGGTCTGATCCACGATATCGTCGCTGCTAAGATCGCGATGGTGGAGTTACCGCCGGACAGCGCCGCGAAATATCCCAACGAACTCAGCGGGGGGATGCGAAGGCGAGCGGCCCTCGCACGCGCGATCGTGATGGATCCGGAGTTGCTCTTTCTTGATGAGCCGACGGCCGGGCTTGACCCGATCGTGGCGACAGCATTTGATGAGCTCGTGCTCTCACTCAAGCGCCTCCTGGGGCTGACTGTAGTCATGGTGACACATGACCTCGACTCCCTGTGGGGGATCGCGACTCGTGTGGCGGTACTCGGCCGCGGATCGGTGCTGGGGATTGGCACCATGCAAGAATTGGCTCGGTCCGATGACCCGATCGTCCGAGATTATTTTCATGGTCCTCGTGGGCGCTCCGCCCGTGAACAGGCAGCACAGAATGGCCACAGTCGTCATGTGTGAGGCATTGCGCTAGGACGTTTTTCATTGTGAGTGCTACGTAGGCGGTGTACTGTCGATTCAACACGGCGCACTCGGGCGCTCGTGAATGACGAGCGACGGAACACAGAACAGATGGAACCAAAGGTCAACTACATCGTCGTCGGTTCATTCGTGGCGTTGCTCAGTGCGGCGATTCTCTCCGGTATTCTCTGGTTGGGGAAGAGTGATTACCGTGGTTCGTACGATCGATACGAGGCCTACATGACGGAATCAGTGGCAGGGCTCAGTGTCGACTCCAGCGTGAAGTACCGTGGGGTCGATGTGGGTCGGGTGAAGGCCATTGCTCTGCGTGCCGACAATCCTGAGGAAGTCGTACTGACGTTGGATATTGTGCGAGGCACGCCGGTGAAGACCGATACCATTGCCATGCTTGAAACTCAGGGGCTGACAGGCCTTGCCACGATCAATTTGACCGGAGGGAGCCGTGAGGCTCCCGTGTTGCAGACCCAAGCGGGACAGACCTATCCGGTGATCAAGACGGGTCCCTCTCTATTTTCTCGTTTGGATAAGACGGCCTCTCGCCTGCTCTCGGAAGAGGGGCTGGGTCAGCTGTTGGCTGATCTTGATCTGGCGGCCAAAGGGGTGGCGAATGTGTTGAACGACGACAACCGCACCATGCTGACAAAGACCATCAAAGATCTCTCGGATGTGGCCCAGACTCTTGCCAGCCATAAGGCTCAGATTGAGCATAGTCTGAACGGCGCAGCCAAAAGTGCCGAGAATTTAACCAAGCTGACGGCGTCGCTGAATGCACAGGTTCCTCCCTTGCTCACGGAGATCAGCAAGAGCGTGAAAGCCATGGATGTGGCGACCGAGGAGCTTGCGAAGACCACAAAAACCGTGGGAACGGTGGTGAATGAGGCCCGTCCAGAGCTGCAGCAATTTACCAAGAGGACCTTGCCGGAAGCTGGTCAATTGGTGACGGAGTTGAGGCAGCTTACCAGTACATTGACGCGCGTGGCGCGGGAGTTAGAACGGGAGCCAAGCTCACTGGTGTTTGGACGAAAGACCCCATCGCGGGGGCCCGGAGAATGAGCCGGGTAGAGAACGAACAGTTGTGAAGAGGGTATGATTTCTTATCGGATCGTCCACGCGAGCTGTGTGGTATTGGCGCTGGTCACGAGCGGCTGCATTTCAGTCCGCGGCGGGTCTGAAGCGGCTCACACCTATCAATTGAGTCTTGAGGGAGCACAGAGGGAGGTGCACGCTGCCGATGGGAATAGCCCTGTCGTTCAGTTGAGTCCTCCTCAAGCCGAACCTGGATTTGAAACCCCTCGGATGGTCTACCTCAAGCGACCCTACGAGTTGGAGTATTTTGCTGCGAATCAATGGGCCGACACGCCGGCGAACATGGTTGCCCCCTTGCTGGCTCAGAGCTTGAGTCAGAGCGGCATCTGGCGGGATGTCGTGTTGTTGCCAAGCTTGGTGCCGGGTGATTATCGGCTCGATGTTTATGGATTTGCCCTGCAGCAGGAATTTTTTCAGCAGCCTAGCCGCGTGAGAGTAACGGCGCGTGCTCAGTTGGTAGACCTTAGGCTATCGATGATTGTGGGGATGCAGCGCTTTGAAGCCATTGAACCTGCACCGAGCGAAAACGCCTATGGTGGTGTGGTTGCTGCCAATCGAGCAGTTGCTGCGTTGCTTGATCAGATCACGGTCTGGCTCAAGGAATGCGTTGGATACTCGCCTACCTGCCGCCGCTCAATGTGATTGAGGCAAGACGAGGGGAGCGACGGCTCCGGCTGTGCTATCCGCCCTGCTTCACGACGTCTAAGTCCTGCGCAGCTACCGCGGCTTCCCATCCTTCCCCACAAGAGAGAAGACATACCTGAAGCGGGGCTGTGAGCCGTGAACCCAAGCGGACCCGAACATCCCTGTTGAGTTCATGTTGGCCGAGGACGACTTCACAGTCGGACAGTCCACCGAGCCCGATACCTTGTGCCTTCAGCACCGCTTCTTTCACGACCCAATAGCGGAAAAATATCATGGCACGCTGCGCTTCGGTTGCTTGCGTGATCACGGCATGTTCGGAGGGGGCAAAGTAGCGTTCGGATAGTTTCACAACCTCGACGTTGGAACGAACCAATTCAAGATCGACGCCGACCTCCTGGGCCTTCGAGACTGCAATGAGCGCCCGGTTATGGGCATGGGATAAATTAAAGGTAATTGCGGAATGTCCCCATACACCTCTCGCCAGAAAGGGCTTGCCTGCCTCTGTACGTCCCAGTGAGACCTCATCGGGGTTGATGTCAAGGTATCGGCTCAGTACGGCTCTGAGGCCTCCGTGAGCCAGTACGTATTGCCGTCTGATATCTTCTCGAACAAGGCGGGTTGCGCGCTGACGCTCTGCCTCGTCCAGCCACTCCAAACATCGCGTAATGCACCATGGCGACCCCTGAAGTTCAATCCCCCAGAGGTGTACGGCGTTCGGTTCAAGCTGGATATGATCCTGCAGGGTTTTATCGGCGAGGCGATCAATTGGCTTGAACGAGATCAGCACGTTGCTATCCTCAATGTGGACATCACCCCACCCTGCTTGTTCGGGTAAAGGAGGCTGGTGAAACTCACGCAGCCCTATCATCAGATCGGATGGGTGTATAAGGATGACGTTCGGCAATAAGACGAAGGATATGCGAGGATATTCCTTCGACATGAGGCGAAGCAACTAGATCTGTTGTACGTCGAGCTGGAATTTCTACAGTCCGGCATCCTCCATTCGCTAGTTCGCTCCAAACACGCCTGGTATCGTGCTCCATGATCCGCGCTGAGGCCACGAAGTTGAGTATGGATCCGGGATAGGGGCGCATCGTATAGCAGGCAGCTGCACGGAACATCGCAAGTCGCATGTGGTTGAACTGACGGTCTTCCGATTCACTCCCCGGCGGTCTTCGAAGGCGTGACAAGAGTAGGTTGCTATTATACCGCAGGATTTGCATCCAATACTTCAACGGCATGCGCCGAAGTTCGCCCAGTGCACTCATAGTTATCGAAAGAAATTCCAAAGGGGCCGACAATAAGGGTGGGAGATCATAACTATACCTATACGAGCTGTACGAAGTTGGATGCCAGCTGTTCAAGACAACGAGGGTGACGGCTTGGTTCTGGTCGGTGAGTTGCTGCGCGATCTCATAGGCGACCAGTCCACCGGTACAGATGCCAATGATGACATATGGTCCGTTGGGGAAGCGCGAACGGATTTCAGAGATGTAATGCTTGGCCATTTCTGGCACTGAGTCATATGGTTCCACTTCCCCATCCGATCCCCTGGCCCGTAAACCGTACACCGGATGTTCCTGGCCTAAAAGCCGTGCCAACTGAGCGAGCCATAATACGCCACCTCCTGCCGCCGAAATCAAAAATATAGGGGTGGTTGAATTGTTGAGCTGCATGGCGACCAGCGATTGCCAGGGCGGGGTCCCCTGTTCTTGCCCTAGAAGCGACGTGAGGCTGGCGATCGTCGGTGCCTGAAACAGTGTGGCCAGAGGAAGCTGTAGGCCGTATACCTGTTCAATGAGATAGAACAACTGTGCCGCTTTGAGGGAATGGCCACCGAGCTCAAAAAAATTGTCGTGAATTCCTACCTTGTCAATCCCAAACACCTGTTGCCACAAGGCGGCCATTTGCACATGTGATTGCTCACTCGGTGCGACATAGACTGCAGCCGGCGAGACGGTCACGGTTGGGGCTGGTAGCGCCTTCCGATCAACCTTGTTGTTGGCTGTCAGCGGCATCTCCGTCAGAAACACGAAGAGTGACGGAACCATGTACTCCGGAATCTGTGCCCGGAGAAACGAACGCAGTTCGGATTGATCAGGGACAAGCCCCTCCTGGCAAACCAGATACGCAACCAACTGTTTGATGCCCTGCTGATCGTCGCGAGCGGTGACGACGGCCTGACGGATGTCAGAGTGGCGGCTCAACGCAGCTTCGATATCCCCTAATTCTATTCTGAACCCTCGAATTTTGACTTGGTTATCCATTCGACCAAGATGCACGATGCGCCCATCCGGTCGATAGCGAGCCAAGTCTCCCGTCCGATAGAGCTTCGCGAGAGGTTCTGTGGAAAACGGATGAGGGATGAACCGATCCTGTGTCAGCTCAGGCCGTCCACGATAGCCTCTCGCCAATCCGTGACCTCCGATATAGAGTTCCCCGGACACGCCAATCGGAACCGGTTGGAGGAATTGATCTAGGATGTATATGTCTGTATTGGCGATGGGCTTCCCGATGGTGATCTCCCGATCAGTCCGCTCGATCTTCTCGACCGTGGACCAGATCGTCGTTTCGGTCGGGCCATACATGTTCCACAAGGCACAGCACCGCTCTAATATCTGTGTTGCCAAATCAGGAGGGAGCGCTTCTCCACCGCAGAGTACCGTCAGCTGTTCGCTGCCCAGCCATCCGGCCTCAATGAGCATGCGCCATGTTGCCGGAGTCGCTTGCATGATCGTCGGCCGTACCGCCTCGCAGAGCGTCCGCAGTTGTCGCCCGTCCATTGCCACGGTTCGACTCGCGATCTCGACACGGGCTCCGGCCAGCAACGGCACATACAGTTCCAATCCAAAGATATCGAAAGAAATGGTCGTGACGGAGAGCATGATATCTCGAGCCGAACATCCCGGCTCTTGCCGTATCGACCACAAGAAATTCACGAGAGCCTGGTGAGGTATCTCCACGCCTTTGGGTTGTCCCGTGGAACCCGAGGTGTACAGGATGTAGGCCAGGTCGTGTGGCGTCGCGATCGGGCCAAGGTTGTGGTCGGCTTCCTGCGCGATGCGCTCGTGCTCGCGATCGAGACACAGCAAACGGCAGGTGCGTGCATCGAACCGATCAGAGAGGTCGGTGGTCGTCAATACTGCGGCGACGGACGCATCCTGTGCCATGAACCGAAGTCGATCCCGTGGAAATTCTGGGTCGAGAGGAACATAGGCCGCACCGGTTTTGAGCACGGCCAGTAAGGCAATCACCATCTCCAACGATCGCTCGAGACTGAGACCAACCGTCACACCAGGCTTGGCACCCAGCGTTTGGAGGTAACGCGCCAGCTTATTTGCCTGCGCATTGAGCTCGCCGTAGCACAGCGTCTTCTGGCCCATCGACAGGGCGACGGCCTCAGGTGTCTGCTCGACCTGTGCTTCAAACAGTTGAGGAAAACATTCAGATCGAGGATATGTCCGCTGCGTGTGATTCCAGTCCTGCAACATCTGTTGCCGCTCGGGCGCGGTCAGTGTCGGGAGCTCGGACAACTTGCTCTGGGGATTTGCCAGTGCGCTCTGGAGTAGGACCCTATACTGTCCTAACATCCGTTGGGCGGTCTGTGGTTCGAAGAGATCCGTGTTAAACGTCAAATACGCCTTTCGGGAGAACTCCGTTTCAATCGTCAGGCTCAAGTCGAACTGGGCGGCTTGCGTTTCAACTTCAAACGGGACCCAACTCAATCCTTGAACGTTAATTTCTCCGATCGGAGCATTCGGGACGTTGAAGAGGACCTGCACCAGTGGGGCCGAACTATGGTCACGTGAGGAGTGCATGGTCTCAACCAGTTTATCGAACGGGAAGTCCTGATTGGCATAAGCCTCTAACGCTGTGGAACGAACTCGTGCCATCACCTCGAGGAAGGTTGGATTGCCGGACAGATCGGTGCGCAACACCAGTGTGTTGACAAACGATCCGATGATCGACTCGACGGCGGATTGTGTCCGGTTCGCGATCGGAGACCCCACGGCAACATCAGGCTGGCCGGAATACCGACTTAAGAGGATCTGGAAACAGGCCAACAGGGTCATGAACACCGTGGCATTGTGCTCCGCGCTGAATTGCTTCAGTCGTTCGATCAATGATGCAGGCAACTCCAGCATGCAATGGGCGCCGTTAAATGTCTGAATCGCGGGCCGTGAATGATCGGTCGGCAATGAGAGCTTTGACAGGCCTTCCAGTTTCTTTTGCCAATACTCAGCTTGCCTGCCGAGCCAATCATCGGTCAGACAGCGACGCTGCCAGACTGCGTAGTCGGCATACTGAAGAGGAATCGGTCGTTCGGAAGAAACGTCTCCTCGACAAAACGCATTGTAGAAGACTGCAAACTCGTACCCGATGATCCCGAACGACCACTGATCCCCGATAATATGATGCATGGTCAGCATCAGCACATGGTCTTCAGGCTCGACCTCGATAAGCGTGAACCTGGCCAATGGGCCTTTCTCAAGATCGAATGGCTGGTGGGCTTCCTGCTCGACCAAGCGAGCCGCCTCCTGTTGTCGCGCGTCGGAGGGCAAGTGCTCGAGACTCACTTCGACCCAATGAGGAGGACGAAAGGGGTGGACGACTTGGACCGGTCCCTCCCCACTCATCATGAACGTCGTTCGAAACACTTCATGGCGGCTGCAGATCGCATCGATCGTTTTTTTGAGAGCAGTTTTGTTGAGCTGTCCCATCTGTCTCGACGCAAACGGCATGTTGTACGCCGTGCTCTTGGGTGCCAGCTGATACATCAACCACATCCGCTGCTGAGAATAGGAAAGGGGGAGCGGCTGGTCTCTCGGCACTGGTGTGATCGACGGCATCATCGGAGCGTTCTGCTCACCCTGACGCAGCCGGGTCACTTCTTCGGCCAATGCAGCGATCGTCGGTCGTTCAAACAGCGCGGAAAGCGAAACTTCAACTTCGAAGAGCTCGCGGACTCGGGAAACGAGCTGAGTCGCCAAGAGTGAATGGCCTCCATGCTCAAAGAAGTGATCATGGATACCGGCCTCCGGGACCTCCAGCACAGACTTCCACAGTTCCACCAGTGATTCTTCAACTGGGTTTCTTGGAGCAACCCTCACCGCGGCGTGATTGGCTGTGTATTCAGGAGCGGGAAGCGCGCGTCGATTCACCTTGCCCGTCGCACTGAGCGGCATCGCCTCGAGCCACAGGATGATGGAGGGCACCATGTAGGTCGGTAATCGTGAGACGAGATAACCGCGAACGGCCTCAAGTTTGTCTTTCAGCGATGATTCACCCGCGATGTAGCCGACTAGCCGGTGCTGGTCCCGCTTATCCTCCCGCAGCAACACCGCCGCGTGATGAACACCCGGGAAGTTACTCAGCGCATACTCGATTTCTCCCAGTTCGATCCGATACCCACGCAGTTTGACTTGCTGATCTATTCGTCCAAGAAATTCTAGGGTGCCGTCGGCACGGTATCGTGCCAGGTCGCCGGTTCGATACAGTCTGGTGCCAACCACGTAGGGGTTCGAAAGAAAACGCTCCTGGGTCAACGCCGGTTGGTTGACATAGCCGCGGGCCAAACACTCTCCCCCGATATAAAGTTCTCCTGGTATGCCGATGGGCATCGGGTGCAAACGCTCATCCAGCACATAGAGCTGCATATGTGCGATAGGTTTGCCGATCGGTACTCGGGCCGCTGTTTCCTCTCGGGTGGTTTGATAGACGCTACACCAGACCGTGGCTTCCGTTGGGCCATATTCGTTATAGAGGGTGGCGTGGGGTAGGAGCTGGTAATGTCGTCTCACAAGCTCAAGGGGAAGACTCTCGCCGGCTGTAATGACGACACGAAGCGATTCCAGCTGCGTACCCGATGCGTCGCCGAGGACCGCATGATACAAAGAAGGGACCCACACCACGTGTGAGACGTGATGATGCTCGATGAGCGCAGCAAGCTGTGTGGGATCACGATGGGCGGTCTCTGATGGGATGATCAGTTCCCCTCCCTGGAGCCATGTCCAAAAGATACCGGTCACTGATCCATCGAAGGCCAGTGAGAAGGTCAGTAAGGACCGAGATACCGGTTCCTGATAGTACTGCAGCCTGGCGTGAAGAGAGGTCATCAGACTGCTGTGCGGCACGGCCACACCTTTCGGGTTCCCTGTCGAGCCGGAGGTATAGATGAGATAGGCGAGCTGATCCGGGGAAACGGAGTGTGCAAGGTTCTCATCCTCTGTCCCGTCCAGCGCGGATGTGGAAAGTGTCTCCACGTCACACATGTGGCCGCGGAAAGTCTGGAAATGGCTACGGAGCTTCGCCTGAGTTACTAAGATCTCCACGTTTGCGTCTTCTAGCACGAGCTGGAGGCGGTGGCTGGGGAAGGACGGATCCAGGGGAACATATCCTCCCCCGGCCTTGAGAATGCCCAAGAGACCCACGAGGGCGTCCACCGAGCGCTCGGCACAGAGACCCACTGGGACATCTGCACCCACTCCAAGCGTCCGTAGCGCGAGCGCGACTCGATTCGCTCTCCGGTTCAGCTCTTGGTAGCTCAGCGACTGATCTCCACAGGTCACAGCGGGCGCATGGGGAGTTCGTTTGACCTGCGCCTCGATGAGCGTATGAATACCGGAGGTCCAAGAAGGTGGTTCGTTCCAAGTCAGGTGAACGTGTCGTTTCTCTTCGGGGGTCAGCAATGAAAGTTGATCGAGACGGGCCTCAGGTTTCGTGAGAAACTCATGAAGGAGGATCTCCAGCTGTCCCAGCATTCGGTCGATCGTCGAGTCTTCAAAAATCGTGGAATCATGGAGAAACGCCAGATCCAGGCCATCAAGCCTGTTGAACACCATTAACACCAGGTCGAACTCCGATGCCGTCGGTTCCCAGGGGAGATGAGTGATCTCAAGATCCTTGATGCTGAGCGTGGACAAGGGGTCGTCTTCACACACCATCATCACGTTGAACAGTGGAGACAGTTGACGTGCTCGTTGTAACGACAACGCCTCGATCACTTCTTCAAACGGGAGATCCTGATGGTCATAGGCCTCGATCACCACACGGCGTATCTGCTTCAACAACTCGTGGCCGGTCAGTCCTTCGGATAGTTCAGACCGTAACGCCACCGTATTGACGCAATACCCCATCATATCTTCGAACTCTCTCCGACGCCTGCCGGCCACGATCGATCCAATCACCACATCTGATTCTTGTGTGTAGCGATGCAGCCATATTGCAAAGACGGCGTACAGCACCATGAAGGGAGTGATACTGTGCTGTTGGCAGAAGCGATCAAGATCCGTCACAAGTCGAGGAGAAAGGGGTCGAAACCGCACACCTCCTTCAAACATGCGTGTTCGCAGTCGTTGTCGATCGATGGGAAGTTCCGCGGGCGGTTTGGTGTCGCTGAGCTGCCTGGTCCAGTAGGCTCGGTTGACTTCTCGAAGGCCATGACCAAGCGAGGCCTTTTGCCAATCGGCGTAATCCGCATACTGAACGGTCAAGGTCGGAAGTCGAGCGTGCTGTGCGTCGCCACCGGCCTCCCACAGCAGAGTTAATTCCTTCCAGAAGATACGCAGCGACCATCCATCGGCGGCGAGCCGATGGAACGTCAGTGCCAGGATATGCACGTTGGGTTCAAGCGCCAGCAGGGTCACCCGAAAGAGCGGTCCCTTTCGTAAGTCGAATGGTCGGGTTCTCTCTGTTCGTAAGAAGTGCCGAACCTGAGCGGCTCGCTCTGTATGATCCACTTCCTGGAAATCTTGCCGTTCGATCGTGACGGTCACTTCAGAGAATATTTCCGCGAATCCCTCACCTCGTTCCGAGCCGAAGAGGGTTCGAAGAATCTCGTGACGCGATGCGATTGCCCGTACGGATCGTTCCAACACCTCTTGGCTAACTGGCCCCCGAATCCGCACCGCCATGGAAATATGGTTGATTGCGCTTCCTGGATGCACTTGCTCCAGAAACCACAGCCGCTGTTGTGCTGGGCTGAGAGGAATTCTGCCTTTCCGTGTGGAGGATGGGGAAAGTGGAACGGCGGGAACCTGTTGCCTGTTGCCGCTCCCTACGACCTGACCTCGGTCAGGTGAATTGGCACGTCCCTCCTCGATTCTGGCGGCCAGCGCAGACAAGGTTGGACATTCAAAGAGCAGGCTGATGGGGAGTTCAACGTGGAACTGGTCGAGTATGCGCGCGACCACCTGTGCCGCGAGGAGCGAATTGCCTCCAAGTCCAAAGAAATTCGCATGACGATGTGGTCGAGGCCCACCAAGGACTTCCTGCCAGATGTCGGCCAAAGTCTTCTCAACAGAGGTTTGAGGACCCTCCTCCGGTACCCCATCGGCTTCAGATTGCAGATCCTCGTCGAGCGTGCTGGCTCTGACGACCGTCAGCTGTCCGGACTCAAAGGCGGCCCGGCTGGCACCCCGCTGAATTTTTCCACTGGAGGTTCTTGGGATTGTGCCGGACTTAACGAGCACCACCGTGTGGATTTCGAGCTCATACTCGTCGGCCAGCACGCGACGGATGCAGTTCACGATATTCGTGAGATCTGAATCAGACACCTGTTTCTCGATCTCATGGACCAGCACCACTCGTTCCCCAGTCTCGCTTTCGATCGAGAATGCTGCTCCACATCCACGTCGCAAACCTGTATGTGCTTGTTGGGCGGTCCATTCTAGATCATGAGGGTAGTAGTTCCGTCCTCGAACAATGATCAGGTCTTTGATGCGCCCTGTGAGGAACAGTTCCCCACGGTGAAGGAATCCAAGATCGCCGGTTCGCAAATAGAGCTTCTCCCCTGACTCAGGAAGCGTGGCTTTAAATGTGGTTTCTGTCTCGTCTTGCTTCTCCCAGTATCCAGAAGCGATTCCGGTTCCAGACAGCCACACCTCACCCACGACGCCCGACGGGCATTCCAACAGCGTTGTTGGGTTCACGATCTTGACACAAGTTTCTTCGAGCGGTTCCCCACATCCCACCAACGTCCGAGTTCCACGATTTGATGGAACGGACTCTTTCACGATGGAGTCGGCCAGCGCCTCCGCATCAACCGTAAGGAACGTCGGTTCAACCGGAACAGGCTTCATCGTCACAAGTAATGTGGCCTCAGCCAGGCCATAGGCCGGGGAAAAGCTTGACGACTTGAATCCTCGTGGACCAAAGGTTTCGATAAACCGCCTCACCGTATCCGGATGGATAGGTTCAGCGCCGCAGCTGGCGACCTTCCAGCTGCTCAAATCAGCTTGCCAGCCAGGCTGTTGATGTGCGGCTCTGAGACACGCGTCGTAGGAAAAATTCGGACCACCGCTGTGGGTAATCGCGAATCGAGCCACTGCGTCCAACCAGCGCAATGGTCGTCGGAGAAACGTGATGGGCGACATCAGATAAGCGGGAATGCCTGCGTAGAACGGTGCAATGATTCCATGCAGAAATCCATAGTCATGGAAATACGGCAACCAGCAGAGCGACCGACTACGGTCCTCTACCTGCCCGGCTAACGTGAGGGCTTTGCAATGAGCCAGTACATTTCCATGGCTGATCACAACGCCGCGAGGAGAGGCGGTCGACCCAGAGGTGTATTGCAAATAGGCAAGGGCGCTGCTGTCTAGTCTCGGCATGTCAATCGAGATGGAGTCGATCGCATCAGCTACCAGATGGTCTGTTGCCATCCATGTGATCGGGCCCATGTCGTTGGCGAGTGAACATTCAGAAGGCAGAGCCATGATGCTCGAGTTCGTAAGGATGAGGGATGCCTGAGCATCGTCAATAATGTTGCGAAGTCTCGGCACACTGTGTTTCATTCTGATGGGGTCGGGGGCGGGAGCTGGAACCGGTATAAGACCAGCGTACACGCATGCCCAAAACGCACAGGCGACATCAAGGCCTGGTGGATAGAGAAGGAGGGTTCTGGTTCCTGGTTTGACCTCGTGCGCAAGCCGGTAGGCCAGTGAACGCACTTGGCGTTCAAGCTGTCTGTAGGTCAGCTGGCTTTCAAGCTCGAGACTGTCACGAACAAGAGCATAGGCAAGCGCGTCTGGATTGCGCCGGCACGTGAATTCAAAGAGATCACTAAGACTGAGAAACACCGGAGGTTTTGGCATCTCTAATAGGCCGCAATTCTCGTCTTCAAACAAACAGAACAATACTCACTTGGCAACTATCGTTCTCCGAGAAATAGCTTATCGTCCCGTAGTAACAATCTCCAATAACTTCAACTGTTCCAATAGGGCTCAAGATACGCCCGACGGTGTATGTTTCTTGACGGGATACAACAACTTGTTCACCATCACGTGTTCAGGTCAGCCTCACCCTTTGGGTACTAAGGACAAAGGCCGTTGTATTTTTCGGCAGTTGAAGAAGATAACTTGAAGCTTTAGTCGTCGGCCCGATCCATTCAATCGACGTGCGGTTACGCACGCCACGCTATGTGCGGTTCTGCACGTCTATGTCATGTAGGGTATTGATAAATAAGTCGTCGGCCCGATCCATTCAATCGACGTGTGGTTACGCACGCCACGCTATGTGCGGTTCTGCACGTCTATGTCATGTAGGGTATTGATAAATAATGAGAAATTAATACCGTCTCTTATTTAGAGGATATGGCAGACTGATCGCAAGAAAAATAATTGTGGAGAGAGGGGAGATCTATCGGAGGATGAGGTCGGTGTCACTTCTTCACACCTACTCTGACCGCCCCAATCCAGTGGGAATTCACGAAACAGCATGAAGGCTTCCTGGAAAACAGGGATCAGTTTCGGGTTAACATCAGGGGTCATTACCACCCTTGGGTTGATGGTCGGATTGCACTCGGGCACGCATTCCCGTGCGATCGTGATCAGTGGCATTCTGACCATCGCCATCGCCGATGCCATGTCGGATGCGCTCGGCATCCATGTGTCCGAAGAGTCGAAGAACAGCGGTCCGACCAGGCTGATCTGGGAGGCTACGCTCGCCACCTTTGCTGCGAAGTTCTTGGTTTCCTTGACGTTTGTCGTTCCCGTCCTTTTCGGTCCGCTCGAGCAGGCGATTGTCATGAGCATCGTGTGGGGGCTATTCTTACTCACCGTGCTCAGCTTTTTCGTCGCTCGAGCACAAGGAATTGCTCCGTGGAAGGTCATCGGTGAGCATCTGTTCATTGCGCTGTGCGTCGTTGCGATGACACATGTGGCCGGTGATTGGGTGAACAAGATGGTGGGAGCGGAATGACGGAGGTATGAACCAGTGAGAAGACACCCCCGGACGTTGATATGGCTGCTGCTTTTCCTCGTGTGCACGACATTCATGATGCCCAGGCAACCAGCCTGGGGAGCGGGGGATGATGTGGTATCTGAAAGCGGCCAGCCCCATCGTGTCGTGCTCCATCTGAATTCCGGTGATGAAAAAGTCCAACGTGGTGCGCTCAACAATATCAAGAATCTCTATCAGGAGTTTTCGTCGCAGAGTCTCACGGTCGAGCTGGTCGTGCATGGGGCTGGGCTTCCGGTCCTCATCAAGAAGGGTACGCCGTTTGCTGCGGAGCTGAGCGAGCTTCGGAAAACGTACGGTGTGCACTACACGGCCTGTTCGAACACCATGAAGACGATGAAGGTGACAAGAGAAGATCTCATCGATGAAGTCGGCGACACCGTGCCAGCCATCGTGAGGCTGGTGGAGAGACAAGAGCAAGGCTGGGTCTATATTAAACCGTGAAGAAGCTGACAGCTGTTAGCTGACGGCGGAAGAAAGAGGAGGACGAATGGAATCCAAGAACAAGGTCTATCTGTATCAGACCTCGGTGAAGTGGACAGAACAGCGCAAGGGCACGATCTCCTGTGCAGGGAAACCCGATGTGCAGGTGGCGACCCCACCGGAGTTCAAGGGGCATGAGAACATCTGGTCTCCCGAGGACCTCTTCGTGGCGTCCGCCAACGTCTGTTTGATGACGACATTTCTTTCCGTCGCGGAACGAGCCGGTCTTGCTTTTTCCTCGTACGAGAGTACGGCGGAAGGACGGTTGGAGATCGTGGAGGGGAAATTTCAATTCACGGCGATCACTATCCGGCCTTCTATTACCTTGAAGCCTGGCGGTGATGCAGCCAAAGCGAAGGAACTCATTGAAAAAGCAGAGCATAATTGCCTGATTTCCAACTCCATGAAGGCCGCGGTCACACTGGAAGCCACGATCTGCTGATTCAGCGTTGCTGAGTTTTGAGTTTCAGGTTTCTAGGGGCTACTCCTACAACTTGAAACATGAAACTTGGAACCTGAAACACAGACTTCAGACACAAACGCCAATCTCGGGTTACCCACTGTAGCATCCTGCGCCAGTCGGTCATCAGGCTAGTGGCATTTGTCTCCATTCTTCGGTATCGATCTGACCGACACCGAAGAATCTGTCCGATAACCCCTCGATGAATCGAGAGAAAGCTCTCCTTCTCCCTACGAGATAGTGGCACAGTCATCGCAAGGTTTTATCGAAGGGAAAGGACAAGATATGCGTAGAACGATGCAAGGGGCGGTGTTGTGCGCACTGGTGGCCGGACTATGCGGACTGGGATTCAGTAATCTTGGGGTCAAACAGTCCGGGGTTCTTGCCAAAGAAGGGGATGCGGTCACCGGACGGGAAATTTACGTGAACACCTGTATGCTCTGTCATGGAATCGACGGGAGAGGCGTACGAGGACTGCAGTTCGTCCCACCTCCGGCAGACCTCACATCGCTCGCGGTCCAGAGTCGGCTGGATGGGTCGCTGTTTCGTCGAATTCACGACGGGAAGCCCAACACGGTCATGGGCGCTTGGAAACATGCTCTCTCGGATGAAGAAATCTGGGATGTATTGGCCTATGTGCGTACATTTCGGATCGAGTCTCCCGGGCAACCATAAAGATGAATCCAATAACTCGGAGGTGTCTCATACAAGCCGGATGCAGAAATGGAATGGTTGTCCGTGAGGAAACGAGGAGGGAACGACATGACATGTAATGTGGGGGGAATCGAACGACCGATACGCATTGGAGCGGGAGCGCTGGCGATTATGGCCGGCCTCTTTGGGGGGCTTTCTGGTGCGATGTCCGGAATAGCG
>DIHK01000020.1:28856-56294 GCA_002420115.1 Nitrospira sp. UBA5698
TCTGCGTCCGGTCCAAAGAAATGAGGTGGAATCGATGAACCGACCGGTGGTCGCTTGGGCCGCGTTTGTGTACACGCTGGTTGGGGTGATCAGTTGTGTCCCGCCTCCACGGGTGGCGGGAGGGGATGCGGGGGACGGCCGTCCGAGCACGGAGTCGCAGGTCGACGCGTTGTTCGCTCCGCCGTCGCCGGAAACGATTCCCGGTGATTTGCGAGGCGAACAGATTCGACTGGGCTATAAGATGATTGTTGATACACAGGAATATGGGAAACGCTACGTGGGGAATGCGCTCAACTGCACGAATTGTCATTTGGACGGAGGGCTTAATCCGAATGCCGCGTCATTCGTGGGTATCAGTACACTGTACCCGCAGTATCGCGAGCGAGCCGGCCGTCAGATGACATTAGTCGATCGGATCAACGAGTGTTTCGAACGGAGTATGAACGGGAAGCCTCTCCCGCCGGACAGTGTGAAACTGACGGGCATTGTGGCCTACATCGAATGGTTGTCGAAAAATATGCCGGCCGGTAGTACGGTCCCGTGGCGAGGCATTCCTCGCTTGACCTCGACTCATCAACCGGACCCCGGTAACGGCAAGAAGGTCTTTGAGAAAAAATGTGTCTTCTGCCACGGTTCAGACGGGCAAGGCACTATGGCGGCGCCGCCCGTGTGGGGACCGCGCTCGTACAATATCGGGGCAGGTATGGCGAGGGTCAGTGTGGCTGCTGCCTTTATCAAGGCCAATATGCCACGAGGCTGGGGCTGGACGGTGACGGACGATGAAGCACTCGATGCAGCGGCCTACATTAATACGCAGCCTCGACCAGATTTTCCCGACAAGATTCACGATTGGCCGAAGGGGGGCAAGCCGGCGGATGCGCCCTATTGATTCGACGAGCCGTCTTCGTGGAGGACATGCTGTGGGTCATCTGGCAACGCGGATGAGGTGTCATGGTTGACGATCCAGCCAGAGGGTTTGAGATGGAGGGTACGGTCCCCATGATGCCTTGGTGGGCCGGAGGGTTAGGGATCGGTGTGATCTTGTTGATTGCGGTGGCGCTCGTTCAGCCGATCGGCGTATCGACTCAGTATGTGGTGTTGGACGGCGTGCTGTTGCACGCTATCCTCCCGGACCTCGCTGACCAGAGTCCCTATTTGAAGCACGCAAGCAAAGGATGGACGTTAGCCACCTATGAATTCTTATTCGTCGTAGGGATTCCGCTCGGCGCCTTCATCGCAGCGGCTGCAACGAGGCGATTGACCGGAAGAATAGTCCCGTCGCTATGGGCCCAACGGTTCGGTCCGGCCCCAGCGAGGCGTCTAGGATGGTCGTTCGTCGGAGGATTTTTGCTCTTGTTCGGTGCCCGCTTCGGGGGAGGCTGTACTTCCGGCCACATGATCAGCGGAGTGTCGCAGTTAGCCGTGAGCTCATTCGTATTTTCCACCGCCCTTTTTGCGAGTGCGATCCTGACGGCTCGGTGGCTCTACCCTGAGCGAGCAGAGCAATGATAGTACTCCTGGGCCTCGTCCTCGGCGCAGCATTCGGCGCGATCCTCCAACTCTCGGGCGCCACGAGCCATAGGAAGATCATCGGTACATTGCGGCTGAGAGACTTCACGATTATGAAGCTCATCATGACCGCCATCGGCGTGGGGTTGATTGGGGTGCATGTCTTAGATGCGGCCGGTGTGGCCCATATGAAGGTGAAAGATCTCTATTTACCAGGGATCATCATCGCGGGCTTGATCTTCGGTGTGGGGTTCGCCGTCACGGGCTATTGTCCGGGGACGGCGCTGGCTGCGGCTGCGGAGGGAAAACCGGACGCGTGGATGACGATAGTGGGAGGGCTGTGCGGCGCGTTGACGTTTGCCTTCCTCTGGCCGGATCTTGAATCGTCTTTAGCCTCGCTCGGAGGATTCGGGCCGGTCACTCTTCATGGATCATTTGGAGTCGAAGGACTGCTCATCGCATTGCCGCTCGGTGTGCTTTGTCTATGGGGGGCGGTAAAACTTCCGGGGGTAAGAGCGACATGAAACTCACGGCGACCTTTCACGGCGGGACACGGTACGACATCGTGAGCGGGAAGCATCGAATCATCACCGACCAGCCGGTTGAGGATGGAGGGCAGGATGCCGGCATGGGCCCGGTTGAACTCTATGTCGGGTCTGTCGCGAGCTGTGTTGCGTACTTCGTCGGACAGTTCTGCGGGCGACATGGTATCGCCCGAGACGGTCTGGCCGTCGAGGCGGAATGGACGATGGCGGAAGGGCCACATCGTGTGGGCCGTATCGACATTGCGATCCACCTTCCTCATCGCATCACGGCAGATCAACGAGAACGACTGCTGAAGGTCGCGCACGGTTGTACGGTGCATCAGTCCATTGCCGTGGCCCCGAACATTGGGATCAAACTCAATCCTCACCAGCATCACAAATCCGATGGATCATGAGCGTATACGCAAGACAGGGCATGCGACTCAGGCAATGACCTGACAACAAAAGGAGGGAGGAGATGGGCCTGCAGGGAATAGGGAGAAAGATGGCAGCCACGGGGATATTGGCAGCAGGTCTGCTGGTCCTAGTTCAGGACCCTTCTCTTGCCAGTGATCAAGCTCGCGCCAAGGACCTTCTCCAACAGACTTGTGTGCAGTGTCACCGGCTGGAAGGAACGGCCGATTCTCGGTTCAACCTCCGGGCCCCGGACTTGATCTGGGCCGGCAGCAAATATCAGCGATCGTGGCTCATTCGCTGGCTGACCGGGAAAGAGGCGCCGCTCTATGTCAAAGGCTATCGATGGGACCTAACGGATGTTCCGGCCAAACATCCGATGGTGAGTGAGGGAGAAGCCAACGCGATTGCCGATTATTTCGCTGAACATCACAAAGATCCACGCGTCACAGTCGGGGCCTTCGATCTGTCGAAAGTCACCAAATTCGATGTGGCGTTCGGGGGAGTGGCCTATAAAGCCCATGCGTGCCTCGGCTGCCATACGATCGAAGAGAACGGCAAACTGATCGGGGGACAGCAAAGCGCAGCGCTGCAGAAATCCGGTCAGCGATACGACAAGGACTGGCTGTTCCGGTTCGGCCTCAACCCTCAAGACTTTGTGCCGCACAGCGGCGAGTTTCTGGCGGACGCGACGGAGCCACAGCTTCGCGCCGTGATCGGCTATCTGATGGTTCAAGGGGTACCGGACTTTCAGTATTACGAGCCCTGGACGAGTTCCGAGTTCAGCCGGGCCGACGCCGGGCGCGGCAAAGTGCTCTACAAAGAATATTGTGCCCAGTGCCACGGCTTCACCGGGAAAGGCGACGGCCCCGCCGCGTCCGCACTTGAGCCCAAACCGGCCATCCACTCCAACATGCCGTTTGACAAGCTGCCGATGGAATACCTCTATACCGTCATCAACCACGGTGGAGTGGCCGTCGGGAAATCGCCCAATATGCCCTACTGGGGGCTCACGATCGGCCAACAAGGGGTGGCGGATGTGATCGCCTATTTGAAGGTGACATTCAAGGGAGTTCCGGAGGTCCCGGCTACGGCAGGAGGGCCGGGCGGGTTCTGCGTGCAGCCGAGCAAGACGGCCAAGGCGCCTGATGACTTCCTTTCCAAGACCAATCCGCTTTCGTCCTCGGCGGCAGTCAAGGCGGGCAAGGAATTGTTCCTCAAAACCGCGCAACCTGTTGCCTGCGTGATGTGCCACGGCGAACAGGGAGATGGAAAGGGGTTGATGGGAGCCGCCTTGGTGCCGCCGCCGAGAAACTTTACATGCGGTGCGATGATGAAGGACATCCCTGACGGCCAGTTGTTCTGGGTCATCAAGAACGGATCGCCGGGCACCGGCATGATGGCCTTTGGGGGTTTGTTGGATGAGCAGGTATGGCAGTTGATTCACTACATCAGGAGTCTGGCGAAGTGATCGAGTATCGGGAGTTAATGGCGAATGGCTGATGGCGGCTAGCCTGTGAGAGAAAGAGCGAGCTCTCCGCTATCTTGCCCGTCCCTTACGCTATAGGCCATCAGCTATCGGCTCTTCAGTTCATCACGGAGGAAGGCAATGGCAACATTTATCATTTCAGGTAGTCGAGGAACAGACGATCCCACCATGGCGACCTTGCCCTTCATGGCGGCGAAGACGGCGAAAGAGCAGGGGCACGATGTCGTGCTCTGGCTCTGGAACGAAGCGGTGACGTTGGGGAGGAAAGGCACGGCGGATCATGTTACCGGTGTGAATTTGACTCCATTGAAAGATCTGCTTGCCGCAGTCCAGGCGGCTGGTGTGCAGATTTGGGTGTGCGGGGCTTGTGCAGTGGCTCGTCAGGTCACTGTGGGGGATCTGGTGGCCGGTGCTTCCATCAAGGGTATGCCGGATTACATCAAAGCTGTGGCAGAGCGGGACCGGAACGTGATGTTCTGAGTGAGTGGGCCAAGGAGGTTTCTCATGGCAGCGAGCGGAGAATCGTCGAGGAAGTCACGAGATCGCAAGGGGCAGACGGAGCCGGAGGAGATCGACGACCTTGTGACCTCCGCATCCGGTACGGATGCACAGGAGTTGGAGACGATTCCCACGAGGGTGCCGCGGGAGGGGGACGGGTACCAGGTCCCGCGCAGCACCCTGATTTCCCAGGGGCTCGGACGTATCGGTGAACCGGGCTATGCCTTGACTGTGGATGATCTCCGAAGAGTCAACACGAGGAAAGGGTTTCTGAAACTCCTGGCAAACAAAGCCGTCGATATCGAGGAAGTGCGCAAGACCCTGCTCTACGAACAGGACTTACGACAGTTGCAGGTGGAATTGGTCAGGCTGCAACGGTGGATTCAGGCCAGTGGGGAGCGCATCGCCATTTTGGTGGAAGGACGGGATGCGGCCGGAAAGGGCGGCACGATCCGTCGGTTCACCGAGCATCTGAACCCTCGCGCGATGCGAGTCGTGGCGCTGCCGAAACCGACCGATGCTGAACGGGGCCAGTGGTATTTCCAGCGCTATATTCACCAGCTGCCGAACAGAGGTGAAATCGTCTTCTTCGACAGGAGCTGGTACAACCGCGCGGTGGTCGAACCGGTGATGGGATTCTGCACAAAAAAAGAACATCAGCGCTTTCTTCAACAAGTACCGGAATTCGAGCATATGCTCTACGAAGATGGAGTGACCATCATTAAGTTCTGGTTTTCCATCTCCAAGGATGAACAAGCCAAGCGATTCGAAGCGAGGCGGCAGAATCCGCTCAAGCAGTGGAAGCTGAGTCCGGTCGATGAAAAGGCGCAGGAGCTGTGGGATGCATATACCCGCTGTAAAGAGGAAATGTTCAGCAAAACGCACTCGACCTTTAGCCCCTGGATCATCGTGCAAGCGAACGACAAGCAGGCTGCGCGGCTGGAAAGCTTGCGCTATGTCCTGAATCTGCTGCCCTACAAGGGGAAGGAAGAAGCTCAGATCAGGTTGACGCCTGATCCGAACGTCATTACTCGATTCCACCGCAAAATGGTGGAATTGGATCTCTAACGTCGGAAGACCGTTGGCGCCATCGGCGAAAGGAACAAGAGGATGAAGATACGTCTGTTGACGGTGATGGTTGCTTCGCTGTGCTTCGCGGTGTCTGCTGGTGCTGCCGAGCGGCACATGATGCCATCTGTCGTGCCGGCTGATAAGTTGGCGGAAGCGCGGGCGCTGAAGAATCCCTTGGCCCATTCTCCCGAGGTCATTGAGCAGGGCAAAGCGGTGTATAACGGCAAGGGCGGGTGCGTCACCTGTCATGGAATAGATGGCGACGGCAAGGGGCCGGCGGCAGCCAGTATGAATCCCTCTCCGAGAAACTTTCAGCATCATGGATTCTGGCGCCATCGCACCGAGGGGGAAGTTTTTTGGGCCATCAAGTACGGATCGCCCGGGACCGCCATGATCGCATTCGGGTCGGTCTTGTCCGACAATGAAATCTGGGCCCTCATTCACTATGAGCAAACCTTCGCGGGGACGCATGGCATGATGGGGCATCGAGGAGGGATGGGGATGGGGCCGGGTATGGGAGGGAGAGAAGGGATGGGACATCGCGGGCAAAAGGGAAAAGGTGGAATGAGTGAGTGTGAAGGTGATTCCTGTGCACGGTAAGTGACCAAACGACTATGCGCCAGATCCATCGAGGAAGGATGTGCGAGTTGTTGCGATTTCCCCCATCTGATCATCCTGCCCTGAGTATTCCCGCATCACATCGGTACGATCCTCATGTGACCGAACACCTCTTAAGCCATTGTTACACCGAGTATCCTTCTCGCAGGTCTCGAAACGAATGGCGGTATCAGAATCGCAATCAGCCCTGTGTGAGTCTCATTGTTCAAAGAAGGGCTCTCACTGACCAGAGAAGAGCGGTCAATATTCTGTGAAAGAACCAAACCTTGGAGGTATTGTCATGATCAAGTGGAAACAGCAGTGGTTATTGAGGATCGGGGGAGCCGCGTTGACTATCGCAATAGCCGCGTTTCCGAGTTATGCCGACGAAGGCCACGGGAAGATGGGGCATGGTGGGCATGATCAGGAAGAGCAACATGACCATGGCGGGCACTATCTGAAACATCTGTTGAAGCATGCGAAGGAGATCGGGCTGACGCCGGAACAAATCACCAAGGTCAAGGCTATTCAGCTCGACTTTAAACGCTCAGAAGCCCGATTAGAGGCTGATGCAAAGGTGGCAAATCTCGAATTGCACGCCTTGTTGGAAGATGAGAAAACTGACCTGAATGTGATTCAGGCCAAGGTCGAGCAATTGAAGAATGCGGAATCGGCCTGCCTCTTCGCAGCCATCAAAAGTAAGCGCACGGCCATGGCTCTGTTGAGTTCGGATCAACGTGATAAAGAAAGGGCTGTTCATGAGCAGATGAAGAGTAGTGGTCAACACGGAGCCGGAGGGGGCGGGATGGGCCACGGTGGAATGATGGGCGGGAGAGGAGGAATGGGCGGAATGATGGGTGGCATGGGAGGAGGCAGTCATGGAGGCGGTCAGGCCGGTGGTGGACAAGGAAGTCATGACGGGGGCGATCACGGGAGTGGAGGATCCAGCGGAGGCCAGCAACACCAGCACTGAGAATCAGGCGCAGAGATCAACCAATGCACGAAAAGCTGCTTCTGAAGTGGTGGTGGGATTCATGAGCGAACCGGGCACCGCCACCGTGTAAGCAATCACTATGTTGTTTGGTTTCGTGTTCACCAGCTATTGAGGGAGGGGATATGTTCGTGCGCCTTGTGCTTAGCATCGTAGTGGTTGGGTTGTCAGTATCGTGGGCTCTGGCTCAGAGCTATTCTGGAAACACGAAGAACGGAGAGAGAATCTTTCAACAACACTGTGCCGGATGCCACGGCACCACCGGTGATGGGCTTGGGCCTGAGATCAAGGAATTGATTGTGCCACCGGCAAATTTTCGGGCGCCTAAATATAGGACCAAGACCGATATGGATCTGTATCTTGGGATCAAACGGGGAGTGCTCTTTAGCCCGATGCACGGATGGGCGGATCGGTTATCCGATCAGGAAATCCGGGATGTGCTGAACTATATTCGGACGTTCGCGCCATTCAACCCTCTCGGCTAACTGTGCATCATTGCTGCCGACGACGTTCAACGTTACGCAGCGTGGCGGAGTCATCGTGAGATCTTGGGCGTGGGGGTGGTATTCCGACTGATTCCTTTAGTAAGCTGTGGTCGTTGTGCCGTGAGGAGCTTCGTCCGGCACAGCGCGTTGGCATATACGGACTATGTGTTATCCAGGAGGGTCGACCATGACGACTCGTAACGATGAGGATTCAGGACTGGCGGTAGCGTTGGCATTTCTCGGTGGCGCCATGATGGGGATCATGACCGGATTTCTTCTGGCTCCGAGGTCTGGCGAGGATACCCGGCGAGAAATCAAAGGGTATGCAAGAAAGACGGAGGACGAGGTGATCGAGAAAGCCAAAGAGGCGCGGGCGGCGCTTGATGAAGTGATCAATCGGGGTAGACAATTTGTCGATGAGCGCCGGGCTGATGTGGAAGCGGCTTTGCAAGCAGGCAAAGACGCGATACGGGAGCGGAGAGAGCGATAAGACTCTCGAG
This sequence comes from Nitrospira sp. UBA5698, assembly GCA_002420115.1. Taxonomy (GTDB): domain Bacteria; phylum Nitrospirota; class Nitrospiria; order Nitrospirales; family Nitrospiraceae; genus Nitrospira_D. The sequence continues at coordinate 36,935 of DIHK01000020.1, forward strand.
TCTGCTGGAGGGACGATAGAGAACCGGAATGAAAGTACCTGTGTGGGTGTGACGGGGGAAGCAATGAGCGAGCAGAACACGATCACGGCATTGTACGCGGAGGATCATGACCGGCTGGATGAATTGTTCAAGACCTTTCAGACATCGAAACGATCGGACTTTGCCAAGGCGAAGGACGCGTTCAAGGAATTCAAAGTTGGGCTCCAGCGGCATATCGTCTGGGAAGAGGAGCTGCTGTTTCCAATGTGGGAAGAGAAGACCGGGATGATCGAGGACGGGCCGACCCCCGTGATGCGATTTGAGCATGAGCAGATCAAGCAGCTGCTTGACGCGATTCATCGGAAAGTGGAGAGCCAGGATCTCAATAGTGATCAAGAGGAGCAGGCTTTGCTCAACCTCTTGGGCTCTCACAATAGGAAGGAAGAGAAGGCCCTCTATCCTGCCATTGATAACGTCACCAATGCGGACGAGCGCGACACGATCTTCACCACGATGAAGACGATTCCGGAAGACCAGGGCAATGCCTGCTGCAGTGGGCATTGACGAGTTACACGAGCCCAGTCTGTCTTGTTGGTTCGGTCGCTCTGCTTCGTCTGGTCTATGTGGGTGGGTATGCGGGCTGACACAGAGCAACCAAGTAACCAATTCAACTCGATAGTCTAGACAGACGAAATAGATCAATGAATAAGAAAGCCTGGTTGAATACATTCAGTGTCCTGCTTGTGGGTTGGTTGGGAATGGAGGCAATACTCTTAGCTCATGACGCCTGGGCAGAACCTCCGGCTGCTCAACCGAGCGGGAAACTAAAGGGCAATATCTTGAGGGGACGAGACATCTTCAACGGCAAGGGTGTCTGCTACTATTGTCACGGCATCGACGGGTACTTGTATCGGACGCCACGAGTGGAAGCGGACACCGCCAAGCTCATCGCAAAACTGAATCCTCCTCCATCCGATTTACGAAACCCCGATGTCTTGCGCCTTAAAAACAACCAGGAACGGGCTCAGGCCATCCGGGAGGGCCATCCCGGCACCGGTATGTTTCCCGACACCACCATGACCGATCAAGACCTCGCCGATACGCTCCTCTACCTCGCGCTGATCAGAAAAGACCCACATCCGGAGCAGTAGGCTTGTGATTTGGAGCGAGGCTGCCCTGTCGTCGAGGAGCCGGCATCGAACCGCCTATTGGGGCTTCACTGATTCGAATCATCGGTGTCGGTTATTGGCGCAAAGGAAAAACGATTTATGAGCGCAAAAATCAAATACACAGATGAGCCGCTTGGCGAGATTCGTGTTGTTCAAGATTTTCTTCCTTCTCCTTCTGAACTGGCGTTTCGTGAAGAAGGTCTGAAGGTCACATTAGCGTTGAGCAAGAAGAGCGTCGAATTCTTCAAAGCCGAGGCATCTCGGCACCACACTCAGTATCAACGCATGATTCGCCAGCTTCTCGATGTATATGTCGACACGCAATCTCATGCCCTCGCTCGACGCATATCCCGCCCTACTCGTAAACGGGTCGTCGGGTAGCGTTGGATGGAATGAGTGAAGGAAACTATCGATGCGGGCGCACTATGACTTCTCCAAAATGAAAGGGCGCAAGAATCCGTATATCAAGAACCTGAAACAGCCGGTCACGATGCGGCTGGATTGCGATACGGTGACTTATTTCAAATCCATCGCGGAAGAAATGGGAATCCCGTATCAGAGCCTGATCAATCTTTACCTTCGAGACTGCGCCATGCGCAACCGCAAACTCCGCATGAAATGGGCGTCGTAATGCATGGTAGATTTAACAAATTCAGCCTGGAGATGCTCATCACGCTTGAGACGCGGATTGGGCACGGGTACGCATAGAGTTTGCAGCGTTAGACAGGAATGTTCCAACAGGAGGGAACAGAGTACTCGGTTTGGCCTCGACCGTGGCGCGAGAGAGAAGTGATAGCCCACAAGAACGCCCGCGAATAGTTCAAGGAGTCTCTGAGAACACCCGAATCCTCACATCCACAATCTAACATCCCTAGCCCTGCCGTAAGGCGAAGATCAGATTCAGATCAAGTTCGCTGATCTCGAGCGTTTCTTCAACAAGACACGATGGCCATGACAAGGTTTCCTGAATGGCGTCGATACCGTTTGACTCCACGGATCATCTCCGCTGCGTGGAGGCCGGTGAGCAAGGTGATGAGGGAAGATGCACAAATACCAACCCAGTCGCAGCGGGCACGTTGTGCTGTTGAGGTGAGGTGTTCTTTCAGATCAGCCACTTAGGATGGAGAAGCAAGACCGCTCCAAGGCTTGCCATCACCAGACCACTGGTGAGTTTCAACCAGCGGCCGGCTTGTTCCTGTAATTTTCTTCGGCTCAACGTGATCACTGCGATGGTCACCATGACGGTGTCATCAAGAATGTAGGCCAGGTTATACAGGCCAAGGTAGGCATAGTATTGCCAGGTCGGCAACTGTTGCATCGTCAGAATCTGGGTGTAGACCGCTGGAAACCCCGCCGTACAGAGCAGTTCGATCGTATTGACCAGGCCGGCCAGTACGACGACGCCCGCCAAGGCCCCGGCGAGATATTCTGCTTGAAGGATGCGGCGAATTCTGACGTAGAGTCCCGGTTTCGCGGATTCGGGAATGCTGAGCGAGATACCGGCATGGAAGGCAAAGAAGTCCTTGATATTGACCGCCCCCACGAGAAGCGCGACGCTGCCCAACGTGATCTGGACCGCGCGTGAGAAGCCGAGCAAAAGGAACACATTCAGCCAAGCGGCCATGAAGGCGAAGTAGAACAACCCGCTCACAGCGACGAAAGTGCCGGCGATGAGCGCCATCTTGCGCCGATCGTGCAGATTGACCAGCAGCGACAGGAGAAAGAGCAGGACCCACATCGCACAAGGGTTGAAGCCGTCAAGTAGCCCGATGAGAAGGGTGAAGAGCGGAAGGCCGAGCTCGTGAACGCGAAGTCGGCCGAACCATCCTGCCTCGATGCCATCGTCAGACGGTTCCGAGGTGGTACCTTGTGCGGTCAGATCCAGTTTGGCGCGGATCTCAGCTCCGGTCGTGTCGGCGGACTGAAATCCGATGAGCACCTCTGTGCCGATGACAAAGGTCGGTACGCCGATTGTGGTGATTCCGTGATCGCTTGCCAATGTTTCAAGTCGCTGTCGCGCAGCGGAGTCTGCGGCGATGTCGTAGAGGGCAATCTGAAGCGAGGGGCGCTCACGTCGAAGGTCGTCGAGGAAGATCTTTGCCGCCTCACAATGCGGGCATCCGGTTCGGACGAACACCTCGACGTCAGGATTCCTTTCTCCAGACCAAGCGCTTGCCCAGCCGCAGAGGAGAAGGATGAACAGTTGTATTGCGAGGCGAGGCAGGAAGCACAACTGCTTTGTGAGCTGGACCGACACCCTAGGCTAACTGGTAAGATCCGGTTGCGCGACGGACCTAATGTAGGAGAGCACATCCAGCAGTTGCTGATCCGTCAGCTTCCCTCGAAAGCCATGCATGGGGCTGAACAGTACGCCGTTCGAGATCGCCACCAAGAGTTCCCAATCGGTCTTGGATCGACTCTGTTTGGATTGAAGATTGGCCGGCGGGATGACTAAGTCCTTGCTGTCCGAACCGTTCCCGTCAAGTGTGACCCCGTGACAACGGAGACACTGTTGCTCATACACGTGTTGTCCAGCTTTCGCATCCCCTCGGATCACTTGAGCAAAAACCATAGAAGTTGAGACGGAAATGAGTGCCATCGCGAAGAGCAGTATCGTCTTCATCTTCAATCCTTTCACCGTAGGACCAACACCGGACAGGTGACATGATGCACGACTGCATGCGAGACACTGCCTAGGAGAAAGCGGGAAATTCCCTTCCGCCCATGCGAAGTCACGACCACTAAATCCATGTCCTTCGCCTCCTGTTCGATCATGGCGACGGGATTCCCCTGGATGACTTTCGTAGTCACCGTATGGTGAGCGCTGACAAGTTTACCGGCGGTCGTTTGCACGAGTTCCTCTGCATACCGTTGCACATCGTCCAGCCAGGCGCTGATTTCCGGTCCGACATAGGGCTCATTGACCCCGATCGGGACGACGGCGTGGACCACACACAGTTCGACGGGATCGACGAAGGGATGCTGCGTCAGCCATCGGACGACTCGGTCGGCATCGTCTCGATCCTCAATAGCAACGAGCACCCGTTGAATCTTGCGTGCCGCACCTCTGACGATCAAGGTCGGGCGGGAGCTGTGCAACAGTACGCGATGGGATACGCTGCCAAGAACGACTTCGGACAAACGGTTCCGCCCACGAGCTCCGATCACGACCAAATCGGCCGATAGGTTGTTCGCGCTATCGAGGATAAGCTGAGCGGGATTGCTGACCTCGTTGACCTTCCTGATCGACGTGACCTCCGCCGGGACCATGGCAGCAGCACGTTCCACGACTTGTCGTCCCGAATCGACCATTGCACGGCGGAAATCGTCGTACCCTTGCACGTTGCCCGCTTGGGCCACAAGCGGATGCTCCAGCATCCCTAATTCGACGCCGTGGACCAACGTGACATCGGTGGGATGATAGAGGTGGAACGTCTGGGCGACCGCAGCGAATGTCTGATCCGACCAGTCGACGCCGATGATGACTCTCATGCCATAGCCTTTCCCATCCGATTCATCAAAACAGCGGATGTGGCGCGGTCCCGAATGGAAGCACGCGCGGTGATTCACCGAGATTGCCGCGAAGACGCCACGCGCTATCTTCGAGGACGAGGTAGTGTATTTCCTCATGCCAACTGTCGATGGGGACATAGAGGCCGCTGGTCTTTGATTTTGCCCAGAGGTGGCCGGTACAGGTAACCTCCAACACCGCGTCGCGACCCGCTCCGACCTTGGCAATCTTCGTGAAGAGGTGGGTGCTGGCAATATCCCGATACTCCTCAAACAGCTCTTTCCAGATTTTTCGGATATCGTCCTTCTTCAGTCCGTGATAGTTGTATCGAGAAGCATACATGCTCATGACCTTGTCGAGGTCATGGGTTTTGATGGCTTCTTCTGCCTGCTCAAAAGCACCGAGCACGGCTTTGAGCGTTGCCTGGTCGACTTCGATCACTGAACCGGTCGGAGGCACGACGATTTTTGCCTCGGCCGTACCCATACCCACGAGGAAGACCACGGCGATTATGAAACGGCTGATGGTCGATGGTGCCTGGCTTCTCAAGATCGAGTGACCCCCTTTTTGGTATCGATGCGCGTCATAAACATGAGTCAACCATGTGTCATCTCGTCCATGTGACGCGCACAAAATCTTCATCCTTGTCGTAATGCAACTCCAGCTCGCCATGATATGCATGCTTCAATGCCTCTCCAATTCGCCGAGGCAGATGGCTGTCAGTCGTGGAGATGACGAGGCCTTCGGGTTTGGTTTCGATCGACATGATTCGAGACAGGGGGTGTTCACGTTTCTCAGTTTCCTCCGCATTCCTCACCAGGCCGGTCACTTGTCCATGCTGGGCATCCTTAAAAGCGCCTTTGAGCGTGACAAGGCCCTTGGGGTACTTGTCACGGATTCTCATGCAAGCGGGGCAGATGATCTCATCAGCGTCCAGCGGTTTCGCGCCCCAGGTCCATCGTCCCTTATGAAACACGGCTCCGCATTCGGTGCAGACCGTCGGTTCCCTGAGTTTTCCGCGCAGCTTATAGGTGTCGTGTTGATACTCCTGGACAGTCCGATCATGTCGAGCTCCCAGGCCGGCGGATGTCTTTGTTTTAGCTGTCATACTGCTCCCTTAGCGCGGCGGCGAGGTTGTTGACGCGTGTGCCCGTTCCTTCCACTCCAACAGCGATTCGTCCGCCAGGTTTAAGTACTCCACCACGTCGTGATCGCTGACCTGGGCAAAGTCGATATAGTGGCTGCCCACGGCCCAGAACGGGTCCGGTGTCGCAAGGACCACCAACTCATCCACCTGCCTGCGGGCTTCTTGGATGGTCTCCACCGGGCCGACCGGAACGGCGCCGATCAGGCGACCTGGTTTGAAATGTCTGATAGATTGGACGGATGCGAAGAATGTGGCACCGGTCGCGATGCCGTCATCGACGAGGATGACGATACGGTCGGTCAACGTGGGCAGGTGCCGGCCCTGGCGGTAAAGAGTTTGCCGGCGAGCGATCTCTCGTTGCTGGACCTGGACCACATCCTCGATGTCCTCACGAGACAGACCATACGTCGCCCTGGCATCCGGGTTGAGATAGACTATTCCGGTCTCCCCCACCGCGCCGAGTGCATACTCGGAGTTATCCGGCGCGCCTAGTTTTCTGGTAATGAACACATCCAGGGGAAGGTGCAGCCCCAGGCTCAGCTGATACCCGACTGCTACCCCTCCACGAGGAAGTGCCAGGATGACTGCTGCCGGGTTTTCACGATACTGGAGCAGTTGATCGACGAGCCGTCGACCAGCTTCTTCGCGATTCTTAAATGTCACACGAACCTCTGGTTGTCTGCTTGGCTCAACCAAGTAAATCTGTCAATCTATGCAAGACCGCTTGTTACACCAACCCCGATCAGAAACATCACCATGAAGATCAGGATCAGCATGAGCAGCAGATGATGCTGTGACCCGGATTCCTTCTCATCCCAATGGACGTCCCATGGAATCTCGAGGTAACGGGGATGGCGAAACATGGCGCCCTCCTTTTCTGAGCAAGGCCAAGAGTGAGGTTCAGGTCAAGTCAGAGACGGCGTTCTTGCCCTCAACCTGAACCTCGACTCCTCTCACGACACCTTCACTTCAATCGCCTTTGGCTTGGCCTTCTCCGACTTTGGGAGATGGACTTTCAGCACGCCGTCTTTATACTCGGCGTTGACCTTGGACCCGTCGGCATCTTCAGGAAGCGTAAAGCTCCGCATGAAACTGCCGTAGGCGCGCTCAACCCGGTGATATTTTTTACTCTTTTCTTCCTTCTCGTATTTCCGTTCACCACTGATCGCAAGCACATCATCATGGACATTGATCTTGATCTCTTCTTTCTTCATCTCGGGAAGTTCCGCTTTGATGACGTATTCTTTGTCATCTTCCGAGATATCCACCAACGGTGCCCATTCGGCAACCGAGATGGCTTCCTTCTTGTCGCTGCCGGCTGGAGTTGCCGTACGCCCAAAGTAGCCTGAGAGTCGTTTTTCCATCTCCTCGAGTTCTTTGAAAGGGTTCCATCTTGTCGTCGGCTCCCATCGTGTCAATGCGCTCATGACCATCGCCTCCTTGTGGGTTGTTATGAGTGTCTGATACAGGGCTTTACACTGTAATGCCCCGCTTGTTGTAGCTTCAGAATCACGTCGCCCTCTCGGCTGAGTCGATCGACCTCAAGAAAGACTTGGTTCCACGTCAGCCCAGGGCATCGGTGGGCGATCTCTTCAAGGTCGCAACCTGGCGAGCGACGCACAATGTCCATGACAGCTTGTGTCGTTGCCGTCTGTGTCATCATCGTCCTCCCTTCCATAACTCAACCATTGCCACTTTGAGGCCAGTGCATTGACGGTGCCAAGGGAGAAGGGGGTACCGGTTGGTGGCTGTCTTCTTAGGAAATGCGATGAGTTAGACCGTTACAAGGAGCCAGCGCCGTGAAGATGACGAAGCGGTTTGTAGCATTACGGGACAGTGGCCTCAGTGAGGCTGTTGCCTCTTTCGACAGCTGGGTAAGTGGACTGCGAGAGAGAATGTGGCGCGAGATCACTATCGAATCCGGTGTTATCAGGGTCTTCTCTTGTTGCATTAAGGCCGTATTGATTCCGACAGAATCAGGGTTATCTAGGAAGTGAAAGAGGTGTCATGAGTGTAGAGAGGTCGGCAGTAGGTGAGGGGCCCGTTCTTGTGCAGCCAGCGTGTAAATGGATGCGGGCGCTGTTTCCGTCGCGGAGTCAGGGTGTTCAAGGGACGCGCTATCGATCGTCGGTGCCACTAGGCACGGCCGCCGAGTCGGCCCGATCGGAAAGTGAGGCGCGGGGCAATCAGCCTCAGGCGACTGAAGGATTGTCGAACGTGATTCCGGCCAGATGACGGCCCCGTGGTTTCACACAAGAGCGGGCCGTTTTTTGATTGCTACCAAATCCCTCAAATCTATCTCCTACTCGCAGATCACAAGAAGATGACATCCATAGGGTGCAGCCTCCATTTGTTTTGTTTGGGGAAGGCGCCAGGAAAAAAACGAGAGCGAAGGCGGGTCTAGAGAGCTCTTTTGCATTTGTGGAGGTCTTGGAGGGGTTTAGGCTCCCCGCTTGGTACCGGCGGGCCTGCTCACCGCCCCAGCGCTCGACCTCAATTCCCTTGACTGTTCCTCTCACCGAGGCCTCCGCTCACTTATCAGATAACTCCACTTTTTAAAGAATCAATCGCCGAGTTCATTGCGACCGTCCTGGACCCTCCGATCCTAGGCATTTTCCTAATCATGCATACAAATATTACTGGCCCCCCCCTGATCCAGCCATTTGAGGCTCACTGCTCTTGTCTGAGTATCACACGAAGCCTAGAATCATGGCCTCTCCCATGCCACCGAAAACGATCAAGAAGAATTCTTCACCCAAGAGAAGGCCGCCACAGGGCGCGCGACGTGTGGACATTACTCCGAGGCGTCGGACCGTGCCGTCTGTAGAAGAACTATTCACCAAGGCCTTTCATTTGAGTCCCTATCCAATCGGAATCACTGACCTGGAAACGGGGCGCTGTCTAGAAGTTAACGATGCCTGCTTGGATCTCTTTGGGGTTCAACGCGATGATGTGATAGGGCAACCGGCATTAATGCCGAGGATTTGGCCTGAGGCTCAGGAGCGGAGCCGGCTGATTGATCGGGTGAAATCTGATGGAACGGTTCGAAATCTCGAAATCGCCGTCCGGTCGAAGTGTGGAGCAATCCGGCAAGTCCTCATCTCGGTTGATCTGATCGGGTTAGGGGGTAAACATTACCTGGTGACCATCGGCCACGATATCACCGAACGCAAGCAGGCGGAAGAGGCATTGCGTCAGAGCGAAGAGCGGTGGCAACTCGCCGCGACAGGGACAACCGATGGGATATGGGATTGGGACGTTACCGGACATGCCGTGTTCTTATCCCCACGGTGGAAGCAGGTACGTGGCTACCGCGAGGACGAAATTGGTGCGGAAGAGGTTGAATGGTCGTCTCGGATCCATCCGGAGGACTTTTCACGGGTAATGGCAACGATACGCTCCTATTTCAACAAAGAGATCCCTACGTTTGAGTGCGAATATCGGACAAGGCGAAAAGATGGAACGTATTACTGGGTCAACGACCGTGGGATTGCGGTCTGGGATGCACAAGGACAAGTGATTCGCATGGTGGGGTCCGAAACTGACATCACCGAACGTAAGCAGGCGGAGGTAGAGCGACAGAAGTTTGTGTCGCTGGCCGAACAAAGCCTCGAGTTCATTGGGATGTGCAACCTGGATTTCAAACCATTCTATGTCAATGAAGCCGGCCGGAGGCTTGTCGGGCTGGACTCGCTCGAGCAAGCGTGCGCGGCGCACGTGAAGGACTATTTCTTCCCCGAAGACCAGTCGAGGATCCTCGGCGAATTTTTCCCCAGTGTCCTGCGTCAGGGGAACGGCGAAATCGTGGTGCGCTTCCGTCACTTCAAGACCGGTGAGGCGCTGTGGATGATCTACAACGTGTTTCAGGTCATGGATGAAAACGGTCAAGTGGCCGGCTACGCCACGGTCAGTCGCGACATCACCGAGCGCAAGCGGGCGGAGGAGGAGCTCCGCCAGCTCAACGAAACGCTTGAGCAGCGCGTCGTTGAGCGGATGGCTGAGCTTCGTCGGTCAAACGAACGGTTGCGCGCTGAGATCGTTGAGCGGAACGCCGTAGAACTCTCGCTGTTCAAAAGTGAAGAGCGGCTTCAAAGCATGCTGGATCACAGCCCGAACTTGATTTTTGTGAAAGACCTACAAGGCCGCTACCTCGATGCCAATACACAGTTCCAGCAGACGTTCCATCTCACAAGGGCGGACATCATTGGCAAAACGGATCATGATATTTTTCCGCCGGAGCAGGCTGCTATCTATCGTGCCAATGATCTCAAAGTCATAGCCGCGGGGCGGTCGCTCCAGTTTGAAGAAATGGCAGTGCAGGATGATGGGCTCCATACGAGCATCGTATGGAAATTTCCGCTTCGGCAACTCGACGGCGCACTGTACGCAATTTGTGGCATTGTGACAGATATTACGGAGCGGAGGCGGGCGGAGGAGGCACTCCGTTGGAATCAACGTGAGTTGCAGGAGTCTCGAGCACAACTTCAAGCCCTGGCGTCGTTGCTCCTCAGGGCTCAAGACAGCGAACGCCAGCGAATCGCCCGCGATCTCCACGATGACTTCAGCCAGCGACTGGCGGCTGTGACGCTCGATGTGGCGGCGCTCGAACGGAATCCCCCACTCATGCCGGAGTTGCTCAGCAATGCTCTGGAGCCGGTGCGCGAAGAGCTGGCCCAGCTCGCCAACGATTTTCGCCAGTTAGCCCATCGCTTACACCCCTCCTTGTTGAAACATGCAGGGTTGCAAGCGGCACTCGAAGAATTTGTCCAGCATGCGATGCAGCGAACCGGTCTGCAGATCACGCTCAAAGTCAACAATGTGCCCGATTCGCTCCCGCCTGATCTCACCATGTGCTTGTTTCGCATATGCCAGGAAAGCCTTCAGAATGTGGCGAAGCATGCCAAAGCGACGGACGTTCTGGTTAAGCTGAGTGGCTCGTCTAGAATTATCGGCCTGTCGGTGACGGACAACGGGACAGGATTTGATGTGCAGGACAAGAGTAGTCATCAGAAGGGAATGGGGTTGATTAGTATGCAGGAGCGGCTGCGATTGCTGAATGGATGTCTGAACATTCATTCCAGGGCGGCGAACGGGACCAAGGTTTGTGCCTGGATTCCATTTCGGGAGAAGAAATTGTGACCCGCCCACGCATCCTCATGGCGGATGACCATTCGCTGGTGCTGGCCGGTATCCGGAGATTGGTCGAAGAGCTAGCAGAGGTGGTCGGCACCGTCGAGGACGGTCGAGCCTTGCTTAACGAGGCACAACGGCTGCGACCGGATATTATTCTCCTGGACATTTCCATGCCTCTGCTGAATGGCATAGACGCAGCCAGACAACTCACGAAGCTCATGCCGGAGAGTAAATTGATTTTCGTGACCATGCATGCCACTCCGACCTACGTTGCTGAGGCGTTTAAGGTTGGGGCGGCAGGTTATTTGCTCAAGCAGTCCGCGGCGGATGAGCTGAAGCAAGCGATCCAGACTGTGTTGAGAGGTCAGCACTACATGACGCCGTCGGTGACTAAGGGTGTGATGGGGGCGGCCCTCCATCCGATCGAGCGACCGGTTTCGAAGCGGCCCATCACTGCGCTCCCACCACGTCAGCGGGAAGTGCTGCAGCTCATTGCGGAGGGGAAAAGCACCAGGTCGATTGCTTCCATTCTGAACATCTCCGTCAAGACGGTCGAATACCACAGAGCCAGGATCATGGAAGAGTTGAATCTCCACTCAACTGCCGAGCTTACCCGATTTGCCGTGAGCGAAGGCCTGGTGGGTCTCTGAACAACGCAATCTTTCGTTCATCCCCTCGTTCAGTACATTCACTCCAGTAATGTTTCATCGTATTCCTAGGAATGTCCTAGTATCACGCTGCGAGTCTTTCACATACGATACACCCCGTTGACGCGGATCTCATCCATTAGGGGGTGGCCCATGGTCTTTGCCGCAATCATTGTGCGAGTACATCGTGCACTGGAGCAGCTCGGTACCGACTGTTCCATGGAGGAGCTGGTGGACCTTTGTCCGGAGCTCACTTGGAACCAAGTGTTCCTGGCGATCGATTACTTGAGTCGAGACGGGCAGATTCATGTGACGCTGGATGGGGATAGGACCTATCGAGTGCAGGCTCATCACATCGGCAGTGGTACAACGTCTCCTGCGACACAGGCTCCTTTGTAAATAATCTGGAAATTTCCCTCCGAACTAGGGAATCCCTAGGTGTGCAAACGGAGTCATGGTGCTAGGGTGCTTCGCACCTAAGTCTTATGAGATGTCTGGCCGGAGGATCTCAATGGACCTATCACAACAGGTGCCACGCAACGACTCTTCGACACGTGAAGATGCGGAGGTGTCTATGGAAACTCAGGTGACTCCCGAAACCAGGTCGACTCCCAGCAGCCCCGCCGTCAACATCTGCTGCACACATCAACGAGTGATTGATGATGTCCTGACCAGAGGCGGCAAGCGAACCGGCAAGGTTCGATGTCTTGAGTGTGGGACCATCTTCGATGATCTCTATCAGGGTTCGAAGTGATGTGACCTGCTGCGTGAGGGGGTACGACCTCGCTCGCGTGGCGCCTCATTTCAGGGGATGGTTGTGCCCCACCAGCACATGCTGCCCTGTCTTTGGCTGTGCGGTATTCAGCTACACACATTTCTACCGTATTGCCGCAAAATACCTCAGGTCCATCCAGAACGCTCAGATGTCGTCCCTTGATGAGTATCCTCCCGTGTATTCAGGCATCCATCCTTTTCGGTAACTTATATCGTGCTGTCTCGGCGGCGATTCTGTGTGGCATTCAAGATGCAACCGAAGAGTCTCCATTCGAAGACACATGAGCACATAGGACCAAGCCTGACTCATGAGGAACGGCTCTGGTCTCTCTCAGCTGGACAACCACTCACTCAACAGATCAAGAAAGGAGAGGGAGTATGATGCACTCACTCATTGCAAAAGAGTCTCGCAGACAGAAGACGGCAGAATCTCTTCAACGTCAGGAGCCGGCTGTACCCCAGAAGGAACCAGTCCACAGCCAGCCTGTTTCACTTCCAGACGACCGGCAGGCTCGTATCACGGATCGCGCCTATGCACTCTACGCCGAGCGTGGGTATCGGGAGGGGTATGCGCTCGACGACTGGTTGGAAGCCGAGCGGGAGATCCTCGGCCTCGAATGCAAGGCCTAACGAGGTCCAGCAGGGGTGTCTTGGGTGGATCATCGCGTCGCAAAACGAAGGAGGAACCCATGAGACAGCAATCGCGTAGTCAGTTTGCGCTGGTCCTGTTATTGGTGGCTGGAATATGGGCCATCACCGGAACAACGTATGCCAATGACGCAGACACGAAAGGCAAGGTGGAGATGGCCGCCGCTGCCAAAGTGACGATCGACCAAGCAGTCAAGACTGCGTCCGAGAAAGTGCCGGGCACAATTATCGAAGCTGAGCTGGAGAAGAAGCATCACAAGTTCGTGTGGGAGGTTGAGGTGGTGACAGCAGATAAGAAGGTGATGGAAGTGCACATCGATGCCGACACAGGGGCCGTGATCGACGTGGAGGAAGAGCAGGTGAAGCCGAAAAAATCTCCGAAGATGAGATGAAGGGCATCATAGAGGAGAGCTGCGAATGCACGATTACTGGTTGAACGAGCTCTACTGGTGCGGAGTGACTCGATTGTGGCTATTGGTGTGTATCGGATGCCCTGACTATAAGTGAGCCTGTTCCTTGCCTTGCGCGAGAAGAACAGAGTCCGTACCATGGCGATGAACGTGACTGCCGATCTGGTCACACACGAGCAGGGAGCTGTGTCATAACCATGGCTAGGGAAACGTGCGGGATTCTTTCACGGACCAATTTCCACCGGTTGCTTGATGCATTGAGTGCGAAAGGGTATCGCCTTGTCGGACCAATGGTCCATGACGGGGCGGTGGTGTGGGACACGATCCAGCGAGTATCGGATCTGCCAATCGGCTGGCGCGATCACCAAGAGCCGGGGCGATATCGGCTGGAACAGACTGGTTCGCAGGAAATCTTCGGGGTCGTGCATGGACCGCAATCGCTAAAGCCTTTCGCCTTCACGCCGCGTGAACCGCTCGTACAGATTGAGCGGAGCAAAGACGGATTCACTACAAGGTCTACACTTCCCTCATCAGAAAAGGTCGCGATCATCGGTGCCCGTGCCTGTGACCTCGCAGGATTGGGCATCCAAGATCAGATTTTTCTACAAGGCGAGTATCAGGACCCCTACTACGCGACTCGCCGTGGGGGGCTGTTCATTATTGCTGTAAACTGTACCAGGGCACTGCAGACCTGCTTTTGCGCATCCATGGACACGGGTCCCTGTGCGAAGAACGGTTTCGACCTCGCTCTGACTGAAGTGGACGATCAGCTGCTGATCGAAGCAGGGAGCGAAGCCGGATCTGATCTGCTTTCTGCCCTCTCTCTGTCTCCAGCTTCTCAAGGATTGACCCGTCAGGCGGCAGCGCTGGGAGATGCCTGTGCACAAAGCCAAGTCCGCCGACTGGATCGCACACGTCTGCCGCAAGCCCTTTACGAGGCGCATGAGCATCCACGCTGGGACGATGTGGCTGCACGGTGCCTGGCCTGCGCGAATTGCACGATGGTCTGTCCGACGTGCTTCTGCCATAAGGTCGAAGAGACACCGGATCTCACCCGGCAGAACAGCGAGCACAGCAGATTGTGGGATTCCTGTTTCACGCAGGAGCATGGGTACATTCATGGCAAGAATATCCGTCCAACGATCAAGGATCGCTACCGGATGTGGGTGACGCATAAGCTTGCCTCGTGGATCGATCAATTCGGAACATCCGGCTGCGTCGGCTGCGGCCGGTGCATCACCTGGTGTCCGGTTGGGATCGATCTGACTGAGGAGGTATCGGCGTTGCTGAAGTCGAGTGAACAGCGGTCAACCAGCAGCCGTCCGCAAGAGGCGCCAGGCAGATAGCTTTGCAGGAAGCACATGATCAATCCCTACCTGATACATCCGGCCACCATCATGGAGAAGATCCGGGAGGCTGACAGCATCCACACCTACCGGCTGCGGCTGAATGATGAAGAGACCCGCCGCAATTTTCGTTTCGCAGCCGGGCAGTTCAACATGGTGTATCTGTTCGGTGTCGGGGAGGTGGCGATCTCAATTGTGTCAGACCCGGAGGAGCCGGAGAGGCTGGATCATACCATCAGATCCGTGGGGCGAGTGACCTCCGCAATCGCACAGCTGCAACTCGGTGAGACTCTGGGAATCCGAGGCCCATTCGGACAAGGTTGGCCGCTTGAGGCGGTGCGCGGCCATGATGTCGTCATCGTGACGGGAGGGCTGGGGTGTGCCCCGGTGGTAGGGGCGATCGACTATATGTTTCGGCGGCGTCGGCACTACGGCTCCGTCAAGATCATCCATGGTGTGAAGACGTCGCGAGACCTGCTCTTTCATGAACGGTTCGAGGCCTGGGGAAAACAGCCTGACACGGAAGTTCTGCTGGCCAGCACTCGGCCGGACGAGACGTGGCGCTACCATGTCGGTGTGGTGACGGATCTGTTTGAGCGTGTGACGCTGGATCCAGCGAAGACTATGGTCCTCATGTGCGGTCCTGAGATCATGATGCGCCTGGGTGTGCCGATCTTGATGAGACGGGGAATTCCAGCAACAGCCATCTATGTATCGCTGGAGCGGCACATGGAATGCGGGATCGGCTTGTGCGGCCATTGCCAGATGGGTCCGTACTTCCTGTGCAAAGATGGTCCCGTCATGCGATATGACCTGGTCGAGCCGTGGTTAGGACGGGGAGGAGTATAACGCGTGACGCGTCGCTCGTATCTCGTATTTCGATCATGAGTTTCTGGTTTCAAGTTTCATGTCTCAAGGAATTGGGCTGGATATACGAAACCCGCAACTCGAAACTATTATCGGAGAGATTAGGAGGATGAGCAGGTTGGCGTCGAATGGCTTAGAGAGTCAACGGCCAAGGCTCGGAGTGTTCAAATTCGCCTCCTGCGACGGCTGCCAGCTCAGTATCCTGAATCTGGAGGACGAGCTGCTCGCACTGGGGCAGGCGCTGGATATTGCCTATTTCCCAGAAGCCTCCAGCACCATAGACTCAGGCCCGTACGAACTCGCGTTGGTTGAGGGGTCGATCACCACGGAAGAGGACGCGCATCGCATTCGGTTTGTGCGAGAGCAGGCGAAGGTGTTAATCACGATCGGCGCGTGCGCCACCGCCGGCGGGATTCAAGCCTTGCGCAACTGGGGCGACGTCGAATCGTTCAAGCAGGTGGTGTATCCGAGCCCGCACTATATCCAGAGTCTCAAGACCTCCACGCCAATCGCTGAACATGTGCACGTGGATTTCGAATTGTGGGGCTGCCCCATCGACAAAGGCCAGTTGTTGCGGGTCATCACGGATCTGTTGGCCGGCGTTCAACCTCGGCTGCCTGTCGAAAGCGTCTGTCTGGAATGCAAGAGGCGCGGGAATGTCTGTGTGATGGTGGCCAAGGGCCTGGCATGCCTGGGTCCCGTCACCCGCGCAGGCTGCGGCGCGATCTGTCCCAGCATGGGCCGGGACTGCTACGGCTGTTTCGGTCCCACTGAGGGCACCCGGAAAGGGCCGGGCCTTCCACCCAACACCGCCTCGCTTGCAAATCACTTCCATGACGGGCTGCACTTGATCCCGGTCGAAGTCTTGCGGAGATTTCGCGGGATCAATGGATATGCGGTGCCTTTTCGTGAGGAGAGCAACGCTTGGGAACAAAGATGAGTCATGAAAAACGGTCATTGGTCAACAGTCATTCATCAAGAAGGAAGAAAATGACCAATGACTAATGGCCAGTGACTGATATCTCGGACTGGCAACGTGAAATCCAACAAGTAAGTTAATCAAGACCTCAATGGCTGAAGAAACATCCCAAACACGAATCATTTCCGTGGGCACGATTGCGCGTGTCGAGGGGGAGGGTGCGCTTCGTGTCACGGTGAAAGATGGAACTATCCAGGATGTGGAACTGAGGATTTTCGAGCCGCCGAGGTTTTTCGAAGCTTTCCTACAGGGGCGACATTACGAGGAAGTGCCGGACATTGTCGCTCGGATCTGCGGCATCTGCCCCGTGGCCTATCAGATGAGTGCGGTCCATGCGATCGAGCAGATTTTCGGTCTGCACGTCGATGGGACACTACGTGACCTGCGGCGGTTGATCTACTGCGGGGAGTGGATCGAAAGCCATGCGCTCCACGTCTTTATGCTGCAGGCGCCGGACTTTCTCGGTTACGAGAGCGGGATCGCCATGGCCAAGGACCATGCATCGCTGGTCACCAGAGGACTGCGACTGAAGAAAGCGGGCAATGCGATCATGACGTTGCTCGGGGGTCGGTCCGTACACCCGGTTTCCGTGAAAGTCGGCGGCTTCTCGCGGGTGCCGTCGCGACGTGAGTTGGACGCGTTGAAGAATGAGCTGCTCTGGGCGCGCGATGCCGCAGTGGAAACTGTGCGTTGGGTTGCAGGGTTCGATTACCCGGAGTTTACTCCGGACTATACTTGTGTAGCGCTGCGTCATCCCGACGAGTATCCATTCAACGAGGGACGGATCGTGACCGGCACCGGTCTGGATATTTCTGTCGACGAGTTCGAACGGCATTTCTCCGAGCATCAGGTATCCTACTCCAACGCATTACACTGCACGTTGCAGGGCGCGCCGTATTTGGTTGGGCCGTTGGCTCGCGTAAATCTGAATCACGATCGGTTGCCTCACGCAGTCAGGCAGGTGCTGGGGGATACGGGGTTATCGCTGCCTCTGCGCAATCCCTTTCACGGGATTGTCGCCCGCTCGATCGAAATACTCTACGCGCTGGAAGAATCGCTACGACTGATCGAACGGTACGACCCGCCACCTGAACCGGCGCTGCCGGTTGTGGTTCAGCCGGGCATCGGCATGGCTTGTACGGAAGCACCAAGAGGCATTCTCTACCATCGGTATCGGGTGGACGGCGATGGGATGATCCGCGAAGCCAAGATCGTGCCACCCACCTCACAGAATCAAGGCCGCATTGAGCAGGATCTCCGTCTGTTCCTCCCCCGTGTGTTGGATCGTTCCAATGAGGAAGCATCGCTCGCCTGCGAGCGGGTCATCCGTTGCTATGACCCGTGCATTTCCTGCGCGACCCATTTTCTGAATTTGGAGATCAGGCGTGACCAGTGATGGCGCAGGGGACGAGGCGAGCGCGAAAGGCGTGAGTGGCGAGAGGCGGGGCGAGTCTCGCGCGTCCCGCAAGTCTCGCTCAGTATCTATTCGGATCATCGGCCTTGGGAACGGCATGAGAGGAGATGATGCGGTCGGACTATTGGTGGCTCGCCGACTTCGCCGGGAAGTTGAGGGCCTCGTCGACGTGATCGAGGCGGAGATGGCGGGGGTGGATCTCGTGGAATTGATGAAAGGGGCAAACGTCGTGATCCTGATCGATGCTGCCCGCAGTGGACAAGCTCCAGGCACGATCCATCGACTTGATGCCTCAGTTGGTCCGATCGGTAGACGGATCTTCCCGCAATCGAGCCACGCCCTCGGCACGGTGGACGCGTTGGAGTTGGCCCGCGCGATGGGGGTGCTTCCTGCTACCGTGATCGTGTACGGAGTCGAAGTAGAGAATACAGAGGCAGGTGAACCGTTATCGCCTGCCGTGGTCAAGGTGTTGGAGCAGCTCGTGGACCGGATCTTCCAGGACTGTGAGGCCTGCTGTGCATGAACTCCATCTCATGAGGCAGATAGTCAAGGCCGTGGAAACCAGCTTGAGTGAAACGGGAGACACCAAACTATCTGTCGTGCGACTGAAAGTCAGCGCGGTCTCGCATCTGCTCACTCACGATCACGCCGCACTCCAAGCCACATTCCAATTAGCTGCCAGAGGTACGAAGGCTGAGGGTGCGAGGTTAGAGGTCATTCCTGTTCCTGCTGATGCCTGGTGCCCGCAATGCCAGCGAGATGTTTCTGTCACACCAGCGCATGAGGTCTGTCCCGCATGTGGAGAACCGGTGGTAGCCGGGTCAACAGAGCCGGAAGTGGTACTCCATGAATTAGTGGTGCAGGGGTGAGGAAGGCTCTCACTCAGCGTGTCCAGGTCAATGTGCAGGGAACGGTGCAGGGGGTGGGGTTCCGCCCATTTGTCTACCGATTGGCACGTGAGCTGGAGTTGAGCGGCTGGGTTTGCAATACCAGGAACGGTGTCGTGGTCGAAGTTGAGGGGACTGCGGAGGCGATGGAGACATTCCTTGATCGGCTCCAAGCCGATGCACCGGCATCGGCTTGCATTGAGGCGATACACACCAACATCATCCCGGCACGTGGCGACGCGAGCTTTGCAATCGTTACGAGTACTGAACCAGGTGAACGATGCCTGGTCATTCCACCGGATCTTGCAACCTGCGAAGACTGTCGGCGCGAACTCTTTGATCCACAGGATCGCCGTTTCCGCTACCCATTCATCACCTGCACACAATGTGGTCCGCGCTACAGTTTGCTCACGGCGATCCCCTATCAGCGGTCCAATACGACGATGGCC
>DIHK01000020.1:56636-60060 GCA_002420115.1 Nitrospira sp. UBA5698
GTTTGTGGGATGAGCAGGGCTGCGAAATTGCAGCTGAGGAGGGAGCCTTACAGCGAGTAGTGGCATTGCTCGCTGAAGGTCTCATTGTGGCAGTGAAGGGACTGGGCGGGTTTCAGCTCTGGGTGGACGCACAGTCAGAGGAGGCTGTCCGGCGGTTGCGCGATCGAAAACAGAGAGCTGATAAACCCTTTGCCGTTCTGTTTCCTTCTATCGCAGCGACCAGAAACGACTGCCTGTTGTCTTCGGAGGAGGAATCGTTGCTCTGCTCACCGCAAGCGCCGATCGTTCTGGTGCGAAAGCGGCAAGATTCAGCCCTTGCTGAAGCCGTGGCACCGGGCAATCCCTATCTCGGTGTGATGGTACCGGCCACGCCACTCCATCATCTCTTGATGGCCTCGCTGAAGCGTCCCGTGGTGGCCACGAGCGGTAATCGATCAGAAGAACCGATCGTGATCGACGAACGTGAGGCACTGGTTCGACTGAGGGGTATTGCCGATGCGTTTCTCGTGCATGACAGGCCGATCTCAAGACCGGTCGATGATTCGGTGGTGTTGGTGGTTGACCGTACGCCGGAGAACAACGAAAGGGACGAGACGCAGAAGCGAAAGGCTGACCAGCTGATCCTTCGGCGGGCGCGAGGCTATGTGCCGCAGGCGATCCGTTGGAGCGATGGTCTGGTACAGGAAACGCAGGGTCCGATCCTTGCCGTGGGCGGACATCTGAAGAACACGGTTGCGTTTCTGACAGGTCATCGTGTCGTGCTCAGTCAGCACCTCGGTGATCTTTCCACTGTTGAAGCGGACAAGGCCTTCCGCCAAGCCAGTGAAGATCTCCAGCGATTGCTTCAAGTCACGCCACGGATCATTGCCTGCGATCGGCATCCGGACTATCGCTCGACCGGCTTCGCGCGAGAACTGGCTGAGAGCCTGTCTGTCCCGTTGGTTCCTGTGCAGCATCACCATGCACACGTGGCTTCATGCATGGCGGAACACAAACTAGACGGTGAGGTGCTGGGCATCGCCTGGGACGGAGCTGGATATGGAACAGACGGGCAAGTGTGGGGCGGAGAGTTTTTGATCGCGAGCTACAGACAATTCACTCGGTTCGCATCCCTCAGACCCTTTCGGTTGCTTGGTGGGGAAGCAGCTATAAAGGCACCGGACCGATCTGCTGCCGCCGCCTTGTGGGAACTGATGGGAGAAACGATGGTGCATCATGATCTTCCATCCTGGAACATGACAGGAGATCAGCGTGCGCAGTTGGCGGCGTTACTCCGATCCGGTATCGCCTCGCCTTGGACGACGAGCATGGGGCGACTGTTCGACGTGGTCGCGTCTCTCACAGGCTTATGTCATCAGGCGTCCTTCGAAGGGCAGGCAGCTATGGCGGTTCAGTTCGCTGCGGAGCGAGAATGGGAGGCAGGCGGAGGACGCGTACAAGGCTATCCGATCAAGCTAGTGACGAGTGAGAGTTCCGATACGAGGTGGGTCGTTGACTGGCGACCCATGATCAGCACCATGCTCGATGATCTTCGTAGAGGCCACCGACCTGAACTGATTACCGCGCGATTTCATGTTGGCCTTGCGGAGGGCGCTGTTCGAGTGGCGCAGGCCGCTGGTCTGCCTCGCGTCGTGCTGACCGGTGGCTGTTTTCAGAGCGGTCTGTTGTTGTCGCTCGTCCGGGAACGATTGGAAGAAGCGGGGTTCGCGGTCTATAGTCACAGGTTGGTGCCACCCAACGACGGAGGGTTGTCATTAGGGCAAGCAGTGGTGGCGGCGTACAGCATATCTCGTGAAGTCTGAGATGGGTCGCGAGATACGCTTCACGAACGACGTGCGACGAAGGTCTTCGTAGTGGTGCAGTGGCGGTTACAGGATAAATCTGCATGAAATATGTGGGTCAGGGAAGAATAGGATAGAAAATGTGTCTTGCAGTTCCCGGACAAGTCCTGAACATCCAAGATGACACCCTTCGCACGGCGACGGTGTCGTTCGGCGGTGTCACGAAGTCCGTCTCATTGGCGCTCGTGCCGGAAGCCGAAGTCGGCGACTATGTGATCGTCCACGTTGGCTTTGCCATCAGCAAGCTGGATGAGGAAGCAGCACGACGAACGTTGAAGATCTACGCCGACCTTGCAGTTTCTGGCTTGTCGGGTGCGACCGAGGGGTGAATGCTAGACATGGCGTGTTTGCGGCTTGGCCTACAGAGTGAGAGGCGGGCTGAATCAGTAGTGGAATCGGAGCTGCGCAATTTCTAGCGCATCATTCACAACGCGATACATCATCCGATGTTCATCGGTAATCCGCCGCGACCACAAGCCCGAGAGCGCATGCTTCAATGGCTCCGGTTTGCCGACGCCGCCGGAGGGTTTGCGTTGTGTATCGCGGATGAGCTTGTTGATCCGTTCCACCATGCGTGTGTCATGCTTCTGCCAGTACAGGTAGTCTTCGCATGCCTCGTCTGCAACCCAACGTCACCTGGCCGGCTTCCGTTCCACTTGGCCTGCAGTCAGTTGCTCAACGGCCGAGAGCAGTCGCTTGGCGTTGGCGGGCGTTCGTAAAAGACAGGCGGTTTCTTCCAGCGCCTTGTAGTCTTCGAGCGACAGCATCACAACGGACTGTTCGCCGTTGCGGGTAATAATCAAGGCCTCGTGGTCGTCGCACACTCGATCCATGGTCCGCGCGAGATTGGCACGAACGGCAGTATAGGTCAGCGTATCCATAGCAGCTTCCAGAAATAGAAGGTGTACCGCTGAATGCAGGAAATGTCCAGTATCGCCACAATGCCTCACCACGCATCCAACCAGACACTACGGGATAAGGGTGCGATGCCGGTGAATTCACACATTCGTCCGATGGGGGATGATAAGGAAGCGTGAGCCGCTTGGCCTCGTTGTGTTCCATGAACACGCGTGATAGGTAGCCTCACAGCTACATCTCATTGAAACGCCAACAATTATGGCGTTATGCTCGATACTTCACTGCTTGCTGGGGAGCGGGATGTCGAAATCGACCACAACCTACTGGAACCCGTTGGCTCCAGACCAACGAACCCGCTGGACTCCCATCAAAGGGTTGGAAGGGGTGGCCGAGGAAATCACACTGAGCATCGATCCCGTAACGGGCGAATACACCAGACTGACCCGCTTTCTGCCTGGCGCTGATACCTCGGCATTTGGGGGAAAGGTCCATGCGTACCCGGAAGAGGTCTTCATTGTCAGCGGGCGGCTGTACGACCAAGCCTTCGATCGCTGGCTGGAAGCGGGGGAGTACGCAAGTCGCCCTCCCGGCGAACGGCATGGTCCGTTTCGAACCGATGTCGGGTGTGTGGTGCTTGAAGTGTCATTCCCCAGCAGGGTAGTAGGCGGAGAGAATAGCTAATGGGGAGGAACGTGAGGGTGTCCAAACGAGTCTTATAAGCATGC
>DIHK01000020.1:60344-86138 GCA_002420115.1 Nitrospira sp. UBA5698
GCTGTCAACGGTAAGACACCTTTTCCGATCAAAGGACTTGATCAATGAGAATTGTGGAACTTGAGGCACAACCAAACTGCATCCTCTCCATTGTGGCTGATGATGGCCGGGTTGGCCGGTTTGATGTCAGCCCTTATCTACAGTACGAGGCGTTCGAAGCGCTTCGAGACGAGTCCGAATTTAAGAAGGTCATCAATGGTGGGTATTTTGTCGAATGGGAGTGTGGGGCCGACTTGTCCGCGGACACGATCGAGGCGCGGTGGCAGGTGGTTGGAAAAGCAGCCCGGCAAACAACCGCCTAGCAAATTGCTCCAGCCGACTCCACTCTCCTGAGAGTTGGCTGGCCATGCAGTACAATCGCAACCTCTGGCACGCCAAGCAATATGTGAAGCTCGGCAAGGTCGGGAAGGTCAGGCTCATCCCTAGTCGGATCAGTCTAAACATTGTTGGGCAGCAAGAAGGCTCCAAAATGCACGCTCGCCAGTTTGTTATCTCGCTCGTGTTCTTCCTATTTGCCTTCCTTGCCGGAGGAGTCACACACTCGCAAACTCCGGCGCGCGATGGATATATCGGCATCGTATCAAAGGCCGATGGGCGCAAATCCGGCGAACAATTTACGTTCGCAAATCTTCGCTCTCAACGCCCATTTATCACCTTTCCGAGTGGCAACGGCGAAGAAACGACAAAGGTTTTTGAGGACGATGAGACCATTGTTCTCATCTTCGTTGCGCACCTTACGGGCAGCACCGAGACCTTCTACTTAAACAAAAAGCGAAACCGCTTTACGTTGATTGAGGTCGGCGCGTTGGAAGCTACAGCAACGGGGGCGGATTTTCGGCCAAAGGTTACATATGGCACGCTCAAATAAATGTTGCTACTCAACCTTGAGCTATAGTGGGACACGCCTTAGCGGCGCGTTCCTGGACCAGTACGTTATGTTCCATTAAAATCATGGGTTAACACAACATGTAAGAAAGAGCGCTGTTAGACGAGGCAACACACCGCCTGGGGGTAGAAGCTGCCTAGTGAGAGCCTATAGATTCCAACCCACTATCTTCCTTCAAGTGGAAGTGATCGCATAATGTCTCCGGTTCCCCTTCTCCCTTCCGACAGTCATCATAAACATTTCAATAAATGGTTTCACAGGCGCACCTCATTGAAACGCCAACAATTATGGCGCTATGCTCGGACCATTCGATGGTGTGTTATTCGGACAGAAATCGGCAGATTCGGCTCTGATACGGATCGGCCTAAAGGTTGTTAGGCCTAGTCACGTATGCCAAAAGGTTTAGAGCCAGGAGAGGTTGCGAAGCTCAACTACAACGAGCTTCGCTACGCGCATATTGCTACCAAAGCTGGCGAGCAGCAGATTCTTACTGCTGACCCTTGGGCGTTCGTCCAACGGGCCCTAAATGATAGACTTGCCAAGAAGCGTGGAAAGAATCGAGAGAACCTAGAGCGGGCAATTTACTTCGCAGATCTTGCCGAAGATTTTTACGCCGCCGCGAATCGGGCGGATCTTCCCACGAAAGGGACGTTGACTTATTACTTCATGCTTAACTTGGCGAAAGCCTACATCGCCGCAAAAGGTACCGAGCTTGAAAGGAAACAAGAAATTCATGGGTTGTCCTTAGAACACGGCGTTACACAGACAGTAAAAGTCCATTCACCAACGACTGAGGTGGTGAACATCTTCTTCGAGTTCTCAAAAGCTTTAGGAGCACCCGTTTCTACTACCAGCACGGTAACGCTATTGAAAGCCTTCGGCCAGATCCCGGAGCTCCACAGTTTGTATGTTAGCCTCGGGCATTCGACGAAGAGGAAGCTACTTCCGATCGAATACAAGTTCCTGGTAAACGGAGCGCGAGACCGGTTGTTCGTGGAACTGAGCTACGAGAAGAAACACGAGACGAAGGTCGATACGTCCAAGTTTTTGAAGGACGCGCGAGCAACCTATTTTCGGGATGGATATCCCCGAGACGGATGGATTGTGTATCGCAGTAAGACGAGGCGTCATGCTACGAAGGTCAACATGGCTGACTGCTACGCAAAATTCATCAGTGAGTCGCGAAAGTTCAATATCGTCTCGTTACTCACCCGGAACGGGTATAGATACTATTGTGATCTTCAACCAGGCCCATTTCATCACCTATCCTATTCGCTATTGGCGATGTTTTACGTTGGCGCCGCCGCCCGTTACCGACCCCTTGAGATTAAGGCGGTTCTCCTGGGTGATCTTCGGCCCTTAGTGTCTGAGCTGGTGACTGTTACCCCCAAGCAATTTCTCTATCAAGTTACATCCCTTCTGACGGAGAAGGTGTGCCTTATCCCGCTCTCCGAAATCTAGGCATAACATGGCGCTACAGAAGGCACGCGGTAAGCGGTGCGCCCCTGAGCGCCGTCGTTCAGACGCCGCACGATTCACAAGGACAAGCATCGATGTTTCGCTACTTCTTCAAGGTCTTCAGTTTCCACGAAGAACCAAATTGGTCTAGGGATGATCGTGAGAGTGGTGTTGAGGAACGAAGTTACCGGAGAGGAGTACATAGATGAAGAAATAGGAGCCAGAGAGCTATTTCGTTGACAGCCAAACCAACCGTGAAGTAGGTTGCCCACCTCAGTGGCGTGAGAGGTCTCGCAACAATGACCCGTTCGCCTCGCCTCAGCCTATCGTCGTATCATCATCACGTCATCCAGCGCGTCAATCATTGTCGTTCGAGTAGGTCTTCAATTGATAACGAGAAACGCGGGGGCCTCCGTAACGGGCTGATCGCCTCTCTGAAATTGCATTCTGACCCTGATTATCAACAATGTTGGGTGGCGCATGCCGAAGCGGGTAGACCTATCGCTCACGATTGAGCTGCCTGAGAACCATGGGGCAGAGAGACTGACAGTCCAGCCCGATGGTCGCGTTAGGATCATCGATAAGAGTGGCAAAGAACTCACTCCTGCGCACGTTGAGCGCGCCACGCACTATGAACGAGCCAAAGGGCGCAAGTATCAGGCGCGGGTGAGCGTCGACCAAGGCCACGCAACTGTAGACGGCCTGGACGAACTGGCTCGCCTCGACCATTTCATCGTCATCGACACAAACACAATGGAAATCGATGGCACCACGGTTTCTGTGGCGTTTTTCATCGTGTGCAGATTGGTTCCTGTAGATGGTGGGGTTCGATTGACATCAATCGATGATCGAGGTCACGCATACGAGTTCCAAGGGATCAAAGGCAATGCAGAAATGCTGGCTATGCTAAAGGTGGCCAATGACACTGTTCGTGAACGCGGCGCCCACGGCAAAGCGAGAATCGCCTTCGTTACGGACTGCAACTTGGCAAATCATGAGGCGATCTCAAAGCGAGAGCGATCGATATACGGCAAACACTACTTGCCCGATGGTTTCACCCTTATTTACGCAAGCGCAGACACCGGTCAGGAACTCACGAATAAGTTGATAAGATTCTGCGACGTGCAAGCGATCAACTATCTGAACAAGCTCAAAGGTGGTGGTCTCCGAAGAACTGGCCTTGCGCCCCTCGAAGAGGACAAATCAGTTTCTTTCCGATACACGTACTATCCAGACTTGAAGATCGTAAATCCAAACGTAACGGGCACGACGATCACTGCCAAAACGAAGTCCTCAATTGACTTCAGTGCATAACATGAGAGAAGGTCTGCATCCTAACAGCCGGTTGGTGATTGACGCTTTCGTAGCGGCGCTTCGCGCCATCTACAGCGCGGTACAATCGGAACGTTGAGACGACGCCCAATCCACAAGGAGGAGCGCCAAGGCTTCATCACTTCTTGGAGGGCGGTTGTCTCCATGAAGACCAAATTCAGCCCTTAAATAATCTCGGGGACGATACCGAACAAAGGAGTCGTTGGGGACCTCAGTCATGAAGTATGTGGATGAATTTCGCGATCGGGCGGTGGCGGCGGCGCTGGCGGAGCGGATTAAGCAGACGGTGCGCCGGCCATGGACGATCATGGAGGTCTGCGGTGGGCAGACTCACGCAATCGTGAGGTTCGGGCTCGATAGCCTGTTGCCGAAAAATCTGGAACTCGTTCATGGGCCTGGCTGTCCGGTCTGCGTGACCTCTGTGTCGTTGATCGATCAGGCGGTTTGCCTCGCTTCGTTACCCAACGTGATCTTCTGTTCCTTCGGCGACATGTTGCGCGTGCCTGGTTCTCGTGGAGATCTGTTCGGCGTGAAGTCAGCAGGCGGAGATGTTCGGATTATCTATTCCCCGTTGGATGCGCTGGAACTGGCCCGCAAGCATCCTGACCGTGAAGTCGTCTGTTTCGCGGTGGGTTTTGAAACGACTGCTCCGGCCTGGGCCATGGCAGTCGCCCAGGCGAAGCAGGCGGGCATCACGAACTTCAGTCTATTGATCGCCCATGTGCTGGTGCCTCCGGCAATGGAAGCGATCCTGTCGTCACCGCAAAATCGGATTCAAGGATTTCTCGCCGCAGGGCATGTCTGCACCGTGATGGGTTACGAGGAGTACGAATCCATCGCTCAGCGGTATGGAGTCCCGATCGTCGTGACCGGCTTCGAGCCGCTCGATGTGCTGGAAGGCGTGAGCATGTTGGTCAGTCAGTTGGAAGAGGGACGAGTCGAAGTCGAGAATCAGTACGTGCGATCGGTGAGCCGGGAAGGGAACCGACCAGCGAGAACTCTCGTCGACGAGGTCTTTGAACCGGCGCCGCGAATCTGGCGTGGCATCGGCGAAATCCCCGCGAGCGGCCTGCGCCTCAAATCTGCCTACGGTGCCTATGACGCCGAGGTGAAGTTCCAGCCAGAACTTTCACAGCTCGCTGAAGGCAAGGAGGATCCAGAGTGCCAGAGTGGGTTGGTCCTTCAGGGCCTGCTCAAGCCGATGGACTGTTCCGCCTTTGGTACCCGTTGCACGCCGGAGCGGCCATTGGGCGCGCCAATGGTCTCAAGCGAAGGGGCTTGTGCTGCGTATTATCGGTACCGGGGCCACGTAAAATGCGAAAAGTGAGAAGTGAAAGGTAAGGCGTGGTGTTTGTTAGGATCAGAGCATATGGCGTATGGCTTATGGTAGAGGCAGGAAAAGCAAACCACCGATGGGATAACATCCCGGTCTGATCTCGCACTATAGGACATAAGCTATAGGCTCTTTTTACGCTGACTACGTGCTATACGCCATCAGCTATAAGCTCTGTTCTTCAGGCGAGATACCAACCATGAACAACAAACCATTTGAGCCGACTTGCCCACTGCCGCTCTCAACAAAGGACACCATCCAACTCGCTCATGGCGGCGGCGGGAGGCTCATGCAGGAGTTGATTCAAAACGTCTTCGTGCGGGCCTTTCACAATCCCCTGCTGGAGTCTCTACACGATGGAGCGACCTGGCCGGTCGAGAAGGGCACGCTTGCCTTCACCACCGATTCCTACGTGGTGCGCCCGCTGTTCTTTCCAGGAGGCGACATCGGAAGTTTAGCTGTGAACGGTACGATCAATGATCTCGCCATGTGCGGTGCGAAGCCGCTCTATCTGAGCGCGGGATTCATCTTGGAAGAAGGGCTGAGTCTGGACGTGTTGCAGCGAGTGGTGCACTCCATGGCTGAGGCTGCGCGAGCGGCGGGGGTATCGATCGTCACGGGTGATACGAAGGTCGTGGATCGCGGCAAGGGAGACGGCATCTTCATCAATACGTCCGGTGTTGGTCTGGTGCCGAACGGTGTTCGCGTATTGCCGACGTTGATTCAGCCGGGCGATGCCATTCTTGTAAGCGGCGATCTTGGCTCCCACGGCGTGGCGGTGCTCAGTGTGCGGGAAGGCCTGACGTTCGACGGGAATGTTGAGAGTGATTCGGCGCCGTTGCATCGCATCGTGGCCGATTTGATCGATAGTGGGATCGAGATCCATTGCCTGCGCGATCTCACCCGAGGCGGACTTGCGAGTGTGCTGAATG
Organism: Nitrospira sp. UBA5698; assembly: GCA_002420115.1. GTDB lineage: Bacteria > Nitrospirota > Nitrospiria > Nitrospirales > Nitrospiraceae > Nitrospira_D. The sequence goes on from DIHK01000020.1 coordinate 66,286, forward strand.
AACTGGCCGAAGCGGCGAAGGTCGGTACGATGGTGGAAGAGCTTGCCATTCCGGTGAGCGAGCCGGTGCGTGGAGCCTGTGAGCTCTTAGGACTCGACCCACTCTATGTGGCGAATGAAGGACGATTCGTCGCGATAGTGCCTGAGTCGCAGGTAGAGGCGGCTCTGGCCGTGATGCATCGACATCAAGTGGCCAATCAGGCGGCTCAGATCGGCATCGTAACGGAGCGTGATCCTTCCATGGTCATCTTACGGACGGTTGTTGGCACCCACCGTGTGCTCGACCTCCTATCAGGCGAGCAACTCCCGCGGATCTGCTGATCGATTCTTTCTGGTTCTACCTTTCCTACCAGCCTCCGCTATTGTCGCCACGCTTCCCAAGCATCGATCTCCGGACTTTCAGTTCCCGCTGCTGTAGCATTCTGCGACAGCGGGCAGAAGGTTTCTGAGAAATTTTCCCCACTCTCGAAGTGCACGAGGGCCTTCGGTTTGAAGAAGCCCCATGCTTTCAACTGGTTCAAACTAGACTGCGACCTCACTATGGCTCGTTTCAATGGCACGATGGTTGCCCTTCATTCTCCTCGTATGAATGGGAGGGGGAAGCTGATGTTCTCACGGGCTGTCCTATTATGTCTGTTCCTTGTTCTGTCAAGTCTCCCTGTTGCGGATGCCGATGCTGAGCAGCAGAGTAGTGAGAAGGCGCTCCGTGAACATTACGACTTGCAGGAGGGGAAGCGTCTCTATGGAGAGTATTGCCGGTTTTGCCATGGAGAACAGGGAAAAGGTCACGCATTCAATGTCACCCCGCCACCAGCAGACCTCACGAGCCCCGCAGTCCAGCGGAAGTCCGATATCGAGCTGGCCCAGACGATTCACGAGGGTGAACGTGGCACCGCGATGGGGTCGTGGAAATGGGCATTATCGAAGGAAGAAAAGCAGTATGTCCTGCTCTATATCCGCTGGTTGGCTCAATCACGATAGCCTGTTCCAGCCTCGTCACCTTAACGATCTCTTGGGAGGAGAGACGCAGCAGTGGCAATGACCAATGAGGAAACGCGGAAGGCAATCATTCGTCGGAGGGATCTTCAAGCAGTGCCGACAGCCGTCGGTGATGTCTGCATGACGAAGCAGCAGGTCCTATTGTCTGGAGGAGTGACATGACAATGAAGGTTGTGGTGGGGATCGATGGGTCGAAATATTCCGAATGGGCGCTGGATTGGGTGGGGAAGATTCCCTTTCGGTCTGCCCCTCGGGTGACGGCGATCCATTCCGTCGATCTCAATTCCGCCCGGGTACCGGCTCTCACCTATCCATCCGTCAGCGGGTATGAACCTGATATCGGGGAGGCGATTCATCTGTTGGAAAGCCGAGCACAGCAGGTGGAACTCGGCACGAAGAAACGGATGACTGAGCTGAGATTGACCGGTTCCGTCCGCGTGGAACAAGGACCGATCGCACAGGCGCTGTTGAAGCATGCAGGAAATACCGCGCTGATTGTGGTGGGGAGTCGAGGCTTGGACGCCCTTGACCGGCTCATGTTGGGGAGTGTATCGACCGCCGTGACGCTCCATGCCACGACTCCGGTCCTGATCGTCAAGGAGCCGCCTCACACTCCTCGGCGGATCTTGTTTGCAACAGACGGATCTGTCTCATCAGGGAAGGCTCTTCAGTTTCTGCTCAAACGATTCACGGCTACGGCCGACGGCAAGCCCCTTGTGATTCTCTTGGTGCATGTCATGCCGTTCTTGCGGTATACGGCGGTGAAAGAGGCGGGAGAACAGTTGTTGGCTCAGGAGGCCACCAAACTGGAAAAGGTCGGGTACCGGGTCAGGCAATTCCCCCGGGTTGGACCGGCAGCAGAAGAAATCATGAAGATCGTGAATCTCGAACAGCCGGATTTGATTGTGACAGGCGCAAAAGGGCGGAGTGCCGTCGCGCGTTTCCTTCAAGGCAGCGTCTCGTTGAAACTTGTCCAGCAACCAGCTTGCTCAGTCCTTGTCGTCAGGTAAGCCTGAAACGCTGCTCACGCGCACCCGTACCATGGAGAAATGTGCTCGTTCCTCGACGGAACGAGCACATCACCCTTGTTGGGACTTCGACCGATCCAGGACCGTACCCGCACTCTGCCGCAACGCCACCAAGAAACGACTCACCCTTGGTGACAAGCTTACTGCACAAGGTATTGTACAGTTCTCTCAAGATAACCAGGACGTGATTTGCTATGCACTTTTCTTGTAGACGACAAGGCCTCCAATTAAGATGGCAAGCATGACCACGCCGAACAATAAGAGACTGTCCATAACTCCTCCTTTTGATGAATGAAATACCAGGTTTCCCGGGGCACATATGACAAACGATGTCTGCTTCAGACACTGATTTCAGGAGCATCCATCCGCTGCACGTTCGTATGAGCACACAAGGTCTCGTCAGCCTGCATGACAATGCAGCAACTATTATGCTCACCTGAAAATCTCGTAAAGATAGAGGGAATGGGCCATGGAAGATGAGATAGCACGGGTTACTGGGGAGAATATCCTCAGAGTTGTCTACTCTCTTGCACACACAGTGGCCTTTGATGGCCGTCGATCACTAAAGTCTCGATGAGAATTTTGGCAGGTAAGAAACTAGCCGGTTAAACGTTCCCGCCCATGGGCAGCGGTAAGGTCCTGATCGGGACCGATCGGAACGATGCGGGTCGGATTGATGTCGTCATGTGTGACGTAGTAGTGCCGCTTGATATGGTCGAAATTCACGGTTTCGGCAATGCCGTCTGTTTGGTAGAGATCTTTGAGATATCCGAAGAGGTTTGGGTAGTCGAGAATTCGCCGGACATTGCACTTGAAATGTCCGTGGTAGACCGCATCAAACCGAATCAGCGTGACGAAGAGCCGCCAGTCGGTCTCCACACATTCCGGCCCGAAGAGATAGCGGCGGGTGGCGAGGCGTGCGTCCAGTTGATCCAGTGCCGTAAACAGTCGCCGTGCCGCTCGTTCGTAGGCGTGCTGTGATGTGGCGAATCCCGCTCGATACACGCCATCGTTCACATTCTCGTAGATAAAGCTGTTCAGTTCGTCGATCTCTTGTCGGAGCCCGTCCGGATACAAGTCGATCGGACTTTGGGTGAACCGGTTGAATTCACCGTTGAAGATTCTCATCAGGTCATCGTCGGAATTGGTGACAATGCGTTTGGTGACAGAGTCCCACAGCACCGGGACCGTAAATCGTCCGATGTAGTGCGGGTCGGTCGCCTTATAGGCCTCACTCAGAAATGAAAATCCATTGATGGGATCCGGGGAGTGCCCAGGACCTTCATGAAACGCCCATCCGCGCTCATCACGAATCGGATCCACGACGGTCATTCCGATCACGGACTCGAGCTGCTTCAGCTTGCGAACGATGATCGTCCGATGGGCCCAGGGGCAGGCCCATGATACATAAAGATGATATCGACCTGCAGCGGCCGGATAGCCGGAGCCGCCATCGGCTGTGACCCAGTTGCGGAACGAATCTGCCTGGCGTCGAAATTCTCCCATAGGCGATTGTTCATTTGGGAATTGGGGTTGGACTTCCATGCAGAGTTGATCCCTTTCGGAATCAGTATCTCACACTCACCGATCAATAGGCGCACAAACGGTTCCAATAGGAGCTGTTGCATTTTGCTACAGAGCCATCTTCGTACCGTGGCAATAAGCGACGAAAACAGAGCCATGCACCAGGAAAATCGCGTAATTGGAGGGCACGCCCCGTGCGAAGAGACTGACGGGAGAGGCAGTGATCATTCATGGGTAACAGCCACGTGCCGCTAGACAACGCCCGACATCTTGTACAAGCCTGTTCTCGCAGTCTGATGATCTGTGTTCTCCTCGCGGGAGGGGCGGCTTGTGAGAACAAGGCGACCGATACCACCCCTGTCGCGCAGAACCCGCCGTCTGCCGCATCACGGCTGTTGCATCTGACCGCGGAAGAGCTGTCCCGCATGCAGTTGGAGTTGTCGCCGGTGGCGCAAGGGGAGATCCTGTCGCATCGAGAATTTCCCGCCACCGTCCAAGCCAACCAAAACGAATTAGCCGAGGTCACGGCCCTGATTCGTGGCCGGGTGGTCAAGGTACATGTCGATGTCGGGCAGGATGTGAAAAAAGGTACGCGCTTGGCGCTGCTCCACAGCGTCGATCTCGGTATGGCGGAGGGTGAACATCTCAAAGCTGAGGCCAGGCTTGAGGAGGCCGAACGATCCCATGGGCGAGCCAGGGAGTTGTACGAGAACAAGGCCGTCAGCCTTGCTGAATTACAGCGACGTGAGGCAGCCATGAAAGCCGCCAGGGCCGAATCCCGTGAGACGAGGAACCGGTTGGAGCTGCTTGGTGTGCCTCAAGAAGAAATCGAGAGGCTGGATCGTGAGCATACGATCAAAGCCGACATGCCGTTGCGCGCGCCGTTCGATGGGCGGGTCATCACACGAAACATCACGAAGGGAGAAGTGGTCGAAACGGATCAAACACTGTTCACTGTGGCCAACCTTACCGACGTATGGGTGATCGGTAACGTGCCCGAAAAGGATATCCGATTCATCCGTAAGGACCAGCACGTCAACGTGGTTCTTGCGGCCTATCCCCATGCGATCTTCGGTGGAACCATCACTTATGTCGGAGATGTCCTTGATCCGGCAACGCGCACGATGAGCCTGCGCGTCACCGTGTCAAACCCCGAGAGACTGTTGAAGCCGGAAATGTTTGCCGTCATCAGTGTGTACGTCACGTCGAGTTCTGATGCGCTGAGTGTCCCGCTTGCGGCTGTTCAAGACGGACCCGCAGGCAAGATGGTGTTCATTCAGCAGGAGGCCGGCACGTTCGAGGCTCGAACGGTCAAGTTGGGCAATGAAGAGGGAGAGGTGGTCAGGATTCTGGAAGGGGTGAAGGCCGGTGAGCAGGTCGTGACGAAGGGCTCTTTCGCTCTCAAGTCTGAAATCGAACGGCACAAGATCGAGCCCACGCCATGATTGTTTCGCTTCTCGAATTCTCGTTGCGGCAGCGAATATTGGTGATTGGTCTGGCTGGCCTGTTGTCCGTCGTCGGCGTGATTGCCTTCGAGTCGATCCCGATTGATGCCTATCCCGACGTGACGAACATTCAGGTGCAGGTGCTGACCGAAGCGGCGGGTCTCTCGCCGGTTGAGGTTGAGCGTTTCATCACCTACCCACTTGAACTCCAGCTAACCGGGTTGCCTGGGCTGGCGGAGATTCGGTCTCTTTCCAAGTTTGCCCTCTCTCAAATCACCGTCGTGTTCAACGATCACGTGGATGTCTATTTTGCGCGGCAGTTGGTTCTTGAGCGGATCATGGCGGCTAAGGAGCGACTCCCGGAGGGACTTGAACCGGTGATGGCTCCCGTCACTACCGGGCTGGGCGAAGTCTTTCACTATTATGTTGAAGGCCCCTCAACCCCTCAACAAGCTCAGGACAGGCAGCTCAGCACAGGGCCTCATGCAGCGACCGATGCGATGGTCGACCAGACGGAGTTGACCGATCAGCGCACATTACAGGAATGGGTGCTGCGCCCCCAGCTGAAGAGTGTCCCTGGTGTGATCGATGTAAACGGGATGGGCGGGTTCGTCAAACAGTATCAGGTCGTGGTCGATCCAGCCAAGCTTCGCAAGTTCGACCTCACGCTCCACCAGATCTACGAAGCTGCGGTGAAGAATAACGCCAATGCCGGGGGCAATGTCCTGGAGCGGCATGCCGAGCGCTCAATCGTTCGAGGGCTCGGGCTGATCAGAACAGTGGGTGACATCGAATCCATCATCGTCAAAGAAGTCGCTGGTACGCCGGTGTTCGTACGGGATGTTGCAGAGGTCCGCATCGGCCATGCCGTTCGCCATGGCGCAGTTGTTCTCAATGGGGAACGGGAGGTCGTGATCGGAACGGTGCTCATGCTTCGTGGAGGCAATGCTCGTCAGGTGGTTGAGGCGATCAAGACAAAGGTAGCGGATCTGCAGCAGGGCCATCTGCTCCCCGCAGGGACAAAACTGATCCCGTTCTATGACCGCATCGAACTGGTGAATGCCGCCATCAATACGGTCCGTGATGCGTTAATCGAGGGGATTGTGTTGGTCATGTTCGTCTTTTTTTTCTTTCTGGGCCATGTCCGCAGCGCCATCATTGTGACGGTCACGTTGATCGTCACGCCCCTCGTTACCTTTATTGCCATGGAACGGTTTGGGCTCTCGGCCAACTTGATGACGCTCGGGGGACTGGCGATCGCCATCGGCGAAATTGCCGACGGGTCACTGGTCGTCGTAGAAAACGCCTATCGACATCTCGCACAACACACCGGTGCTTCGGAGGAAAGCCGGCTCAGCGTGATTCTCCATGCGACCAAGGAAGTGGGGCGGCCGATCCTCTTTGGCATTCTCATCATCAGCGTCGTCTTCCTCCCGCTCATAACGTTGCAGGGTATGGAAGGCAAGATGTTTGCGCCGCTGGCCTACACACTGGTGATCGCACTAGTGGCCTCAATTTTTGTGACGTTGACGCTGTCACCGGTGCTAGCGTCTCTGTTTCTCCGGCGCGATCATCCACGGGAAACCGGTCTGACTGTCTGGATGAAACAACGCTATGTACCGGTGTTGCAATGGACACTCCGGCACCGACGTTTCGTCCTGGCTGGGTCGACGACGGTCGTGCTGTGTAGCCTCGGCCTTGTCCCCTTCGTTGGGCGGGAGTTCATTCCGCTTCTTGAGGAAGGAGCCCTGACGCCACAAGTTGTGAAGCTGCCGAGTGTCTCGCTGGCTGAGTCCATCGAGTTGGAGAAGCAGACCCAAAAGGCCATGTTGGAGTTTCCTGAAGTGAAGATGGCGGTGAGTCGAATCGGGCGAGCGGAAATTCCCTACCATCCAGAAGATCTCTATGAGAGCGATCCGATCGTGTCTCTGCACGACCGACGCACATGGACAACAGCGACCACTCAATCAGGATTGACGGACGCGATTCGGAAAAAGCTGGCCGAAATCCCCGGCATCTCCGTCCTCATGAGCCAGCCGATTCAGGAGCGAGTGGATGAGTTGATCTCCGGCATCAGAACCCAATGCGCCATCAAGTTGTTCGGAGACGACCTCGATGTGCTCCGGGACAAGGCGCAAGAGATTGCGGCCTTGATGCAGCAAATCAATGGCGTGAAGGATATCAAGGTCGAACAAGTCGCCGGGCAACCCTATGTGATCATCGACATTGATCGGCAAAAGATCGCCCGTTTCGGCATCAACGTCGCTGACGTGCAAGAGATCATCACGACCGCGATCGGCGGGAGAATGGCGACGCAGGTCTATGAAGGCGAGCGGCGGTTTGAGCTCACGCTGAGATTTCCGGAACCGTACCGGAATAGTGTGGCAGCCATCGGAGAAATCCGCGTGAAATCCGCCTCGGGTGCACTCATTCCCATGAGTGATCTGGCTAAAATTGAGATGCGCGAAGGCCCAGCTCGTATCAGTCGCGAGCAGGTCAGACGCCGCATCTACATCGGCTTCAACGTCGTGGGCCGGGATATCGGTGGTGTGGTGGATGAAGGGCGGGCGAAGCTCGCTGCCCAGCTCCGCTTGCCGGAAGGGTACAGCATTGTCTGGGGCGGTGCGTTCGAAAATATGGAACGGGCCAACGCTCGTTTGATGATCGTCGTGCCTGTTACGCTGGGGCTCGTCTTTTTTCTCCTATATTGGGCATTCCATTCTTGGCGATACGCAACCTTGATCATTCTGAATCTTCCCTTCGCGTTGATCGGCGGGGTCGTGTCGCTGTGGCTCAGCGGACAGTATCTGAGTGTGCCGGCTTCGATCGGTTTCATCGAGCTGTTTGGACTGGCTGTCGGGAACGGGATCGTATTGGTCTCCTATATCAACCAGCTCCGTCATGAGGGACAAACGATCGACGATGCGATCTTGGCCGGTTGTAGTCTTCGTCTCCGTCCGGTCGTGATGACGATGATGACGACGTTGCTCGGTCTGCTGCCGTTGGCGTTGGCGCAAGGGATTGGAGCTGAGGTGCAGCGGCCGCTCGCCAGCGTCGTGATCGGCGGACTCTTCACCTCGACGGCGTTGACGTTGGTGGTCCTGCCCGCGCTGTACAGCCTGTTTGCGGGGCGGGACGTGGGGAAAGAAGAGGCGCCGGAATGGGTGTGAGGGGGGGGACGAGCGACATTGCCGATCCCTGCGCTCGCCGAGGCCGCACGATCAGAATGTGCTCCCTCGATGCGCGCGGTTGGGGATCGACAATGTCGCTCGTCTGGAGAAGGAAAAGAAATGAAATGAATTCGGAATAACCATCGGGTCGTGCTTGTTCCATGCGGGTAGTCGAGGACCAAAGAGTCCCTCTGAGGAAAGAAACAGGAGTGCATCACAGTCAGGCACTAAACTTGTAGGTGGTTCTTGGTAAGTCTGTCGGGCCGGTCTAGGCCGAACACCGTCGCTGGCAGGCGAGGGCGAATCCACAGGGTAATTAGTTAGAACGGGGAGGGGGGCGTTTATGAGACAGGTGTTGGGGAGTATGGCGGTGTTCTGCCTCTTCATCGCTTGGGGAGCTGCCGTGTATGCTGCCGGTGCTGGGGATCAGGAATTCTCCAAGGGGGAGAGCCTATTGAAAAACAAACAGTATGCCGAGGCACGGTCGGTGTTGGAGGTCGGTATCCAGAAAGATCCGTCCAATATCCAGGCACATTTCAACCTTGCCGAAGCCTGCCGGGCCCTAGAGGCTTGGATCTGCGCGGAGGACCATTACGAGACCGCACTGGATCTGGATGCTAAGTCCGGGCGCACAACATCCTATTTACCCAAGACCAAAGCGAAGGTCTGGCGGTTACGAGAGGAAACAACGGCTTGGAGGCTCCTGCACGAAGCGAAAGCGTTGGTGGCTGCTGGAAAGATGAAGCAAGCCCAGGAGACGCTGGAAAGCGCGCATGAAATGGGCCTGACCACTGAGCAGCAGGTTCTTCACCAACAGCTCCAGGCCAAACTTCCACGGTCTCTGTCTGGGGCGAAGAAACAAGTCCCTGCCGGGGCGTCCGGAGGAATGGGAGAGGCTGAAAATCTCGATCTGCAGATGGTGCTGGTTCCGGCAGGGACATTCACACGGGGAAGCACACTCGGAGATGATGAAAAGCCGGTGCGGCAGATCTATCTCAACGCGTTCCGGATCGACAAGTATGAAGTGACAGTTGGGCAATACGCCAGGTATTTGGAAGCCACGGAAATGGAGGAGCCGCCGGACTGGAGCGTCATGAATCAACCACAACATCTGAGACGTCCGGTCGTCAATGTCAGTTGGGAGGATGCGGTCAACTACTGCAAATGGGCCGGTAAGCGTCTGCCGACTGAAGCAGAATGGGAAAAGGCCGCAAGGGGAACCGATGGACGGATCTATCCCTGGGGCAATGAAGCCCCGACCAGACTCCACGCCAATTATGGACGAAAGGATTGGGATGACCATCTGGCTTTGTCCCCGGTCGGATCGTTCGAGGCAGGGAAGAGCCCTTACGGCATCTATGACATGGCCGGGAATGCCTGGGAGTGGGTGTTCGATTGGTACGGGCTCGATTCTTATAAGAAAGGTCCGGAGAAGAACCCCATCGGCCCGGCAAAAGGCGATGAGAAGGTCGTACGCGGAGGCTCCTGGCTGTACGTGTCGGACTTTCTGCGGTCTGCCCATCGATTCAATGCGCAACCGATGAACCGACAGTTCGGCTATGGGTTTCGGTGTGCAAGAACGCCGTAACCGTTTGGCGGAGAGTTCGTGGCACTCGAATGAGTCGTCGCAGAAGCGGCTCAGCGATATTTCGCGAAGCAAATGAGATCGAGATGATCGTAGTGATTGGGCAGGATGGTCTCGGCCTTGTACCCAAGGTTCAGAAAGAACTGAATATTGCGAGCTGTGCGCAACATGGTGCAGGCGTAGAGCTTGTGCGCATCGGTCACGACCCGCTCGATCTCGCGTATCAGGGCTTTGCCGACTCCTTGGTGCTGGTGGCTGGGATTCACAGAGAGCAGGCGGATGACGCACACGCCGGCCACCGTCCAGAACCGTACGGAGCCGATGATTGTCCCGTCTTCGACTGCCACGAAGATCTGTTTCTCCCGAGCGTCCGCTTTGAGGTTCTCCGGCGTTTCCGTCGTCCAGCCGCTCACGGTATGGACCGAGGCATATTCGCCGAAGGCGGACTGTTGCACCTGGAGGATTGCAGGAAAATCTGCTTCGGTCGCTGGTCGAATGTGTACCACGGCGTGGCCTCTGGCTAGGGGAACAAGATTCGATGTTCATAACGGAATGAAGTGGGATTCGCAAGGGTGCTTGGTCGGTCAAGAGGCATCTACGGCATGAGGCTGTAGACCTGGCTGTGCCATGCTGTCGAGGTTCATATCATCATGGGAGGTTCTATGCTCAAGGAAGTGGCGGGAGACATTTTACGATCGAAGGCCGAAATGGTGGCGCACGGTGTGGCACCGAACGACGGGTTCGCGAACGGTTTGGCGTTGTCTCTGAGGCAACAGTGGCCTGCCATGTATAAGGATTTCAGACATTATTGCCAAACATTTACGCCCAAGACCGGTGAATTGTGGGCCTGGGCTGGTGCCGGTGGTGCGCGGATTGTGAGCCTGTTTACCCAAGAACCGGCCCCCAGCCATGGGTCTAATCCAGGAAAAGCGACAATCGAAAACGTCAATCATTGTCTCAAAGCCCTCTCGAAGCTGGTGGAAAGTGAGAAGGTCAAGAGCCTCGCTTTACCTCGTCTTGCGACAGGAGTGGGCGGTCTTGATTGGAAAGACGTCAAACCGTTGCTTGAGAAGCATCTCGGCCATCTGTCCATCCCGGTCTATGTGTACACGACCTATCAACCGAGTGTACAGGCGAAGGAAGGATGAGGATGTCTCGGCCAGGTGACGACCTCTGCCCGACTGGGCTCTGCGCGCGGAGAGAACGCGCATGGCTTTGATTGCACCAGCTCTGTACGACAGATTGGTCGCTCTGCGGCGAGAACTCCATCGGTATCCTGAGCTGAGTAGGCAGGAAGCTCGGACGGCCGAAGTCATCAGTAGGTTTCTTCAGGACCTTGGCATTCATCACCGCATGAACATCGCGGGCCATGGGGTCGTAGCGGACATTCCCGGGGATTCCGGAGTGCCCTGCGTCGTGCTGCGAGCCGACACGGACGCACTTCCCATTCAGGAAGAGACCGGTCTCGAGTTCGCGTCGGTTCATAAGGGCGTCATGCATGCGTGTGGACATGATGGGCATACCGCCATGTTGCTCGGAGCTGCGGCGCTCCTTTCCCAGGAGAACGACTTGCCGGCGCCGGTGCGGCTGATTTTCCAGCCTGCGGAAGAACAAGGGACCGGTGCGATCGCTATGATTAAGGAAGGCGTGCTTGACGGCGCCGGCCTGATCTTCGGTGGACATCTGGATCGACATTACCGCCCAGGTACCATCGTGGTGAGTGAGGGACCGGTCAATGCGTCGTCGGATAACTTTTCGATTGAGATCATCGGGCAGGGGGCCCATGGCGCAAGGCCACACGAAAGCATCGATGCCGTGGTGGTGGGAAGCCTCATGATCATGGCGTTGCAGACGATCGTCTCACGTGAGGTCGATCCGGCCCGCCCCTCGGTTGTTTCGGTCGGCCAATTTCATGCAGGGACTGCACCGAATGTGATCGCGGGACAGGCCAAGTTGGAAGGGACGGTGAGGGCGCAAGATCCGGCTGTCCGCCGGCAGTTGCTCAACTCCGTGCGTCGTATCGCCGAATCGATCGCCCAATTACACGGGGCGAAGATCCATGTCACGGTGACGGAAGGTACACCGCCTCTCGTCAACGATGCGGTGATGGCGGGCCTCGCGCGGCGCGCCGCAATCGAGACAGTGGGGGAGACAAATGTGTTGCCGCTGAAAACGGCGAATATGGGGGCGGAAGATTTCAGCTATTACCTGGAAAAGATTCCAGGTGCCTACGTCAGATTCGGCAGCCAAGTTCCTGGTCGTGAAGGTTATCCAGCCCATTCCAGCAAGTTCGACTTCGATGAAGAAGCGCTGGCTGTAGGGGCCGCCTATTATCGGGCCCTCGCCAGAATTGCCGGCCGGCAGTTTCGTCAGCACCTGGCATCCTCCTGATCTGCTGTTAAAGGGGCGCGCATGATCAGAGTCCGAGAGGCCCGCGAAGAAGATGTCGGCCAGATCCGGGAGATCTTTCTCGCAGTCTACGGCACCGATTATCCGCATCGAGAACTCTACGACGAGCTCTGGCTGAAGCGGTCGGTCTTTACGGACGACGCATTGATTCTCGTGGCCGAAGACACAGAGTCGGGACGTGTTGTCGGCACCGCGTCCGTCTTATTCGATTTCGGAGCGCATTCCGATCTGGTCGGAGAGTTCGGCCGTCTTGCCGTCCATCCGGACTATCGCCGGATGCAGGTCGGAAAGCTGCTCATGGACAAGCGGCTAGAGGCCATCAAGAACCGTCTGCATGTCGGACTTGTCGTCGCACGTACGGTCCATCCCTATGCGCAACGGATCAGCCTTGCACAGCGATTCATTGCCATGGGTTTTCTCCCGCTCAAGCACTTCTTTCGTCATCGCGAGAGCTTTGCCTTGTTGGCTCGATATTTCGGAGACGCCCTCACCTTACGCCGCAATAATCCGCGCATCATCCCCGAGGCCTATGCCTTGGCCAATCTTGTGATGAGTCAGCCGCCGCTCACACCGGATTTCATTGTGGATGAAGACTCAGCTTCCTATCCGCCCGGCGGCGATTACCGACTGGAACAGTTGCAAGCCGAGGGCTATCCGGCTCTGCTACGTATTGAACGAGGCCGAGTAAGGAATCGTGAAATCTTTGGACCCATGCGATTGGACTACGGCTTCTTCAAGTTGCAAGCCCGCCAGACCAACTACTTTCTGGCTCGTTCTGGTACTCAGGTCGTCGGAGCAGTCGGCTATACGATGGATTCGGTTGAGCACACCGTACGAGTGTTCGAACTCATTGCGTTGGCTGATGATGTAGTGCGTTTTCTCCTGGGCGAACTTGAGCGGAAGTGTCGGGAGGATATGGGCATCGAGTACATTGAAATCGATGTCAGTGCCTATGCGCCGCGTATGCAGCGAACGTTGCTCGAGCTGAATTTTCTTCCGGTCGCCTATGTGCCGGCCATGGTGTTTTATCAGGTCGAACGGCTCGACATCGTGAAAATGGTGCGGCTGAACAAACTACAAGACTTGGGGCCACTTGGTCTGACCGAGCCCGTTCAAGCCGTGGCCGATGTCGTGATGCGCGGATTTTCGACATGCGTCATCGCGCCTCGTATGGCCCGGGCGATCAAAGAAGTCCCGTTGTTCCATGGAATGAATACCGAACAGGCGACCAGGTTGGCCGGAGTGTGCACGGTGAAAAACATGCGAAGCGGAGAGCGACTCTTTTCGGAGCATGATCCAACCGACCGGCTTTATGTGGTGCTTCAAGGGCAGGTTGCCATCAGCGGCGGACCATCTCCAGCCATCATCGGCGGACCATCTCCAGCCATCATCGGCACCATCCACACTGGGGAGACCTGCGGCGAAGTCTCTCTGCTGTCGGCCAGACCTCACTCTGCCACGGCGATGGCAGTGAGTGATATCGAGGTCGCCGAACTCCCTCGACGAGATCTGGAGGACCTCATTCGACGTCGTCCCGATATCGGCGTGATTATCTACCGCAACTTAGCCGTTGGACTTGGAGACAAGCTTTTGCGCTCCGGCGAGTGGAAGCGGGATCAGGAGCGAAGTGAAGCTGAGAGCGTATTGCCCTAGCAGGCTGTTGACAAAGGCCGCCAGCGGCGTTCTCACGTCGCTCAGAGGCTCAACGTACGGGCCAGAGTACGATTCGCCTCTTTGCTCGCTGCGGCCTTGCTGGACAGCCTTTCTGAACAGCCTGAGGGCCATCTCGATTCGGTCAGTCACCGTGAGGGGCGGCCCGTTTGAGGACGGGCGTAGGGTTTGTCAACACACTCCTAGTTTCGCAGTTGCGTTGAGGGTGAGGACACCTCCGTTGGAGAGATGGCCGTCAGGCAGCCTCATTCCCATATTGACGAAGTTTGGATCCGCCCGATCCCTTTCGCCGCGGAAGGACTTGCTGATTCCGGTGAATGACCTCGTCGACGATCATTCCACAGTTGACACAACGCCAGGCATGAACCTCCGAGGACGAACCGGTTTGTACGACGACGCTATCGTCAGAAACTGCGAACCCGTTGCATCGTTGGCAATTCATCATCCACCTCCCGATCGTGTTTTGAGCCCTATCTGTGGATCTGCTTGTGGAATTCCAGGAGCCGTAGCATGATTCGCCTGTCGCACACGGGTCGTTTGCAGCATGGCGATCCCGTCTTGGAGGCCCAGCAAGTATCGCTCGCGAATTTCCGGAGAGCAGAGCCGATAGTCTTCGCTGTGGTCTCGACTCATCACGGCATCTCGAAGCCCATCCGCTTCGGCTTGCCAGCTATCTGCTTCTGGCTCGTTGCCGGCTTGTCTCGATCGTTGTCGACACCATTCAATTCGTGCAGTGATAGGGGGTATCGGCTGTCCCATGTGCTTGGCCTTCAGAGTGCAAGTCCTTCTTCTCAAGGCGATGGAGCAAGTTGGGTGCCATGAGAGGCATAGACGGAGAGGCTGCTTGGATCACTTCGATGAATGGGTGGATTCGTACGTAAATATAACAGGTTATGACTCTAAGAGCTGTTCAAGCGGCTAGGCTGGCCGGATCTGGCAGAAGCCGTTCCAAGTGAAGGAGGTGAAGGCAAATGACTCTAGTAGTTCAACGTAGCACGAAGAGTCGCTTCGAAACGGTCCGGCCTTTCTTCGAGAGGCTTCAAACGAACAAACATCCTCTGTAAGAGACGGAACATCGCTGTTCATGGAGTGCTGAATGAAACACGGGGCATGGGTTTGACAGGGTGACTCCTGTTCCTGAAGGATGTGAAGATGTTGCTATTGAGCAAGGGCGTATTCCTTCATAGGGTGATCAGTAATCGGGTATAGTCGTCATCAGGGAATCCTGACAACGATCGTTAGGAATAAACAACCTCATCGTGAGACAAGGAGTTGAGATGGGTGAGCATGGGGGCGGGTTGGTGAAGGAGTTTATGCATCGCTACCTGGAGGTCGTCTCACCGAAGGCGACGGTGACGGCTGTTGCTGAACGAATGAGCGTCAAGCGGATCGGCTGTCTATTGGTCGAGTCGGATGATCCCACCAGAGGGCCGATTGGCATTCTGACGGAGACGGACCTTGTGCGGAAAGTTCTGGCCTCGGGATTAGACCCCATGGTGACGACAGCGAATCAGGTGATGGTCAGTCCAATTGTGACGATCACGGGGGATCGCACTATGTTGGATGCCAGTCATGTGATGGAAACCAATCATATCCGTCACCTCTGCGTGGCGGAGGCTGGAGAAATTGTCGGGATCGTCTCCGTGAG
This sequence comes from Nitrospira sp. UBA5698, assembly GCA_002420115.1. Taxonomy (GTDB): domain Bacteria; phylum Nitrospirota; class Nitrospiria; order Nitrospirales; family Nitrospiraceae; genus Nitrospira_D. The sequence continues at coordinate 81,764 of DIHK01000020.1, forward strand.
GGACCTGGTTCGATCGTTCGTGGATGCGGAGAGCGGCCCAGTCAGCGATCTTGATCAGGTCTATCGTCCGTTGAGCATCCTGATGGCAACCACACTTGCGACGATTCCGAGTGACGCGGCCCTTCTCACTGCAGCTCAGTTGATGCGCGAGAAGCGGCTTGGATCCTTGTTGACCATGGAGGCGGGCGAGATTGTCGGCATTGTGACCGAGTGCGATATGGTCCGGAAAGGACTTGCGATCAATCGTGCAGGAGCGCATACGCACATCAGCGCTGTGATGAGCTCGCCTCTGCTCAGTATTGATGTCAATCGCACGGTCCGTGACGCCAGTAAGGCGATGGCCGAACAGGGTGTGCGACACTTGACCGTGACGGAAAGCGGAAAGATCATCGGGGTGCTCTCCGTGCGGGATCTCGTGAAAATGGTCTCCGTTCGAGATCGTCCCAGGTTCCTCAGTAAGCCGTCGTAGGCAAGAGCAGCTCATCCCAACAGCATCGCAGCTAATCGAGGGAGCCAGGGGAGCATCAGCACGCCGAGGCAAATGGAAAGGGCAACGATCGAGGCCACCAATTCCTCATCGAGCTGTGCGTCAGTTGCAATGATCAGCGCGCTGACCGCCGAGGGCATCGCGGCGATCAGGAGCACGACCGCTCGTTCCACTCCGGTCAGCCCTAATACCCACACGGTGATTGCCCCGAGCAGCAGCCCGCCACCGATCCGCGTTGCCACACCCACTGTGGCTAGACGCGCCGTTCGCCGGATCGTGGAGAAACTGATTGAGAGACCAAGCACCAGACTGGCAAGTGGCGTCGTGGTGAAGTGCAATGGCGTGAGTAGCTCGATGAGCCAGAGAGGGAGATGTTGCCCCGACAATTTGATGGTAAGGATGCACGCCAGGGCCCATAACGGCGGTGATGATAGGAAGCGGAGCGCTGCTGATCTACGGGTGGCAGTCTCAGTGCTGTGCCACATCGCCAGGCCATAGAGAACGGTGAGGGTCAGCGTCGTTTGTCCGAGATCGAAGAGCACGGCGTATGTCAGACCCTCTTCACCGAATGTGGCCAGTACGACGGGAAAGGCAAAATAGACAGAGTTGATGGAGCTCGTGGCCAAGACGAACCCACCTTGCGTCTCACGTGGAAGGGAGAGGAACTTGGCTAGACGCCAGGAGAAGAAGACCATCGGGAGGGTAATAAGGCAGGCAGCAAGCGGGAGTTTCCAGGCTGTGGATGTCAAGGCAACGCGATCAATCGAGACCAGAATCGTCGCAGGCAGACTGATGGAGAACACAAAGGTGGCCAACCGTTCGGCATGCGTTTTGGTCAAGATGCCACGGGATCGGAGCAAGATTCCGACGACAAATGTGAGGATGAAGACATGAAGGGACAGAGGCATAGTGGTCGACGAACGAGCAGGCCATGATGCCGTGCTCTCTACGAGAGATGCAATGTCTCCGTGGATAGGTATTTCTGAATGCTTGATTCTTCAGCGCTTTAGACTTAGAAGAAGGGAATAGAAGAGAGACCAGGATTAGAGTAGAGACCCAGGCACCGTGGTCGGGCGAATGTGATGGCCCCCTTGTTCCATCGAGATACCTGATATGGCAAGCAAATCAGATCGTTCCGTACGTCTTTCTAAAGCCACGATCGAGGCCCTGTGGCAGGGTAACGTGGTCGGGGCGATCAACCTCGTGCGAAAGGAGCGTGGTATCGGGATGGCGGAGGCCAAGGAGCTGGTGGTCACGTACATCGGCACACAGCCGGCTCTTAAGAAGAAGATCGATCAGGTGCTTGCCACGGCCAAACGGAGATTCATCGGATGGATAGCAGGAGTGTTGGTTGTAGCGGCTGGTATCGCCTATTTCATGATATGGGGTTCGTAACTCGGTGCAAGAGCCTAACCGGCCTACTATGAAACCAACCTTCCGAAACACGACGCGCCGTAATGAGATGGTGAGATGTTCTCATGGGGGCAACATGATACGTGAACGAAGCGCAGTGGCCTTGCTTGTCTTGGGTGTGATCGTCTCCTGTGCGCTCGTCCCGGCTCGGGTGGAGGCGAAGGTGCAGGTGTTGCCGGAGACTGTGCTGCTTGTGGAAGGCAAGAAGATCAGTGAGCGCAAGGGTTTGCTGCATCATCCGGCGGTGAAAGGGGTCGTTGCGGCATTTGAGCGGGCAGAATCAGGCCTACAAAAAGAAGAGATCGACGAACTCATGCAGTTTTATGCGGCATCCTACGACTACCACGGGTTGAAACTGGCTGATGTGCGCCGGGTTTGGGGCGAAGTGTTCGAACATTACAAGGCCCTCGAGTCGCTCCATTTGTTTTCCGACATCAAGGTCCTGAATGTGGATGGAAAACTACGAGTAGAGGTGACCTGCACGGGAGGGCTGTATGGCACCGATGAACAGAGCGGAAAGAGAGTGACACTCGACAGCTGGTTCCGCGAGGTCCATTACTTGGTCAAAGATGGTGAGACCTGGCGATTCCTGGGGAATGCCGGCGAGGTGCCGGCGGCAGCCCCTTTTGCATCGGCTCCTCACCATCCGCTGTTCTAACAGGATGCTGAAAAAGTCCGCCAGCGGCGTTCTTGCATCGCTCAGAGGACTCAACGTACCGAAGCGTACGCCTCGCCTCTTCGCTCGCTGCGGCCTTGCTGGACAGCCTTTTTGAGCATCCTGAGTTATTGCGGCGTGAATGCCGCACAGAACATTCCGCTATGCGAGAGACTACGTCTGCCGCAGACGAACAATGATGGCGGGCATGACAGCAAAAAACAGGAGCATCACGTAGTAGGCAGCGCCTGACACAGGATCTCGGTTCAGGAACACCTCGGCTGCCGATATCCCGCGTAGCCATATTCCTACGGCCAGATCGGCTACCAAGACAAGGCCCAGGGCAATGAAGCCGACGCACAGCGCAGAAAATTGCCGAGCATCAAACCTGCGACGGACTACCCATCTGGCTGCGGCGACGATGACGCCGAGCATCAATGGCATTTCCAGCAGTTCTGCGGTTCTCTCACCAAGCAGCGGAACGATGAGAAGGACTCGTCCAATTCCCAGCAGGAACCCTACCCCGAACACCAAGAGAAAGTAGAACACCGCTGCACGCAGGATCTGCATGGGCCAGTCAACCCGATGTCTCCCAAGCATATACGACTACCAAGGTTTCGGAAGTGTTTCGTATCAGATGACCGTGTTCAGTGTTGAATGACCGGCTCCATCACAAATTCAGCTTTAGCTTGCGTCCGCCTGAGATGGTGAACCCGTTCCGTTGGTAGAAGCTCAGGGTTCGATCAAATTGTGGCAAAGGCGGTGTAGTCACTTCGAGACGTTTCCACTCTCGTTGATGACCGATCGCCTTGGCCTCATTCAGCAATGCTGAACCGACCCTCTGCGAACGGTATGCTGACCGGACATAGAACTCCGGGATCGTCCCATACACGCCTTCGGTATACAGTGCGTAGCTTTCATACAGAGAAAGGAATCCAACCGGCTTGGAGTCCAGTTGCGCAAGTAACACGGTGTACAGGCCTTCCTTCATCCATGCACGAGCGCGATCAACCGTGTCGGTATGATGAAAGCCAAAGCTCTTGTCGTTTACCGCTGCCATGATGTCATGCAAGAGTTCGCCGACCATTGTGGCAATGGCCTCCGCATCATGTGTGTCTGCACGAGTGATGTGAAGCATCATATGGTCTCAAGGTGCAAGGCTACTGCGTACGTTTGGACTCGTCAACGATGAAACCTTGCTGACAGTTCGAGATCACCCTGTGCTCGCAGTACTTATTCTTGTGCTCGGATCATTTCTCCTATGAGTTTCACCGTGCTGCGTTCATTCAGATGTTGCGAATTGCAGCAGGAGTCAGGGTGTTTTCTTGCTGAAGCCGTCTCTTCCTCGCACCGCTTCTTAAGGGCCTCGCAATTACCGGCTTCCGCCATGAAATCCATGCCGTGCCCAACGAGCTCCGAGGCGGGGGCAGATGCTGTGCATCAAGCGGAGAGATCGCGTATCGCAACTGGATGTCTCCTCTCTCGTTGGTTTTGTCACGAACCATGTGAATATCGGGGAGTCAGGAAATTGCGCCGTAGGACCTGGCTCTCCATTGCAGGACAGTGGTACAAGATAGATTGTGGACGAGCGTACTATGATCGAGGCTGATGGTGTGATGACAGCTATCAACCTCGATCTCCAGGCGTCAAGTCTAGCAGGCTGCGGAAAAACTCATTTTGACCCATGTCGCCGTCACGGATATTGAGCTGTGAGAGGACGTTGAATATTCATGCAGGATGCGCAAAAAGGCCGTCCAGCAAGGCCGCAGCGAGCGAAGAGGCGAGGCGTACGCTTCGGTACGTTGAGCCTCTGAGTGATG
>DIHK01000007.1:0-46290 GCA_002420115.1 Nitrospira sp. UBA5698
CGAATCCCGTTGGGACCACCACAACCAAGCTTGCTCACGCTGCGGCCCCTTTAGTGTCTTATCGAAATTGATGGCCGCGGATAAAACCCTTCGGGGTTTTATTGTTCGATGCCACATGTTTCTTTCCCACGGGGGTGAATTATGAACCTCCTGACCTTCCGCTTCCGTGAGTCCCAGGCCGTAGACTTTTATTGGAACCTCGAGCTGGCCAAGCGCGGATCTCTACGCGAATTCAAGGTGCATCCCAACATCGTCATCTACGAGTCGGCGTTCGACCTCCTGAACCCGATCCAAGTGGGGCAGGCATTGTCCCTGGCCAAAGCCTTGGTGCTCGACAAGCGAGCCGAGGTGTTCTCGGGGAACACGTCCTTGAGCATGGTGACCGTCCGGGACGTGTTGCAGTGCTATCAGCACTCGATGCAGGTCGACGACCATCATGCTCATTGTTGGTTCAAGATCCGGCTCACCTTTGACTTGACCGTGACACGATTTGAGGTGGAGGCGGATGACTCGGGGAAGTCATTCGTGTTCCCCTGTCGATGTGCGGCCTCGCATGCGTACGGAATTCACTACGACCACCCGGGGACGGTCTACGACCAACTGGACTCGGCTTTGTGGCGGGCCGGCACACGGTGGTGTCCGCGACTCACGGATCTCTCGGAAATAAAACTCGTTAACGTGGAGTTGCAGACGAAGCGATGAAGATACTGAGGATGGATGGTCACCGGTCGGGTAGCCCCCGAAGTTCGGTGACCCTGTGGTTCTTTTTCGGATATGGTGCCCGCAGGGAACAGTAACCCGCTCCTTCCTTCTTCTCCGGTGTACGTGGTGAGAGTCTGCCGCTTCTACAACCTGGCTTCGTAGCTCCACTGACAGCTCGCACCCTCCCGTGAGTCTTGTCCTCCATGGATGGTCTTAACTGGAAATGATGCTCAGCGACAGGATACACTTTCCCACCATGGTAGCTTCAAAAACTATCCTGCGCAGTCGAGGGATCGACGTGATGGTGAAGTGGCTCGTCCCAGGTCTAGTGGCCGGTTTTCTCACCCTCGTCGTAAGCCCGCCGACTGGATGGGCCGAGTCAAGCAACACCCCGAGTGCTGATGGGCCGTCGTTAGACGAGACGATGGGGTTTATCAGGGATACCTGGGAAGCCTGTGCAACCATGCGCAGCGGGCTGCAACGGATGGCTCCGAAGGACGGAGCGCCCTGGCAGTTGGATCGAACGGCCAAAGTCGACGTGGTGGTTCGGCCTCCCTCCGGCCTCCAATTCATTACAAGGATCAATGAACGGATGCGATTCGGCGGGGCCCTTGATCTCCAAGCGCCGGTGGAAAAAGTTCAGGAGTTCGACTTGCGCGCCATGTCTCCCGAGGTCAGCTCCGAGCGAGAAGGAGAAGGAACGAACCTCTACGGCGTTCGGCTGCGCTGCACACGTGCAGCCTGTGTGACCGAATGGGTGGCAACGCTCTTGATACCGGGGAAGCCGATGCACGAACTCAAAACCGGCCGATTGATCATCGCAAACCTGGAGGAGCTCGTGTATGAGGATCGTGCGCCAAAGGACAAGCCGGGGGAAAAGAAAGGAGAACTCTCGCTTCCGGTCTGCGATGCAGCGGCCGCAGAGAGCCTATCGAAAGCTCTGAGCCACGCCATCACCAAGGCAGGCGGGAAGAAGCCGTTATTTTAGAGCGTGGCTGAATGACCTGGAGCATGCAGAGACGCCCGGCCTGCATGCCGGCGCTTAGGGCCTGTCTCGTCGGCAGTGCGAGTGGAGCGCGTTCTCTCACCCGATGTTTCCTTCCGAATCGGCCCCGGCTCGCTTGCATCCAGGCTTGCGGGGAGGATGGAGGGACGAGGGATCTCAGAATTCGCTGTAATGAAAGTTCAGTAGGATAAGATATCTTTCCGGCTGCTGGACCGTTCTTTACGAGCAGTCAAGTAGTGAGAATCCGCCCGCAACATTCATTGACGCCTCTATTCAGGGTTGTGTATAAACGAATCCACATCAGAGAATGGTTTGGGTGGCTGTAGAGGGTTGTCTTATGTATGCACGCGAGTTTCGTGATGGAGCCAAAGACGGATTAGAGGCGCTTGAGCCGCTGGATCCCGACAAGATTTCTTCGTTCGGCGAACTGCTGGAGGCGATGGGAAAGACGGCCTTCGGTGGACGGCATGTGGGGAAGGCCTTCGAGGTGCTCTCGGCGATGATCGAAGATCCCGAGTGCAAGGTCGTGATGACGTTGTCCGGTGCGATGACCATCGCCAAGATGGGGAAGATCATCACCAAGATGATCGATGAGGGAATGGTGCAGTGCATCATCTCAACCGGCGCATTAATGGCTCATGGCCTGAGCGAGTCTGTCGGCAAGACCCACTATCGGCATGATCCCTCGATGAGCGACGAAGAGTTGTTCAAGAAGGGATACAACCGCGTCTATGACACGCTCGAGATGGAAGCGAATTTGAACTATGTTGAGCATGTCGTGGCGCAGACGCTGAAGCGGCTGGATCAGGATCGGCCGCTGTCGTCGCATGTGATCACGAGAGAACTTGGAAAGACGTTGGCAGAAGAACTGCAGGGTGACGGCATTCTGAAAAGTGCCTACCTGAAAAATGTACCGGTGTACATTCCAGCCTTTACGGATTCAGAGGTGGGACTGGATATCGGAACCTTGGCGATGGCGCGGCAAGTCGAGCAAGCTCGTTCACGGGGCGATCAGAATGGTGATCTGGGGATCTTGCAGACGATTCTGCAATACCACCCGTCATTTAATCCGTACCTCGACCTGAATAGCTATGCCGACCATATGCTCTCCGCGAAGCGACGGGGAATTTTTACGATCGGTGGCGGCGTGCCACGCAACTGGGCGCAACAAGTCGGCCCCTATGTTGAAGTGGGCAACCTTCGGTTAGGGCTGAATGTGACACCGCCTCGATTTTACTATGGCGTGAGAATTTGCCCCGAACCGGACTATTGGGGGGGGCTCAGCGGCTGTACGTATCAGGAAGGGCTCTCCTGGGGGAAATTTGTGGCGCCGAAAGACGGTGGGCGATTCGCCGAAGTCTTGAGCGACGCCACCGTTGTGTGGCCGCTGCTGATGATGGGCCTGCTGGAAAGAAGAAAAGCCGGAGTGGTACGCGGTTCATGATCTGGTCGATGGGACAACGGTTGTGTCTGGCGGTCATCGTGGGCCTGCTTTTGTGGGCGGTGCCGGTTTCTGCCGCAACTTCGGGTGAGACTGATCTGCGGATGAGGGGGCAAGCCAATGCCCCAGTCACCTTGATTGAATACTCGGATTTTACCTGCGGGTTTTGTTTGAAATTCTTCAAACAGACATGGCCGCGAATTCAGGCGCGGTACGTCGATACGGGGAAAGTGCGATTTGTGTATCGAGATTTTCCGCGAGGCGACCAAGGGACGGGACTCGATGCGGCGACGGCGGCACGATGTGCCGGTGAACAGGGCCAGTATTGGGCGATGCATGACCGGTTGTTTTCCGAAGGAGGACAGCTGGACAAGCAGGTGTATCGGCGACATGCGGCGACATTGAGTCTGGATCAAACTGCTTTCGAGCGCTGCATGAGCGATGGGCGGTTTACGAAGGCGATTTTCGAGGACCGCCAGGAAGCCAATCAGTGGGGGTTTCATGGGACTCCTGGGTTCATCCTGGTGCGGACGGCGACGGAGCCGACGGAAAAAGAACCGGCTGTGGCTATTCCTGGCGCATTTCCCTTCGAGATGTTCGCGGAAGAGATCGATCGGTTATTGGCGAACGGTAAAAAGTAGCAGCAGTGTGCGGCTGAATAATGTGGGCTAGGGTTGACATCGGTACTCAGGTGCGATAGTCCTCTGTATCATATAAGGGAGAGGTATCCCTATGGCTTCGATGCAATCGTTCTGGCCGGTCTCTCATCGCGATGACGACTTCTGGGTGTGCATGTCATGCCTCACGGAAGTCTTTTATCGAAAAGTTCCGATGCCGGATTGTCCGTCCTGTCATGGTGTCTCGACCTACGAGGGGTTTACCTTGGAGGCGATTCGTGATTGGGGGACGGAAGAGTTGATCGCCAAGGCCATTGCCGCAGAGGAGGCAGCCGCGAGTGTGCAACCGGCAGCCGAACCGGCTGCGTCGGTGGAAGCGGCGGATTAATACCAACCCTCATCCAAGAGACTCCAGCGAATCTTCCCGTGCAGGAATCCCGTCCATTTCTCGTTCAAGGCCAGTGGAAACAGGGTGCGGTCGCGACTCCGGTCGTCGATCCGTTCACCGGAAAATCCATCGCGCAGGTCGCTCAAGCCACTGAGGCCGATGTCGAGGAGGCCATCGAATCGACGTCCGGTTCGGCGGCGGTGATGGCACAGTTGCCGGGACATGCCCGGTACAATATGCTCCAGCAGATCGCCGCGTTGCTCTACCGACGGCGAGACGAGTGCGCGCAGACCATCACGGCCGAGGCGGGGAAGCCGATCACTGATGCCAAGCGGGAGGTCAGTCGCGCCATCCAGACGTTCACCGTAGCAGCCGAAGAGTCGCGGCGGATTGCGGGCGAGGTGGTGCCGCTTGATTGGACGCCAGGCTTTGATACCCATCTCGGCGTCCTTCGCCGGTTCCCGATCGGTCCGATTCTCGGCATCACCCCCTTCAACTTTCCACTGAATCTTGTAGCGCACAAGGTGGCGCCGGCACTCGCAGCGGGGAATCCGATCCTGATCAAGCCGGCCCCGCAGACACCCTTGACGGCCCTGCTGCTTGGCGAGATCGCGCTCGAGGCGGGCGTGCCCCCCGGTGGACTGAATGTCGTGCCCTGCGACAACACCCTTGCTGAACGGATGGTGATCGATCCTCGATTCAAACTGCTGAGTTTCACCGGCAGTGTGTCGGTGGGATGGATGTTGAAGGCCAAATGCGGGAAGAAAAAAGTCACGCTCGAGCTCGGCGGCAACGCAGGCGTAGTGATCGAACCGGATGCCGACTTGGAGCTGGCTGCGCAGCGCTGCGCCGCAGGTGGGTTCGGGTATGCCGGCCAGACCTGCATTTCGGTGCAGCGGGTGTTCGTGCATCAGGCGGTTGTCGACGCGTTTACGACCAAACTCCTCATGCATGTGGCTCGGCTCAAACTCGGTGATCCCGCCGAGGAGACGACGACCATCGGGCCTCTCATCGATCAAGCCGCCGCGCAACGAGTAGAGAGCTGGATCGGCGAAGCGGTGGCGGACGGGGCCCGCCTGCTCTTGGGCGGGAAACGGATCGGGTCGTTGGTGGAAGCCACGGTATTGGGGAATGTGAAGCCTGAGATGAAGGTCTCCTGTCGAGAGGTGTTCGGGCCGGTCGTGACCGTGACCCCCTATCGCCAGCTCAGCGAGGCTGTGGCGTTGCTCAATCAATCGGACTTTGGATTGCAGGCCGGCCTTTTCACTCAGGACATCAACAAGATCTTTTACGCATTTCGTCACCTTGAAGTCGGAGCCGTCTTGGCGAACGAAATTCCGACGTTCCGGGCGGACCATATGCCCTACGGCGGCGTGAAGGATTCGGGGTTGGGGCGCGAAGGCGTCCGGGCCGCGATCGAGGATATGACCGAACCCAGGATGCTCATCATGAACCTCAAGGAACCATCCACTCCATCCGAAAAAAGTGTCTAGAAGATATTGCGAAGCCGGTTCAATCTTGCTACAACAAACGCCCGATGCACGCGGTGGTACGGAGCCGTCTGTGTCTCAGGCTGACCGCTTGAACGCACGTCACGCAACGATTTCCGAACAACCAGAAAGGCGGATAGCCGGACGAAAGGGGAGATGATGGTACCTACGCATATGTTTCTCACGAGAGGGGTGGGAGTCCACAAGGAAAAGCTGGCCTCCTTCGAAGAGGCGTTGCGCAGCGCTGGTGTGGCGTACTGCAACCTGGTCAGCGTGTCCTCCATCCTTCCGCCGCACTGCAAGATCATCCCCCGAAAGCGCGGTGAGCAACTGCTGAAGCCCGGCGAAATCACCTTTTGTGTCATGGCCCGATCCGAAACCAATGAACGGAATCAGCTCGTGTCGGCGTCTGTGGGGCTCGCCAAGCCGACCGACCGCGGGACGTACGGATATCTGTCCGAGCACCATGCCCACGGCGAGACGGATGAAGAGACGGGAGAATACACCGAAGACTTGGCGGCACAGATGTTAGCCACGACCTTAGGCGTCGAGTTCGATCCCAATGTCGCCTGGAAAGAGCGGGAACAGGTGTTCAAGATGGGTGGGAAGATCGTGCAGACGTTGAATATCACCCAGTCGGCCGTCGGGAAGAAGGGCAAGTGGACGACGGTCATCGCGCTGGCCGTGTTTATCCCACCGGAAAACGTACCCTCTCGTCCTCGCCGGTAAATGCCTGTGGTGTTTGCCTACATGGGTATGCTTCGGCCGCTCACCCCACGAAGGGAAGGATCAGCATGACGCTTCCTGTTGGTTGGGAAGGACCGGATCGCAACTTTCTGGGAATCGACGAACCCTGGTGCCATCCGGACCATGCGGGTGTCTACGTCCTGCCGGCTCCGTATGAGCACACCTCCAGCTACATCCGTGGTTCAGACCATGGCCCCTCCGCGATCTTAGAAGCCTCTGCTCAGGTGGAATTCTACGACGAACAACTGCGATGCGAGCCCTATCGAGAATGGGGTGGCGTGGCCACGGCATCTCCATTGGAACTGAACGGCAAGGTTGATCGCGCTGCCGTCGATGCGATTGAGGCGTTTGTATCACCGCATGTCGGATCCGGACGGTTTCTGGTCACCCTGACGGGGGAACATACCGGTGCGTTGGGTGCGATTCGCGCCCATGCCAAGCAATATCCGAAGATGACGGTGTTGCAAATCGATGCCCATGGCGATCTGCGTGAAGCGTATCAGGATAATCCGTTCAGCCATGCCAGTGTCATGGCACGGGTGGTGGATGACGGATTACCGCTCGTGCAGGTGGGCATCCGCTCGATCAGTTCTGAAGAGATCGCTCGTATCGACAGGACGGATCGCATCAAGACCTTCTTTGCGGCAACCATCCTCGACCCATCCGGTCCGTATGAGGGGAAAGCGGCGAAGTGGATTCCTGACGTCGTCGCGGCCTGCCGAACGCCGGTGTATCTGACGTTTGATTGCGATGGGCTGGATGCATCGATTATTCCGGCCTTGGGTACTCCCGAGCCTGGGGGGCTCGGATGGTACGACACACTCAATCTCATCACGGCTCTTGCCGATGGACCAGGGATCGTGGGGATGGATATCAGCGAGATCGCTCCCATTGAAGGATTTGTCGCGCCGCAATTTTCCATTGCACGGCTGATCTACCGCATGCTCGGTCGCATCAGGGCCGGTCGCCGCGTCCATTGAGCCGAACATTGAGATGAAGCGGTCGCAAGGTTGCACGCTCGTTCTTTATCCTCGGTATTTCGCAAACGAACGACGCTTCACGAGACACGCTTCACACGCTTGAGGGCAAGCGTAACAGCCTGTTTGAGTATCCGGCGATGAGGCTGATTCTCTGTGGCTCAGACGATCCGCATCAATAAGTTCTTCACGGAACAGGGGATCTGTTCTCGGCGTGAAGCCGACCGATTGGTCGAGTCAGGGCTGATCACGATCAACGGTCGTGTGGCCAAGCTCGGCGATCAGGTCGAGCCATCGGACGTCATCGCCCGCGAGGGCCAGGTCCTACCCTGGGGAAGAGCGTCTCTCTATATCAAGTACCATAAGCCGGTCGGTGTCACGACGACGAGCGAATCGCATGTCCCCCGAAACATCATTGCCGAGATCGGGCATCCGGAACGGATTTTTCCGATCGGGCGGCTCGACAAGGATTCATCCGGGCTCATCTTACTGACGAACGACGGCGACATTGTGAACGAGATCCTCCGTGCTGAATTCGGACACGAGCGAGAGTACCTCGTGCGGGTGGATCGTCCGTTCGATCAGGCTTTTCTGGATCACATGGCGGAGGGTGTGGTGATTCTCGGCAGCCGGACGAAACCCTGCCGAATGAGTCGAGTCGGGCGTGACCGGTTCCGTATTATTTTGACCGAGGGACGGAATCGACAGATCAGGCGGATGTGCCAAGCGCTCGGCTATCGGGTCATCATGCTGCATCGAACCAGGATCATGCACATCACGGTCGATGGCCTGAGCGCCGGCGAGTGGAAAGAACTCATGAGTCAGGAGCGAGAGCAACTACTGAAAGCCGTCGGACGGCTTCAGATGTGATGCTGAGGCACGTCGAGCCTCCGAGCGATGTGAGAACGCCGCTGGAAGACGTTTTCAACACCCTATTCAGCAGAGCAACTCGCGTCGGGCGGTACGGACAAGCGCAAGGACAGCCGGGTGCTTCAGTCGCCGTTCAACGGTGATCGCGTAGAAATGTTGGATGAGTCCGTCCAGCCGTCCGACCACCTGCACCTGATATTGGCGACAGATCTCCTTTTCGATCACCGTGGCGCCGGGGAAAATCCCATGGCCATCCTGACCGAAGGCTTTGAGTGTCGCACTGTCGTCGAACTCGCCGACCACGGTGGGATGCATGCCATGGTTGACCATCCATTGGTCCATCAAACGACGAAGTACGGCGCTCGAGGTGGGGAGGAGGAGCGGCGCGTTGCGGAGTGACTCGGGAAAGTCTCGGCGATATTGGGCGGCCAGCTTTGCCGTGGCGAACAGGGTCACGCCCGATTCACCCAACGGGTGGTTGTACGCATGCTCCTTCACACCTGGTGGAGCCGGAGTGTCGGCGATCACCAAATCCGACCGATGGGCGGCCAGGTCGGTGAGAAGCTGGCGCAGTTTATCTTCTTGGCAGATCAAGCGTGTCGGCTTATAGAGCTTGAGGGCGGATTTGAGCAGTTGGGTGGCGAGCGGTTTGGGAACGGCGTCGGCGATCCCCACGACCAGACGCGTCGGCTGCCCGTTCCCCTGCCCTCTCACGGTATTCATCAGCTCTTGCCCGGTTGCGAAGATGTCTTCCGCATACTTGAACACGAGCTGGCCCATTTCCGTCAGCACCAAACGCCGGCCTGTGCGAATGAACAGCTTTTCGCCCAAGGTGTTTTCCAGCAGATGGATCTGCCCACTGACGGTGGGTTGAGCAAGCCGGAGTTCTTCGCAGGCTTTGGTCACGGTCCCGTGTTTGGCGACGGACCAGAAATAGAGGAGATGATGATAGTTCAGCCAATCCATATGGCCCTAAGCCTCCAGGAGGAGGCGGTACTATATCATCGGATTAATCGATATCACAAATCCGTTTTATCTATTTTGAAAAAAGAAGACGAGGTTGCTACTGTGGGCGCCGTCCGTCGAATGTATACGAGAGGAGCATCCCACATGGTCGCACTGGTGTTGGCCCTGGTAGCAATTCTGCCAATGACCGCGATGGCGGAGCCGGTGAGCGACTCGCGTGCCATGAAGGCTCAGTCGACGCGCACTGAACCTCTGACTATCGGAGAAGTGCTGGCCCGTATTGAGCTCACCCATCCGCTGCTTCGGGCAACGGGTGCCGAGCGCACTAAGGCCAGGGCGAAGATTTTGAAGGCGCTCGCGGCGTGGGAGCCTACGTTCAAGAACATTACCGAGGCTGAACGCTACAACACATGGAATCTCACGACGACGGCTCAGTTCCTTCCGCATATCAATAATGGTGGTTATAACGACACCAAGCTCGAGGTCGGGCATCCATTGGGGTTCCGGTTTGAGGGCGGAGTCCGCAGCGGCATGGGGGATCGCGTTAATCAAAACTTCACAGCGATTATTCCTGACCTCCAGCTCTTCTATCCACAACAGCAAATCATCCTCGCGGGGTCGTTCGAGTTGCTGCGTGGCTTGATGATCAATGAGGAGAATGCCGCGTATCAACAGGCTGAACTTGCTGGGCCGCAGGCAGAGATTAAGGTGGCGCAAAAGCGGCAGGATCTCTATCTGGCCGGGGCCGTGCAGTACTGGGATTGGCAGGTGGCCGTCAGGCAGGCGGAGATGGTAAAGCGCGCCTTGGCTGTGGCGGAAGAACGCGTGGCCCAGGTTGAAGGATTGGCTAAGGGCGGCAGGGTCGCGCCGCTTGATCTGGTCGAGGCGACCCAAGAGGTCCAGCGGCGGCGGGAGGCGGCGATCGCGGCGCAACGCAACATTGAGTATGAGCAGTACAAGCTGTCCCTCTATCTCTGGGAGAATAATGAGCCGGTGACGCCGAGACCGGAATGGGCGCCAGAATTTCAAGGGGAAACGCCGCTGCCGACTGAAGACGAGATCGCGGCTTATAAAGTAGAGGCCAAAGAGGATCGGCCTGAAGTGCGGGATCTCTACATCGAAGCCAGGATGAACAATATCGATCTCAGGCTCGCCAAGAACAAGCTGCTTCCAAAGTTGACGGCGGAGGCGGGGCCGACCCAGGGTGCTACGGACTGGATTGTGGGTATCGGCTACCGGGCGGGACTGCATCTCGAGATGCCACTATTTCAACGGGAAGCCCGTGGGAAGATCATGGCTGCGGAAGTGGGCCAGCAGCAATTAATGTTGAAGCAGCAATATACCGAGCAACAAGTCAGCTTCGATGTGGACAACTGGCTCTCGGCCCAAGTGCGGGCTCGAGACCGTGTGGCGGCGGCGACGGAGGCCCTGCGATTGGCCAAGACTCTGGAAGAGGGCGAGCGCACCCGGTTTAACATGGGGGCGACGACCGTGCTCTTTGTGAATCTCCGTGAGCGCAACGTGGTGGAATCGGCCTACAAGCTCTATCGGGCGCAGGCTGACTATGCTGTGGCGCGAGGAGGCATGCTGTGGGCGAGAGGCCTGTTGGCCAAGCCCTGGCCGACGGAGTCCTTGGCACAGTATGGCGATCCGAAGACGGCGGCGGGTCTGAACGGCTTCAAGCAACCGGGACGCGATTAATGCGACACAAGGAGCATCCTGCTATGGCCGCTCTGTTATTCGTGATTCTGATCCTACTTCCCGTGACGACCCTGGCTGGGGCGGTTCACGATGCCAGCGCGTTGAAAGCGCAGTCCGTCCGCACTGAACCCCTGACGATCAGCGAAGTGCTCGCCAGGATCGAGTTGACCCATCCGCTGCTGCGAGCGCAGGGCGTCGACCGTATGCAAGCCCGGGCGAAGATCCTCAAAGCGCTTGGTGCTTGGGAACCGACCTTCAAAAACACGGTCAATGTCAATCGCATTCAAGTTTATAACTTCCTGTATCCCCAAGAGGTGATCACGGGAGGCTTCAACGACACCAAGCTCGAACTGGGGCACCCCTGGGGCTTTACGGTTCGTGGTGGGATCCGTAACGGGTTTGGGGATCGGGGTATTCATGCCCCTATTCCGGATGGCACCGGATCGGGCGGCCTCGAAGCAGGGACGGTAGGGTTCATCCCCGATCCGCTTGGTTTCTATAATCAACAGCAAATGATCTTCGGCGGGGAGTTCCATCTGTTGCGCGGCTTCATGATGAACGACGAGTATGCCGAGTTTCAAAAGGCCGAACTCGCGGGGCCGCAGGCGGAGATCGCGGTGGCGCAGAAACGGCAGGATCTCTATCTCGCCGGGGCCGTCCAATATTGGGATTGGCAGGTGGCGGTGAGGCAGGCTGAGATGGTGAAGCGGGTCTTGGCCGTTGCCGAAGAGCGCTTGGTGCAGGTCCAAGGGATGGCCAAGGGCGGAAAGGTGGCGCCGCTTGATGTCATTGAGGTCAACCAGGAGGTTCAGGCCAGACGAGAGGCGGCGATCGCGGCGCAGCGAAACGTTGAGTATGAACAGTACAAACTGTCCCTCTTTCTCTGGGAGAACGGCGAGCCGGTGACTCCCCGTCCGGAATGGGCGCCGGAATTCCAGGGCGAGACGCCCTTGCCCACTGCGGAGGAAATCGCGGCGAATAAAGTAGCGGCGAAAGAAGATCGACCGGAAGTGCGGGACATCTACATTGAAGCCCAAAAGAACAATATCGATCTCAAGCTCGCCAAGAACTACCTGCTCCCGACATGGGATTTTAGCGGAGGCCGTATGGAAGCCCCGGCGGACTGGAGTGTGGGTGTCGGGTATCGGATGGGATCGCAGTTTAAGATGCCGCTGTTCCAACGGGAAGGGCGTGGAAAGGTCCTGTACGCGGAGGCGGAGCAGCAACAATTGGTCTTCAAGCAGCTGTACACCGAGCAACAAGTCAGCATCGATGTGGACAACTGGCTCTCGGCCCAAGTGCGGGCCAGGGATCGGGTGAAAGCGGCGACGGAAGCCTTGCGATTGGCTAAGACGTTGGAGGAGGGCGAGCGGACCAGATTCAACATGGGTGCGAGCACCGTCCTCTTCGTGAATCTCAGAGAGCGCAATGTGGTGGAGCAGGCATACAAGCTCTATCGGGCGCAAGCCGACTACGCCGTGTCGCGCGGCGGTATGTTGTATGCCACGGGAGCCCTGTCGAAGCCGTGGGCCGAAAGCGAACTAGCCAAGTACGGAAACCCGCTGACGGCAGCTGGTGCATACGGATTTAAACAACCTGGCCGCGATTGATCCGACACTAAGGAGCTCTCTGCGATGGCCGTTTTATTTCTCATGATTCTGATCTTGCTTCCTGTGACCACCTTGGCGCAGCCGGTGCACGATTCAAGCGCGTTGAAGGCACAGTCCACGCGCACCGCCGCTCTGACGATAGAAGAAGTGCTGGCCAGGATTGAGTTGACCCATCCGCTGCTTCGGGCAACCGGACTGGAGCGGACGCAGGCTCGGGCGAAAATGCTGAAATCGTTGGGTGCTTGGGAGCCGAAGCTGCGCAACGAGGTTGAAGTCGATCGATTTCAAACTTATAACCTGACGAACGTGTCCGGCGTGCCGAACACCCTGAATGGTGGTTATAGCGATACCATGCTCAAGATCGGCCACCCCTATGGGCTTGAGGCGTTCACCGGGATCCGGAACGGCTTCGGGGATTGCAGTGCGATCAGCGGTGAGGGTCCGGCCTTCACCGGTTGCGCAGCCACCGGCCCCGTGGCGTTTCCAACGGATAACGAACTATTCTATACACAGCAAAATATCATCTTCGGCGGATCCATGAATCTCTTGCGGGGATTCATGATCAACGACGAGTACGCGGCCTATCAGCAGGCAGAACTCGCCGGGCCGCAAGCGGAAGTAAAGGTGGCCCAGAAACGGCAGGATCTCTATCTGGCCGGAGCCGTGCAATACTGGGATTGGCAGGTGGCTGTCAAGCAAGCCGATGTGGTCAAGCGGACGCTGGCCGTCGCGGAAGACCGCTATCGGATGGTTGAGGGCAAGTCCAAAGCTGGCGCAGTGGCTCCGATCGATGTAGTGGAAGCCAGAGAAGAAGTTCAGCGACGTCGGGAAGCTGCCATTGCTGCGCAACGGAAGGTGGAGTATGAACAATATAAGCTGGCGCTCTTTCTCTGGGAGAACGGTGAGCCGGTGACACCTCGTCCGGAATGGGCTCCGGAATTTCAGGGGGAAACGCCGTTGCCGAGCGAAGATGATGTAGCGGCTTTTAAGGTAGAAGCCACAGAAGATCGTCCGGAAGTGCGCGATCTCTACATTGAAGCCAAATTAAACAACATCGAACTGAAATTGGCGAAGAATAATTTGCTCCCAAAGCTCAGCGTGGAAGGCGGGCCGGCGGTGGGTGGTATCTATTGGATCGGAGGGTTCGGATACCATTTTGGCGCTCACTTCAGCATGCCCTTGTTCAATCGGGCTGCTAGGGGAAAGGTCCTCTACGCGGAAGCGCAGCAGCAACGACTGGCTTATAAGCAGATCTATACCGAAAAGCAGGTTGCAATCGATGTCGACAACTGGCTTTCAGCCATCGTGCGGGCCAGGGACCGAGTGAAAGCTGCGACAGAGGCGTTGCGATTGGCGAAGACTTTGGAGGAAGGCGAACGGGCTCGTTTTCATATGGGGGCGACGAGCGTGCTCTTCGTCAACCTGCGAGAGCGTGCGGTGGTCGAAGCAGCCTATGACCTCTACCGTGCCCAAGCCGACTATGCCGTGGCTCGTGGAGGGATGCTCTGGGCGAGAGGGGCCTTGTCCAAGCCACTGGCTGACAACGTGCTTGCTAAATATGGTGACCAGATCCATTCAGCCGGTTCATCAGGTCGAAAACTCCAAGGACGTGATTAGATGCATGGGCTGGGCTTCGTGGTAGCGCATAGTTCATTTGGTGGGCTTGGATATTGATCCAAGAATAGATTAAGTTCCGCTTGTATACAACGTTAGCAAGGGGCCAATGATTCACATTCTGACATATTACTGGGGGTGCTCATGAACGAACCTCAGGGCGTTAGTAACCAGGGCCTGTTCGAAGCGCTGATGAAACAGTTGTCCGTGGCCGTCCGGGCTGAGAAAAAGATTATGAGTCTGCTTTTCTCCTACGCCCTGGCCGTCGGCTTCTTTTCTCTAATCATTCCGTTGACCGTGCAGGAATTGGTCAGCACCTTTTCCTACGCGATTCAACCGGTCATGATCTGGACACTGACGGGCATTATGTTTTCTGTGTTGTTGTTCGTCGGTCTATTCAAGACCTTCCATTTTTACGCGGTGGATGTGGTTCAGCGCCGAATCTTTGCACGCGTGGCGGTGGCAATGGTCGAGGCACTGCCCCGTAATCGATTTAAAGGGGCTCGACCGGAAATCGCAAACTACTTTATCGAAACCGTCTTCATGCAGCGGGCGCTTTCCACGCTGCTCATCGATCTGTTGAACGTGGTGGTAGGTGGATCGGTCGGGATGATCATGCTGGTTGTCTACCACCCCTATTTCCTCATTTATAACCTAATGCTCATGGCTGGTTTTGGGCTCACGTTTTTCGTGCTTTCCCGTGGCGCACTGAAAACAACCCTGGCGATGTCTCACGCCAAGTACGACGTCTTCAATTTTATCCAAGAGGTGTCGCGCAATGCCTTGCAACTGAAGGCGACCGACAGCAAGCCGTTTCTTATCCAAAAGACCGACGCACTGGTCAGCCGGTATGTCGAAGCTCGGAAGGCGCGGTTTGCCGTGTTGGTGCGGCAGTACATTGGGTCCGTGGGAGGACAAGCTATCGCACAGGCCGGTGCGCTCTCCATCTCGGGCTCCCTCCTGGCCTCAGGACAATTGACACTTGGGCAGCTGGTCGCAGTCCAAGCGGTCGTCAGCGCCTTGGTCATCAATTTTGATTCGCTGATCAAGAATATGGGCTACATTTACTATTTCTTTGCTTCACTCACGCACCTTGATGAGGTGTTCAGCCAGGAGCAGGATTACGTCTCGACCGAATCTACCGTGGCGCTGCCGAAGCATCTCGGTCAAGGGGTTCGGGTGACCTGTAAAGGGGTGAGTCTCGTTCACAGTGGTGTGGCCGTGTTCGATGGCTTCAACCTCGATGTAGCCCCCGGTGAGAAGCTCGGGATTTATGCCAAGACAACGGCCGCGAAAACGGCATTGGCAAGAGTCCTTGGTGGACTTGAAGTGCCGACCGGTGGCGTTGTGCAATATAACGGCGTCGATCTTCGTTACATCGATCCCAGCGCGATCAATCAGTGCCGCAGTGTCATGATTGACTCGCAGTTGTCCCTGGTCAAGGGCACGATCGAAGAAAACATCGTGATGGGCCGCTCCTATGTTACCTATGATGACCTGAACTGGGCACTTCGCTTCACGGAGCTGGAAGAGGATATCGAGGGGCTTCCACGCGGAGTGAAGTCTGATATCTCCTCACTCGGGGAGTCCTTGTCGCCGACGCACGTGGTACAGATTCTTTTGGCCCGTGCGATTCTTGGCCGTCCGCAAGTGCTCGTGTTTGATGGCTTGATTCATTCCCTTGAGCCATCATTGCGCGAACGGATTTTACGACGGCTTTGCTCGAAGGACGAGGCTTGGTCGGTGATCTTTGTATCGACCGATCCGAACCTTACGGATCATGCCGATCGTCGTATCATGTTGCATCATACTCATGCGTAAGTCGTTGAAACGGCCAATTTATAGCGGTACTTTTATTATGGAGGCTCCATGGCTAGCCTAGGTCACGGTCATGATAGTAGCGGTGAGCGTGCGCTGGTTCAACGAGGGGTCGGTTTGGAAGCGATCACGATTGAACAAGGGCCGGCATTGGCAAAGTTACCTTGCTGGCAGGCGGTACAAATTCCAAAGGGGATGTTCACGGCATCTCGTGCCATTCTGACGATCCTTCTCTTATTTCTCATCGTCCTTGAGTTTGTCCCTTGGACCCAAACGATTCAAGCAACGGGGAAGGTCTCTGCATATACCCCCTATGATCGGCCTCAGAACATCGAGTCGCGGATCACAGGACGCGTGAAGGCGTGGCATATCTATGAAGGTGTCAAGGTCAAGAAGGGTGAACTGGTCGGTGAGCTGGAAGATTACGATCCGACCTTTATGGCCCCCGAGATCCTTCCCCTCTTCGAACAGAGGAAAGCAGCATTGGAACAAACCCGTCAGGCTGCGTTGGCCAGGGCAGAGCAGTTGAATAGACGAATCGGTGAAATGAAAAAACTCGTTCAGGCAGCTGTCCCTTCTGCCGAGGCGCGGGTTGTTGAGGCTGACAATAAAGTCCGTGAAGCTCAACAGAAAGTTGAGCAGTACAAGATCGACGTGCACACAGCCCAACTCAACGTCGACCGTCATCGGCAACTGGTCCGGGAAGGATTGGTCTCCCAACGTGAACTTGAGTTGACGATCCAAACCGAGATCGGGACCAAGGCAGGCTTACAGGCAGCGCAGGCGAGTTTGCAGGCTGCGGAGCAGGCCAGGTCATCGTTAAGCTTTGGTCGTGATCAAGTTTCGGCGGATGTCAATCAGCGATTGATGGATGCGATTGCCTCGCGTGATTCGGCAGTTGCTGAAGCAGCGAAGGCGACAGAATCGTTGGCGGACATCGCGTATCGGCAGCAGGGGGTTCAGCAACGTATTGAAGCAGCAAAACTATACGCCCCAATGGATGGCACCGTCGTCAAGATGGCTAAGGTCGGGATCAACGAAACAGTGAAACAGGGAGAGAATCTCGTCACTATTTCTCCTCTTGCTTCAGATCCGGCTATTGAAATGAGAGCCGAAGGGTTGGATTCTCCGCTTCTGAAGCCTGGGCGCAAGGTGCGGATCCTCTTCTTCGGGGTTCCAGCCATTCCCTTGCCGGCTTGGCCTGGATTAATGGCCGGTACTCGTGGAGGTATCATTAAGGTGGTCGACCAGATCGATGACGGCAAGGGCAACTATCGATTCTGGGTGGTCCCGGATCCTGAGGATTCTCAGCCATGGCCTGAGCAAACCCAGGTGAGACAGGGAACCAAAGTGCTGGGTTGGGTGATTATGAATCGTGTTCCGCTCTGGTACGAATTGTGGCGGCGATTCAACTTCTTCCCACCTGACTATATGGAGCGTGAACCGAGTCTGTTTGAAATGTTCGCGCCGAAGGTAGCAGCGCCTGCCTCGAAGTAAGGGAATGGCGCCGCAGCGCCACGCGCTGTAGAACAAAATGGCCCAGGGGAGCCCCCCCTGGGCCATTTCATTTCTACCCCCAGCCAAACCTGATCCCATCGCTTTTTCGGCACACGTGTTGTGATATCACGCTCCTGGGGTGAGATCCTTTGAAGTGTTCAAAGGCAGGGAGATTCCTTGTGTGCAGGCTTGGTGGATTGTCTTGACCCGGTTCGGCGGACTCGCTATGGTGCCGCCATCACCGGCTGGCAATTGTGTGCGGGGGCTAATCAAAGGAGGCGGAGGGATGGGTAAGAGCAGGTTGCCGCTACGACGGTCTCGGGGCAGCACCGGTGCGAGCGCGCTGCAGGGTCGGCCGATCGTTGGCGTATTGGGAGGGAGTAAGTCCGACTTCCCTATTCTTGAAAAGGCCGGAGCGATCTTAGCTGAACTGGGTATCCCGTATGAACTCCTAGTAGTTTCAGCGCATCGGACACCAGACCGACTCTTTGAGTATGCCACCACGGCTTCGGAACGGGGCATTCAAGTAATTATCGGCGGGGCAGGCGGTGCCGCTCACCTTCCGGGAATGCTCGCCGCAAAGACGCATCTCCCTGTGATCGGTGTGCCCATTCCGACAGAAAACCTGCGAGGCCTGGACTCATTGCTCTCTATCGTCCAGATGCCCAAAGGCATTCCAGTCGCAACAGTGGCGATCGGCGGCGCTGAAAATGCCGGTCTTCTTGCCGCACAGATCCTTTCCGGAAGCTGTCCTGACATCGCAGAGCGAGTGATCGCGTACAGGCGTCTTCAGACGGAGACGATTCTCCGCTCCCCTGAGGCAAAGGGAATCGTGGCCAAGATGTCCGCTGGACAACAACGGCGATCGTGATGGAGCCAATACTCGAGCCAGGGTCTATGGTAGGGGTCCTTGGCGGTGGACAACTTGGCGCGATGTTCACCGGAGCGGCTCGCCGCATGGGCTATCGGGTTGCTGTGTGGGATCCTGATTCCGATGCACCGGCCCACCGGATTGCGGATCGATCATTCTCTACCTCCTTCGCAGATCATGATACCCGTGAACGGTTCGTCGATTCGGTTCAAGCCCTGACGCTGGAATGGGAAAATATCCCGGTCGAGCTCTGTCAATGGCTTGAGCAACGTCGACCGCTGCGTCCCTCGAGTGCCGTCCTGCGAACCCTTCAAGACCGCTTGACTCAGAAGCAATTCTTGTCGTCCTGTTCGATTCCTGTTCCCGACTTTGCTGAGGTGCAGTCGGTCCATCAGCTTCACCATGCGATCAAACGTCTCGGCCTTCCACTGATCTGTAAAACGGCGAAAAGTGGGTATGATGGAAAAGGTCAGTGGCTGATCAGGCAGCCTTCAGAGATCCCGCAGTTCGAGCAGATCCTCAGTACACCCTCCTTCGGGGTCCGGTGGATCGCCGAGCAGGTTGTTACCTTTGTGCGAGAGCTCTCGGTCCTCGTGGTCAGATCCGGAAACGGCGAAACTCGTGTCTATCCCGTCGTTGAAAATCGGCATGAGCAGGGGATTTTGCGGGATAGCGTCGCTCCTGCGTCCATCTCTTCCGGTGACGCCGAGGCCGCCTGTGAGCTGAGCGTTCGGGCGGTGGCTGAGCTGCAGGGAGTGGGAATCTTCTGTATCGAGCTCTTTCAGGCCCAAGACGGTCGCCTGCTCATCAATGAAATTGCGCCGCGTCCGCATAACTCCGGGCACTACACCTTGGATGCCTGTACCGTCTCTCAATTTGAGCAGCAGGTTCGTGTGACGTGCGGTCTTCCATTGGGTGAAGTGAGACTGCTGTCCCCTGCCGTTATGGTGAATCTCCTTGGGGATGAGGTGACCGTCATGATGTCCGGTGAGGGAGGCAGGGAAACCTTTTCCACCCCTGGCGCCTCGGTGCATCTGTATGGCAAGCGGGTGATTCGCCCGGGAAGGAAGATGGGTCATGTGACGTTTACGGCTCCAGAAAGAGAAATCGCAGTCGCATCGGCTCAGCAATTCCTGTCGCGAGTCCAGAACTCTCCCTCCGCTGTTCCATCCCCTTCATAGGCCAAAAGCGACATTTATTTCCTCAAAAAAGTTCGTTCCTGACCAACCCTGTCCGTTCGATTTTGTCCCTTGATGGTTCCGAAGCGGTCCGAGCTCGTACGGCACAGGCAAAAAACCGAAGAATTCGACATGGGGCGGAGGGCACACAATTTGCTGTTTCCCGGCTATTTCCACCTCTGGAGGTAGATCTAGCATGGGAACTCGTCCGGCCCAATCTCGCTCTCATCAAGCCCCAGACCGACTCTATCGGATGCTGACGGACTCAGGATCGCGCTACCTTGTCCTTCAGGGGTTGGTCACGATCATCTTGTCCTATGAGCTGCTGTTCGGTGCCGACCCCGTCCTGAGTCGAGTGACGACCAATAGTCTGGTGTTGGGACTCTGGCTTGGGGTCATTGCCCTGGCCATGTTGCCTCGAACCGTATTTGAAGCCGCCTGGTTTGGGTCCATGCTGGTGGCTCTCGATACGATTCTGGTGACCGCTGCCATTTATCTCTCAGGGAATGCCCGCTCTGATCTCTACATCACCTATTTTGTGCTCATGTTGCTGGCGGCATCCGTTCGGCGACTCAGTCATCTATTCGGTCTCTCGTTGCTCTTGAGCGCAGGATACTCTGTGGTCCTCTATGAAGGAATTCTGAACACGGGAGCGCCGGTGACCGGACAGTTGCTGGGTATCCCGGTGCTGGTCGTGATGGCGGTCTTCTATGGCGTGGCTCTTGAAAATACGGCGGTCGTCCAGAAAGAGAACGACTCCCTACAGAAAGATGTCGAAGGGTTGAAGAAGACAGAAGAGGACTTGGCTACCGCAAAGGCCGAATTGGAGGCCAGGATCGCCGCATTAAAGTCAGATCTGACCAAGGCTAAAACAGATTTGCGAGAAGGACAACTCACTCGGCAGGGGCTTGAACGGCAGCTGCAGGAGGCGCAGAAACTAGAGGCGGTCGGCCGAGTCGCAGCGAGAATTGCGGGGGAGTTCGGATCTCTATTTTCGGCTGTCGGGAAACAGACCGGGATCATGTTGACGCACCTTCAACAACATGATCCGCTTCGAGGGACGGTCGACGAATTATTCAAGGTCGGAGAACAAGCCGCCACGCTAACGGCACAACTCATTGCACTCAATCTCGAGAGAGATTCGGAACGGAACAAGGTGTCGGTCCATTCCGTATTGGGTGACGTGCGCGGTATGATAGCCGATCTTCTGCCTGAGCACATTGAGTTGCGGGTTCAGTTGGACTCCCAGGCGGCACATGTAGAAGTCGATCGAGAGGGACTGGAAACCATCCTCTTTCAGCTGGTGGTGAATGCGCGGGATGCCATGCCGAATGGAGGTCGGCTCACAATCGACGTCAAGACGATCGAAGCGCCGGCGAAATCCTCCCGAACAACTCAGGTCGGTGCGGCGACGTCCCAGGTTGAGATCACCATCAGTGATACCGGAACCGGCATGAATCTAGATACCCAAGCCCACATGTTTGAGCCGTTGTTCTCAACGAAGGAAATGAATATCGGGCTCGGCCTGACCGCTGTCTTTCGGATTGTGAAACAACATGGCGGTCGGCTGGGTGTGGAGAGCCGGCCAGGGCAGGGGACGGTCGTCCGCGTGTCCTTTCCTGCTTCATCCGTCCCAGATGGACAGGAGGATTCACTCCCGAAGTCCATGTTAGCCAGGGGAGGAGAGACCATCTTATTGGTAGAAGAAGATGAAATTGAACGGAAGTTAGCGAAGTCGGTCTTACAGCGGCACCGCTACCATGTTCTGGAAGCCGCTTCACCGGTCGAGGCGCTGATGCTGACGCAACAGTATCAGGGGATCGTACATCTTACGGTAAGTCCATTGGTCATGCCGGAAATCGGCGGGCGTGAATTGGCCAGGCGGCTATTAGACCTCCAGCCCACGATGAAGGCATTGTTTCTATCCAGTTATGATGATGAAACGATTCGACAGCACCGAATCAATCAGCGGTTCGTTCTGCAGCAGCCGTATCGCCAGACTGGGTTAATCGGGAAAGTGAGAGAAATGTTGGATGCCGCTTAACGTGCGTTGGCTTTGTCTGGATTGCGTTGCTATCGATCCCAGGTTGACCGTCCAGGAGCAAAGAACTGCACGTCCCTCCGCTTGAACAGTCCGATTAACGCCATCCCCGCAAGAAATCCGCCGATGTGAGCGAAGAAGGCAACCCCACCGCCTGTGGAGCCTATGCTCATGCCTCCGCTGACGAGTTGAGTCACGAACCACATTCCGAGGACGATGCCGGCCGGCACCCGGGTCATTCCGATCGCCGGGAGCATCACCAACACACGCGCGCGTGGATAGAGCAGCAGGTAGGCGCCCAGTACTGCAGAAATGGCTCCGCTGGCTCCGACCATCGGAATCTCGGAGGAAGGATCGGTGAACGCATGGCTGAGCGCTGCCAGGACACCGGAGAGGACATAAAAGACGACGAACTTGGCATGGCCCATGGCGTCTTCAACGTTGTTCCCGAAAATCCACAGGTACAGCATGTTTCCCAGCAGGTGCATCCAGCCCCCATGCAGAAACATACTCGTCACCAATGTGAAGACGGCGGGAAACCCGACGGCTGCTTCCTCTGGGAGGGTGGCGGTACCGAAGATCACGGATGGAATCGCACCGTACTGAATGGCAAAGAGCTGAGCCGGCACTTCCAGCAGATTGCTCTGATAGACAAACACAGCGAAACACATGGCGATAAACGCCATCGTCACGAGGGGGGGCAGTCTGGTCGGATTATCGTCATGGAGTGGGATCACGACGACTCGCGGTTACAGGTGTTGGTGTCGAGCGGTCACCAAGCGAGGCAATTGCGGGTCGCTTGGGGGGGATCCATCGTGGCTCAATGGAACTGAAAACCCGGCGGCATGGGTATGGCCTCCACCGCCGAATGAGGCGGCAATTGCCCCCACATCTGTCCCATCCGCTCGCGAACGCATGCTGAAATAGCGACGGCCATCCCGATCGTGCCAAATTACGCAAAACGGATACTCCGGAGAAAGCCGCTCGCCGATCTGGCTCGTAAGGATCGCACTTTGGACGGACGGAACGACTTCTCCCTGGAAGGCGACCATCACCGCCTGTGCTGCAAGTTTCCCGACGAGTTCCTGTTCATAGCGGAGGATGGCTCGCCCTTCCTGCTCGAGTGTCGATTGCGAAAATTCGTCCCACACGGTGAAGTCGAGTGGATAGGATGCCAATGCCGCGCTGATTTCACGACTGCCTGGTAATGCCCAGGTCCATAAGTCCTTGTCTTGCACATACTGAAGCAGCCAAGGTGCCGTCGTTCGATGAGCCCATTCCCAGCTCAAAACGGCTCCGGACTTGGTCTGGTCAAAGTAGGCATGGGGAAATCCGGCCAAGGTCCGTTCGGCGGTGATATGGTGGTCCAAGATCAGGAGTTCTTTCGTTTCTACGGCCATCGTCTCCAGAATCGGCCGTGCATAGCTGAAGTCGACGATCAGTACCCGACGGTCATTGAGATCGGGAGGCGGAGGTTGGCCGTGTTTGACGGGGAGAAATCTGGCGTTCGGAAACTTCTTCCAGACCGCCCAGGCGGCTCCAAACCCGTCGAAGCAGTCCGCGTGGTACAGGACGATATCAGGGGGACCGTAGAATGGTGAAGCAGTCGATACGGGAGCCATAGACTTGGGAGCGGACCTCTTGGCCTGTTGTTCTACGCCAGGAACTGTACATGGAATCGGAGTGCCTTACAAGTCGTTGAGGTGGTGAATCAGGTGGCGGAGCCGCCCGGCACTGCGTCGGTTGAAGTTAAAGACGAGCCGTGGCAGCTCTCGTATGGCGGGTTCATCGAGTTCCTCTTGCAATGGGCCGCTCTGTTCAAAAGTTCCGTCGGAAAGTATATCGGAAAAGCGTTCCCGAATTTGCTCGAGTTGTTCGGTAGAGACGGCTTGTTTCAATCGCATGGCCAGTTGCCTGCCCACGAATCGCATGGAGTGGTAGCGCCGATAGAAGCGGAGGATGTGGCTCACGGCTTCATCGGCGGAGGTCACGATAGTGAAGAGCGCCAGGTCTTCCTCGTTGATCAGTTTGCGGCGCAGGAGTTGTCTGGTGATGAATGCCGCCCAATCGTCCCAATAGTCACAGCCGGGAGCCTGAAGACAGACGATCGGCTGGGGATCACTCTTTCCTGTCTGCGCGAGGGTCAGGATTTCAAATCCCTCGTCATGTGTGCCGAACCCTCCGGGGAACAGTGCGATGGCGTTGGCTTCCTTTTGGAACATCAACTTGCGGGTGAAAAAATACTTGAAGGTGACCAGTTTCGGGTCGTCGGCGATCGTCGAGTTCGGTCCTTGTTCGAACGGCAACATGATGTTGACGCCGAAGCTGTGCTCACGTCCCGCACCCTCTTGTGCAGCACGCATGATGCCATCGGCACCACCCGTAATGACCATGAACCCCGCTCGCACAATGGCCTGGGAGAATTGGTGGGCCAGCTGATAATTGGGATCGTCGGAGGGAGTCCGTGCAGATCCAAAAATGCTCACTTTTTTGCGGTCGCGATACCCATGGAATACACCGAAGGCATGGCGGAGTTCTTTGACCGCGCGGTTGACGATTTTGACATCCAGGAGATCCAGCTGCGCCTCATGCAGCTTCAACAGTCCTGTCATGAGCTCTCGCATGAGTGCGGCATGGAGGTCGTCTTCCGGACTATCGAGTAATAGGCTGATCTGCTGGAGGATATCCTCTCGCGATAAGGCGGGGCGGGGGCGAAGCGATGCAGATTTGCTGGTCATCATTGTCCTTGTAAGTGAGTAATGAGAAAGCTTACCAGCGGATCGGATCCTGGTCAAAGATTGATGCAAACAGGACCAGTCTACGATGAACTGAGGGAGGGAGGAAGGTGCCCGAGGACCCAGGCTTTGATTCGAGACTGATCTGCTGGGGAAAGATCCAGAAACTGGACTTCCACGGCAGGCGGCGTGGACAAAATGGGTCGGGTTACACCCGATACGGCCTCAAGGCCCGCGTTATTCAACACGGTCCCTCTGATCGTGAGGGGACTCATCGTTTCAGAGAGAGAGAAGCCTAAAATAACTCGGGCCCCGGGTAACAATAAGGCGGAAGAGATCAGCGACGCACCGGCATGGCTTAGTTGGGTGATGGTGCTCTGATGGGCGGTTCCCGCGCCCTCTCCCTCCATCACACTGACGGTTGCCGAAATATTAGCCACACATCGCTTGGGTGACAGCACGAGGTCTCGGGCAGTCAACACACCGACCGGTTGGTTTTCCTTGGTCACGATGAGGATCGGGGTTCCCGAGGACATCATGAGGGTAGAGGCCTCTTCTATGGCTCGATCATACTCGATGAATTGGACCGGACGTGTCATGATGGTCCGCACTTCGACATCATCTGGTTCGAGTCCTTGAGCCACGACCTTCTTGACGATGTCGGTCGGAGTCATGAGTCCAAAACGCCATTCGGTATCTTTAACCAAAAGACAGGGCATCCGCTCGCGTTCTAGCAGTGAGGCCGCTTCGGTGACCGATATATCTCCGGGAATTTGGACTACGCCGGGTGTCATCATATGTCCAACCAGAATAGTCTGCGGATCCTCCCCTCGCAGCCGTTGAATGTCCTTTTCCAACATCGCTCAGCCAGGTCCTCTCATCCCACGAATCTGCTCGCCTGGCCGCCGCAATGTATGCCAAGTATAGCAGAAGGTTCTCTGAGCCCATGAAGGGCTAAACGCCTTGTCATTCAATGGTTTTCCGGCATACACTAGGTGCGAATTGTGGCCCTGTCTGAAGGACCAAAGATGGACTGCGGAGAGCCTGCTCATCGAGAATTCCTGAGTCGAGTTGAGACGATTCCATTGCATGGTTTGGGGTTGTCTGTCGATGTCCACTCCCCGGATTTGCCTAGCTTGCGGCGAAGTCTACTCGCACGTCAAGTGCCACCGGCGTACTTCGAAATCTTTCGGAATACGACGCGGACCTTGGCGGTGACGAGGAGCGAAGTCGGCGATGCACGATTGACGTATCATGGGGAAGGCTTATGGATGACGCAACCCGGAGTGACGGATTCCGAACTGTTTCAACAAGCCGTACGTGAAGCGGGCGAACACCTCCACGCTCTGCAGAGTGCGTGGCTCAATCACGAATGCGCAGCCAAGGTTTTCGCCGGCTACTGCTATGGAACCTACCTGCCGCCGCTCTATACACGAGGGAGTGCGGAGGTGGTGGCCGAAAATGCCACCGCGGTGCAATATCAGCTTGACCAACAAGGTCGTTTGCTGAATGGGAGCAGGCCGTTGCTTTTGCTTGAAATGCCGCCGCTCACCTACTTTGTCGCGGGAACCTTGTCCATCCCGACGTTTTTTCAGGTGATTTGCGACCAGTCGCCATGTGGCCTTGTCCTTGATGTGGGGCATCTGTGGACGGTGTATCGCTACACCGGAGCGTATCGGACGATCTCGTTGCCGCGGTTCGTTGAGACATTTCTCGATGCGTTCCCGTTGAATCGTGTTGTTGAGATTCATGTTGCGGGCCTTGATATCCATGAGTCAATCCGAGCGCATCTAAGTCAACGGGTACCACGTGCCGATGAGACCGCATTGCCGGCCTGGACAGATGCCCATGCAGCCCCCATTCCGCCGGTCTTGTTCGAGATGCTTGATCAGATTTTGTGCCATCCACGGCTCGCCAACTTAAGGGGGCTGGCCTTGGAAGTGGATACGAAACCAGCAGAAATGATCGTGGACGAATTTGCTGCGTTCTCCCGACGCTATGCGGCGGTCTTCCAAAAGGGAGATCACAACGAGAAGACCGTCCCTATGTGTGAATCGAAAGCGGTGCTAGGGTCAGCGGCATCCGCATCGAGCAGGGGGACGATGGAAGAAGCCTACCAGCGCTATGTTCACGTTCTACTGGGCAAGGTGGAGCCAAGAGGGCCGGAGTGGAATGAGGATCCGGGATACACCCACGAGCTAGACCTCTATCACTCTCTGTATCTCCCCTATGAAATCCTACACTGGAGCGGTGAGATTGCGGATATGTTCGTGGAATCATGCCGTCGGCTTCGTGAACGAGGGGTTGCGTTGGAGGGATTTGTGGCGTTCTGGTTCCGTGACCCTCAGCCGATCGCAGAGCTGTATGATTTCTTCTTGTTGAAAGTGGATCGATTTGTCGCATTCGTCTATGAAGTGGCCCCCGACGTCGGGGATTTGGCTGCAGTAGAAGCTGAGGGGCTCCGTCAGGCCTATCGCCTTGCGAACGAACCAATCCCGACTGCGCAATGAGCTGACATGAATTTCTGGCAGCACCTTCCTCGACCGATTGTTGGACTGTCCCCGATGGACGGTGTCACCGACGCTTGTTTCCGGTCCGTCATTGCTTCTCACGGAAGGCCGGACGTGACGTTCACGGAGTTTACACATGTTCATGACGTGTGCCGCGCTCCGGAAATCCATTTGGAAACACTCCGGTACAGCGAGATTGAGCGCCCGATCGTCGCGCAGCTCTACGGGAATGATCCGGAGCTTTTCTATTTAGCAGCACAAGCGGTCTGCGAATTGGGATTCGATGGGTTGGACATCAACATGGGGTGTCCCTCCAAGAGTGTCGCGGCGTCGGGATCCGGCGCCGGCCTCATCCGCACGCCCGAACTGGCGCGCTCGCTGATCCAGGCGGCCAAGCGCGGCATCGACGATTGGGCAGGCGGGCAGACCCTCGAACAAGGCGGCTTCAAACCTGCACGTGTCGAAGTTTTTGAACGGATGAACCGACAGCGTGGTGCGCAACCGGTCAGCCGACGGGAGACGCTTCCGGTTTCCGTCAAAACCAGACTGGGATATGAATCCGTGACGGTGGAGGCCTGGGTCGAGCAGCTATTGATGGAACAGCCGACGGTCATTTCCCTGCACGGACGGACGTTGAAACAGATGTACCGGGGAGTAGCCGATTGGTCGGCGATTGCCCGAGCGGCTTCATTGGTACAAGGAACCGGAACATTGCTGTTGGGGAACGGCGACATTCAGTGTCTCGAGGACATATCACGGCGGGTTCGTGAAACCGGTGTTGATGGTGTTCTTGTGGGACGTGGAGTGCTTGGCGCTCCCTGGTTCTTTCGCCCCAAGGAGTGGGTCCGGGGGCAATCGAGTAGCGAGAGAGGGCCTGAGTCCGGCTTGTCGCTCAGCAATGTTTCGCTAGACGAGCGCTTTGCCGTTCTGCTCGAACATGCCAAGCAGTTTGTGGAAATCTTTGGGCACAAGCAGTTCTATCGCATGCGCAAGCATTTGGGATGGTATTGTAAAGGCTTTCCCCATGCTGCTTCGCTTCGGGCCCAGATGGTACGTGTATCGTCTGTTGAGGAACTCCAGTCCATCCTCGAGGCATTTAACATAAGACCCCAGAGTGGAGTGGTCCTTCCATGCGATGAATCAGTCGATATGGCCGAAACTCTGGCGTCACGATGCAGCTAGTACTCGCATCTGGTTCACCTCGGCGTAAGGAACTTCTTGCCCTGCTCGGTGTTGATTTCGAAGTATGCACATCCGAGTTCCCTGAACATCCGATGGCGGGATGGTTGCCGCTCGAACAGGCCAAGCACTTCGCTCGTGAAAAGGCCCGCTGCGTCGCCCAGGTTCGTCTGCAAGACTTCATTCTTGGCAGTGATACCGTCATTGAACTTGATGGGCAACTCTTGGGGAAGCCTCTCGATCTTCAGGACGCCCGCACCATGCTGAGTCGGCTCGCCGGTCGCTGCCATCATGTCCATACGGCGGTTGCAATCTGCTGTCATGAGCGAGGGATTGACAGAGTTGAGGCGGCCACAACACACGTGACCATGAAAGCGGATGTTGAAGATGTCTATAGCCGATATCTTGCTTCCCGGGAATCATTGGGAAAAGCCGGAGCCTATGCGATCCAAGGACTTGGCGGAGACCTCGTGGAGCGGATCGACGGCGACTATACCACCGTAGTGGGTCTACCGCTGAAACTCGTCGCTCGCCTGTTGCAGTCAGTTGGGTATCCGAATGCGCTCGATATCGAGGAGTTATATCACCGCAAACCCTATGCGAACTGGCATCGCTTCGCGGTGTGATTGCAAAGGCAGGGCGGTTCCCCTACAATGCGCTCCCATCAAGAGGATAGGTCTGTTTAGCAGGACTGTGTCTACATGAGGGAGAACCTGAACCCATGACGTTTGGTGGTTTGATCAGATTGGTCGTTGGGTTGATGGGAATCCTGGCAATAGGGGCTCATTCTGCCTGGGCGATCGATGTAAATTTGTCCTCAGAAGAGGCCCACAAGACGCTCGAAATCGGGCGCACTCCGATGGAAAAAGCCAATTCCCAGGACGAGGTGAAGAAGGTCCTTCAGCAAGCGTCGTTGGCGACCCGTGTCGGTGCCGATCCTGAAACAGATCCCTGCGGAGCAAGCGCCGTTCTCCGTACGAAACGGTACCGGCTTGAAGCATTCGGCCGCCAGGAGGCCGCGGAATCGAAGAAACGCAAAACAGACATCCGTATGCCGGAAGAGTTCATCAAGAAAGTGATGGACATGCCGAACATGGAGATCGAGGTGCAGCTTTGCGGCGACGACGAGTACTTCGCCGAGGGTGCGCTGATTGAGCTGCAGCAAGGGTCGAAACGGATCAAGGCTATCGACATCGGCAAAGCCGAGCGTGGAAGAAAAAATGAAACGAACGGTCCTGCCTATCGGTCTCGATTTACGGCTCTCTTCGCCTACGAGCAATTCGATCCGAACGCCGCCTCCGTGTTTGTCGTGAACCTCCAAGACGGCAAGGAAATCAGAATCCCCGCCGAGTTCTCCAGGGTGAAATAAGATCGACTCATTTCCTGCGCCTTTGTGTTTCAGTTCAAATCGACAGAGTTTCTGTTACCTCAGTTTCTAGTTTGGCACAGTCATGGCCGGACTTGGTTGCCGAGCCAATCGATCACCATGGCAGGGGGGTACAATGAAGGTACTTGGCTACACACAGGCACATACGCTGGATGCCTTCAATCTTCAGTCGACGGAACTGCCGGATCCCATTCCAACTGGCCGTGATCTTCTGGTTGAGGTCAAAGCTATTGGGTTGAATCCGATTGATTACAAGATCCGTTCGCGACGATCCGGGACAGATGGTCAACCGGTGATTCTTGGTTGGGATGCTGCAGGGATTGTACGAGCGGCTGGCAACGAGGCAGCGCACTTCAAGGTCGGGGACGAGGTGTTCTATAGCGGGGACCTCAACCGGGCGGGGTGTTATGCGACTAGGCAACTCGTGGATGAACGGCTCGTGGCCTTGAAACCCAAGAATCTTTCGTTTGCTGAGTCAGCAGCTCTTCCGCTGACGAGCCTGACTGCTTACGAGATGTTGTTCGAAAAAATGCGTCTCATGGGAGCTGAGCGGAGGGCAGTGCTCATCATCGGCGGCGCTGGAGGCGTCGGATCGCAGGCTGTCCAGTTGCTCAAATTAATGACCACAATGACGGTTATTGCCACGGCTTCTCGACCGGAGAGTAAGCAGTGGGCTGCTATTCTTGGTGCTGATCACGTCGTGTCACACCAGAACTTCGTTTCGGACATCCGAGCGCTGGGGATTCAGTTTGTCGATGGCATCTTCAGCACGACTCATTCCGCTCAGCACTGGGCCAACATGGCCGAAATCATCGCGCCGTTCGGTGAGATCGGGCTTATTGATGATGCCGATGGACTGGATATCTCGATCTTTAAACGAAAAGCCGTGAGTCTCCACTGGGAGCTGATGTTTACGAAGTCGATGTTCGGCTATCGAATGGAGTCACAGGGAAAGATCTTGAGTGAGGTAAAGGATTTAATTGAGTCTGGTAGGATGCGTGCCACGGCGAATCGGGTGCTGAACGGTCTGACTGTTGAGAATCTTCGTGCCGGCCACACGATGCTGGAGCAACATACCAACATCGGCAAAGTGGTCGTAGAGCTGTCATCAACCGGACAATGATCGAAGAGGCCATGCCCGTCGCATGGCCGATGAGGCGAGTCGGTTAGGGGGCTTAGAACTCGTCGATGGAGACGGGCCTGAGAAAGTCTCGAACCGATACCAGACCGATGAGCGCACCCCCTTTGGTCACTCCGAGGTGGAGCGTGCGATGCTTGTCCATCAAGTCGGCGGCTTCCGTCAATGGCCGCCGCTCCTCGATACCGGGAATCGGGCTGCTCATGATGGCATCAACCGCCACAAAATACGATGCCTTCTCAGCTCCCACGAATTTCTTGACGATGTCAGACTCGGTGACGATGCCGATGATCTTCGCTTTGTGCGTCACCAAAACACTTTCTACATTGCAGGCCCTCATGAGTTTCGCTGCCTCAATGACCGACGTGCCGGCTTCCACTGTCACCGGTTCTGTCTGCATCAAGTTGCCGACTGTTACCATCTGCTCCTCCTTTTTAATTTTTAGTAGTGCCCCAGGCTATCAGGGCCCCATTGCGTTGGAGTTAGGGGGACGTTACAGGAAGGTAAAGTTTAAAGGGCAGAAGGAACAGGTATCTTGTGAGGTCGTCAATATGGGGTGACTCATTCGAACTCTTCCCACCCGCTTAACCGGCTACCTAGGACGAGTGTGCGTCTGGTGGTGGAAACCAGAATGAGCCCATTATCGTTGTCTACTCCCACGATTTGTTCATGCATGTTCAACGGTTTCGAGGCGAAGCCTCCGAGGAGTGGGGTGAATCCGACCACGCGTTCATTGGTGATGAAGACCGCTCCATAGTCGTTGCTGTAAAATCGGTGCACTTGTTCTCGTACGCCCAGTGCTTCTTTGAGCCATAGACCGTTGACGCCACGGAATCCGTATAGATTGTGGTTCGTTCTAACAAGAGCGAAGGTGGGGAGGATCTTCCGCTCAAAGGTTTTCTCGTTCACGCCCAGTTCTATCTTCACCCAGGTCAGAGCACGGTTGGAAAACCCTAAGAGGCGACGAGATGTCACGACGATGCCGTTGAGCCCGCTTGCACCCGAACTGATCACCACTTCCTGCACACCCAACGGTATTTCCCTCCGCCCACTGAGCGGGCTGGTCGCGACGGCTGAGCCTGATTCAACCCATACGGTTACCTCGGCGGGGACCATCTCCACAGCCTGCGCCATGGTGGGCCATGACGAACAGCTCAGGAGAAGGAAAATCCTACAGTAGTGAAGGAGGGACATGACACGGTGATTATACCGTGCTTCAAGATCATGTTGGGGGCGTGTCGGGTCGTTCAACCAGAACGTCTCAAGGGTGCTACAGGTCAGTTGGTTGGGATGAGGCTGCAGCGATTGTTCAGGTCGTCGGCTCGTTGAGCCGGATAGTGTAGAGGTAGTGGTATAGCCCGTTTCGCTCCATCAATTGGGTATGCGTGCCTTCTTCTACCAACTGCCCCTTGTCCAAAACCAGAATTCGGTCGGCACGTTGGATGGTTGATAACCGGTGGGCGACAACGAATGTCGTGCGGCCTTCCATGAGGCGTTGGAGGGCTTCCTGCACCAGGCGTTCCGATTCGGTATCGAGTGATGAGGTGGCCTCATCGAGTAAGAGGATGCGAGGATTCTTCAAAATGGCTCGAGCGATCGCGATTCGTTGGCGCTGTCCGCCTGACAGGTTGACCCCCTTTTCGCCCACCACGGTTTGGTACCCATCTGGTAAGTTCGTGATGAAGTCGTGTGCATGGGCCGCTTGGCTTGCCTCTACCACAGTGGCTTCGTTCGCCTCTCTGTTCCCATAGCGAATGTTGTCGAGGATGGTACCTCCGAACAAGATGGTTTCTTGTGGCACCAACGCGATTTGCCGATACCAACTATCCAGGGTCACGTCCCGCAGATCTCGTCCATCGATGGTCAGGCGCCCTTCTATTGGATCGTAGAACCGATGCAGCAGATTGATCACCGTGGTCTTCCCGGCGCCGGTTGGCCCGACGAAGGCAACTAATTCGCCAGGCTTCGCCTCAAACGACAGGTGAACCAGTACTGGATGACGGGTGTCATAGCTAAAGGTGACGTCTTCCATCCGCACGTGGCCTGCGATTGTTCCGAGCGGGTGCGCGTCTGGTTGGTCGTCGATATCTGGCTGGGCATCCAGGATCTCGAAGACTCGCTGTGTCGCACCCTGGGCTTCCTTGATCTGGGTAAAGATCTTGGCCGCTGAGCTGAAGGGCCCGATCAAGATGCCGGCAAAGAGTACAAACGCAAAGAGCTCACCTGGCGTGACCGCACCGTCGATGACCTGGCGACCTCCGTACCACAGGACGGCGGTGGCCGATGAGAATGTCAGCAGGCTGATGACCGGAATGAAGACGGCCATAATGCCGGCTCGACGGAGCGTCAGGTGCAGTGTCTGCTCGACCTGATCGGCAAACCGGGTCCGCTCCCGTCCGGTCTGGACGAATGATTTGACGATGCGAATGCCGGAAATGACTTCCTCGGTCAGGGTGCTGAGTGCAGCCGTGTGATCTTGAATCGCGGTCGACAGGGATTTCAACCGTCGACCAAACATTTTAGAGACGACCACCAACAACGGGAGCAGGACAAGAATCAGGAGGCAGAGCTGCCAGTTCATCAAGAGGAGGAACGTAATGCCGCCGACGAAAGTCACGAGTTGTTTGACTCCATCGATGGGAGTTTCCGTGACGAGGGATTGAATGACCGTGACATCGGACATCAACCGGGAGAGTAATTCTCCTGTGCGTCGGCGAGCGAAAAAGCTGAGCGTCAGTTTTTGGAGGTGCTCGAAGAGATGTTTGCGGAAATCAGCGACGACAGTCTGGGAGACCCAGGCGGTGAGGTAACTATGGCCCATCGAGCAGAGTCCCTGGAGAATCACCAGGCCGAGAAACAGCCCAATGGAGCCTGTCATCTTGTCAGCATCATGCTGAACGGTGATCACGTCCCAGAGCGTTCCAGCCAGTCGGACCAAGGTGAGGTTGATGAGAGCCACTCCAGTCACGAGAAGGCCGGCCAGCAACAGGCGAGGGACGTAGGGACGAACGAACGGCAGGAATCGCTTAAAGATCACCATTGCACGTCAGGTGGTTCGGTTGACTATGGCATTGAGCGGTCAGGTCAGCCTTGTTACACGATATCGGAGTGACGGGAGGTGGGGGATGGTTTCGGCTAAATCTGAACGATTGACTCGATCAGGTTCTTGTTGACTGCGACAAAATCCGACTGCTCCTTCTCGTTGATGAGCACATCGGTGAGGCTAATGAACAGACGTGCCTCTTCGTTAATCGCGTCGGAGACGCGATTTCGCATCGGGGGGACCAGGAAGTCTCCCACGTAGGTACAACTGACCGTCCGTACGCGGATTCGAACTTTCTTGCCCTTACCCTCGGACACGGCCTTGTCCTCCCGCCACGCAGGCTGAGTTTAGCTTTTCCGGCGAAGGAACTTTTGACGTTGGCGCAACTTCTTGTACTTGTGCTTGCGCATCTTCTTCCGTCGTTTCTTCAAGACGCTTGACATGCTTAGTATCTCCAAAGAGGGGGGAGTCTAAAAGCTTTTTCTGAAAAATGCAAGCTCACGGCGCGCTTTTCCCCTATGGTATACTGCCCTTCTTATGTTTGCCCGGCGCGCCAGTTTTTCACCGACTCTGCATGTGGGATGGCTTTTCTTGCTGACCTTTCTTGTCACAGGCTGTCCGTCTAAGACGATTCAGTACCCCGCCGAGCATGAGCGACTGCTTCGTCTTGATCAGGCTTTGGAATCCCTCCGAAGCGCGTATGAGCGAAAGGATCGGGCAGGGTTTCGGTCGATGCTATCCCCTCTTGATGCGACAGAAGAGTTGCAACGACAAGCGGAGATGGATTTTGAGGCGTTTCATGCGATTACGCTTGAGTTCAGGATCGAGCGGGTCATGCTGGCAAAGGACGCCTTCGATGTGCTCGTCAATTGGCAGGGGACATGGAAAAAAGACGCCAATGACACGGGCACCCGGCAGCGTGGCCATGCCCGATTGCAATGGGTCGGAACGCACTCGATTCTCTTGCGTGGGGCGCAGGGTGATTTGCCCTTCGGGATGCAGACCAAGCAGATGTTATCCGAGCCGTCCTCTCCCCCACGATAAACCATGCCGCGATCTGTGCCGGAAGCAGATTTTCTTGTCATCGGCAGCGGAGTTGCCGGGCTTCGTGCGGCCTTGGAGCTCTGCCGGGTCGGGCGAGTGATCATGCTCACCAAAGGCCATCCACTTCAGAGCAATTCGATCTTTGCACAAGGTGGCGTTGCCGTTGCCTTGAGTGAAGAGGACGATGTCGCCATCCATTTGACGGATACGGTGAAGGCGGGCCATGGGCTGTGCCGTCGAGAGGCCGTACGTGTGCTGGTGGAAGAAGGGCCGGATCGAATTCAGGAGTTAATCAAGTGGGGGGCGAAATTCGACAAGGCCGGCGGAAAATTTGCTTTTACGCGGGAAGCAGCCCACAGCCGTAACCGCATTCTTCGCGCGCGAGGCGACGCAACGGGAAATGAGATGGTCCGAGCCCTTATGGCACAGGCGGTTCGACAACAGCGGATTGCCCGCTTGGATTATCATTTTACAGTCGATCTTGTCGTCGAGGGAGGGCGATGTTGCGGCGCAGTGGTCCTTGACGAAAACTCCGGGGAGCAATTCATCATTCCCGCAAAGGCAGTTGTCCTTTCGACCGGTGGCGCCGGCCAGGTTTTTGCCAGGACGACGAATCCTCCCAACGCCACAGGCGATGGGATGGCGATGGCCTTTCGTGCAGGGGCGGAATTGCAAGATATGGAGTTCGTCCAGTTTCACCCAACGTCACTCTATCTGCCATCAAGCCCACCGTTCTTGTTGTCGGAAGCCATGCGCGGGGAAGGTGGTCAGCTACGCAATAATAAGGGTGAGTCGTTTATGACACGATACCACCCTCTCGGTGTGTTGGCCCCGAGGGATATCGTGGCACGGGCAATCTGGGCGGAAATGGCGGCGACGCGTGCCCGGCATGTCTATCTCGATGTCACGCATTTGGGATCAGATTTTGTGAAACGTCGCTTTCCCACGATTTATGCAACCTGCCTTCGTCACGATATCGACATTACGGAAGAGTGGATCCCGGTCTCGCCAAGCGCCCATTATATGATGGGAGGGGTCACAACCGACCTCAACGGAGCGACCACATTGCCGGGTTTGTTTGCGGCCGGAGAGGTGGCATGCAGTGGTGTACACGGGGCCAACCGGTTGGCAAGTAACTCCTTGTTGGAAGGGCTTGTATTTGGAATGAGGGCTGGCGTGGCCGCCATCGCGTCGGCTGCTCGCGGCTCAACCTCGAGTATGATCGAGTTACGTGAACCCTTACCACGTGGCCACGGTGATCGACTTGAGGATGTGGAAAAGGTGCGAAACTCTTTGCGTCGGATCATGTGGGGACAGGTCGGGTTGATCCGATCGCGGGAGTCATTGGTTCGGGCTACGGCTCAACTTGCTCGATGGGAACGGATGGTCTCTCGATCCTTTTCGAGCAGAGCTGATCTCGAGGTGAAGAACATGGTCCAAGTGGCGCGTTGTGTGGCGGAAGCGGCCTTGTGGAGGGAGAACAGCGTCGGCGCCCACTACCGATCCGATTTCCCCGGGACGCGACGCCCTGGATGGAAGACGCATAGCCGACTGCGTCTCACGGATCGAACTACTGAGCGGGTGGGTTTGAAACCTCGGGGGAAACTGGTGCCATGGCGTACCCCGAAGACGGGATGACATGACCGGTCGACTCCAGGTCATGTGAGAGGAAGGTTCGGTAGTACCGAAGGACCTTGCGGACGTACTGGCGTGTTTCATCGATCGGTGGAAGGGTGCGGTACCGGTCAACCACGTGCTCTCCGGCATTGTAGGCCGCAAGCGCGAGAGGGAGATTCCCTCGGAATCGATCCAATAGTTGACGGAGATACTTGGTTCCTCCACCGATATTGTCTTCGGGATCATACAGATCTCGAACATCCAACTGGAGTGCGGTCCGCGGCATCAACTGCATCAACCCGATCGCACCGGATCGTGAAACGGCGCGGGGGTCAAAATTTGATTCGGCCTTGATCACGGCACGGATAAGAGCCGGATGGAGTTGATGTTGCCTTGAAAACCGCTTGATCATCGGCTCCAATTCCTGCTCGGAGATGGCCGGGTGTAGTCGATTCGGGCGGATGTCGACTCGGCGATATCGGATATCAGAAGGGACATTGGTCAGAGAAATGGTCCCCTTGGAGTCAATGTACTGATAAATCTCCGCATGCAGAGATGGAACTGTATCCAGTAGACAACCACTCAGCAAGAGCGCAGTTGCCAGGCTGGTGCGCATGCACGCGGAAACGGATAGGAATTTGTGATTCAGCATGGTCACACGATAGCAGTCTTTAATGGACTGTCAAGGAATTGTGGGTCTTCTGCTGCTCGGCTGTATGAGGACTGATTATACGGCAGAGAATCGGGGCGTCAGCTTGATGTAGGAGGTTCTGAGAGACGGGCCCGAGACTGAATAAACCGCGCTTGTAGCTTGCGGGTTAGAGGGCCTGGCGCTCCACTTCCCACTCGCCTGTTGTCGACCGCCACCACCGGCAGGATTTCCATACTGGTGTTGGTCAAAAAGCACTCATCGGCCTGATAGAGTTGGTCAA
The DNA here is from genome assembly GCA_002420115.1 of Nitrospira sp. UBA5698. GTDB lineage: Bacteria > Nitrospirota > Nitrospiria > Nitrospirales > Nitrospiraceae > Nitrospira_D. The sequence continues at coordinate 37,120 of DIHK01000007.1, forward strand.
CGGTAAAATACCCTTCCTCGAAGGGTAGGTGGAGTTCTTCGGCCAATTGAATTACGACTTGTCTGGTGATGCCATTGAGGAGGCCACAGTCCAAGGCGGGCGTGCTCAGCCGGCCATCACGGACGAAAAAGAGATTGCTCGTTGTGCCTTCGGTCAGGTGTCCTTCCCAATTGAGCAGAAGGCTGTCGAACGCGTTCCCTGCGATGGCCTCTTGCTTGGCCAAGATGTTGTTCAGAAAATTGGTGGTCTTGATTCGCGGTGGGAGGGCACTCGGCAGGTTACGCTTGGTCGATGCGACCTTTACGGTGACGCCGTGGTCATAGAGGCAAGATGCCGGAGGTACCAGAGGCTTGGTCATCACGACAACGGTCGGCGAGGAGCACAGGGCCGGATCCAGCCCTATCTCTCCGACTCCACGCGAAATCGTGATTCGCACATAAGCGTCTTGGTGATCATTTCCTACCTCGTTGCGCACCAGGGCTTCATGTAGAATATCAGCCCACTGTGCGAGAGGAGTCGGAATCTTGATGCCGATGGCGTCAGCGGACTGAAATAGTCGTGATAGGTGGCGGTCTCGCATGAAGAGGCGAGGGCCATACGAGCGCATCGTTTCAAAGACTCCATCGCCGTAGAGAAAACCATGATCGAAGACGGAGATGACGGCTTCGTGGTCGTGCACAAATCGATCGTTCAAGTAGATCCACATCGTGCTACCCAAAAGCGCTGAAAAAAGCCTGGGCCTTATGAATGGTTTCCTCGTACTCGCGTGCCGGGTCGGAATCGGCCACGATGCCGGCGCCGACCTGGAGATAGCCTGTCCCATTCATCATCGTGAGCGTACGAATCAGGATATTGAAGTCAAGGTCACCACTCCAGCTGAGATACCCCATGGAGCCGGTATAGGGACCGCGGCGGACCGGTTCTAATTCCTCAATGATCTCCATACAGCGGATCTTCGGAACGCCGGTGATCGTGCCTCCTGGAAACATGGCTCTGAGTAGATCGAATCCGGTCGCCTGCTCCGTGAGCGTACCGGCGATATGAGACACCAAGTGGCTGACATGCGAGTACTGCTCCAAGGTCATGACTTCATCGACCCGGAGGCTCCCAAATCGGCAGACACGACCGAGATCGTTACGCTCGAGATCGACGAGCATAATGTGTTCTGCTCGCTCCTTCTCATTGGCCTGCAGTTCCGCGACGAGTCGTTCATCTTCGAACGGTGTTTTCCCTCGGGGTCTGGTTCCTGCGATCGGCCTGGTATCCGCTCGACGACCCTCAAGGCGAACAAGGCGCTCGGGTGATGAGCTGATGAGGCGGATGGTATCGAGCCGAAGTAGTCCAGAAAAGGGCGAAGGGTTCAGCGTCCGTAGGCGACGATAGGCGGAGAGATCGGCTTGCAGCGGTCCTTGACGGAGTGCTGCGCAATTGACGGCGAAGCGGTGTGAGAGATTTGCTTGGTAAATGTCGCCGGCGGCGATGTAATCCTGGCACCGGCGGACACTCTGCATATAGGCTGATCGTTCCTGCTCCGGTGTGAAGGTAAGAGGGGCCAGATCATCCGGATGGGCGGTGCCCGCGTCCGGCTGCGTCAAGAGGGCTTCGAAGGCAGCAAGCCGGTCCCTTCCTTCACGGAAAAGTTGTTCTCGCGACTCACCTAAAAATCGTGTCAGTGGCGGACAGTACATCAGTACCAGATGGTTGCACGTATGGTCGACGGCTGCGACGAGATCAAAAAATGCGAATTCCAAGTCAGGAACGATGGGATGAGCTGAGGCGAGCGACGGTAATGTCTCAAATTGGCGAACGAGATCATAGCTGAGGTACCCCACGGCCCCTCCGAAAAACGGAGGAGCATCGAGAGGGCGAGCGATGCGCTGGTCGGCGAACAGTTGAGCTAATCTCTGAAAGGGAGCTAGTCCTGACAGGCTGTGGCTCCATGTCGGTTGTTCTGTCAGGTGGCTGCCCGCTCCAGACACCCGGTAATAGGGGTTTGTGGAGAAGTACGAATATCGCCCCATTGATCGTCCACCGGCACTTTCCAATAGAAAAGACGGCTGCCCGGTCGAAGCGATGTTGGCATACAGCTCCAAGGGGGTGACTGATGGACAGGGACGAGTGACGATAAGCGGTGAGGGGGAGCCATGCAAAAAACTTGATGATATAGCTTGTCGCATGGATTGGGGATGCCCTAAGTCAGTAGTGCAAAATAGTGTCGGCTCACTATACCGCAGAGATTTCTAGGGGGATAGATGTCTAACGGCTTGACATTCCAAGCAGACCTTTGCTTAAATTGCTCGCCCATCAACGGCAGAGTTGTGACTGTGTGCTCTGCCCCCCATGGGTTTCAGGATGGCCCCTTCACAAGATCCCTTATATGCGGGGCTCGGCCAAGCGATCAGGATCGCAACTGATCTCCTTGCTGCCTTGATTGTGGGAGGAGCATTGGGGTGGGTCTGTGATACGTATGTGTTCGACTCGACGCCATGGTGCATGATTATCGGGCTTTTGATGGGGATCGTGGCAGGGATGAGAAATGCGTATCGATCGATTCAACGGTGGCCGAAGACGTAGTGTTTCAGGCTGACGTTTCCATAACTAAAACCCTATAAGGACAGACGAGAACATCGTGGAAGAAAGCCCCCTTCATCAATTCGAGCTTCAGAACTGGATTCCCATTTCGCTGGGCGGATGGGATATCTCCGTTAATAAGGCCGTTGTCTTTATGTGGATCGTCGTGCTGGTCGCGGCGGTGCTCATGGTGATGGCAGGGTCTGCAAGGAAGTTGGTCCCGGGTAAGTTGCAGAGTCTGGCAGAGATGATGGTGGATTTCATTCGCAGCATGATCCTGGACACGATGGGGAAGGAGGGTATGCGATTTTTCCCCCTGGTTGCCACTCTCTTCGTGTTCATCCTCTTCAGTAATCTGATTGGCTTGATTCCAGGCAGCTATACGGTGACGAGCCAGATTATCGTGACGGCCGTCTTCTCGTTCCTGGTCTATGGGTTGAGCTTGGTCATGGGGTTCATGCTACACGGCGTAAAGTTCCTCGGCATCCTGGTTCCGCCAGGGACACCAGGATGGTTGGTGCCCTTGATGATTCCGATTGAGATCATTAGCCAGGTGGCGCGACCAGTTTCACTGGCGGTTCGATTATTTGCGAATATGACAGCGGGCCATGTGATGCTCGCGGTCTTGTTCAGCCTCACGATCGGCGGCGGGTTGCTGATCGGATGGTTGCCCTTTGCGTTTACGGTCGCGATCTATGGATTGGAATTCGGTATCGCGTTTATTCAAGCCTACATTTTCAGTATCTTGACCTGCGTCTACCTGGGTGACGCGTTTCATTTACATGGCCATGATGAGCACGCGCATTAGCGCATGCCAGTTTAGACAAGAGAGGAGTAAGACATAATGGATTCAGCAGCAGCAGGGTTGATCGGTATGGGATGTGCCGCGGCAGGGTTTGCCGGTGCGGGTGTCGGTATCGGGTTTATCTTTGGAAAGATGATCGAGGTCGTGGCACGTCAGCCCGAGGCGGAAGCACGCGTCACGAAGTATATGTGGATCGGGTTCGCTTTGGTGGAAGCCATTGCGTTGTACGGCTTGGTCATAGCCTTTATCATCATGGGATTCCGTAAATAACCAGGGAGCGTTAACCGTTACTCGTTGCTCGTTTATCGAGAGATCATTCTCGTCCGACGTGTCACGTGTGACGTTTCACGAACGCGTGTATGCCACAGTTTGAATCGCACTTTTTCTCGTCGCTGATTTTCTGGGAAGTCGTCTCGTTTGGCATTTTATTGTTTATCCTGTATAAGTACGCATTCCCGGGTATCCTCAGTGTCCTTGAGGAGCGAGAAAAGAAAATTAAGGACAGCCTCGATCAGGCCGAGCGTCATCGGTCCGAGGCCGAGAGTCGGCTGAAGGACTATGAGGCGAAGCTCAGTGCAGCGGGTAAGGAAGCAGAGGCCATTCTTGCGGCGGCAAAAGAACGAGCGCAGCGGCTGCTTGATGAAAACGAGCAACGGTTGAGTGCTGACGCTGAGCGGATTAAAGGCGATGCCACACGGGAGATCGAGCAAGAACGGCGCAAGGCCCTTCAGGACATTCGTACCCAGACCACGGAATTGGCACTGATGGTCGCGGAAAAGGTTGTGCAGCGGAGTTTGACGGAAGCTGATCAACGGAAGTTCGCCGACGAAGCGCTTGAGGCTCTTTCTCGATCACAACAGCGCTAAGCGATTCCCATCGTGATCGTCAGGGGGAGTCAGCTCAGGCTGACTCCCCCTGGACGATACCCATCCAGATCTACAGTCACAAACTGAAACCCCAGTTCTTTCAGCCGTGCAGTGATTCGTGTGCACCGAGCCGGTTCAATGATCCAGGGGAGATCATTGGGCGCCACTTCAATTCTGGCGATATCGCCGTGGTTTCTGACTCGAAAATGGCGGAGCCCCTCACGTTGAAGCATGGCTTCGGCTTCTTCCACCCGGCTCAGTTTTTCCAGTGTGATTGGCATTCCCCGTGGGATTCGTGAGGACAGGCAGGCTGCTGCAGGCTTGTCCCAGTTCGAGAGACCAAGTTCCTTGGCCAGGATGCGGATGTCGGATTTTGACAGCTCGGCCTCGACAAGAGGGCTCCTGACGCCCAATCCCCGTGCCGCCTTCATACCTGGACGATCATCACCCAGGTCGTCCAGATTGGTGCCATCCACGACGTACGCGGCGTTCTTTGATTCTCGGACATTCCCAAGCAGCTGATATAAATCTGTTTTGCAGTGAAAGCACCGGCTGGCGTCATTCTTGACGAAATCGTCAATCGCCAGTTGGTCCGTTTGCACCAGTTCATGCCGGGCGCCAATTTCATGAGCGACTCGCTTGGCTGCTTCGAGTTCCAGTACGGGGAATGTTGGGGAGACGGCCGTGATGCCGATCGCTTTTTCCCCAAGTTGCTCATGCGCAACCTTGAGTACGAAGGTGCTGTCGATTCCACCGGAATAGGCAACAACCACGGAACCCAACTCTGTGAGTACGGTTCGAAGTCGAAGAAGCTTGTCTTGAATAACAGTCGCTTGCATAGGTGCTTCGTTCCTAACGTCGCGCATAGATCTCGATGATGTCCACACGCCTGGCTAGTGACGGACTTTCGCTTTGGTAATATTCCCCACCACCACGAGGGCGTAGAGCTGAGGGTTGAGATATTGCTTGGCCACGCGCTGCACGTCCTCTTTCGTGACTCGGTCGATCCATTTGGGGTATTGGCTGAAGTAGTCAAATCCGAGGCCGAAAAACTCCACCTGCCCCAAGACTTGAGCCAACTTCGCCGTGGAGTCCAGTCGCAACGGGAAGCTCCCCATCAAAAACGACTTAGCTTCGGCTAGCTCCTGGTCGGTCACCGGTGCCTCACGGATCGCTTTCATCTCAGCTAAGACACTGCTGATGGCCTGGTTGGTGGTCTCCGTGCGAGTCTGGAGGCTGATCCAGAATGATCCCGGCATGGCTCTCGCGTCATAGTGGCTTGTGATGCCGTAGGCAAGCCCTTGCTTGTCACGAATGGAATCCATCAGCCGCGAGGAAAATCCACCGGCTCCAAGCACATGATTCATGACGGTGACCGCATAGAAGTCAGGGTTCGTTCGGGTAATTCCGGAATGACCCAATACAATAGTAGACTGAGTTAAGTCTTTTTCGATGAATTGGACGGATTTCTTCTCGACGCTGGGCGGTTTCCTGAGAGGCCTATGTGGTGCAAGGCCTTTCTTCCAAGACCCGAAATGTACCTGAACGAGCGACGTCGCTTGTTCGACTGTCACGTCACCAACGATGGTCAGGATGACTTGGTTAGGGAGATACTCTTTCGCGTAGAAACTTTGAATATCGGACAAGGTGATCTTGTTGAGCGTCTCCTCGGTTCCTTGTACCGGCCAGCGATAGGGGTGAGTCTGATAGACCAGCTGGTTGAAGGCTTTCATCGCCACATGACCGGGGTCATCGTTGTCGCTCGCGATTTCACCATGGATCTGTGATCGAATCCGTTCAAATTCCTGTTTGGGGAATGCCGGGCGCTGAAGGATATCGGCAAGAAGCGTAAACCCCAGGTCAATATCCTTTCTCAGGATACGGGCCGACGCGGTCGTGAAATCTTCACTAGCTTGTGCGCCCAGTGATCCTCCGACAAAATTGATCTGTTCGGCGAGTTGCTTGGACGATCGTGATGTCGTGCCCTCATCGAGCAGGCTGGCCAAGAGATTCGCAACACCTGCCTTCTCCGGAGGATCCTGCGATGAGCCGGCTTTGATGAGCGCATGGAGTTCCACGATGGGAAGGAAATGTTGTTCCAACACGACGACTGTCATCCCATTCGGTGCGGTGAACTTAACAGGTGCGAGGTCGGCAGCAGTCGCTCCCAAGGGAATACTCATCGACAAAGCGGCACCAAGAGCCCAGCACATCGGTTGAAGAAGTAATCGCCTTCGAACAAACCGGAGGCTGTAATTGGAGTGCCCCGTAGGGCATGCGTTGTGATTCATGTCGTCCTAGGACTTTCCATCATGGGTCGCTGAGGGAGGCGATTCGGGCGGTTTTGGTGGTAAGGGGATCAGAATCCCAGTCGTGCGACTCTCAGGAGTCAAATACTGCTTCGCGACACGTTGAATATCTTGGGCCGTGACCGCACGGATACGTTCAACAAACTGATTGATACGTCGCCACCCAGCGCCGACGGTCTCTGCTTGTCCCATGAGCATGGCGTGGCGAAAATTCGAATCTTGCTCAAACACGCGCGACGCTTCCACCTGGTTTTTGGCTCGTTGGAGTTCCAGCTCCGATGGGGGTTCATTCTGAAGACGCAAGACCTCTCGTTGGAGCGCTTCTTCTACAGTCTCGACCTTTGTTCCAGGATTGATCACCGCATAAAAATAGAAGAGGCCGGGATCGGTTTGCAGCAAGCTGTAGTCTGCACCGACTGCGAGCGCCATTTTCTGGTCATAGACCAGACTCTGGTAAAGACGGGAGCTCTTCCCATGCGAGAGGATCGACTCGAGGAGGTCCAGGGCGTAGCTGTCCTCGCTCGAATAATTTGGGATACGAAATCCCATCATCACGAACGGGACCTGTGCTTCTCGCTTGAGAAGAAACCGACGTTCGCCGCGCTGTTCCGGCTCGGGCGGCAAAGTTTGTTTCGGCGATGGGCCTCGGGGAATCGGCTCAAATAGCCGTTTGATTATGGGAAGGAGTGAGTCGGTTTTGATGTCGCCCACTACGATCAACGTGGCATTGTTGGGCGAATAGAAGGTGTCGTAGTGGCGCTGTAAATCCTCGATCGCCATCGCATCGAGATCTGCGAACCAGCCGATCACCGGCCAATGATAGGGATGGCTCATGAAGACCTGAGCAAACAAAGCCTCCACTAGGGCGCCTTGTGGGTCATCCTCTGATCTCAAACGGCGTTCCTCTTTCACGACGTCGCGCTCAGTCTGGAACTCACCATGATCGAGCAGCAACCCCTGCATCCGGTCGGCCTCTAGTTCCAAGGCAAGCCCGACGCGGTCAGCCGCCACATTTTCAAAATAGGCGGTAAAATCCTGTCCCGTAAAGGCGTTGTCAATCCCTCCATTCTTCCGGATGATGCGGGAAAAAGAGCCTTTTGGATACCTGGCCGTCCCTTTGAACATCATGTGCTCGAGCATATGTGAGAGGCCCGCACGCCCCATGACTTCGTTGCGGGAGCCTACCTTGTACCAGACCTGAACCGTAGCCACCGGGGCTTTCGGCACTTCGATCAGCAGCACCTTCATGCCGTTGGAGAGGATATATTCGTTGGGGTCGGCCCCCATGGAGATGGAGTGGGAGCCCAGGATCAGGAGCATCCCTGCCAGGCAGGCAAACCACGTGCGTGTAATCATCGGCCTGATCATAATGGAGGTTGAATACGGTATGCTAACAACGGGTTTCGATAGCTGTCAAGGTAACGGGAGGTTGGCTGTCGGAGACATCACCAAGTTGTCCGCAGGCCCCATAGACATCGCGCCCGCGACTTCTACGGACATACACATCGAGTCCCGCCTTGCGGAGATCAGATTGAAAACGAATCACGTCTTTGTCGGGCGGACGATGGAATCGACTTCCAGGAAACTCATTGAACGGGATCAGATTGACTTTGCAGCGCAAGGATCCCAGCAACTGCACTAAGCGCCGAGCATCGGCTGGAAGATCGTTGACACCGGCCAGCAGAACGTATTCGAACGTCAACCGTTGGTGCGGCGCAAGTGGGTACCGTCGACAAGCAGCCAGGAGCGATTTCAGGGGCGCGATGTCACTGGCGGCCGGCATCAGGTCTCGGCGTTGTTCCTCCGTGGTAGCATTCAGAGAAACGGCGAGATTCACGCCTAGCGAGGCGATTTCCGAGAGGCGGGATGCTAGACCTGCCGTCGAGACCGTAATGCGTCTCCGCGACCATCCCAGGCCCCAGGGTTTGTTCGTGAAGGCGGCCACGGCGGCTTTGAGTGCCTCCACATTGGCGAGAGGTTCTCCCATTCCCATGAATACGAGATTCGTGATGTGTTCCTCGGACGTCAGAAGGTCTTGGGCGGTCAGAACTTGATCGATGATTTCATTAAGCTTGAGGTTGCGTTTCAGCCCCATCTGCCCGGTGAGGCAAAACCCACAGTCCAACATGCACCCCACCTGGGTCGATACACAAAGGGTCAGCCTGGTGTCGTCCGGGATCAAAACGGATTCGACCGTCATTCCGTCTTCGAGCGTCAAGAGCACCTTACGTGTTCCATCTTGAGAGCGGAGCACGGTCACCTTCTCCGAACGCCCGATGGCGGCCGATTGCGAGAGTGCAACCCGATCCTGCATCGGGAGATCAGTCATGTCCATGATTGTTCGAAGACGCCGTTGATAAATCCAGCGCAGAATTTGTGTGGCTCGATACGAGGGCCAGTGGTGCGTGCGGACAAACCGGGCCATCTGAAGTTCGGTGAGAGCCAAAAGATGAACCGTTGTGTTCAGGTGCGAAAGCGATGGGTTGGCCATATGGTTCCTGTGCTGGATGAGCAGCCTATCATAGCGCATGTCACTCCGCATATGATTCGGGTCGCTCACCGACCCGCAATTCTTTTTCCATTGTGCGTGGTGCTGTATATAATGGGACCGGGTGGATCT
>DIHK01000007.1:46600-286599 GCA_002420115.1 Nitrospira sp. UBA5698
TCGTGCCTGCGCATGACGCGCACACCGCGCAAGTCGCCGCGCTGGACCAACCGAATACTGAAAGCTGTGCGTCTCCCGAGGAATGTTTTCTGGCGGCGGTCTGGCCGAGGGAACGACTAGGGAATGCCTTGACGAAGGACCAAGTCGTCGCGCTGAAACTCGAGCGTCTCCGTAAGGTCATGGAGGGGGGGGCGGCATCACTTTGGGCGAAGCGGGCCGGCTTGCTCTCCGGCGTGATTCTGGCTGATCGTAACCCTGCGGCTGCACTGCTCTATCTTCGAGCTGCACAACAAGACTTTCCGGTTCTCGACGATTACATCCGATTCTGGATCGGAGAGGTTCACTTGCGCCTGGGGGAGGTCAAGGAGGCTGCGGCGATGTTCGAAGGGGTGTCGCAAGCGGTTCCCGATTCTAACTTGCTCAACTTAGTCGCGCTCCGCGCCGGGGAAGCCTGGTACCGAGCCGCCAGTTGTCCGGAGGCGATTGCTTGGTCCCTGAAGGCGGTGAGTGGAAATGATAAAGACCCTCAGATTGCGCAGGCATGGCTGCGATTGGCCTCGTGCTATCTTCGAGAAAATCAGGTGACCGAAGCTCGAGACACGCTGAAGCAACTCTGGGTGAAGTTTCCGCAAACGAAGGAAGCAAAGGAGGCGGAGGCACTGTTGGCGAACAACGGCGGAGGCGCGTCATGGAGCGCCTCCCCCGACCTGCATTATGAGCGGGCCCAGGCGTTTCTGGCACAGTCTCTCCATTCGGAAGCGATTGATGAGCTCAAAAAGTTCATGACCCTCGATCCTTCTTCTCCGCAACGCCAGGATGCCAAACTCAAATTGGGGATCGCACAGGTTCGGCTCAAGACCTACGACCAGGCGCGCGACACATTCTCCGCACTGACTGACGACCAAGGACCTCGGGGGGATGAGGCGACGGTTTGGTTGGCGCGAGTCTATCTCCGCCAGGGGTCGGGAGAAAAGCTGTTGGATTTGTGTCGCACGCTCTCCAGGCGGACCTTGACTCCGGAGCAGAAGGGACAGATCAATCTATTCGCTGGAATCTGGCTGGAGGATCAATCTCGCTTCGATGAAGCAGCTGAACGATATCGACATGTGGCCAAGATGGGTGACCCTGCTTCTCAACGGACTGAGGCGCAATGGCGGGAAGGGTGGTTGCTGTATCGAACGGATCGCCAACGGGAAGCGATCCGTGTGTGGCAACAGATTGTCGACCAAAAAGACAGCGACATAGAACCTCAGGCGCTCTACTGGATCGCTCGCGCCCACGGGCAGCTTGGGGATGCCAAGGCGAAGGATCTATTTGTGCAACTCTGTCAACGGTTCCCGTACACCTACTATTGTCAGATGGCGCGGGAGCAGGGGAGCATGCCGATTCTCTCACGACCGGAACAGGAGCCGGCTGTGTCACCCGTCTCAGCCGTTCAGTCTGTTTCTGAGCCCGTTCAAGCACCGACTCAGGAGAGCCAGGTTACGAATCGGACGCAAATTGAACAACAGGCAGCCTTCCGGCGAGCAGTTGAACTGAGACTGCTTGGCCGAGAGCAGGATGCTGCGAGAGAGTTGAGCGCCTTGACGGATCGGTATAGTCGAGATCCCGAGGTGTTGGCCGCATTATCCATCATGCTCAATGAAGTCGGTGCGTACCATCATGCGCTACGCCTCGTGCGATCACGATTCCGGGAGAAATTGGAGCGGACAGGGGGAACGATCGCCGACGGTTTATGGAACGTGGCCTATCCAACCGGATTGATCCCGACGATTAAAATGTCGGCGACCAACGGGGTTGATCCCTTTCTGGTTGCCGCAATTATCCGAGAGGAAAGCCAGTATGATTGGAAGGCAGTGTCCCGTGTCGGTGCCATCGGCTTGATGCAAGTGATGCCGACCACGGCGACTGCCGTTGCACAACAACATCATCTGCCGAACGTGTCCCGAGAGGATCTCTTCGACCAAGAAGTCAACATTCGGATCGGTGTGCGGTATGTGGAACAACTTCTGGCACAGTTTTCCGGCAATGTCGTGCAAGCGATCGCAGCATACAACGCCGGCCCGGTTGTCGTGGGGACCTGGGCGACAACCTATCGCGGGCGAAGTGAGGATGAGTTCGTAGAGCTGATTCAGTACCAGGAGACCCGGCAATACGTCAAACGGGTGCTCCGCAGTTACAAGGAGTATCTGCGTTTATTCGGAGCCCCCAAAACCGTTTCTTGACAGGATCTTGTGAAATTTTTATAGTGCGCCACAATCTATTGTGGTCCTAACCAAGAGGGGATGATTATGTCGCTGGATCGAATGGATGCGCTCGAAACGCGAATTCGTGACCTGGTCAAGCTCGTTCAGGAGCTCAAACGAAAGAACGGACTCTTGGAGGAGGAACTCAAGACAGCTCGCCAGCGGTTGGACCAGCAGGATGATATGAATCGCAGATGGGAAATGGAGCGAACTGATATCAAGACGCGAATCGAAAAAGTCATGAGCGAGATCGAGCTGCTCGAGTGTATCGAGGATCCAAAGGAGGTGGCCATTGACTAAAACTATCGATGTGGAAATTTACGGCCACCGGTATGCCATCACCGGCGATAGCGATGATGCGTATGTCCGTCGGTTGGCGCATTTTGTCGACGACCATATGAAACACCTCGCGGAGGGAATGAAGACCACGACGCCCTCAAAGCTGGCGGTGCTCACCGCGATTAATCTTGCCCACCAACTCTTCGAATCCGAGAAGAAACGGGTTCAGGGGGAGGCTGATGTCGAACGGCGGATGGTGAACTTAATGGAATCGATCGAGGAGCAAATGCCGTCGTCGCTCTTCCGATAGCGGTGATTCGCCTTGCTTTCAAAGAGTCCCTTTGTTATCGTGTAGATAAGTAAGTGGCGGTGGAGTAGGAAGGGCACAGCATTGAACCGTTGAATGACTTGGAAATACGTGTCAAGAAAACCACAGGTACGGTTGTTCTGAAGGGATACGAAGTGTTTGTTCAAGGGGTGCACAATTTGCAGATCGTGGGGAGTCAACCATGTCAGTTCGCCTTGAGACAAGAAGATGCTCAAGGTGCACCACGATCATGGCAGATGCCGGCCGGACAGGGAGATGATCCAGCATCCGTTGCTGTATTGTCCACCGCCTCGTGTCGATGACTGAGGAGTGCGAGGCAAACGGCAGAACCCGGCAGGTGCGAAAGTTGTATCCTGATGAACGCCTGTGCTTCCAAGTGAAGCGATTTCCAGTCTCCTAAAGCTCTTCCTTCATCATCACCGCACATATCCGAATCGTGTCCGTTGTCCGCGATGTGTCATGGTGCGCCTGGCTTGGTCCAAGCGGATCCGGCTTGGCGAAATTTAAGAAGGGGGTGACTCCCATTTCTACTGAAACGGTTGTATCCATCGTGCTGTCTCTGATCGTGGGTGCCGTGATTGGGGCTGGGGTATTTGAGCTACTGCGACGCCGTGTATCAGGTGCGAAACAGGCTGAGGCGGAAGAACTCGCGAAGCAGGTTGTCCAGAATGCTCAGCGAGAGGCGGAGAATGTCCTCAAGGAAGCCAGATTTGAGGCCAAAGATCTGGCGTTTAAGGCAAAGTCCGAGTTCGAGCAAGAACAAAAGGCGAAGCTAGGTGAACTGTCCGGAGTGGAAAAACGGCTCATCCAGCGAGAAGGTGTGTTGGATGGAAAGTTGACGGCCGTTGAAAAGCGCGAAAGCGAAGCCCGGAGGCGCGAACAGGATTTCGCAAAACGGGAGGAAGGCTTGGCGGGGAAAGAGGCTGCCTGTGCCAAAGCGGAGCGTGAACACCGGGAAGCTCTGGAGCGCGTTGCGGGCATGACAGCCGAAGAAGCCAAAAAACAGTTGATTGTTGAGATGGAGTCGCAGGCGAGATTGGATGCGGTGGGAATCGCCAAGCGGACTATTGAAGAGGCTCGTGAGAATGCCGAACGAGAGGCGCGGGAGATCATTACCTCATCGATTCAACGCGTCGTCCGTGACTATGTCTCGGAGTCGACGATTTCAGTCGTCCCGATTCCCAATGATGCGATGAAGGGGCGAATCATTGGTCGTGAAGGGCGCAATATTCGTGCCCTGGAAGCGGCGACAGGTATTGACCTCATCATTGATGAAACGCCTGAAGCCGTGATTATTTCCGGGTTTGATCCCTTGCGGCGAGAGATTGCAAAAGTATCCTTGGAACGTCTGATGCACGATGGGCGCATCCATCCCACGCGTATCGAGGAGATCGTCGAAAAGGTCAAGGTCGACATCGACAAGTTGATGTATGAAGAGGCCGAGAAGATCATCTTTGAACTGGGTCTCTCCGATTTTAACCCGGAGTTGATCAAGGTCTTGGGTCGCCTGAAATATCGAACGAGTTACGGTCAGAACAATCTCTATCATGCCCGCGAAGCGTCCTACATCTGCGGCATCATGGCGTCAGAGTTGGGCCTCGATGTCAAGTTGGCTCGACGGGGGGCGCTCCTCCATGACATCGGCAAAGCCGTCAGTCATGAAGAGGAGGGGCCGCATGCCATGTTAGGGGCTGAGATCGCTAAGAAATACGGAGAATCGGCGAAGATCGTCAATGCCATCGCGGCCCACCATGAGCAAGTAGAGCCGATTTGTCCGGAGAGCGTATTGGTGGCCGCAGCTGAGGCCCTGTCGGCCGCTCGCCCTGGGGCAAGGCGCGAGGCACTTGAGTCCTATGTGAAGCGGTTAGAGAAGCTGGAGTCGCTCGCAACCGGGCACAAAGGGGTCCAGAAAGCGTATGCCATCCAAGCGGGGCGTGAAATTCGAGTCATCGTTCGGCAGGAAGACATCACGGATGCCGAGTCGTTCCAGCTTTCACGCGAATTGGCCAAAAAGATCGAACAGGAGTTGACCTATCCGGGCCAAATCAAGGTGACGGTTATTCGGGAAAGCCGGTACGTGGAATACGCCAAATGAAGGTGTTATGTATCGGCGACGTCATGGGAGAGCCGGGCCGTCGAGCGCTTGCGCGAACGGTGCCTCGTCTGATTGCCCAGCGCCAAATTGATGCGGTCATCGCCAATGGGGAGAATGCGGCCGGAGGCTTCGGTATCACGCCGGAGTTAGCCGAGGAGCTTTTTGACACAGGCGTCTCCGTCGTCACGACCGGTAACCATGCATGGGATAAAAAAGAGGCCGTCGACTATTTTTCTCGAGAGCCTCGCTTGTTGCGCCCGGCGAACTATCCGCCCGGGGTGCCTGGAAGTGGCAGTGTTGTCATTGAGACTGCGGGGGGAGAGCGCTTGGCTGTCCTCCAGGTGATGGGCCGGGTGTACATGCCGACGATTGATTGTCCCTTCCAGACGGCTAAGCGTGAGGTGTCGAGGTTGAAACGGGAAACCTCCGCCATCATCGTCGACATGCATGCGGAAGCGTCGTCTGAAAAAATGGCAATGGGGCATTTTTTGGATGGAGAGGTGACGGCCGTCGTCGGAACCCATACCCATGTGCAAACGGCCGATGAACAGATCCTTCCGAAAGGGACCGCCTATATCACGGATATCGGAATGACGGGCCCGCTTCATTCGGTCATCGGGGTCAAAAAGGAACTTGCCATTGAGAAGTTCTTGACCGGTATGCCCAAGCGATTTGAGGTTGCCTCGGGACCTTCGGTGTTTTGTGCCGTCTTGCTTGAGCTAGATGCGCGCTTAGGCAAGGCCGTGGCGTTCGAACGCATTCGCCACATCGATTGAGCGAAACGTCAATCACCCTCTCACGCGCACATAGCTGCTCCATTGCAATTCCGTGTGCCTCGCGCGCTTCATGAGAAGAGGACTCACACAGACGAAGCTGCCTTCCTCCCTTTTCCCTCTCGATGTACCATCGAGACAGGTGCTTACTGTCTCAGAACTGACGGCCAGGGTACGAGCCTCTCTCGAGACTTCCTTTTCGGAGGTGTGGCTCGAAGGGGAGATCTCCAATTTACGCGCGCCAGGGTCTGGGCATCTGTATTGTACCCTTAAGGATCAGACGAGCCAGGTTCGTGCGGTGATCTTTCGATCAACCGCCCTGCGATTGCGGTTTGGCTTGGAGGACGGCCTCCACGTCATTGTCCGTGGGCGACTCTCGGTCTATGAACCGCGGGGGGAATATCAGCTCATTTTGGACCATGTTGAGCCGAGGGGACTGGGTGCCCTTCAGTTGGCCTTTGAGCAACTGAAGCGCCGCCTGGAAGATGAGGGACTCTTCGATGCCACCCGCAAACGATCACTTCCGGCCTTTCCACGGACAGTCGGCCTTGTGACCTCAGCGACAGGGGCGGCGGTTCGAGACATGGTGGCGGTCTTGCACCGTCGATGTCCCATCGTGCGTATTATCCTCGTGCCGGTCTCAGTGCAGGGCGACGGGTCGGCGGAACAGATCGTGGCCGCCATTGAAGCGTTGAACCAGCTAGGGACCGTCGATGTCATGATTGTCGGACGGGGTGGTGGATCATTGGAAGATCTCTGGAGCTTCAATGAAGAAATCGTCGTACGGGCGGTTGCCGGCTCAGTGGTTCCCGTCGTATCAGCCGTCGGACATGAGACGGATGTGACGCTGACCGATTTTGCCGCAGATGTCCGAGCTCCCACACCCTCGGCCGCTGCTGAACTGGTCGTTCCCGTCTTAACGGAGCTTGCCGATCGGCTCGAGATGCTCATCGGGCGGGCTCGGCAAACCATCACCGCGCAGTGCTTGGATCAGCATCAGCGCCTTGATCTCGCACTGGCCCAAATGGGCCACATTCGGCTAAGGATCCTTAAAGAAGCCCAGCGGGTGGATGAGGCCGTGGCGGGTATGCGAGAGGCGACACAGGTCAAGCTGAGGGGTGCGATGGTCGATATCCAGGCATGGACACAAGCGCTGATGGCGCATAATCCGGTCTTCCACGTGCGTCGGGATCTGGGGATCGTCCCGCAACTGCAGTCACGGTTGACCGTAGCCATGGGTCATGTCCTGACGCAGAAGATGCAACTGACACGTAGTACCCTCTGGAGGTTGAACGGATTGAGTCCACTTGCGATTCTGGAACGGGGATACGCCATTCTCGAAACGGTGCCGAGGCATCAGATCATTCGAGATGTCGGGCAGGTGGCGGTTGGAGACGAGGTGGTTGCCCGTCTGACCAATGGGCAGGTTCGTTGTACGGTGAATGACGTGGCATCGAACCCATCGGTTTCAAATCGCACGGGAGCTTCGCTATAATGATCGTTCTTGAAGGGAGAAGGTTGTGGCTGGGGTGAAATTTGAACAGGCGATGGCTCGATTGGAAGTCATCGTGGGGGAGTTAGAAAAAGGGGATCTGCCTCTCGATGAATCATTGAAGATTTTCGAGGAGGGCATTCGACTGTCAAAGAGTTGCCTCAAAGTATTGGAAGAGGCCGAACGCAAGGTCGAAGTGCTCGTTCAGGATAAGAACGGGAAGAAGCAGCTGCGAGCGTTCACCTCGGATGATATTGATGTCGTCGGTTCCGCTGAAGACGCCTAGTCAATTGTTCCGCTGACCCTCCGTTCTTTTTCTTCTTTTTTTTGGCGCGCATGGCGACACGAGTGCGACCCGAGAAACATCGATGTGACCAGGTGTTGACGGCTCAGGGGCTGGCACAGAGTCGTGACGCCGCTGCCCGAATGATTTTGGCCGGAAAGGTCAAGAGTGACGGAGTGCTGGTCGACAAACCGTCCAGGCTGATTCCAATCGATGCCTCCATCGAGATTGCCGGAGGGGACCAGCCGTTTGTCGGCCGAGGTGGGGAGAAGCTCGACGCAGCACTGAACGCAGGCGTGATCGACCCACAGGGATGGACGTGTCTCGATGTCGGCTGTTCGACGGGCGGGTTCACCGACTGTCTCCTCCAACGAGGCGCGGCGAAGGTCTACGCCGTTGATGTGGGCTACGGGCAATTCGATTGGCGGCTCCGACATGATCCACGTGTCGTATTGCTTGAGCGAACCAACATTCGCCATATGGAGCGCTCCGCCGTTTCAGACCCGATTCACCTGGTTGTTATCGATGTCTCATTTATCTCGTTGACGAAAGTCCTTCCGGCCATCATGCAGTTTCTCCGACCGCAGGGCCAGGTCGTGGCGTTGATCAAGCCGCAGTTTGAAGTCGGCAAAGGTCAGGTTGGCCGGGGGGGGATCGTACGGGATGAGGGACAGCGGGTGGAGGTCGTCCAGCGAGTGATACGATTTGCCGGGGAACTTGGGTTGCAGACTCTGAAAACCGTTCTCTCCGCCGTCAAAGGGAAGAAGGGGAATCAGGAGATATTCGCAATCTTTGAGTACAATGCGCCAATTCATGATATGTAAGGAGAGTCGGACGAGCGGAGTGTTCATTCGGGAGGGCCAATGAAAGTACTCGTGACGGGTGGTGCAGGGTTTATCGGGTCTCATGTGGTGGATCGACTGATTGAGGAGGGGCATCAAGTCGTTGTGGTCGACAATCTGGCGACTGGAAAGCGCAAGAACGTCAATCGCGCGGCAAGCCTCTACAAAACCGACATTAACAGCTGGCGCCTCGAACGGATTTTTCGCAACGAACGGCCGAATATCGTTCTTCATCTTGCGGCGCAGGTCAGCGTGCCTAAGTCCGTGGCAGATCCGGGATTTGATGCTCAGGTCAATGTGCTGGGTACCATGAACGTATTGCACCATGCTGTTCGGTACGGCTGCCGAAAGGTGGTATTCTCTTCGTCCGGTGGAGCAATCTATGGTGAACAAGAGATTTTCCCGGCCCCTGAATCACATGCCACTAATCCGTTGTCGCCCTACGGCATCAGCAAGCTCTGTGGTGAACATTACCTCTCGTACTTTCAGCGAGTCGGCGGGATTCCCGTGGTCAGCCTCCGCTACGCCAACGTCTACGGACCGAGACAGGACCCGGAAGGCGAGGCAGGTGTGGTGGCGATCTTCATTCAGAAACTGTTGAACGGCGAGCAGCCCATTATTAACGGCAATGGCCGCCAAACCAGAGATTTTGTGTTCGTTGAAGATGTGGCTGAGGCCAATCTTGCCGCCATGGGGCAGGATGCGCACGGAGTCTATAACGTTGGAACCGGGGCGGAAACATCCGTGAACGAGTTGTTCCGCATGTTGGCTGGGTTGACGGGTTCGAGCGCCAAGGAAGTTCACGGGCCGGCCAAAACTGGCGAGCAGATTCGAAGCGTGGTTGACGCGTCGAGGATCAAGCAGGAGCTTGGGTGGGAGGCCAAGGTGGACCTCTCGGAGGGGCTGAAGCAGACGGTAGAGTTCTTCCAAGGGAAGACTCGATAACCGGTCACCCGATACACCAGGAACGACGGTTCAGCCCTGTCCGACTTTCCTTGGAACAACGGATGCTCGGCGGCCAGCGGTCTGAGTTGGATCAGTACCGGGGAACACTCCCGTCCACTTGGATCGACCAGGCATCAATCCCACCGATCAAATTCTTTACATTGGAAAATCCCTGTTGCAGTAGGAATCCCGTCGCGTCACCGCTACGCATGCCGTGGTGACAGTAGGCGATAATCTCAGTATCCCTATCCAATTTGGACAGTGACTGAGGCAATGTGCCGAGTGGAATCAGCACAGAGTTATCGAGCCTCGCCAGTTGATTCTCCCAGGGCTCACGCACATCCAAGAGTACCAGCTGATCCCCTTTATCGATCCGAGCCTTCAGCTCTTTCGGTGTAATCGTAAAACTCATATGACCGCCTCCTTCTTGTTGAGACAAATCATAAGCGAGTGAAGAAAAGACTGTCAAATGTGGTCGGCTAGTCTGGTTAACCAGACTTCTCTGATCGTCCCGTATCCGACACCTCGTCGAACACCCAGCGTCCCCGTCGATCTGGAATTCTGAGTGCCTCGATCAGCTGATTGATGAAATCGGAGCGTAGAATCTCTTCCGCTCCGAACCGCATGACATGGGGAGAGGACTGTTGGCAATCGATGAGGCGGAAGTTCCAAGCCTGGAGTTGCTGGACAAGCTTCACGAGGGCCACTTTGGATGCATCCTCGACTCTGGTGAACATGGACTCGGCAAAGAAGGCCCCGCCGATGGCTATCCCGTAGAGTCCGCCGACTAAGATACCCTCCTGCCAGGATTCGACGGAATGGGCATAGCCCAGTTCGTGCAGGCGTGTGTAGGCGTCTAGCATGTCATCCGTGATCCAGGTTCCCCCTTCTGGATATTGGGGACGCGGTCCTGCACATTGCTCCATGACCTGTCGAAAGCAGGTGTCGAGCGTGACGGTGAATACATTCGAGCGAAGTGTTTTCTTCAGACTGCGCGCGACATGCAGCTTATTGGGAAACAACACCGCCCGGGGGTCCGGTGACCACCAGAGAATGGGATCGCCCTCGTTGTACCAGGGGAAGATTCCGTGCCGATAGGCGGCAAGGATTCGCTCGGGCCGAAGATCTCCACCGACGGCCAGCAGGCCTTCAGGGGTGGCCTGATTGACTGGGGGAAAACGAAGATCGTGCGGTCTCAAGCGAAACATCACCGTACGATACGTGAAGCGGGGTGAAAAGACCATGCCGGCTGAGCGCAACGGTTTCTCACATGGGCAAGAACGCGCTAGGCTGAAGGCTGCTATTCAGGAAATGTTGAAAACAGGTAGCCCTCTCGCCGTGTTGAAAGGTGCCTCCCCATGCCGGAGCCGCTTGCACACGGCTCCGGCCCGTATTCCCATTCCGGCAGTAGGCACTCACTTTTCCATGCTGTACTTCGGCAATCAGCTACACATACCTCATCTCATGAACCCGCCGAAATAGAGTGCAAATCCAACGATCCCGATAAGAAGCGCGCCATACAAGTACACCCATCCTGGCTCGTGAATGAGGTCGTCCTTTACGTCTTTGAGATGTAGATCACTCATAGAGCACCTCCTTGTTTGAAACCTCCTATGTGCCGTAGAAGAGTGGTTTGGACCGCCCTCTATGTCTGATGCATGCTAATAAGCGCAACATTCCTTCGCTATCGCCCGGAAGATTGAATTTGCAACTCCACCGGATGGGTGAGGGCACCGGTAAGCACAGGACGGATCACTGGGACTTGAGGTATGTCAGAAGAACTTATACGCGACCCAAACCGACCGACCAACGAATTGAAAAGCAGCCGTTCGACCTCTGTGTGTGCGGTGGGCTAGGAAACGTAAGGCTTCTCAATAGAGGGAGCTCGGGCGGATCCCTACAAAATCTATTCAGAAATAGTCCTGTAGGCGCAACTCATTGAAACGAGAACAGGTATGGCGTATGGTTCGCGAACAGTAACGGCGCGTCAGACGTACAGGAACTGGTCGATCCGGATAAAACATAGTTAGCTGGATTCATCTCATGCCAAGTGCAACGATTAAAATCTTTCTCGTCCACGGAGATCCAAAACGGCTACGAACGGCTGAATTGTCAAACTGGACCGGTAAAGCTGTGGCTGGCCCGCGAAGTGAATTTGACAATGTGCTTGCCCGAGAGGAGTCGCAGAATTCCGGTGTCTATTTCCTTACCGGCATTGATCCAGAAACAGGGAAAGTCGCAGTCTATATTGGCGAAGCTGAGTCCATCAGTGAAAGAGTAAAAGGGCATCTTGATAGAGACTTCTGGAATCACATCGCCTTCTTCACCAGTAAAGATGAAAATCTAACAAAGGCACACATCCGTTATCTTGAAGGCCGCTTCATTGAGCAGGCGAAAAAGGCAGGTCGAGCTGAGGTCAAAAATAACCAAGGTAGTGGTTCAAAGCTGCCCGAGTCAGACCGAGAAGATATGGAAATCTTCCTTGAGAAGATTCACCAACTGTTGCCTGTGCTTGGCGTCGAGGTTTTGGTGCCAACTACTTCAACTGTAGCAAGTCGAAATGAAACAGCGACCTTGTCCTGTGAAATTAAAGGTTTTAAGGCCACTGGCTATCTCACACCAAATGGTATTGTGGTCCTTGCTGGTTCTCAAGCGGTCTTAAACGAGCGCCCTTCTGCACAGAAATACCCTTGGCCAATTAACATGCGGCAACAACTGAAAGACCAAGGCGCCTTGAAAGAGAAGACCGATCATCTTCTATTCACCAAGGATATTGAGTTTTCAAGTCCCAGTGCAGCGGCTGCTGTCATACACGGTGGCAGTGCAAACGGGCTTACTGCGTGGAAGAATAAGGCTGGAAAGACCCTCAAGGATCTGGAGTCAGTCTAACAACGCATTCAACGAGGACTCGCAAATCGTCCCTTCGTACTTATTTCCCCCGCACATAAAAGCGAACGGTTGGGCTATTCAAAAGGTTCTTGCATGCAACACGTTTTAATCATTCATGAGGTCGAGGCATATCCGGCCTGGAAAGCAATCTTTGACCAGACAGCTGACCTGAGAAAACAGGCCGGGGAGATCAGTTATCAGTTACTCCGCTATGACAACGATACCAATAAGATTGTCCACTTTTCGGAGTGGTCCTCACTCGATAAGGCCCGACGTTTCTTCGAGTCTCCTGAACTGGCAGAAATCCGAAGAAGGGCTGGCGTCAAAGCGCCCCACTTTATGTACCTGCAAGAGATAGAACGTGGCGTGCTCTAGCCCTAACCTCGAGTTCAAGAGAGACGCCGCAAGAACGCGGTGCCATTAGGCATGAGCATGCACCTCGACCCTGCTGACGCACAAAGGTTCATTCAAGGCTACAAGCTTCTGATGCTTGAGCTATTAGGTAAACAGGAAGATCGCATCACTGGCAGCTGTATTCTGAGCTTATTCAATTGGTATTGGGACACGACTGATACGAAGTGCAATCTGAATGGTCTTGATGGGAAACCTGTACTTACTCAGGTAAGGGAGAGAGCTAGACCTGATGAACCAGCAGAAGGTTGGCCTATATGAACGGACCCGTCACTTTCAGAATGATCGTTGTTCCCCGCACAAGCATTGAATTGGTTCGGCACTGGTTGAAAACCGGATAAGAGCGAGGGTTCTGCTCCCTCCGCTCTTATCCACTCTATTGCCTTGTGTTATCCATGCCGGGTATTGCCGCTGGAATCAGCATTCACACAAGGTCACTATTTGCACTCGTATTTTGGCGGTCCAGAACACTCCCCAGATTTGCATTTGTGATCATTGCCGAACGAACCGAACGTGCCACACTTTTCGCCTTTGTCGAGCTTGGGACGACAGGCATTCACTTTGGTATCGATCCCACCATCACACCACTTCCCCGAACCACAGTCTGCGTCTGTCTTACACACACAGGTGCCCTTCGTTCCATCGAGGCTGCTACACTTGCCCTCTTTGCAGGCATCATTGAGATAGCAGGTTTCACCCATCGGCACCGAATTGGGGGTGTAACACCGGGAGAGCTTGCAGTAGCCGCTTTTGCATTGGTGATCGCCACCGGCAATATCGCATGTTTCATTATCGGTCTTCTTGGCCATACACTGGTTCTTTTTGAGATCGATCCCCGCGTTACAATACTCGCCGCCGCCACAGTCATTGTCGGCATTGCACTCCTTCTGCTTCGTGATGTATCGCGAGACGGCAATGTAGTGATAGATAGTCCGCTTTTCATCGGTGCCACCTTCGCACATTTGGTAGTCGGCAGTAGGATACAAATTGGTGAAATGCGTGTTACGACAACTTTTGCGCCCATCTTCCGCATCGACAAATCCATATTCGTCGTCTAAACCGAAGGCATGTCCGACTTCGTGCCAATAGCTGCCGTCAGTGGTCATGGTGGAGAAATTGTTCACCTGAAACACATTGGATTTGTACATCTGATTGAAGTGCGCACGGAGAAACTTTGTGGCGAAATTCACACTCAGATGATCGTCGACCTCAAATAGGGTGCGAGTCGAAGACGGAATAGTTCCATCATTGTGTCCTTTGAGGTACAGCTTCAACTGGAACACACCTGGGATACTCCAGTACGCTTCCGATGTCCGAACGAAGTTGTCGAGAATCCAATCCTGCGGCTTCACCTTGACCGCTTGCGATCCATCAGGATCCCATCTCCAATAGAGCTCCTTGTTTTTGTCCACTCGACAGCCCGCATAGGAGTCGCCGTCTTTGTCATAGCGATACTCAATCTTGCCTAGGCTGATTGCTTTGTTTTCGGGATCTCGTTGGTGAAGCGCTTTATCAGCGTACGTGCCTTGTTCACCGGGGAAATAGGTCGTCGTCGAGCACAGCGTTGAACTTATCGATTTTGCGGAAGCTTTGAGCGTGAAGATCTGGGAATTGGTATTGGTGGATGGCATCTCGATCTGTGACGCGTCATACAGCTGCCCGGCGTGTGAAAAAGCAAAATCAACCCGGTTTGGGACCAGCTCATTAAACTGTGGTCGATACGGGATGGTCATGGTCCAAACCCCGTTGATCTTGCTCAAGGCGTAGACATATTTGAAGCTCAAGAGTGAGCCGATAGGTAGGCCGACGAAGTCGTAGTGCCCTCGCACAATCTTCGTTTCCAGATTCCTCGCTTTTAAGAGCGCTTTCTCCGGAGTGTCTCGTTCACTCCCAAGCGCTTGGGCTATTTCACGGCCCTTGGTGTCACGCTGGCGGTTGCACTGCAGAATGATTCCATCCCACCGCAAGCTCCCTTGCAATGCCGTATCAGGGAAGAGCTCTGGGTAGTAGGCGCTTTCCGCTACGAGTTCAGGCGTCACCGGTCTGACCGTCCCAAGCGCGTCGTTGCAGAGATCCGCATAGACGGGAGGCTCCATGAGGAACAGTCCCAGCAACACGAGGATCATGATCAACAGTTTCATTGCAATACCTCCTCGGCAGCACCAGCAGCATAGGGCTGGCCGACACCGCAGCTCTGCGTTGCGTTGTCTCATTTATTTGCACTCATATTTCGGGAAACCCGAACATTCACCCGATTTGCATTTGTGGTCATTACCGAGCGATCCAGCCTTTCCGCAGGTTTCGCCTTTGTCCAACTTGGCCCGACACTTGTTATCTTTAAAATCGAGCCCGCCGTCGCAATATTCGCCGGCACCACAATCGGAGTCTTTCTTGCAAACGCAGGTCCCCTTGGTGCCGTCTACCGCGCTGCATTTGCCACCCTTGCAAGCGTCATCGTTGTAGCAGGTTCCGTCCATTTCTACCGAATTGGGTGTGTAACATTTTGACCATTTGCAGTAGCCACTTTTGCATTGATGTCCCCCTCCGACTGCATCGCAGGTGAGGTTATCGGCCTTCTTAGGCATGCACTTGTTCTGATTGAGGTCAATGCCTGCATCACAGTACTTATCGTCGCTACAATCTGCATCCGTCTTACAGACACAGACCCCTTTGAGTCCTTCGATGTCGCTGCACTTGCCTTCCGCACAGGCATCATTGACATAACAGGTCTGGCCGAACCCCACGGAGTGTGGCGTGTAGCAGCGGCCGAGCTTGCAGTATCCACTTTTGCACTGGTGCCCGCCGCCGGCAACGTCGCACGTCGCGTTGTCCTCCTTGAGCGGCATGCAACGATTCGCGGACAGGTCCACACCGGCGTTGCAATAGTTGCCCTCGGGACAATCCGGGTCCTTTCGGCACTCAGGCAAACCACCGGCGATGTAGTTTTCGCCATCCTTGATGGTGAAGACCTTCCCCGTGAGGTCGGAGAAGCGAGGATTGCGCTGTTCCTCAAAGTCATAGTCCTCTAAGTCACCGCTTTTATCGTCGACTTTGGGGTTGGAATCATCAACCTCAATCTTCACGATCTCAAAGTGCAAATGTCCTGGCGAGGCGCATCCAACATTGCCTTCATCACCCAGATAGTCCCCTTGGGTCACGTGGTCACCAACCTTGAGCTTGGCCTTGGTGGTCGTGGTACCGAACTGCATGTGTGAATACTTCGACCATTCATTATTCGCATGTTCGATCCACACATAGTTATTAAAACAGTCTGGTGTGTTGCGAAGGATCCTCCAGATATGCTGATTTTTCGATCGGCTGTCCTCGATATGCCGGATGGTTCCGTCTGCTGCTGCCATGATGCGATGGGGACCGCCGCCCTTACCATGCATGTCGAAACGACCTATCGGGTTGTGAGTGCTGAAATCACGAGTGACTTTCACATTGGTGCCGTCGGCATAAGGGATGCGATAGATATTCTGAGATTCCTGTCCTTTTGGTGGCGGTCCTGGATTCACGCAGGCATTTACCGCCTCATCGTAGGCGCGAGAGCACGCTTCGAGCTCATCACCTGTCTTGTTCATGCAAGGCTTGATGAGAATCTGTGCCTCCGCCTCGCAGCGATCAAGTATGTCGATTTGATGAGGCGTGACCTTCTTTCCCGCACCAGCCTTGGACATGGCCTTGCTCCGCTCGACCTTCGAGAGAGATTTAGAGGGTTCCCCACTCTCTGCTGCTCTGCCGGCGTAGACCGAAGAAGCCGTATCGAGGGACCACATTGCAGTCATACAGAGTAGGACTAAGAGGCGCCCAACCCAGCTTGTTCGTATCGCGATCATGACAATCCCTCCTATCGGAAATATGCTTGACACAGACCCCACATCGAGTTACTTGCACACAAAGTTCGGCAACCCCGAGCATTCTCCTGACTTGCATTTATGGTCGTTGCCGAATGTGCCGACTGCACCACATTTCTCTCCTTTGTCGAGCTTCGGCCGGCACGCATTGACTTTGGCGTCCAATCCCTCGTCGCACCACTTGCCAGCGCCGCAATCGGAGTCTTTGCTGCAGACACACGTCCCTTTAGTCACTCCGCCGACGGGTGCATTACACTTGCCTTCTCGGCATTCGTCGTCAAAGCGGCAGGATTCGCCCATCGAGGCCGAAGCCAGCGCTGAACAGAATCCCGCCTTGCATCGACCGGCCTGACATTGCTCGTCCTTAGTACAGACGGAACCGTCGCTCAACTTGTCTTTGCAGGTGCGCTTTCCTGAAATAGGATCTCCACAATAGTTGCCCGTGCCGCAATCTGAGTCGGCCCGACACTCATCTGCGTCCGCACAAACGCCCCAACTGCATCGATCAGATGCGCATTGCCGCTTGGTGGTACAGAGAGTTCCACGGTCTGACTTGGGTTTGCAGATATTTCGAGCAAGATTCAGTATCCCAGCGGTACAGAACTCTCCATCCTCACAGTCAGCATCGGCTTCACACTGTCCTTCGCCACGCAAACCCGCCATCGCCTGATAATCGGTCTTGCCGTCACTCGTCTGGTAGCGTTCGCGCTGCTTGGCAGCGCGGTTCAATTGACAGGCGTTTAGGACTTCTTTGCCAATTTCTGACGTGCAATAGTCCATGACATTGGAGATTCCTTTGCACTCACGGAGATCACCGGCACTATCGGGCTTAACCTGACCCTGGCAGGAATTACACTTGATGTGATTACCGAATTCTTTGTTGCAGTTCGACACACTGAGGGGATTCAGATTCACATAGGGCTCGAAGGTGTGTTTGAGTGAGAAAAAGTGCCCAAGTTCATGTGCGAGTAGGTATTGCTGGTTCAAGACTTTCGGCTCCGTGTCCGCCACAACGCAGGTAGCTATAATGATGCCCCGCTTTCTGTTGAACGGATTGACCCAGTGAGGAAAGGTCGCTCGACCGCACAAGCCCTTGTTCTTGTCCTCATTCTTTACAACCGTGTCGACGACAAGCACTGTGAGATGTCCGTCTGTTTTTGTGCGAGCCTGATTGTCGAAGTTGTCGTCCATAAACTTTTCAAGGTCGGACGCATTGTCGAACCCAAGGTAACTAAAATTCTTCCCGTTGGAATCCGTCTGAACCTTGATTGCGCTGTGGTTCTCCTGCATAAACGTCGGGTGGATGACCAAAGCCGGGTTATTGCTATAGAGCGATTCGGCCCTTTCGATGTTGACCTGCAGCCACTTTACGATTTCGGCGTAAGTGTACCGCTGCGTGTTGATATGAAAGTGAATGTTGGCATCGAAGTTGCCCGCACAAA
This sequence comes from Nitrospira sp. UBA5698, assembly GCA_002420115.1. Lineage (GTDB taxonomy): Bacteria > Nitrospirota > Nitrospiria > Nitrospirales > Nitrospiraceae > Nitrospira_D. Next base: position 64,483 of record DIHK01000007.1, read on the forward strand.
CCGATGAAAGTGGGCAGAGCCAGACAAGCGCTGCGATCGCACAGATGCTGACCACGTGCTTCAGTCTTTTCATGACGGGACCCTCCTAAGTATAAGTAGACAAGCCTACCGTGCCAGTGCCTGGGGTTCTGGCAGCATTTTCCTAATAATACGATCGAAGTCTCGCTTGGGATGATTACCGACTAGCGACACTCCGTTGATCACGAACGCGGGTGTGCCGTCGAAGCCGAACCGTTCTGCTTCCGCTCGATCAGCTGCAATGCGTTGCGTTACTGCGTCGCTCTGTAGATCGCGTTCGAGCCGTGCATGATCGATGTTCAGTGTCGCGGCAATTTCCTGCACGGCTTCGACGCCGCGGGACAAGTTCCGCTGCTGCTGAAATACAAGGTCATGAAATCGCCAAGCCTCATCTTCGTTCTGCAGTGCGATCGCCTCAAAATATCGCGCGGCTGGTTCGGCCGTGGCGTGGAAGCTCAATGGGTTATGTTTGTAGACGAGACGGACCTTGTCTCCGTACGCTACCAACACTTCCTGCAGCGTCGGGGATACGGCTCTGCAATAGGGGCACTCGAAATCGCTGTACTCAACGACCGTGATCGGCGCGTTGCGCGCTCCGCGAATAGGGCGATCTTCCGCAACGGTCGCAACTTTTGGATTTGCCATCTCGTTCTGCCAGCGAGCTTCCTCAATCTTGACTTTGCGAATCTCGGTTCCGCGCTCCACGAGGTCCGCAATCATCACCGGATCTTGTTCCAACGCGCGAAGGATGAGATCTGGATGTTGTCGTAACGTCTCTTCAACCAGGGCTTTGATGTCGGTGGACGATGACTGCAGGTCAGAGGTCTGAGCCCACGCTTGTTCGGTACTGCTGATGAGAATTCCGAGTGAGACTGCCAGACTGAAAGATAAGAATGGACATGTTCTCCGGATAGAGGTCATCATAAGCATCTCCTCGGTAGTTGATGGTCATTGGGAAAAATGTTTTGTATGCGGCTCTTAAGAACGGTCAATCCAGAAATCGTCTCGCCGTAGTCCCTTTCAGCAAAACGTATTCCTCAAAGCCACGCCATCAAAACGGTCAGATCCGTTTAATCTGCAACATTCAACCACGGTGGTGCCTGCTCAGTAGGATACAGTGGTGTATCTGTTCAGATACGGGCAGGGCGTTTAGAAAGATGCTTCTGATAGGCCAGACTGCATCATGATCAGAGTTGGGCCGATGAATCTGGCTTTGATGGTATGGAGAGCACGTCTCACGCTTATTGTTTCTGTCGCTCTCTTTGGATAGCTGGTCCGCCCATGATTCATCCATGACTAGATCTTTCATTGCATATAGGAATCAGCCCTTCCTTAGACGTAACAGGAGGGGCACACGGAATCTGATTCGCTACTGTCATATTGGCGAGAATAGGAGGAGGCGTGAGGAGACGCTATAGTTAATTTTACACGTGCAGCCCACGACCGGATCCAAGGTGCTGGTCTGGTCTTACGCTTCGCGCTGCAACCGCACGGGCAGCTCGCTACGCGAATGCACACCGACTTTCCGAAAGATTGACTGTATCTGGTTGGCCACGGTGTGTTCGCTACAGTTGCGGCTGTGTGCAATGTGACGGTTCGTGGAGCCCATTAACAACGCTGCAAGTACTTCTCGTTCGGCGTCTGTAAGGTGTGCAACCTGACCGGCAGGAAGGAGCGGATAGGTGCCGATCAGCAATGTGTTCTCATGCACTCCATATTCAGCCAGCGTGGCTCGTGGTCCGTTGGGTGAAAAAAATGCTGCGAGCTCTGTGAGCGATGATAAACCCAGTTTGCGAACTGCGCGCGTCGTGCAGTTCGTCACGGCGGAGGGCGAGATCCCAAGCATATAACTGATCTCCTTGCAGCTATGCCCTTGGCCGATGAATTCGGAGATCTGTCGCTCACGCAGCGTGAGGCCGCGTGGATCTGGAAACCTGGGATCATTCTTGACTGCGAGGACGAAGCGGCGTCCATCGGAATCAAAGTGGTCGACGAGCGACCAGCGGCCCCGTATGAGCCCCTCCCAGGCTGCCAAGGCTCGGTCAGGATCATTGCGGCCTAGACGGGTTCGGAGTTGGTCGAGGCGGAAGACTGCCCCACGCAACGCGGCGCGTGCGGACGGACGTTCTGCGCCCTCACGGGCTTCATAGAGTTTTCCGGATCCATCGAAAATGGCCTCCACGGAAGGGGAGTCGAGATCCAACTTCTGTGCGAATTCACGCAACCGGAGTCCGGCACCCATATGGCTCGCCACGCATTGCCAGCGGTGTCGTTCTTGCGCGGTCGGTACGATTCGTTCTGAAAACAACCAGCACAGGATGAGCGCGCTGCCTTGGCCTGTCAGCCCCTTGACCGCAATCTTATCGTGAACCACACCATTGGTAATCTGCTGAACAACCGTCGCGAGATCTGGTTCACGTGTGTATAACGCTTCGCTGAGTGATGTCACGGCTGGCCCGCTGCGGAAAAAATGGCTGACCACCGGAGTTTGCACCTGCATACTGGCTGCAAGAATGTCGCGCGCGTGCGTCGGCCCCAGTGCGGCAGACCGTTCAAGCTCTAGGTTGCCTGGGGTATAGTGGTAGGTGCCGATGGTGGGCCAGAATCCTCGTTTCGACAGAGGAGCGGCGTGTTCCAGTAGACGATTCAGCCAGCTACCGTCGTCATCTTCGAGCCTATATACCTCTTCGATGAGCCCTACCCAATCCTTGGTGTTCATGGCTCAGGAAGGTTGTTTTCTCCCATAGGTTGGGTTTGCAGCGAGCAGGCACAATCTGTTGCCAGCCGCCGTTGATTTCTCAGTCTCGAACCTTCTGGCTACTATACCTGGTGAGTTCAACCAATTCATCCACGTCCATTCACGTCCATTGTCCGGACAATACGCGATTAGGGTCTCATTTCAACGGAATAGAGGAGCGGAATGATGGGGAGTGGTTTGTTCTCGTGGAAACCATTTGTTGCAGTCATCGCCTTCAAGCGATGGGTGTTCAGTGTGGGGAGAATCAGACCGACCGCTATATATCTGATTCAGCAACAATTATGAGGCTAGTTTGAGGTTTTTTCAGTGGGTGCCAGAATAGGCTGAAACATCGGATCTGCATTGAGCACGGCCTTCAGCAACTCGCGGTGGAGGAAGTAGCGCCATACCTCGTCGTCTTTTCCGGGAATCTCATCAAACCAGCGTTTGGCCTCGGTGAGGTGATGTAACATCTGACCTTTATCCCCGTAGTTCGGCATGAAGATCATGCTGTAGGCCATGGTGTATTCAGCGAGAAACTTATCGAGTGGCCGTTCAGCGAGCTCCAGCGACGCCTTGGCATTGTCATAGGCTCTGATACTGTCCTGGTCATGCAAGATGCGATTCCACGCCACCTTGTTGATACGAGACCAGGCTAGTTGTAGGAGAGCTTCAGCCTTAAGGCCTTTTCGATCGGCTGGAATCTCGTTGACCAACGCGTCAAAGGTTTCACTCATCGGAACCTGGTCATTGTTCCAGCGATAGGCCATTCCAAGCCGGAACCGATTCTCCAACTGCTCAGGATGGGTTCGTGCGAGGGTCTGCAGCGCCGGCAGGAGTCGGTACAACAGATCTGCAGAAGTCGGTTGTGCAAACCCACCAACCTCCATCCCCAACGAGAGATCGAGGCGATCCGAGGCGGCGGCGATCGTCCAATAAAACTCGTTGACTATCTGGGCGAGTACGGGATCCTTGATGACGAGCTTGTGGTTTCGGGCCGCGTCCTGTAGCAGCACGGTATAGAGATGCTTGGTTAAGACGGTGAGTGCCTCGGTCTGTTGTGGATCAATGAGGAGAATACGATTAAGGAGCGCCACGCGGTCGCGGAGCTCAGGAAAGGAGGCAGCCCGAGCGGCAGCCGCAGTGAGTGTGCCGGGTTGGTCGGCGGGACTCCACCAGACGATGGAGTCTGGAAGGGCACGACTTCTTTCAGTTGTGAATGGGATGCGTTCCTGGACCATTCCTGGAGCCTCAGGCTTGGTGTCTACCGGGAGATGCGCAACGGCGGTGTCGCGCGGAAACCCGTGTGGACGGAGTCCACTGAGCACGACCCATTGTGTGGTTATGGATTTGATGGCACGGCGTTCACGCTTGACCGTGCTGGTCCAGTGAACCATGCCCGGCCCGTAGGCAATCGGGGATGTGAGCGGGTCATGGTAGTGAACGGTCAGCTCGACCAATGTTGCAGGCACGCCAATGACGCTTCCATTCGGTTTCAACCGAAAGGATCCGTTTGGGATGGTGCGGGTTCCGGTGACGGCTAAATGAAGACCAGTCCCTGGAGGGGAGGTGCCGAGCACATCCATCACGAAGGCTGAGGCCTGTGCACTAGGTAGCATATCTCCATAAAATACAAGAGGACCTGTGCTGGGCCAGAGGACATCCATCCCAATATCCGACCGATTCAGGAATGGGGCATGTCCCACAGTGAGCGCCTCCCAGCACTTGTCGTAAGAAGGTTCCTTTGCAACGGAAGATTTTGCTTTTGCAGAGGGAGCCGTCACTGAGTTGTACTGGCAGGCAAAGTCGAATTCCCCGGCCGTGATTCTGTCGCCATGGGCAAGGGCCGTCGCATAGCGAAGGGCGGTGTCGATGGCAGAGGGATGAACGGTTTTGTGCTTCGTCTGGCTCAGCGGCGCTTTCGGCGTGGCGCTCGCCATGTCCGGCAGATTCAGCTCAACGATGGTCAAGAATCCAACAAGGAGGAGCAATCCACGAAAATGTGTCATGGTCATTATGAGTATTGGTCACGCGATTGGAGGTTAGCGAGTGCCGGTGGTTTCCAAGATCTTTTTCCGCATTACCGCTCGGCTCGCCGCGGACAATGTTGGTGAGGGGCTATGGCGACAGAGCGACACGGTTTGACGCAGTGATGTCACGAAGGTTTCACAATTCGGGCAGGCGCCCAGGTGTCGACGAATTTCATCGCAAATATCTCCGGAGAGTTCGTCATCGATATAGGCGGACAGCTGGCGCAGGATACGTAGACAGTGGGCTTTCCCATGAGCCTGTTTCCGTTGGATCGGTGCCGAAGATCGTTGTCGTTTAGAGGTGTTCCCTCGTGCCATGTGAAGCATTCCTCCGCGTTCTTGCTGGGATATGGGTATGGTCGGTGAGTGGCTCGCCGAGCCCCCGGGCGCTCAATTGACGGCGCACGAACAATCGAGCCCGGTGTAATCGTGATTTTACCGCTCGCTCATTTAACCCCATGATGGTCCCAACCTCCTTGGCGCTGACTCCCTCCATATCGCGGAGCACCAAGACCATCTTGTACTTCTTCGGTAGTTGATTGATCGCCGTATCGAGCGCCTCCCGCAACTGCTTATTGTGGAGTGCGGCTTCGGGGCTCAGGCCATCGATCGGAATCTGTAACCGAAATTCACCGTCTGATGTGGGGATGAATTCCTCGAGTGATAACTCTCGCTCAGGCGCGCCCTTCCGTTTTCGCCGCATGCGTAGGCAGGCCCGCGAGGCGATCGTGTACAACCATGTTGAAATCTGGGCATCGCCACGGAACCGGTCGAGGCCTCGATAGGCATTCAGAAAGGTCTCCTGGACCAAATCCTTCGCAGCCTCCGTTTCCCCACACAAGCGGTGGGCGAAACGATACATGAGATCCACATGATCTCTGTACATCGTATCAAAATCCTTCGCCGATCGGGTCTGAGTCGAGGGTTTCTCAGGCCGGCGGTCTGTGGCGGGTGATGCATTCATACGCCGCGCAGTCTACGGGGTGGCAGAAAAGAGAGTCAAGATGAAGAACGGAGAGGCAGAGGACGCGGCTGGGCTACTTCACCCGATGCAGTTCGATGAGCTCGCCTTGTCCATTGAGCTCCACTGTGATGGGAGTTCCTTCCCGTGCTCCGTTCAGCAAGGATTTGCCGGCTCCGATGGGGTAGGTCTGTTCCCCTTCCGGAGTCCAGAGCCGGACGGCAGCATGATCCGGAGCGGCGAAGTCCAATGGTCCTGTGACGAAACGGCGAAGAAGAGCCGAATCGTTGGAGGCGGCAAGATCCGCGACGACGGAGTCGTTATGCATATGCAAGGTCATGGTCTGCCCGATCTTGGCACTCTTGATGCCGATCTTGTTATTGACGTTCACGATGCCGATAGGCGTCTTCAAGAAGATAAAATTCGACTTCATTTTGGAGATCGTGCCCGTGAGCAACAGATGGGCCTTACTACCCGGGGGAGCGATCTGGCCGATTTGCAGATCGAACTGGAGGTCATGCACGCCGATAATGTTTCCCGCGCCATCTACTTCCACCGTCACAAACTCCCCGTTCTTGGGAGCGGTGAGTGCAGATTCATAAGTTCCCATGTGGAAGGCCTTCATGCCGCTGGTGGGTGTCCATAGCAGCAACTTGGTGTTGTCGACGCTGTCTCGCTTGAACGGTCCGGTGAGATAGCGATGGACGAAGGTCCCATCAGTCCGCCGCACAATATCGATGACGATATAGTCGTCGTGGACCATGAAGGACACTTCTTGCGAGGCAGGGAGAGACTTCAGCGTGGTCTTTGAACTCAGCGACATGAGCCCGATCGGTGTTTTTAGAAATACGATCCCTGGCTTGGCTCGCCAGACTCGGCCCGTCAACTCGATGGATGGGTTGACGTCAACACGAACGGGCACCGGTTCCACAATCGCAGGGTGAGCGGTCGGTGGGTTGTCCATGGGTGGTTGAACTGCCGGAGCTGTATCCGTGGTCTGAGCCGGCGGTATTTCAACCTCTTGTGGCTGAACGGTTGGTGGTAGATCGTTCTGTGGTTGTGCTGGGACGACGTCATCCGCCTCTGGCGGTTTGGGTGAAGTCCCGTCGTTCTGGGCCTGGAGAATTGTCTGGGTATCGAGTTGAGTTTCGAAAGGAAGCGGGTCGGAGGATTGCTTCTGCAGCTTGTCACCGTCCGCGTGGCTGACTGTGGCACAGCCGGCGTTGACGACTCCCATGAGAAACACTGCAACCAATAATTGTCGAGCCTGTCCAAATTGATTCATCATGAAAAGGCTAAGTCCGGCTAGAGGTGAACGTTGGGATCTGTCTAAATAGAGACTCCCTCTTGTGCGAAAGGCGGAACGAGGTGATCAGTCCCAAGAACCGAGGGCCATTCTATGCGAATATCATGAGGCCAGAATGGGAGTCAACTTGAAATCAGATTTGATCTTGGAGGGAGGGAAGCGAAAGGCGAATCGGTTCTCAAAACTATGATGCCGAGTAATTCGCTCCTGCCAATGTGGGATTCGTTGCGCCATTCCGTGGTAGCTCGGGTAGGTGAGGATAGCCCCGAGGTGACGAAAGATACGCAGGAACTATCCTTTACTTCTTTCTCACCATAATGCGGAGCGGGGTGCCGGTGAAGAGGTAGGTCTCGCGGAGTTGGTTCTCCAGATATTTGAGGTATGCGGGGGTGATGTCTTCCGGATGGCCGACGAACAATACGAAGACCGGAGGTTTGGTGGCGACTTGAGTCATAAAGGCCGACTTCGTCCCAGCTGTGGGTTTGTGCTTCCGAGCCGGCAATGGATGGATCTCCAGAATCTTCTGCAGCCAGGTATTCAACGCGCCGGTGGCGACGCGCTTGGTAAACATTCCGTGCACGTCCTTGAGCAGAGGAAACAGGCGTTGGATGGACTCCGGTTTGAGGGCTGAGCCATAGAAAACGGGGGCCCAGGCCAGAAAGGGAAAGCGGCGGTGGAACTCGAGCTCATAGGCTTGTCTCGCGCTCTGGTCCCCGGCCCGTAGATCCCACTTGTTGATCAAGAGAATACAGGCACGGCCCTGTTTGAGAATCGCCCCGGCGATCTTTGTATCTTGTTCTGTGACGCCTTCTACTCCGTCCAAAAGCAGAACGGCAATGTCGGATCGTCCGATCGCACGGAGCGATCGGAGGACACTGTAGCCTTCTATGCCTCGGTCAATCTTGCCACGACGCCTGATCCCTGCAGTGTCGGTGAAGACGTAGGATTGATCCTGGTGGGTCACCAGTGAATCGACCGGATCGCGTGTGGTTCCCGGCACGTTGCTGACGACGACGCGCTCCTCTCCGAGCAGCGCGTTCACGAGCGTGGATTTGCCGACGTTCGGACGGCCTACGATCGCCACGCGGGGGAGTTGTTGCAGCTCGTCTGATTCCTCGGTTGCGGGAAGCAGTGGGTAGAGGGCGTCCAAGAGTTCAGCCACTCCGAGACCATGTTCGGCGGAGATGGGGTACAGCTCGTCGGCGCCCAACTTGTAGAAGTCGGCGAGTAAGGGCTCGGATTTCGGCGTATCGATCTTATTGATGGCATAGAACAGCGGTTTCGTCACGCCGCGTAGGAGCTTCACGACCTCATGGTCCGGCGGGGTCAATCCTGACCGGCCGTCCAGCAGCATGATGAGGATATCCGCTTCGGCGATCGCCAGTTCCGATTGACGGCGGATTAAGGTCAACATGCTGTCCGACGAAGACAGATCCAACCCCCCTGTGTCGACCAGTCTGAACTTTCTGGTGCGGTACGTGGCATCGGCATAGTTGCGGTCGCGAGTCACGCCAGGCACGTCATCGACAATCGCGACCTTCGCGCCGAGAATCTTGTTGAACAACGTCGACTTCCCCACATTGGGCCTGCCGATAATGGCAACGAGCGGTGGTGGTCCCCCCTCAGCCGGGAGTAAGGGCAGGGTCAGTTCTTGTTTTGGATTCGATTTTGCGCGCGGCATGATGCATCGGACCGTAACACATGGTTTTTCATAAACACAACCCGCCTCGTCTTCTCTTGAGCTGTTCCGCTATACTCTTTCTCATGACTCAACACTCGGCACCCAGCGCTCAGCACGTCCTCGATTGGTCCCAGATCGATGACGTGCTCCTCGATATGGACGGCACGTTGCTGGACCGTCATTTCGACAACTTCTTTTTTGAGGAGGAGTTGCCGCGTCGGTATGCGGCGCTTCATGCCATCCCGTTCGAAGAAGCACGTGCTCGTCTCATGGCAATGTACCGATCAGTGGAAGGAGAGCTCGAGTGGACTGACCTGGATTATTGGACAAGGCGGGTTGGGATTGATGTGGTGGCGATGCACAAGGAACTGGATCACATGATCGGCTTTTTGCCTGGCGCGGAGGGATTCTTGCACCATCTTCGGCAACTCGGGAAGCGGATAACGATTGTGACGAACGCCCATTCGACGGGAGTTTCCGTCAAAATGGCCAAGACGGGACTCGATGGCTACGTGGACCGCATTGTCGATGCGTTCGAAGTGGGCTATCTCAAGATGCGACCGGAATATTGGCCGAATTGTCAACAATTACTGGGCTTCGAGCCGTCGCGATCCCTGTTTATGGATGATGATGAAGGCTGTTTGACGGCTGCGAGAGCGTTTGGGGTGGCTCATCTGGTGCATAGTGCCAAGTCAAGTTCACAATTGCCGCCTGCTCCGCTTCCACAGTTTTTCTCGGTCGCGGGGTTCGCACCGCTTCTCAATGGTCGGTTGTGAAGCTAAGGTAAACTGGTGGCCGTACCGCGATACATTTCTCCACCTATTCTCGGCACACTCTGCATAGCAAATCGATCGAGCTGAGTGATGGTCAATCCGGCTTGAGCGATCAGATCATCAATCCGGCGATTTAGATTGCAGCCGCAGCCGATGATGTTCTGAACGGGATTGAGTCTGTCCTGCCAGCGGGCAATCTTCTGGTCGTCGCTCCGACCATGTTCCAAAAAGAAAAACCTGCCTTCCGGTCTCAGAACACGCCGTACTTCTGCAAGCGAACGTAGCGGCTCGGAGATCGTGCAGAGTGTCCATGTGCTGACCGCACAATCGAATGTGCGATCATCATAGGGAAGCCGTTCGGCACTGTGATGGGAAATCTCAACCGGAAAGGACACTCCCCCACGCCGTTCTGTCACACGCGCAGGGAGCATGGGGTTGGGGTCGACGGCCCGCACCCGTGACACGTTGGGTCCGTAGTGACGAAGATTAAGCCCGGTCCCAATCCCGATTTCCAGCACCTCACCGGCCACTGATTGGAGGACTTCCGTGCGCAATCGTTGGAACGCCTCCCCACGCATGACGTGATCCATCAGGCGAGGGAAGATATGTTTGCAATAGAGTCCCATGTGCGGTGCAGTATAGCAAACCGTTGGAGCCTGTCCGACAGTGACCTTTTCTACTGTGACAAACGATCGAGGGCCATCTGTGTCGTACCTGGCCTCGAAACATCCTTGCTGTACTTCGGCGAATACACCTCCGGTTTTTCTGGGCTTGCGGCCTTGCAGCTTGCCGTATCTCTTTCGTCTCGCTACGAAGGCAATCTCGGACAGGCTCCTCGCTGGGTAGAAATCTTGTGACCCCCGAGGCGCTATGTTAGAGTCCTTCGTCTTTTTTGACAGAGGGAGTGATAGCGATCAATGAGCAAAGGATACGATCACCGCGCGATCGAGACGAAGTGGCAGCAATATTGGGCTCAGCATGCGACGTTTCGTGTGGCGGACGATTCCAGCAAGCCAAAATTCTACTGCCTCGATATGTTCCCCTATCCCTCAGGGTCTGGGCTCCATGTCGGTCACCTGGAAGGGTATACCGCGACGGACATTGTCTCCCGGTATAAACGGATGAAGGGGTTTAATGTCCTCCATCCGATGGGCTGGGACGCCTTTGGGCTTCCCGCAGAACAGTATGCGGTGAAAACCGGCATCCACCCGGCCAAGACGACGGCGGACAACATTGCCACATTCAAACGCCAGATGAAGCGCGTGGGCCTTTCGTATGACTGGGAGCGCGAGCTCAGTACAACGGATCCCGGATACTATCGCTGGACACAGTGGATTTTCCTCAAACTCTTCGAGCGGGGATTGGCCTACGTGGCGGAAGTGCCGGTGAATTGGTGCCCACAGCTGGGGACGGTGTTGGCGAACGAAGAAATCATCGACGGCAAGAGCGAGGTCGGCGGGTTCGATGTGATTCGCAAGCCGATGCGGCAGTGGGTGCTGAAGATTACCGCCTATGCCGATCGCTTGCTGGAGGACCTGAAGCTTGTGGAGTGGCCTGCCTCCACGTTGGAGATGCAGAAGAATTGGATCGGACGTTCAATCGGTGCGGAGGTGGACTTCGCCCTCGCCGATCGGGCGGGCGCCATCCGAGTGTTCACGACCAGGCCTGATACGCTGTTCGGGGCGACCTACATGGTGCTTGCGCCGGAACACCCTCTTGTCGATGTCATTACGAGCGAGGCGCAAAAATCCACTGTCCAGGCTTACCGCGAGAATGCGGCGCGGAAGAGCGATCTTCAACGGCAAGAGCTTGACAAGGAGAAGACGGGAGTCTTCACCGGGGGCTATGCTGTGAATCCTGTGAACCAGGAGCGATTGCCGATCTGGATCGCCGACTATGTGCTGATGGGTTATGGGACCGGTGCCATCATGGCGGTCCCGGCGCATGATGAGCGTGACTGGGCGTTCGCGCATCAATATCAGCTTCCGATTCGCGAAGTCATTGCCGGGGGGAATGTGCAGGAAGCGGCCTTCACCGACACGAGCCGTGGGACCGTCGTCAATTCAGCGACCAGTGACGGCAGTTTTTCAATCAACGGGCTTATTCCCTCCGAGGCGATTCCAACAGTTACTGAGTGGCTTGCGAAGCAAGGGAAGGGAACCAAGGCGGTCAACTACAAACTGCGGGATTGGCTCTTTGCGCGACAACGTTATTGGGGAGAACCCTTTCCGATTGTTTGGGTTGATGGCGAAGCGTGTCCGATTCCTGAACAACAGCTTCCTCTTATATTGCCGGAGACGAGCAACTTCAAGCCCTCAGGCACCGGGGAAAGCCCGCTCGCAAACTTAGAGACTTGGTTGGCGACAACCGACTCTTCTACCGGTAAGCCCGCTCGGCGCGAGACGAATACCATGCCGCAGTGGGCCGGTTCCTGCTGGTATTACCTGCGATTCATCGATCCGAAGAACTCAACCCAGCTTGTCGACCAGACCAAGGAACGCTATTGGATGCCGGTGGATCTGTACATCGGCGGTAGCGAGCACGCGGTGCTACATCTCCTCTACGCTCGGTTTTGGCACAAAGTGTTGTTCGATATCGGTGTGGTGAGCACGCCTGAGCCATTCTTGAAACTCGTGCATCAGGGCATCGTCCTGGGAGAAGACAATCAGAAGATGTCTAAATCGCGGGGCAACGTGGTCAATCCCGATGAGATGATCGACCAGTTCGGCGCGGATGCGGTACGGCTCTATGAAATGTTCATGGGACCGCTGGAGGCGATGAAACCATGGAGTACCAGAGGCGTCGAAGGTGTGACCCGTTTTTTGGAACGGGTCTGGCGTCTCATCGTCGATGACCAAGGCTGCTTGTCCGGCACCGTGGTTTCGACCGCTGCGAGCCTTGATCATCAGCGACTCCTCCACCAGACGATCAAGAAGGTGACGGAGGACATTGAGGCGCTCCGGTTCAATACGGCGATCTCGCAGATGATGATCTTGACCAATGAGATGACGAAAGCTTCGCAGCGGCCTCGATCCGTCATCGAGCCGTTTGTGTTACTGCTTGCGCCGTTCGCCCCGCATGTGGCGGAGGAGCTCTGGGGCGTACTCGGTTATCAGCCCAGCATTTCGCAGCAACCTTGGCCGATATTTGATCCGGCCATGACGGTCAGTGAACGCGTGACCATTCCGATTCAGATTAACGGGAAGCTCAGGGCGAAGCTCGAAGTGGCACTTGAGGTCTCGCGCGAAGAGGTTGAGCGACTGGCCCGTGTGGAGGCAGCGGAATGGCTCCAAGGCAAAGAGCCGAAGAAGGTGATCTACGTTGAAAAGAAGCTGCTCAACTTCGTTGTCTAGGGGGAGTGCTGAGTGCTGAGTGCTGAGGGAAAAGAGGGCAGGAGTCGAGAGCGGGAAGGGCCATGCTTTATCGTTCTCAGTACTCTCGTTTCGGCACTCATTGCGGTGACACTAACGGCGTGCGGGTATCAGTTCCGGGTGGGCGGTGCCGGTCCGACGATTGGCGGCGCTCCGGCTACTACATCCACGGAGCCTCCTCCCCGACTTGCTATCAAGACATTGATCAACAATAGTTTTGAGCCGAATTTAGAGGCGCGCTATACCAATTACTTTCGTGACGAATTTTCGAACGGCAGTGGGGCACACGTTGTCTCCGAGTCTGAGGCGGCAGATCTCGTGTTGAGCGGACAAATTCTGTCTGTGTCCGTGCCGACACTCAGTTTTTCACAAACGGCGACCTTGGAAAGCCGGGCTGAGGTTGTCGTGTTGGTTCGGGTGGAAGAAGTCCGTTCGGGCAGGGTTGTCTGGACGCAACTCGCCAAGGGCGGGTCAGAGTTCTTCATCACGTCGGACCTTCAATTCAACCGTACGCTTCAGAATCGAGCGGTGGAGCAGGCAGGTCGTATCCTGGCTGCTGATTTGGCATCACGGTTTCTGTTACAGGTGGAGACTGGTGCATTCAAGCAACCGGCTTCTTCGCCGCAGTAGATTTGAACGGTAGATACCGATGGCCTCAACCCTGAATCATCTCCAGCTTGAGTCGTCTCTGAAACAGCAGGGACCTGGATGTCTGTATCTCGTGGTGGGGGAAGAAGATTTGCTGAGAGATACTGCCGTCAGCGCCCTTACGCAAGCGGTTCTCGGCGTAGACGGGGATGCCTTCAATTGCGAGCAATTCTATGGCGATGAAGCGAGCGGGGCTGATATCCGGAACAGCATTGCCGCGGTCCCGGTTTTTGCCACGCGCCGTTTGGTCGTGGTGAAAGCCACGGAGAAACTGAATGCGCGAGAAAGCGAGCCTCTGCTCGACAGTGTGAACAACCCTGTAGAATCCACAACCGTGGTCTTTGTCAGCTCGAAGATGGACGGACGACTGAAATTCTCCCAAGCGCTTGCCCGATCGGCTGTTGTCGTCGATTGCTCACCGCTTCGTGACGCTCAATTACCGGCCTGGATTAGCCGTGAGGCTGAACGCGCCGGTCTTCGCTTGGAAGAAGCCGCCGCTCAATTACTGCAGGAGATCTGCAGTGCCTCGCTGTATAGTGTGCGGCGGGAGTTGGAAAAACTAGCTTCGTATGTGCCATCTCATCGTGCCGTTACTGCTGCGGATGTCTACCAGCTCCGTGGTATGGAACCAGGTGCTTCGGTATTTGATCTGGCACTGGCTATTGCCGAAGGTCGTCGAGGGCGGGCGCTGTCGATTTTGGCACGGAATCTTGAGGCTGGAGAAGCGCCCCTTCGGATCCTCGGATCGCTCGCGTGGCAGTATCGCCGGATTTGGAAGGTCAAAGAATCGCTGGCTCAAGGAGGGCGTGAAGGGGAGGCCGCAAGAAATTTACGAATGGACCCGGGGAAAGTCCGGACATTTCTGAATCAATTTTCTGAGCCGCATCTTGCCCTGGCAATTCGCCTCTTTTTGGAAGCTGATGGACGGCTCAAGGGGGGAAGCAGTAGTCGCCCGAAGATGATCTTGGAGCGGGTGCTTCTGGCGCTCTGTGAGGAGTCCGTCGGTAGACGAACCGAAGCAACCCCTCCCTCACAGGCATCACCGAAGCGAGGCGCGACACGAACCGTCTCAAACGTGCGGACGATTAAGAGCCGGAACCGGCCAGTGCGTTGACACGGAGGGCTAACCGTGAAATACGGCGGGAAGCAGTATTGCGATGCAAAATACCTTTGGAAACAGCTTTCCCGATTGCCGAGGTCGCTTCCAGCAAGCTGGTCTTTGCCTCGTCAACCTTTTTCCCGGTCACCGCGGATTGGACCTTCTTGATGAGCGTTCGTACCGTGTTGACGGTGGCTCGATTCCGCTCATGGCGTCGCTCGGCCTGGCGTGCACGTCGAATCGTCGATTTGTGAATTCGGGGCATCGATCACTCCTATAAGTAAAGAAGAAAATTTGTATCATAGGGTATCGCTGACCGTCAAGGATCAGTTTTGAAGAAGGAGCAAGGAAGATGACGAAGATCGTGGCACGCGATCGGCTGATGTTCGCGTTGGATGTTCCCTCGGCAGTGGAAGCCGATCGGCTCTTGGATCAACTCCAGGGGCATCTGACGTTCGTCAAGGTAGGGCTTGAGCTCTACACGGCGGCTGGACCAGAGATGGTAAAGCGGATCGTGGAGCGAGGCATGCGGGTATTTCTTGACCTGAAATTCCTCGACATCGAAGAAACGGTTCGTCGTGCGACGAGTCGGGTTGCCGCCATGGGGGTCGAGTTTCTGACCGTTCATGCCAATCGCAAGGCGCTGATTGCCGCTGTGCAGGGACGTGAAGGTTCATCGCTCAAGCTACTCGCAGTGACCGTGTTGACGAACTTCGACGGCAACGATTTGCGAGAGATGGGAATCCAGCGGACGGTCCAAGACCTCGTGACAGCCAGAGCGTTGCTGGCCTCAGAAGTCGGCTGCGACGGTGTCGTTGCGTCCGGTGAAGAGGCCATGGCACTCCGCCAGAAAGTCGGGCCGCATTTCACGATCGTGACGCCGGGTGTCCGGCCGGCCGGCAAAGGGGTCGATGACCATGCTCGTGCGACGACGCCGACTCAAACCATTGGTGCTGGGGCGGACTATCTGGTGATCGGGCGACCGATTCGTGATGCCGCAGATCCTGCTGCGACGGTCGCCTCTATACTGGCGGAGATGCAAGCGGCATTTGATGCACGTGGTTAGCAGAAGTCGGGTTGCGGTAGCAGTCGACCCTTTGTTAATATCTCCCTTCTTCAAGCCTGTCTGGTGGGTGTAGCTCAGTTGGTTAGAGCGCCGGATTGTGGATCCGGAGGTCGCGGGTTCGAAACCCGTCATCCACCCCACTCGCCCTTCTCGGAACTACTGAATACTCAAGCTGATCCGAAGAAACCGGCCCCATAGCGGCACCTACCGGTTGCGCGGGGGTTGCAGAATTGGGCAGTCCCACGGGTGTATCCAGCCGATCGACGGCTTGCTTGTTCCCACCTGGGATGAGGTGTCCGTAGAGGTCCACGGTCACCTGAATGGAGCTGTGGCCCATCTGATCTTTCACATAGACCGGGCTTTCCCCGTTCTGCAGCAGGAGCGAGGCGAAGGAGTGACGTAAGTCATGGAACCGGACTTGTCGCACGCCCGCCCCTTTCAGCAGACGGAAGAATTTCAGGCGGATCCGGTTCTGATTCAGTGGCTGGCCCTTCTCGTTACAGAAGACCCATGGGGGGCCTTCCTTCCATCCACGTGCGGCCGCTTGAAACTGCCGATCAAGCTGCAGCGTTTCCAAGGTAGCTGTCAGTTCACGAGACAGGTCCACGCGTCGAGATTCGCCGCTTTTGGGCGTAGTCATCTTGCCGTGTGTGAAATTTCGACGGACCTCCACGAAACGCCCCGCAAAGTTGATATCCTCCCACTGAAGGGCCAGAAGCTCGCCTTGCCGTAATCCGGTTCGAGCTGCACAGAGGAACGCCGGATAGAGAGTCGGCGCCATGGTCTTCGTATAGGCCAAGAAGAGGGCTAGTTCCTGTCCGGTCAAGGGATTGATCGAACGGCGTTTGCTGATCTTCGGCAGGAACTTGCCGGGCCGCAGGGCCGGATTGACCGTGACGAGATTATCCTCCACGGCGTGACTGAACAAGCTGCTGATTGTGCGGATGATGTTCTGCACGGTCTTGGCCGACAAGCCCCGTTGCAGACAGCCGACGGCGAACGCCTTCACCTTCTCCCGGGTGATCTGTTGGAGATCCTGTCCGCGAAAGACCGGGAGAACATAACGGTCGAAAATCTTTCGGTAGTCGTCGTGCGTGGTATGTTTACGGGTCTGTTCGATCCGTTCAAGAAAGGTCTGGGCATAGGCGTCGAGGGTCACGCTGGTCTGTGGGCGGTCGAACGCCGCTTGCCCCAGTGCCAGCCGAGCTTGGATCTGTTGCGCTACCTGCTTGGCAGCTTTCCTGCCAGGCTCTCCGGTGCCAATCCGCTTGGCCTTGCGCGTGCCTTGATGGTTGATAAAGACCCACCAAGCCCCTTTCCACTCTCGAATCTTCACGCCCATGAGGCCCATCTTGGGGGATCCTATGCTCGTTCTGTCAAGCGCCGAAGGTTAGGTGCCTGGACTTGCGAAACGACCGCGTCGACCAGTTCACTAAGATTGTCTGTACAGTTAGAGACTCGGTGTCTGGCAATCCATCGATCGAACTCTTCACGTTTCACAAGAATCTTTCCTTCAATTCGGTAGCAGGGGAGTGGATGGTTTCGATCAACAAGGCGATTCCTCAACCATCTGACCGAAGTGCACGAATAGGTCGCCAACGCTTGGAGATCGAAATAGCCGGGTGCTGCCTTGTTATCCAAGGATCTCATAGCGAGCGTCGTCTTGGTGCCCGTCAAGATTTGGCTGCCTCGTCGATTGTCAGAATGGTCATGATTGTCCTAGAAAGGTACGAGGCTCCCCAGACCATTCGGCAAACATCATGCTGAAATCCCTCGCACCCGCATGACTGACGGCATTTCGTCGAACACCGCCCGCGCGATCTCGCGCCCGCTCAATTCCACAGTAATGCTGACGGGCCCGCCGCCGCTCCCGCCGCCCATCGCCTCACGCATAAACGACGCGCCGCGCTTGTTGAGCGGAATCACCGCCTCACTGCTGCCCGCCTCACCGATCATGCCCAACGTCGGCCCCGTGACCACGCCGCCGTCGGCAAACGCAAACGCCATCAGCGACCCAATAGCCGCGCCGATGATCGCCACACCCGCCAGAATGGCAATGCCGTACGGAATGCCGAAGATCGTCGCCGCCGCCGCCGCCGCGATGGCCGACAGAAACGTCATGAGCGCGGTCCCGATCGACACAAAGAAGGGAATCAGCGTTGCCGTAAAAAATCCGGTGATCGCTCCAGTGAGCGCCGCAAAGGTGCCCGTGATCCCCGCCGCCGCGCCAGCCCATATGCTCGTCGTCGCCGTAGCCGCCGCCGCATCGCCCGCCACGATCGTGGCATTCTTCGCCGCATTGATCCCCATAGTCGAGGCCGCCGTGGCCGACACAATGCCCAGCTCTACCGAGGCCTGCAGCGCCAGCGCCGCCGCCTTCTGAATGCCGAAATTCAAGAGCCCCTGCAGCACGGCCACCTGCGTCGACTTCCAGGCCTGCTCCACAAAATTGCCGCCGTTCACCGCCGCATTCGCCAGGCCCGACGTCCAGCTGGTGGTGATCTGCCCGATGGAAAAGCTATTGCTTTGCACGATGGCCTGCATCTGTTGCTCAAAAAACGTCGGAAACTGCTGAATCGCCTGCCGCCGCCGCGTGTCCATCTGTAGATCCAGATTCATGATGGCCGCCGCCTTCTTTTTCTCATCGAAAATCGTTTCCTCGATCACGCGCTTCTGCAGAGCCCCCTCCGCTGCGATCAAATCCATCCGCTTCATACGCGCAATATCCGAGGCCCCGAACAATGCAAACTCAGACTGAAAGAGCGCCTGCTGCGCCTCGTCGACCACCTTGGCCCGCTCCGCTGCCATCTCAAGCGCGTCGTTGCGATGTTTCCAGGCCTCGGTGGCCTCTTGGACTATCTGATAGCCGGCTTCTTCCTCCTGGGTGATCACAGCGAGTTTTTGCTCGGTCTGGAAATACAGATCCAGCTCCTTGGATAGATCTCCCTGAATGCGTTGATGAATTTGTAACAGTGTCCGTCCGAGAGCCTCCTGCGCTTTTTCCTCGGACGTGAGCGCCCCAAGTTGGGACTGCGTCATTTGCACGATGACGCGTCCAAGCGCTTCCTGGGCATTTTGTTCCGCCTTTACCAAAGTGTTCTTGTGGATGAACTGCCCGAGCAATCGGTGGCCGATCTTTTCCTGCTGCTGCCCTAAGGCAATGGCGCGCTCCTGCACGTGGGTGTCCTGCTGGCCAACAGGCGGAGGGGGAACCGCCGGGGGTGGCAGTTGCGCGGCTCTCAGTGCCGCTGCTGCCGAAGCCAGCCCAGGCATGAGGCCCGAGAGAATCGGATGGTCGGTTTTGACCTTGTTCAGCTCAGTCGAGAAATTTGAAACCAGACCTGTCAATTTCGTCACGCCGCTGGTCATCGTCTCGATGCCTTGCGTGACGGGCCCGGCAAAGACCAGGGAAAGGCGTGTCTTCAGCCCATCAACGGCCTTTCCAAGCTTGTCATAGGAATCGTCCGCTTCTGTCAAGGCATTCATTTGCTCATGGCTGAGCACCAATCCAAATCGCTTCGCGGCCTCACTCGATTCGTCAAGCGCCTTGGATCCACGATTGAGGACTGGGATCAGTTCTAGCCCCGCCTTGCCAAACAGCTCAACAGCGAGACGCGATTTCTCTGGCCCATCCGGCATTTCCTTAAAGCGGTCCGCGACCGCTCGGATCGTCGACTCCGTCGATCCCAGCTCGGTGATGGAGATGCCCATCTGATCAAACAGCGCGGCGGCTTTCGTCGCTGGATTTTGGGCATCCACGATCTGCCTTGAAAGGGTTCGCATCCCCGAGGTGAGTGTTTCTGCCTGAAAATTGTTTTGTGCCATGACCACCGACCAGGATTGCAGGCTCTGCGCATTAATTCCGGTTCGCTGGCTGAGATGGTCGATTGCCTCCGCCTCTTTCCCCGCCTGGAGGGTTAAGGCCACAGCAGAGGTTGCCGCTGCCGCCACGGCTCCAGCAAGGACTCCCGCCGCTGCCGCACCGCCCTTTGCCAGGTTCATGAAATTATCAATGGATGTACCGAGGCTGCCGCCGATTGCATGCCCTGCCGATTCTGCGCTCGCCGTGAACCGATCAAGGTTGCGTTGCACGTTATCGAGCGTCTTCATAAGTGGGTTGGCATCCGCCACGAGTTCCAGTGCAATTCGATTCGCCATGATGTCTCCTTCGCGTACTACGTAAAGAACCGATGGATCCCTGGCAAGTCCGGCTGATTGCCGTCAGGCAATTTCTTCACTCTTGAGTGGGCCACGGGGGACGCGCCGAGCTCTGCCAGCGCGCGATGATAGGCCGTCCTCGCGGTATCCCGAATACGAACCTCCGGCCGCATGCGGATGACAGTTCCCGCCTCGCCCGTCGTTTCATAGGTCAGGCCTTTCTCTTGGATAATTCGATCTGCAGTCGTCATCTGTGAAAACGCAGAGACGGCGACGAGTAACATGCCTCCACTGGCAGGACTCAAAATCGGAGCCAGGCGCTCGACCAACCGATCCCACTCTTCGCTCGCGAGCGTGTCGAGGCTCGAGGGCTTCTCAATTTCTCCAGCCGTAAACGGCTCACCGGTATCCGATACCGGCCGATGGCCCGGGTTACCGGAAAGCAGCCTTAACCGCTCGTCTTTGGGTTTGCGGCCCTTCATAAATCTTCCATCACGTTCGGAATGGTTGGGGTGCATCTCAGTGCATGACACGCGACTAAATACGGTTCTTTCCAATCTCTCGACGCCAACTTAGAACCTGGCATTCCCCACCGACGCGCCAGCTGTTCGATCTTGACCCGATACGAGAACGCCTGCGCGGCTAACTCAATGAGAGGTCCGTCATGAAGGAAGATGCCGTCTGGCTGCGCTTGCCGTTCGGCTACGAGCCGGTTCCATTCGCGTAAGGCATCTGCATCAAGTCCAGCGGGCATGGGAGGAGTTCCCTTCATCGGTCCGACAATTTCGAAAGGATGAGCGACCTTTCTTGAAGTTTCATGCTCGGCTTGTGGACCTTTACTCATGATCACCTTCATCCATCACAGAGGGGGAAAATATTCCCAATTTCGCGGCGGCATACGGTGAGGGAAGACGGTCGGTCTACGCTGAAAACCTGTAGAGATTTCACCCCCCTACCCCCTCCTTCTTTCTGAACCTGTCTTGATATTGTGACATCGCGTGCATAGAGGCTGAAGGTTACACTCATCATCCGTGCCACCATTCACCTTCGGCCTTATGTGGTCCACCAGCACAGCCCTGCTCCGCATACACAAACGACAGAATGGGAATCGTTTCAGATACTCAGCCCTCAGCTTTCTCCATTGCCGATCGTACCCTCTTGCCGTCGAGCTCCCACGCCGATCGTCATAGAGCCGTGGTTTCTCCGCTTGTGGCACCACAGGCCGCGCATGCTTCGCACAAGGGCCCAGCACCGGACATCCAGCAACGGGGCAGGGTCTCTTCGGCAGCATCGGCATCAGGCCACTCCTTGTCGTATTCCGGCGGCAGTCGCAGCTAAACCCCTCGGGTTGAGATCTGCGACTCCGGGCGGACGTGTACGGTAACGAGTCGCACACGCTCTCCATGCTGACTTGTGACCATTCATTGCATATCCATCGTTGCAACTCCCCCTCTTATAAAGAGGGGGGTTGCAATCAACGATGCCCTGCAACGATCACCGTTGCAGGGAAACGGTTTGTGAATCAATGAGTTATAGAGAGTTGCAACGCTGCAACGATCTGCAACGATGAAAAGGCTGCAACGATGCGCTGCAACGATGAAATTCATAAGCCATAGTTGCAACGAAAACCCTTTCCTATGGCGATGTTTCAGCGATTGTGCAACGATGCAACGCTCTGCAACGATATTCCTGCAACGATGGCTGAACGGGGATGAACTCATCGGTTCACACAAGTCCATTTCGTCTCGCGTCCACTGCCGATCGAGTGCCACTTCTGAGCATTCTGGCGCGACAGGGTACTCTTAATCGTGGCCACGGGCGCCGCCAAGGCATCGGCAATCTCTTTGGCCGAATAAACGCCGCCGTCCTTTTCGAGAAAGTTCCGGATCCGGCTGGCAATAGGGAGCCCTCGCTCGAGTTCAAGCGTCTGGCTCAGGTCGCACGCTTCGTACGCCATTGCCGTGTTCGTCGCATTCTGGCGCACGCGCAAGCCGATGGGCGGATGTAGCCGGCTCAAGTTCGACTTACGATTGAAGAGCCCGAGCACGGATTCATCGGCGCCAACGTCCTGCTCTTTCTTCAGCTCCCAAGTCGACCGGGCAAAGTTCTTATAGAACACCGAGCCATAAATGCCGGCCTCTTGTTGCTGCTCGTTCATCTTGGGAATATGAGCCAGCACCAGAGCACCCCGGTTCAGCATCCGCAGGGCCCGAAACGCTTTCGTGGCCGCTTCAGCACTTGCATCGCCACAGGTTGCAGCAGCCAGACTATCCAGGATGATGAAATCAATGCGCTCAAGTTGAACGAGCCGGAGCAAGGTCGGGAGAATGTTCCAGATTGGTTCGTGATGGGTTTGATAAATCAGCTCGGCAGACTTCAGGGCAGGGTGGCAGGTGGCGATCGCCTCACGGCGCCGCGCGTGCACATCCAGCGTATCCTCGTAATCCAGGTACAACACTCGACCTCTCACGGCACTCAGGCCGGCCACCGATTCCCCACTCGAGACGAGCATACCCATCAAGAGTGCCAAAGAGCTTTTCCCGAGCCCGCCATCGCCATACAGAATGGTCACCTTGCGAGAGAACACAATCGGATTAAGCTGATAGCTGAGAGTTTCGACCGGCGTCTCGGCGTTCAGCCGATGGGGTGGCTCGCCCTCTCGGAAGCGGCGGAGAACAAGCACAGCGGTCGCTTCGATCAACCGAGTCCAAGCAGGCAGCTCCAGCCGGCCATCATATTCATGAACTTTCTTGGCGACGCGGCTTTTGTCACCATTGAGATTGACCCTCGCACCTTCACACAGAGTCTTGTCTCCGTCGAGCACCGTGAACTCTGAAACAATCCCCTGCGATTGTCTGGTGAGGTATTCCACGAGAAAACGAATGTTGCTTTCCGGCCAATGCACAGAGAACCCATTGCCCAAGTCGGAAATCTCAGGATCGCGGGGGGACATCAAGCCCTCCTTGCGTAGCTGAGCCAGGCAGCACCGTTCGGGCGATTGCGCGTCGAAGGGCTTGCAGCTCAGCGTGAAGGGTACGCACCTTAGCCTGCACTTGAGCCAGTTCGGCTTCGACAGTGGAACTCATATGCGGCAGCCGGCAACCGTGACGGATATACGCAGAAAACTCTCGATCGCACAGTGCATTGATATAGGTCAGCGATGGACGCGAAGGATGGCGGCGAGAACGAAACCCTGTTCGATATGGGCGAGGTCGCGTGTCGGAAACAAAGAGATCCGACATTGGGCAATCGAAGGCGTCCTCCTGATATTCTTGAGGCATCAGCAGCGTCCCTTCGCATCTAGCAAAAGTGACACACATATCAGCCAAAACTTAACCAAGCTGCGCTTTGGTGCCAGCATGGGCTCCCTCATCCACGGGCAGGGGATTGTCGATTGACCGTCCGGCCCGAACGGTCGACGCCTCGTCAGGTGTAAGCAGGCCACACTGCTCACTGAGATCGATCAGTTTCATCAGATCAAAGAATGATGGCTGCATGTTGAGATTGATCAGATGCGCGTAGAGCGCTTTGTGGTCATCTGGCAGCAGGGGGAACATCCGATCGAGCTCATCGCTGGCAAGATGAGCGCACCGAAGTATCTGCACCATCTGCCGGGCGACGAACCTGGGCACGGTATAGTCCGGCGGCGCGGCCACCTTGTGGCGCGGCTCCTGAAGACCTGCACGTTTCGCTTTCTTAATCTTCCACATGGCCATTCCACCACACGTTTCTAACTGGCAATCGTCAGTGCACGCCCGTCCTCGGATGCGGCTAGCTTGCACCGCATCCGAGCTCCTGCGCAGTCATCACCCACGCGAGCGGAGTGCAATGACTCCCTCAAACGCCGTTGGAGTGCCCCCCGCTTCCAAAAGGGCGAGCTCCGTCTCGGCCTCCCATCTACGCAGACGCACTCTAGCCTTTGCGAGGTTGGTTTTAGCGTGCCGCTCATCAGTTCCTGACTGCTCAATGGCGCGTCGAAGCATGGTGCGGTACTCCGAAGTGTGTTTGAAGCGACGCAAGCTCCCCGCAGCCGTTGCACACTCGTAGTTACTGCGTGAGTCAAATTTACCGTCCAATCCGATCAACGAGTATTCGCGCATGGCATCCTCCCTCTTATGCTATGACCAATTCAGAATGATCGATGGATGGCAGCGCCGCCTGCAGTCCCTCTAACTCCTGTCGCAATTCATCTTCGGTCCGATCCAAGTACTTCAGCTCCTCAGCACGGGAGCGCGCCGCCAGGACAGCACCCGCTCGCCGACTAATGGCCGGGGCGTTACTGAACCTAAGTCGGGGCGTTTTGGGATTATCGGCAAATAAATTCTTGTCACCAAAACCGATGTGCGTCTTTGGTATGAGCTTGACGAGCTCAGTATGTTCGGCATTCATGGATTCGATGAATTTATCGAGCTGGGCGGAACATGTAGTCCGCAACAGGGCAAGCTGCTTGTCAATTGCAGCCGAATTCTCGATCCACTCGCACCACAACCGGGATGTGTTGGCTCGAACGCGCTCCCGAAGTTCAGCGAGCTCGATCTCGAGATCGGCAATACGTGCCTCATCAGCCACCATGTCAGCTTTCCGAGCATCGAGTGCACACATCTTCCCCTTGAGATCATTCAACCGTGCAAGAATGCTGGCCCGCTCGGGCACTGCAGGTGCAGCCGAAGGTGGTTTCGTAGTAGGGCTGCTTGTATGCGACAATTCCTCACGAAGTATTGATTTGACGATCGCTCGAAAATCCATGAATCGCTCCTCCTTGTTGTCGTCAATCCTTATCACACAGACCATTTGGCATTCGTTTACCCACCAGCCGGCCAGATCACGCCTACAGGGAAGCCGATCGCGTGGGCGATCAGCTCCTTCGCTTCATCGGACGGACAAAGGTAATAATCCTCGATTTGGATGATAGTTTCCGGAGGTACGCCTGCTCGGGCAGCTACCTCTTCGACTGAGAATCCGATGCGCTTCCGCAAGGTTTTCAGGTTTGGCGACATCCATCCCTCCCTATCTGCATCACGCCGCTGTTGGTGAACTGGGTTGGTCGCCGGATGGCCAGATCGCCACCACATCAACACCGAGAGCCTTCGCAATCTTCAGTTTCGTCTCCACACGTGGAGTATGGCCGTGCCGTTCGATCGCGACGATGGTCCCGGGCCCGACTCCTGCCCGTACGGCGACTGCTTGGATAGCCAGCTGACGCGCCACTCGCAAGGACCTAAGTTTTGAAGCCACCATGATTATCACCTCATGTTTTTATTGTGTTTACTCCAGCTATTAAACAAAGTCATTGAGGCTGAATTAAAATAAATGCAGCCTACATAGTGAGGCTGTCGACTGAACAGAGTCTGGCGACTTTGTTCGATGCACAGCGCCAAGGCGGACGTTGGCGCTGCGTAATGGGCTGTAATGGAGCTGAGAGGGGTGAGCTAAGCTACAAAGAAGTGGAAGCCGACTTGACGATGCTCAGGTCTGGAGTCGTTTGAGTATCTCAGCCCGTGTGAGGTACCGACTTTTGGAAGAATGTTGCTGTGGTCTTTTACGCTTCCACAACTCTCCCTTGAGTTCATCAATCAGCCGGTCGAGCTCTAGGTCTTGCTTGGCCTTGACTCGAGCGCTATGGCGCTCAACCGACTCTGGTTTGCCAAGCCACCACTTTAAGAAAAACGGCTTCGCGACCGGCCCATACATCTTCTTGAGCCAGGTTTCGTCAGCCGCTGTAAGATTCACAACACTGGTAATATAAAATAGCTTCCAAATCTTGAAATACACCTTAGCTCTCGACAAGGAAATTTTATATTCCTTACTGATATGTCGTGCGACAGCATGCTTTGTTGGAAGGGGTTCGTTTTGCCTTAGCATGTTCAGCACGTATTGAGTTATTGCCTTGAAGATCTGAAGGTCAGCAACTTTTGCCCGTACCCCTGGGCGCACCTCTGGATGCACATACTCAAAAGCGGCTCTTGCCGCGTCGAGGAACTTCCCTTGAGCGTCGAAAGATTTCGCTGCTTGCTTCAAGAGCTTAATGGGCTCAATGTGCCGCGGCATTTCAACTCCGATTCTTTTAAGTTTGGTGTGAGCGATAGCGCAGTACTACTCTATGTGGCCAATAGTCTCCTCGCAATCGCTTCCATTTTATGCGTCGAAAAGATCAACCGCTAGACCGCTGACAGCGAGCGGCCTAGCGCCTTCAGGCTCTCACCTCTTGCCTGTCCTAGAAAGCTTGATCGCCTCGGCCGCAGTAATTCGGCCCGCCACCACTTCTTTCATGATCCTCGACACTAAAGCAGCCTTGTGATGATTCGGCATCCCCTCAGCGGCGTCCAACCAATCTCTCTTCCGGTCGATTTGGCTTGTAAGTATGATCCGCGTTTGCGATTTCATAGCGTTCCTTTTTTGTTGGACACAAGCAACTGCCGGCAGAGCATCAGAACGGCCTGCGTGTGCAAGACGTACAAGCCCATATGAATGCCGTGACTCTTATACGTTGGCGGCTTCTCGTCCTCCATCCGCTCAATGACCTTCTGCACTGTCACAAGGCCCAACTCCAGCGCGCGGAGTGCTTCCTCGAATCCTTTCACTTCATCTTCACTGATGATGGTCCGTACAGTCACGAGGTTGACCATGATGAGTTTCCTTTCTTGCTCTGATGGGCGCCTAGTTATCGCGAGCAGTCAGCCTACTACGAGCGTTCACTATCCCTAGGAGCACAGTTCATCTTCAACAACGGGGTAATGACCAGCCCGCATCCCAAAGCAGCGCCGACGGGCCTGATAACGGTCAAGGTCACCAGTGGCCTCAGAGAAACCATCACCTAATTGGTTTAGTAGATGGTCCAGGAACAAGAGACCCTTGTGCTTGGTGGGGAAGGGGCCGAATCGTCTAGGACGGAGCCCGGTCATCTCCACGCGCAAAAACCACACCGTCCGACCGAATTGATCTCTGCTTCGCTTGAACCATTCCTCTCGAGGTTTCACCTCCATGATCTCAATCTTTTCTCGCTTCTTGCGTGGCGCAACCGCCTTGGCTTTGCCCGTATCGGTCAATGATTGTCCCATCGTGCGTCCTCCTGTTCAGGTTCGTGTGTTGGTCGTTCAGATCGGCTGCATTTCAGTTCCTCAACCCAATAACTTGTCAGCCTCCTCATCCGACCGTTCAGGCTGAATTGCAGGTGTCTCATGGCCTATCCACGCTATCCACAAACATCCACAGCCCAGATTCAAGATTCCTGATTTACGATCTACGATCCAAGATTCAAGATAAAGATCTAAGATTTAAGAGTTCCTACGCCGGTCTGAACGCTCGTCGAACGAGTGTTCAGATAACCATGCGAGCCACCTCCTGACGGTCGTTCGACACCGGTCGGAACTCCCGTTCCAACAAGTCTGGAAGCCCCTGTGCAAATGGTGACAGTCCGCTCTTAAGACAATGCTTCCTGGCCAGCAGGAGAAATTCGTTCATCAGCTCCGGGTTATCCGGAAGATTGCGAACCCGCGCAAGCACTGCCTTCTGAACATTCTTGCTGTCGGGCTGCTGATACCGGAGCGCGTTTCGGATGAGGAGGAGGTTCGTTTTCTCATCGAATCGAATGAATCCCTCCTCCTCGAGTTTCAACAGCATGTCCTTGACCCGCCGGAGCGGCCAGGCCATATCCGCAGCGACGTATTCCGGCGGCAACACAAAAAAGCCTTCCAACGTGCGGTGCTTCGTCGTCAGAAGGTGCAACGCGAAGAGCCTCTGCGAGTCTGGCCAGGTGGCGACCTTCTCATCCGACCAAAAGTGACAAGCTATGCGGTAATACCTCGGCACATCGGGGCGCTTTGGTTTATTGGTTTGCTCGTCGTCCAACATCGAGACCTCTCCTCATACACTTAGTGAGCCGTCGATCGACTCATGGCACGGCCAGTCCTTCGCGTACTAGGCATCTGTAACGGATCAATCGGATCGGAGTTGCTGAATAATTCATGAGTGAGCCGAACATAGGTGACGAGCTCGCTCACGTCGTCAAACTCACTTCTCAATTCGTCAACGATGAGTTGCACAATGCTGGCATCGATATGTGATCGGCTTTCTGCAGCCATGAACAACAGATCCAACCGCTTCTTACAGTTCCCGAGAATGTACAGGGCGAGGTCACCATCTTCTGCAAACCATTTGAGGCCGAATGGTTTCTGATCAGTCACGTCCCTGATCTGTCCATCTTGATCGCGATGGAGAACTCTTGCCTGTAACGCCAACCTCGGCTCGGTTTCCTCAGTTTCGGTCGTCGTCTTGGTTTTCACAGGACCTCCTGGTTTAGAAGTTCAGAGCAAACGGTGCACCGGAGATACGTCACGTTCACGATCGCAGTTCCTTTCGTTGCTTAAATTCCTTCTCCAGCAGATTACGGATGAACCCACTGGCCGAAATCCCCTCCTTTCGCAAGGCATCCAATTTGACCTTCATTCCCCTCGGCACGCTGATCAGTATCTTCACCATCGCCATAGCCTCACCTCCAATGACTATAAATATAGATTTCTATATATTCATATGTCAAGGCATATGATTGACTATATCGAGCGTGGCCAGTACAGTACCGAGACGCAATGGCGACGAAGGGCAGTAACTCAACGGAAAAGCGAAGGAAAGTGTTTGGCTTGAGCCTCGATCGACAGCTCATGCTCGATATCCAGCACTTAGCACTCGACCAAGACCGCTACGTGAATGAGATGATTGAAGAAGCTGCGAAGGACCTGCTGAAGAAGTACCGAGAGAAGGCGAAATAGATACCTTCAGCTTATGAGCTGACAAGAATCAGGCGGCACGTGCCGAGTGCCTTCATTGCGATCCATCCCCAAGACCCAGCAGGAAGAATTACGAGGCACACGATGAAAAGCTCGATCACCTTTGGACGGCTGGGCACCCACAGCCTACTGGCTTTCTTCCTTATCGCCTTTACTCTGGGCTGTACACGCCTCACACCGCAAGAACGGGAACACTACGCTTCTCGTGTCTATGATATCCCTCATGACCGCGTGTTCGAAGCAGTCAAAGAGCGGGTGCGGCAATACCCGATGGGTCTACAAGAGACTGATCTACAGCAAGGCCTTGTGAAAAGTCGGATTGGTGGGACCACGCCGGGCATCGGAGCGACCGTCGGCTATCAAATCACCGTCATGACCACGGCGGAAGGCCAGCGGACGAGGGTGGTTCCAACCTGGCAGATGAATATTTCATCAGAACCAACCAAAACCCACTTGCTTCCTGTCACGATCGACGATCGGCCGTTGCTCTATTTGGAGTTCTTCGACGCACTCGATGAACAGCTCGAGAAAGCACGTCAGTGAGGAAAAGGCACCAATGAGGTATGCCGTCGCATTACTGTTGCTCCTCGCGCTGTCCGCGCCTTCACTGGCAGGCGAAAAGGGTAAGTTGGTCAGCCTTCTTGCCGATTATGCTGATTTCAAACATCGCGTCCAAGACATCAGGACAACCCGGCAGAGCGGTTACGCAAGCGACAGTAAAGAACTACTAGAACTCAGGAAAGAGATTCTCGCTGCACTCCAAGATGTAGACGACTATCAGACCAAGCTGAATGCCCGAACAAGAGACGATCCGGCCAATGAAGTGCCTCTCGCGCTCACGTACGCCTACAGCGCAATGTTTCATATCGTTTCAATGGAATTAGATCGAAACCTCTATCGATCCAATTTACCTCTTAAGCTGTCAGAAAAATATGCTGACATCTGGGGGATGGTTGATCCCTTAATCCCTGCCTTCTCTGCCCCGTAGAAACAACTCAAGCACTAAAATTCGAGCTCTTCGCAAGTCTGCCTATTATGCAGGCATCAGTGTGCTGATTGCGCCGAGGTTGTGGGGTTGCGACTGTCCTGCCAGGATTTTCACTTCTCTGCATGGCCGAACTCTTGATATTGCCGGATTTTCCAGGTTTCCGCCTCGTCAGATTGTGACTTCGAATCACGGTCATGACCGGTCGTGGTCTTGCTTGCCCATTTTTTGAGGTAACCCCAATGGGGAATTCGCTGAGCCTCCTGCACCGCTAGGCTTCACTCAGACAGCCACTGATCACCAGAAACCTGTGAAGGAGTCGCAACCATGCACACGCTGAACAAGAGGTTTGTGCACCGGATCTATTCACGGTTCCTTGTACACTTTCCGATGATGTATCTGGGGCAGACCGTCACCGGCCAAGGGATTGTCCGGGAGTTATCCCTGGTGGGGTGTCAGGCCCTCAGCAACGCTCCTGTGATTGAGGGCACGTCCCTGAGCGTAAGACTCGCTCTGCCGAGTTACGAGAAGCCGCTGGTTATCGAGCGAGCCACCGTGAAATGGGTTAAGGGATTGGAGTGTGGACTAGCCTTTGACCACCATGACGAGCGGGAGCGAGTGCGACTCCGGCAGGTGCTAAATGAGCTGCTCGCTCGTAGACGCTACAACGGCTTGACGACGGAAGCCCCTCACACTGACACGCCCAATGCACCTCTGACCGCTTGCCCCTGAGCCCCCCTCTTTCGATGTACCTCGTTCAGTTCTGGTGGGAATCGGACGTCCTGATACGGTTATCTCAGACACGATCACGACACAGGAGGACACCACAATGACCTGTACACGATGTCAAGGACTCATGCTGGAAGAGCAGATAATCGACATGGAAGCAGCGTATGGCGAGATGTGGAGCCTCAGCTCCCGCTGCGTTAATTGTGGCCATCGACATGATGCGGTGATCCAGCAACACCACCAAGCCTACTTGCGGCCAGTGGCTCTCTCCCAGACAGTCGCCCGGTCAGAATCCGTGGATCTGTCATGGGATTCGGAACAGGAACCACTGGCAGCCTAGCGGTAAACACCCAGCCCACAGCTTTTCGAGCACGAAAGGAACACGGTCATGAAGCCATCCACGATCCTGGTCATTGAGGATCAGGCATCCGTCCGTAAGCTCCTGGCGCAGGTTCTCGAAGAGGCTGGGTACCAGGTCTATCAGGCGGTGGATGGCCGACAAGGGCTCGCCCAGTTCCACGCCCAGCCCGTCGATCTGGTCCTCACGGATCTAGAGATGCCTGAAATGAACGGGTTGGACCTGATCTTGGAACTGACCCGCACGTTCTTGGATGTCAAAGTCATTGTCATGAGTGGCCACTCGGCAGGGAAGCTACAGACGGCCCGACTCCTTGGGGCACGGCAAACCTTTGTAAAGCCATTCAACCTTCCCGAGTTGCTTCGCGCCATTGAGTACGAACTCCTCCACTAGACGCAGGGAGCTATCCCACGGACACACATTTAGCGGGTTTCCATCCGATGTCCCTCGGCGTCTAAGAGCATCCAACAAATTGATTGACTCGGACAGTTCGCATTGATAGCATTTTGTCATGCGCAGGATGGCCGCCTTTCTGGTGTTCTTGCTGCTCGGTCTCACCTTCAACGCGTACGCCTGCATCCTGCCTTTACAAACCGTAGCCCAGACGGATTGTTCCTCTGACACACAGGAGCAATCACGGCAGACATGCGACGCGTTTCTTGAGATAGGGCCACAGTCACAGCTTTCTCTAAACCATGCCCTCAGCTCATTCACGTTTGAGTCACCAGTACCGAGTCTGCCGTTTGAGACGGTCCATTCTATTTCTGCGCCGACACCATCGCCTTACCACGCCGTCTTTCCCATTCATCTCTCAATCCCAACTACCGTTTTGAGGATTTGATACCCTCCTTCAGGTTTCTGTGCACCAACAGCAACGTGGGCGTGAACAGCAATCCACGAAGGGGGACTTATGTCTGACAACAACACGATAGGCAGACGATCATTTCTATCGACCGGCGTATCTCTGGTGGCTGCAGGTGTGTCGTTCATGACTTTGCCCAAGGCTTATGCTTCGTCCGGCGGCGAGTCAGACGGCCAGCCGATGTTGGCTCCAGGAGGGCATCACATGGACGAGGAGATGCAAAAGTGTATTCAGCTCTGCCGAGACTGCCATGCGATGTGCACTCAAACGATTGCACATTGTTTGAAGCTGGGAGGCCGCCATGCGGCACCCGAACACATCCGCTTATTCCTGGACTGTGCACAGATATGCACGACCACTGTCGATTACATGCTTCGGGGCTCCGCGGTTCATGACCGAGTTTGTCGCCTCTGCGCTGACCTGTGTATGCAGTGCGGAAAGGATTGTGAACAGATGGCAGGAGACGATCAGATGGTAAAACAGTGCATTGAAACGTGTCGAAAGTGTGCAGAGTCTTGTGAGCGTATGGCATCACAAGCGGCAGCATAGCCGTCCAGCGGCTATCTCGCTCGTGCTTAGTCCGCGTGGGCTGTGGCAAAGCCACTGCCTGCGCGGGCCAGGTCGGTCCCGCATCTGTGCATTGCCTCATTGGTGCCAATCTGACACCAAAATGCCAAGGCACACCATGACCAGCGATGAAGAGCTGTCACAGATCCTCTTCGTTTTTTGATGATTTGTCTTGTTGACTGTCCTCAGGTAGGTGTAGGCCGAGACTCCTAATCAGCGGGGTCAACTCAGAATATTGCCCACTTTATGCTACCAGCAAAGAGCAAACCAGCCCCACCAGCGCCAACCGTGCCACCTTGCTGAGATTTTGTTTCTTGTGGGGTTAAGGTTGTCTGAGGTAGAGCGATCTGACGCACCACGCAGCAAGAAACGGCAGGGGGCGATATGCCGATGCCAGGAGTGAGGGGTGACACAGGCGTTCATGACTCCTCTTCTTCGGACTGAAATGAATGAGGGGAGTCGGATGTCTGGTTGCAACTGGTTGCAGACTTGCTGATTTCTTGCTCAGTTTTTCCGTGATTTGCCGAGCTATCCTGTTGATCTTGTTGAGGTAGCGATGTGTCCGGTGCAATTCGAAACCCGTCATCCACCCCACTCGTTCCCCTCAGAGACTATCGGTAGGTAACGGAACAACCAAGACTCCAGCTATAAGCGGTTCTTCGGGAACGTCCGGAAACGGGATATCTATGACCGTATTGGGGTTATGGCGTTCCGTCTGATGGAGAGAGGCATGAAGCAGAAAGTCCTGGGCATTCGGGGCCGGTTGATTCCAGAGATAAGTGATTAGGTAAATTAAGCCACGTATTTTATGGGATTGACCATGGGTTGTTAATGGTGTAACCATTGGTTACCGTGGTAAATCGTGATGACATTGCTCTCGGTGTCTATCTCAGGCAGACATCCGGCGAACGTCTGGGCGTCATTGCCGTTGTGCATCAAGTCGGTACCAGTTGGTCAGGAGAATGGTTCTTTCAGTTACGGTACTTGAGTCGGTCGGTCGGAGTGAGCAAGCGAGGCAGTTCGGAATGGAGCTCCAATCTCCGGGAGAAGGATCTGGCCCACTTCGAACTCATTGGAGCATGGATTACGGCACAGGCTTTACTGGCAAGCGGCCCACCTTCTTCTCTCAAGCCAAAGAAACCACCACGAGTACCAGCTTGGATGCGAGGAATCGGACAGCCCAATCAGCTTCGATTATTTGAAGATTTTTAGTTGTCATCATGATCGGGTAAAACCTCAAGTGAGACTTTTATGAAGGAACAGATATTAGATGATCTTGGCCTGGAGAACTGGTCAGTTCTTACGAGTGTTCCGGATTGTCCTCTTGGGAGGGCATTGTCTTGAGGCCAAGGTTCTGGGGTAGGAATGGCTAATTCTCTGGAACCGGATTTCGACCGGTTTGGCCGCGAAGGGCCTTGATTGCGAGCATACGCCGAACAATGGAGCGTGCCTCACACCAGATTTTCTCAGGCACGTCGTCGATGGGCATGTTGACCTCACTCTGGGGAACGTCTAACTTGCTATCCTGATGTGCTTTCGTTGTCATCATGGTCGAAGCCAGATCGGCTGCAGCGACACGGCGGAGGATATCTTCCAGGGGTGGAAGCGCAAGTTGTGGTGGGAGGGATTCACCACGGGATTGTATCGTTCTGATCTGATGTGAAGGCACTTGGTCGGTGGCTTGCGACATCCACATGAGTCCGAGTTTGTGTCGAAGGAACTCCGCAACCCACGCTTGATCATCCGGAGCGATCTCATTCGCTTCAATGGCAAACTCCTGATCCTTTACCCATAGCACGATTGCACGATGAATGCACAATGGGGTGGCCCTGCCCGGGACTGACACCTTCAAGGTCAGTTGCATGCCCGCTATGACTGGCATTGAGCCGGTGACTCGCCAACCACGAGTAGTCAGATCAAGGACGGTCCCTTCTGCGACAAATGCACCATCTCCGTACAGCACGGGCCAGCTCACGGGAAATCGACTATGTCGCCGTATGGGATCCGTTCTATGACTCATAAACGCTCCCTGTCATCTGTGCCTATCAGGTTGGTAATGCAATGATAGCGGGGAGAGTAGCTGAGCATCTTCCTCAAAATATTTACCTCAAAAGAGGGGGTGTGGTTTTGAGTGAACAGCTGTGCTCTGCAAGTCCCTCTGCCTCACTGCAGCTTCAAGCATGAGACGCTGGATAGTGCACTGTTTGGGTGGTCAATGGCAAGTCCGATGTGATGTTAGAAGTCTTGTTCGCTATCCGAATTGGTGAAGAGCAAAGCCTCTCGGTGGTAGGGAACTAGAATGGTTCTTCAAGCTTGCACCCAGCCGAGATTGTAGGCCGCTAGTCGATGAATTGATGTGTCTTCTACGAATAGTCGAGGTAGGCGTGCTAGCCTCGTATCTTGGTAGAATGACGGACGATGGCCGGCGGCAAGCGACCCGATCAATGGTCATGATGATCAATTGGGAGCACCTGAGTCGAAAGGAGATGGTCGTCATGGAGAGGCTTGTATTCCGAATAGTGGGCAGTCTGGTACTCTTGGTTGTGACGATGGTGAGTTGGCCTCGTTCCGTTTCCTCTCTTCCTCCGGTCCAAGGGGAAGTGATTACTGTGACAACAGGGATTCCGGGAACCATGGTGATTCGAGACGACAAAGGGCAGCTCCACATTCTGAATCTTACCCAGCAGACTCAACTTGGGGCTCAGTTTAAGGTGGGGGATAAGGTGCTAGCCTTCTTCAGTCCCTATGGCGTCAGTGCAGTCCAACTCCAGGGGGGAAATCGATAACAGGGCTCGTGTGAATACGTGCGATAGATCGGACTATCCTCCACCTCATACGGGCGCATCCTTCACCGCCGAGTTGCGGTCAGCAGTCCTGCAAGACCGAGAAGTACCCCGAGGATGACCAGGAATGAGGATGTGTCCGGCAGACTGGTATCCTGAGATGGTGACCAGTCAACGCAAATGCCGAGTGCGATCAAGACGGTACTCAAGGCCAGCATGACCTTCCAGCGGAGCGCGAAGCGCTGATTGTTCTCGACCGTATCTTCCTGCATTCCATCCGGCATAGACTTTCCTCGGCTTACAAACTGCTAGCATGGCGAATGGGATTGCCGACGGTCAAGGCGAAGTCTTACCCTTGTCGGGAGCTCCTCCAAGAGCGTATCTTTACGCCTGGTCAGATTGAAGGCATCACGTGAGTGTTGCATGGAGAGTTTAAAAAAGAGCTGGGTGTGGTTCTGGCAGCAAAGCGTCCTCAGTAAAGTCGCCATCCTCGGCCTCATTGCTGCCTTTGTCCCATTCGTGCTGCCGACGGTCGTGGCCTGGTTTAGGCCGACGATGATTCACGTTGGGGTGTCGTTCTACACCTATGAACGGGGGATTCAGCCACAGGGTATGAATACACTGTATTTCTTTGAACGCCGTAATCTCGTTTCAGATTGCAGCATCCGACGGGAGGAGCAGTCCATCCCGAAGGGACGGGCGAAGTCGCTCGATCCAGAGAGCTGGGTGCTCATCAAGCTTCTGCTTGAAAATGTGTCCAATCGTGACCTGACGAACCTTCGCGTCGGTGTACGGTCTCCCGCCATCAATCAGGCGACGCGGTTGACGGCCGCTCCCACCTTGGTGGTGACCGGGAACAAGGAAGCACCTCCCGACGTGAAGCCATTGTACGTGATCTCAATTGCGACCTTGCCGGCAGAAAGTTCGGTGGTGGTGACCTTGAAGACATCCGTCGACGACAATTTGCGGGACTTTGTTTATGTCAAACGTCGTCCTGTAACCATCCAAGTCCCATATGTTTCGGCAGAGCAATTCAGAGAGTATCCTCCGATTGTTTCCCGCACGAATGCGGTGAGAATGTTGAATCGGGAAGGGGTCTTGCGAAGCCGTAATGACGGTTTCTCCGACGAAACACTTCAAGTCATGATGTTGTCTTCGAACGAGCCCACGCGGGAAGACGGAGAGATCTCCTATCATCCTCTCCCGAGAGCGAAGGTGTGTTCAGAAGCGGAGGCGGGTGCGTGGTGATTGTTAGTCTTGACCGATGAAGGTGTACAAAAGTAGAAACCTTATTCGAGTGATGAGGCTGGGTGAGTGGAAGTCTTCTCCTCGAGAAGGCTCCGGATCACTGACTTCCCGGCCAGCCAGCCTGTTGTCCAGGCCCATTGAAAATTGAACCCACCGATTCTGCCGTCACAATCAAGCATTTCCCCAAGGAGGTAAAGCCCGGCGATCAGTTTCGACTCCATTGTTCGATAGTTAATTTCCTCAAGTGGAACCCCGCCGGCGGTAACTTCCGCCACGTTCCATCCACGGTCACCGATAATCGGAAAATGAAAGTGAGTGAGTGCATTCAATAACTGATCGCGAGTGGGGCGTGGGACCTGGGCCACCGCTCTTTGCGATTCACAGCCCTGGTAACGACAGAGGGATTCGGCAAAGCGATCCGGGACCAGGGATGACAACGTTCGAACCAGTGAGCGTCTGGGATGCTGAGCTGCCTGGGCAACGAACCATGCTCGAAGTTCATCAGCCGACTGTCCGGGAACAAAGTTGCCGTACATTTCGACGACGGTGCCCTGTTTCGTGGCCAAGGTCCAGAAGCGGCTGGCATCTAGGACCACGGGGCCACTGATTCCAACGTGGGTCCAGAGAAGGCTTCCCGTTCGACGGTCCACTTCTCGCTTCTCTACCAGTGTCGTGAGTTCCACCTCATGGGAGAGGCCTGAGAGAGTAGTCTGGAACATAGAGTGGTCAAGTACCAGTGGAACTAAGGCTGGTGCGGTCGAAGTGATCTGATGCCCAAACCTGCGCGCCAACTGAAACCCGAATCCGTCGCTCCCAGTTCTCGGTAACGATTGACCGCCGGTGGCAAGCATGACGTGAGAGGCATGTGTGATGCCATGGCTGTGTTGTACGAGAAACCCGGTGTTGGTGCGGGAAATTGCATCGACACGGTGGTCCGGACAGATCGTCACGCCGGCGCGTCGAGCGCTGTCGATCAATGCCTGAAGCACGGTGCGTGCCTTGTCAGTTACGGGAAAGAGCTTACCCGTCGGTTCATGCTTCAACTCAACGCCGAGGGAAGCGAACCAGGCGACCGTTTGCTCAACCGGAAAAGCCGCCAGCACATTCCGGATGATGTTGCGATTCCCGAAAAAATCTTTCGGTGTCACAACGTCGTGAGTCACGTTACATCGTCCCCCGCCTGAGACAAGAATCTTCGCTCCGATCTGTTTCGCACCGTCCAGTAAGAGGACACGGCCGTCGACTTTTTCCTGTGCGAGCGTTTGTGCTGCAGCGATCGCGCCGGTCAAGCCAGCTGCGCCTGCACCCACGATGACGATAGTGGCAGGGTGATCGGTCATTTCATCACTGCTTCTTCATAGGATGTTATTGGTGTAGGCCTATTTATGCAATTTCTGTAAGAGGGCCGCACGCTGTGTTCTATCGAAACGTTGGCAGGGAGCTGCATGAGAGGGCATGACAAATTTTCTGATGATATGTGTGAATAAGCCACTCATGATTTCGTGCAAGATTTTGAAAACAGAGAAGGAACTCCCGTTTCAGCGAAGGAGACAGGAAAGAATATTAGATAGTTTTAACTGACGGTTAACACGATGTTAATGTTTCAGTGTTAAGAGAGACTGGTCATCATTATCAGGAGGAGGGACTCCATGACTTGTCGAAAATGCAAAGGCTTGATGATTCAAGAGCGTCAACCAGCGGTGTCTTCCAGTACCGTCATTCTTCGTTGTCTGAATTGCGGCTTGATCATTGATCCATTGATTGAGCTGAATCGCAGCAACCATATGCGGGTGAAGGCCGCGTAGAAGAGACTCTCCATTCCACCCTACCGAGTAACGGTGGAATCGACAGTTCTCATGGAGTGGGTGTCGCGTGCGCGGTCAGATCGAAAACTCTGCCCACAAAAATGTATGGTCGGAAGGTTCTTTCGCTCGTCGCGGCTCGACATCCACATCCGCCTTCACGCATTTCTCAGCCAGCGGTGTGGTCGCCATCATATGATCAATGCGCCAGCCCTTGTTGGCTGCCAGCGAGCTGGGCGCACGGTAGTCCCAAAATGTGTATTGTTGACGCGTTGGGTAGAGTTTCACGAAGACATCCTGGAATCCCCAGGCGACGGTCTGTTCATACGCAGCACGGGCTGCCTCATGGTAACACACATGATTGAGATGTTTCTCAGGGCTGTGGACGTCCATGGGCCGAGGTGCCACGTTCATATCTCCACACCAGATGGCCGGAGCCTGTGGTGAAAGATGTTTGGTAAAGTAGTTCCGTAGTCGCTCATACCAACCAAGCTTGTAGGTGTATTTCGGGGAATCAATTTCAAATCCCTGCGGCACATAGGTGTTTACGATGGGAATCCCATCAATGATGACTCTCAGTAAACGAGAGTCGTCCGGCTCCCCACCATCATCGAATCCGTAAAAGACCGCTTCCGGCTTGTGACGGCTGAGAATGGCGACGCCGTTATAAGATTTCATGCCGCGAAAGGTAATGGCATACCCGCTGGGGGCTAATGCCAGTAACGGGAATTCACTATCCTGAACCTTGGTTTCTTGCAGACAAAGGACATCCGGCTGGTGCTGTTCAAGCCAGGCGAGCACGATCGGCAGCCGCTTGCGTAAGGAATTCGCATTGAACGTCGCGATTTTCATCGGAAGATGCTCCAGTCAACCTGTCGCATCCTAACAAAAGCACTCTGAGGCAACAAGCAGAACGAAGACCCTATCAAAGTTGGTTATCCGGCTACCATGCTGAGACCAGGGATCTGTAAGGCTCTGACGGCTTCCTGTAGGACTTCGACTACTTGTGGGCGGGTGTAGCCTCGGCGCCAGGCGAGGCCGATCCGTCGGCCAGGTACGGGCTGCGCCAGCTTGATCGCAATCAGGCGCTTGTGTTGGTACTTGACTGTGAGGGCACTGCAAGGCATCACGGTAATCCCAAAGCCAGAGACGACCATCTGTCGGATGGTTTCTAGGGAGTTTCCTTGCCAACCTTCTGCGTCGGAGCGGCTGAGTTCAGGACATGCCTCCAGGACTTGTTGTCGGAAGCAATGACCGGCATGAGGCAACAGGACTTTCTCAGTGCCTAATTGTCGGGAATCGAGAGACTTCTTTTTCTGCCACGGATGTCCGACGGGGACCACAACCTGAAACGGTTCATCATAGAGGGCGGCGGTGAGTATGCCCAGTTCCTCGAAGGGAAGGGCGATCATGATGACATCGAGTTTTCCACTCTTCAACATCCCAGCCAAGTTCTGCGTGAGATTTTCTTCAAGTTCGAGCGGCATTTTGGGTGCCCGTGCGTTCAGCAATGGAACCAGATCAGGAAGGATATACGGTCCTACTGTCGCGATCACTCCGAGCCGCAGAAGCCCATTCAACTGATCTTTGCCTTGAGCAGCCAAGATCTTGATTCGCTCGGCTTCTTCCAAAACTCGTTGAGCCTGATGAACGATTTGTTCGCCAAGCGGAGTCAGTTCCACCTTGTTCTGTCGACGCTCAAAAATGGTCGTGCCTAAGTCGTCCTCCAGTTTTTTGATCGCGAGACTTAAGGCTGGCTGTGTGACGAAGACTCGAACGGCAGCCCGGCCGAAATGTCGTTCTTGTGCGACGGCCACAACATATTGCAGCTCAGCAAGCGTCATCCGTTCTCCCGGACTTTCAGCCTATAAGCGCGGCTTATGTCCGGACAATACATTATCAATTGGACTAAGTACAGCAGCCAGAGTATCTTCCACTCATGCAGGTGGATGACTTTCGGAATATTCCAGTCCGCGGGTCATGGTGTATGTGTGGGATCATCGACAGGCATCAGATTGTCTCGACGATGACGTTTCCGCTCAAGATCAACCGATTGAGTCGATGGGACAAGTCATGGTATGACAAGCTCAAACCGCAGTTCCGTGAAGCGTTCACGACGGTCTCGATGACGGCCGAGAACGATCAGCTGGAACAAGCGCGATGGAGTGAGTGAGCCAAGGGTGGGCATCAACACACACATCAACGTGTGCAGAGAGGAGGATGTAATGGTACAGAAGACGATAGCAGGGAGCCGACTGTTCATAGGGGCATTGGCATGTGGACTGGTGGTGGCCATGCCGCTTGTCCCTGTGATTGGCGTAGAAGGACCGGGGCACAAGGTGTTTGCGGCAGAACCGGTGACCCTGCCGACGATCCCGGGGTTAGAGGATCCGAATACGTATGTGCCGGCTGACAATCCGCTTACGAAGGAGAAGATTGAACTAGGACGGGCGATCTTCTTCGATAAGCGTATGTCAAAGGACAACACGATCGCGTGCGCCAGTTGCCATATGGCGAAGAAGGGATTCGCGGACGGCATGCCCGTGTCGACCGGAATCAAGGGCCAGAAGGGCGGCAGAAGTGCGCCGGTGTCATTCAATCGGGTCTACAGTAAAGCCCAGTTTTGGGATGGTCGAGCGGCGACGCTGGAAGATCAGTCCATCGGGCCATTTGCAAACCCCATTGAGCACGGGTTTGCCAACCATGACGAAATGGTGGCCAAGATGAAGAAGATGCCTGGCTATCGCAAGCTCTTTCAGGAGGTCTTCGGGGGGGAGATCACGATTCAGGATGTCGGTCGAGCGGTGGCCAGCTTCCAGCGGACGGTGTTGTCTGGAAACAGCGCGGTGGACAAGTACGACATTGGCGGAGATCAAAATGCCTTGAGCGATTCTGCGAAGCGTGGGCTTGAGCTGTTCCGCGGGAAAGCCCGTTGTACGCGCTGTCATTCCGGATTCAACTTCACGGACGAGAAGTTCCACAATTTGGGAATCGGCTGGGATGACAATAAGGTCGATCTCGGTCGATACATGGAGACAAAGAATCCAGAAGACATCGGGGCTTTTAAGACTCCCACCTTGCGAGAAATTGCGCGGACTGCTCCCTATATGCACGATGGGCGGTTTAAGTCCTTGGAGGAAGTCGTGAAGTTCTACAACCAGGGTGGCGTGAAGAATCCGCACCAAGACAATACAATCATCCCTTTGGAAATGACGGATGACGAACAACAGGATTTGGTGGCGATGCTCAAGTCGCTCAATGGCGAGGGATGGCAGCATGTTGCCCCGCCGAAGTCGTATCCAAAATAACTCGAACCGTTCACGATACTGAAGTGTAGGGGAGGGCCATCACAAGATGGCCCTTTTCTATTAGGCCCGAGGCAAGGACTCCTGATTGTTCACGTGGAGAAGATAACGACGGATGATGGCCTGCTCAATGCGAGAGCGTCCCCGATCCGGAGCCGGAAATCGGAGTACCAGATGGATCTTGCCGGATTCCGGCAGTTGAATGGTGATGCGGGGTTCCGGGGAAGGGGCCTCGAGCAGATTCGCCTGTTCTAAGAGCTTCATGTGCCGGACAGCTTCTTCCATGAACGGCGCACATTCGAGTTTCGCCGCTTCCAGGAGCACGCGCTCCGATCGTTGCCACTCGTCATCATTCTTGATCGGTACGACCACTGTATACAGCCCATACTCTTGTTCGGGGTTTTCTTTGATCAACGGGTTTGTAAAGAGCAAGCTGTTGGGGAACACAGTGACGCGTCCGGTGTACAGGTGAGCGGACTGCCCTGGGCCGATCTCCAATAGCTTCGTGGCGAACATGTCGTGGTCCAATACGACTCCGCGGTGGCCTGCGATCTGAATTCGATCGCCGACACCATAGACCTTGCCACCCATCCGAAGTGCCGCGCCGCTCCAACAGAGAATCAGCTCCTTGGTCGCCAGGACCATGGCGGCAGCCAACGCGACCAGCGATACGGCAAATGCCTGCAGTTCATGCGCCCAGATCATGACCAGGCCAATGAGGAAGGCGAAGACGACGGAATTTCTTGTCGTGACCACCCATCGACGTTTCGACTCCATCGACAGTGTCGGGTTCCCAGCAATCCACCGCACGATGAGTGTTCTGGCGACGATCAAGGTCAGCAGCAGAACCAGCGATTTCAAACTGTCCAACGCCACCACACTATCGATGGAGAACCATTGGTTCTGAGGCACGGGCATCCTCTATTTGGCAGTCAGTGTCTCGCGGGTACCAGGAACGCATTCTTCCCGGCTCCAGTTCTTGAGGGTCTTGTCTTCTGCGAAGGTCAATGCATAGCGGTAACAATAGAGTGTCGGTTTGGTGGTCTCCGTCCCTTTGCCCATCATACTCGTGATTGAATTAGAGGCATCCCCGAGCATGGAGGATCTCCACGAAGTCAGGTCCTGTTCGCTGAGCGGGAAGCGATAGGTCCAGAGGCTGTCTCCGCCAAGCGCAGGCGTTTTTGCAGTATGTGGAGGACCAAGTCGTTCACGGATGTCCTCTTGCGTCAGCCGGCCAACCCCTTTCTTGAGGTAGGTATCGCGCCAGGGGCCGCCACATCCGGAGAGGCTCATCACGAGCGTGATGACCAGGGACCACAGAAGGAGCTGGGAACAGTTGTCGTGGGTGGAACACCTCGAACCAGGCATGCTGGAGCATACGCTACACTGGACGATCGCCAAGTGCAACTCTCTTGGCATCTTCTGTGGCGGGGTCAGTCCGATGGATACAGCCCGCTGGGCGACTGGATTTATAGATGACTTTTCGGTACC
Organism: Nitrospira sp. UBA5698; assembly: GCA_002420115.1. Taxonomy (GTDB): domain Bacteria; phylum Nitrospirota; class Nitrospiria; order Nitrospirales; family Nitrospiraceae; genus Nitrospira_D. The sequence continues at coordinate 107,244 of DIHK01000007.1, forward strand.
TTACTCCGCGAGAGGAAGGAATGGGCGCATTACGAATTCTTACCGTGTGTCTTGCTGGTTGGGGTTTTCTGTTTCTGCCCGATGGGTTCGCGACAGCGGCCGAAAGCCGAGCAGCGAAACCTGAGACGCTGCTCGTTCAGGGGAAACCGCAGGACCTCAACGGGGCCAACGGCGAAACCAAATCCGGAGACAAGGGCAAATCTTCCACAAACAGATCTGCCGTCTCCTTTCCTGAACTCCATGGAAAAGATGGCGCACCGATGATGTTGGTGCCTGCCGGAGAATTTATTATGGGAAGCGACAGGGGAGATGAAGACGAAGCCCCTGTGCATCGAGTGTATTTGAATACGTTCTACATCGATAAGTTTGAAGTCACGAATGCACGATTCGCCAAGTATGTCGAGGCGATCCAGAGTGAGCCGCCATGGGGATTTTCTGATAAAGAGACTCCGGTGGTTCATGCCGATCGTCCAGTGCGCTGGGTGAGCTGGATGGATGCCATGGGGTACTGTCTCTGGGTCGGGAAGCGGCTTCCCACGGAAGCGGAGTGGGAAAAAGCTGCGCGCGGGACGGACGAGCGACTGTATCCATGGGGGAACGATCCACCGACACCGGTGCATGCCGTCTATGGACTCAAGGAAGGTGGTGCGGAGGCGGTGTCGGTCATCGGCGATCACCACATGGGGCAGAGCCCGTACGGGGTCCAGGACTTGGCCGGTAATCTCTACGAATGGGTGATGGACTGGTACGCGGAAGATTTTTATTCCAGCTTTATCAATAACCCCGCCATCAATCCCCGTGGTCCCAGCGAGGGGACGGCAAAAGTCCAGCGGGGCGGGTCATACATCAACACCCCCTATCGACTTCGCTCATCGTTCCGGACCAAAGGCGATCCAACTGAACAGGATCCGAACGTCGGTTTCCGTTGCGCACAGGGTGTTCCCAAGTAGCCGAAGTCTTGAACGATCTGGTCGGTGACCAGCATATCTTGTGGAACTGTCAGGCTAAGGGTCTAGGCTCACCACCACAAAGGAGTGGCTTATGAAGCAATATCGGGTAAAACCAGGTGGCCAGCTCTCATTAAAACAGTATGATCCAGCTGACACCGGCGACTACAAACAAAACGATCAAGGTAAGGAAAAGGCCAAAGCGGAGACAGCCAAGCTCATCGCCAGCCTCGATGGACTCCAAGAGCGACTCTATGCCAACGCCACTCGATCTCTCCTCATTGTGCTGCAGGGAATGGATACGAGCGGAAAAGACGGAACCATCAAGAGTGTGATGTCTGGAGTGAATCCGCAAGGCTGTAAGGTAGTGGCGTTCAAGGCGCCGTCTAAGGATGAATTGGCTCATGACTTTCTCTGGCGCGTGCACCGTGAAGTCCCTCCTAAAGGCTACATCGGGATCTTTAATCGTTCCCATTACGAAGACGTCTTGATTACCCGAGTGCACGGTTGGGTATCTGGCAAAGCGGTCAAGCGCCGCTTCGACCAAATCAAGGAATTCGAGGAGTTGCTGACTGAGAGTGGCACGACCGTGCTCAAGTTTTTTCTCCATATCTCAAAGGACGAACAGAAAGAGAGGCTGACGGCCCGTATTACCGATCCGGAAAAACGCTGGAAATGGAATTCGGGAGATCTGGAGGAGCGGAAGTTGTGGAATGAGTATCTCAAGGCGTTCGAAGATGTCATGTCGGCGACCAGTACCGACTGCGCCCCTTGGTACATTGTCCCAGCCAACCGGAAATGGTACCGCAATCTCGTGGTCGCGGATCGCATCGTGAATGTATTGGAGAACATGAAACTCAAGACACCTCCAGCGCCGGACGGTGTGGATTTCAGTAAACTCAGAATCGTGTAGTGCGCGGCCAAGGCAGTGGGTGAAGTGCCGTGACGGACGCTTGGTCATGGGTGAGGCGTGAAGCAAGGAGGAGCGTGGCAGGATCGCCGCGCTCCTCCTTGCTGTTTGCGGGGACTGTTTCATGAACTGGATTATGCTGACATGGTGCTTGCGGCTCCTAACCGGTGGTGTGCTTCTGGCCTCGGCTTTGGGAAAGTCACTTGACCTTCAGGGGTTTGCCGACGTGTTGGTCACCTATCGTCTGTTCCCAGACTGGTCTCTCTGGCTGCTGGCGCTTAGGATCACGGGGATCGAGTGGGGGCTGACTGCCTGGATTCTTGTCGGATGGCGATTGCCGACGGGGGCACTCTTGGCGATGATGTTGAACAGTCTCTACGCCATAGGGCTCATCGTTACGCTCTTTCGCGGCCTCGATCTTCCGAACTGTGGATGCTATGGCGTATTTTTCCCACAACCGTTGCGGTGGTATTCTCCACTCGAAGACCTTGCGCTGGCTGGCATTTGCTATGCATTGTATGTCGGTGCTCAGGTGAGTCGTACGACGCTTGACACGGTTTCCTAATAGGCGTAAGGAAACAGGTGCGGCCCATCTATCAATCGAAGTTCGAGAGATCGGGTAGACCGCGCGGCTGCCATCCAGGTCTCTCGATGACGTCATCATGAGAGGAGGGTGGACATGGACGACACAACGCCACCTGGCCCATCAGGCCCACCGATGCCGGAGTGGGTTTCTCATCGATTCTGCTGACCGACTTTTTCGCAAGGCGTGCCATTGAGGCACAAGGTGTCCTTCACGAGAAGGCGAACAGCCATTGAGCGGAGAAATATTCGGGGCAGAAAGTAGGCAATCTCCAGGGAGTGATGAGCTCTTCCCTGGTTGGAAACCCAAGGATCCCAACGATCGCGTGGGTCTCGTGGGCCGCGACAACACAGAATAAAGTCGGCGTCCTAAGCGCCAAGTCACGGGCGACCTCCCACCTCAGTGCAAGGTCGCCCGTTCTTTTTTTGAATCCTCATCAGGCACACCTCTTAATCGACGCACACAAGAGTCCCCGGTAGGCGTTTCTTTTTTCGGACAGCTGCCCTACCATAGGGCGATGGGTGAAAAGAAACCTAAGAACCCACCGTTGTCCAAGGGGACCAGACGTCGTCAGAAACCGGGTGGAAGCTCTATAGGATTGGCCGCTGGTGAATTACAGGCTGCAGCGCCGCCCGGAGCTGTGGCTGAGCTTCATCAGCAGATAGAAACCGATGGAGGGAGAGTGCTCTCGGCCTACCGGGAACCGTATGGCGGACGTTGGCTGGTCTTGGCTGCCCTCCCGATCGAGTTGGTTCAACCGACGCCCTACCAGCGTAACATCTCCGACACGCATGTGCGAAAACTGGAAGGAGTGATCGGAAAAATCGGCCGTTTTCTCGATCCCATTATTACCGTTCGAATTGCAAAGTCTGATCATGCGGCGAAATATTGGACACCGAACGGCAATCATCGCTTGTCCGCAATGCGGACGCTGGGAGCGAAGAGCATCATTGCCATCGTGGTACCTGAGGCATCCGCTGCCTATCAAATTCTCGCACTGAATACGGAAAAGGCCCATAACCTTCGTGAGAAAGCCTTGGAAGTCATCCGGATGTATCGAGAGCTGGTACAGCTCGATCAGGTCACAGAAGAAACCTATGCTTTGGAGTTCGAGGAGCCGGCATTGATCACGTTGGGGATCTGTTATGAAGAACGACCTCGATTCAGTGGCGGGGCGTACCATCCGGTGCTGAAGCGGGTGGACGAGTTTCTACAGAAACCCATGATGACGGCGTTAAGCATTCGTCAGCAACGTGGTAAGTCCGTTCTAGCGCTGGATGATCTGATTATCAAACAGGTCGAAGCCCTCAAAGCCAAGGGGCTGACCAGTCCCTATCTCAAGAGCTTTGTCGTGGCTCGTGTGAATCCGATGCGGTTCCGTCCCAGAGATGCCCCGTCCTTGTCGTTCGATGAAGCCCTTGATCGAATGACCCAGGCTGCGACCAAGTTCAATCCTGAGAAAATCAAAATGGACGATCTGGCGAAGTCTGGGGGAGTCCCGGACGAGGTTGAGTGAGATTGCTCCAAAGAGTTTGCTCTTCGTCCGTCGTCTTGTTTATACGCTGAGATCCCCTTTAGAATAATTTGTTGAGCGTGCTGCAAGGAGGACATTATGAGTCTCGCGGATAATAAGTGTGTGCCCTGTCGTGGGGGCGTACCCCCCGTGTCACATGATCGTGCTCAGGCCTTGCTGAAAGAGTTGGGCCGAGGGTGGGCACTCAATGCCCAAGGCCATCTCGAACGGCTCTTTACCTTCCCAGACTTTGCGCAAGCGCTGGCGTTTGTGAATAAGGTGAGTGCAATTGCGGAGACGGAAGGCCACCATCCTGATCTGTATTTAGCCTGGGGTAAGTGCAAGGTTGAGATCTGGACGCACAAGATCAACGGGCTGACCGAGAGCGACTTCTATCTAGCAGCCAAGGCCGATAGAGAATTCGAGCCGTTCAGGGCGACAGCAGGCTAAGCGACGTACAGTTTTCTACAATGAATGTACGAGGCCTCAGATGAGTGACCAGGCACAAGTGGCGCTCGTCAATATGCCGTTCAGCTATGCCAAGTATCCCTCCATTCAACTCGGCACGCTCTCTGCCTTGCTCAAGTCCAACGGAATTCCCGTCGACTGTCACCATTTGAATGTTCGGTTTGCTCACCTGATCGGCGTTGAGCTGCATGAATCCATCTGCGAGAAACGTGCACTTTTTGGCGAGTGGCTGTTCTCTTACTTGCTCTTTAAAGAGAACCCGAAGCGGGCAGAGTACCCACAGATCTTCAAGCCGGTCTTCGAACAGGCGGCGCAAGAGAGTGGTAGGCCGATCGGCTATTTTGAGGAGATGGCCACCCGCATCGCACCTCAATTCTTAACATGGGCGCTGCGGTCGATCGATTGGGGGCAGTACAAACTGGTTGGCTTTACGTCAACATTCGATCAGAACGTCGCCAGCCTCACGATGGCCAAACTTATCAAGGATCTGTATCCAGAGGCGACGATCGTCTTTGGCGGGGCCAACTTCGACGGCGAGATGGGGCTGGAACATTTCAGGGCGTTTCCCTTCATTGACCACGTTGTGGTCGGGGAGGGGGAAGACAGCTTCTTGCCGCTGGTCCGCCAGATTCTGGCTGGTAAGAAGAGTAATTATCCCAATGGAGTGACCTATCGAGAGGGGGACAAGATTATGCTGACCCCGAATGCGTCGCTCTTTTCCGATTTTACCAAGACCGGCCCGCCTGATTACGACGATTACTATCAGCTGCTCACCGAGCTAGGCGGCAAGGCACAGGGGCTCGATCGAATCCTCTTGTACGAAGGCTCGCGTGGTTGTTGGTGGGGAGAGAAACATCACTGTACGTTTTGTGGGCTCAATGCGCAGAGCATGAAGTTCCGAGCGAAGAAGCCGGCCCAGGTCTTAGCAGAGATTGCTGAGCTCTCCCAGCGCTACGATGCCGTTCGGTTTCGGTTGGTCGACAACATCATCGACATGGGGTACATCGACAATCTGTTCGGCAAACTGGCAGAAGATCATTGTGATCTGGACGTGTTCATTGAAACGAAGAGCAATCTGCAGAAGCGCCAGATCAAAACGTTGGCTGCCGGTGGAGTGAAGTGCATGCAGCCGGGGTTGGAAAGTTTGAGTCTCAATCAGCTTCGTGCAATGGACAAGGGCGCCACGCCGATGCAGAATATCGTCTGCCTCAAGTGGAGCCTCTACTATCACGTGATGGTTTCGTGGAATATCTTGCTGGGCTTTCCTGGAGAGACGAACGAGGACTACCATCGCCAGCTTGAGCTGATTCCGTCACTGTTCCATCTCCAGCCACCCGAAGCAACCGGCAAGTTCTGGCTGCAGCGGTTTAGCCCCTACTTCACCAGACCACATGAATATGGTGTCCGGATCACCGGGCCAGGCATGGCCTATGAGTATATATACGACGCCCGGCAAGTCGATCTGAAGAAGGTCGCCTACGACTTTGAACATGAATTGGATGACTGGCCAGTGGATCCCTATCTGTATCAAGAACTGGTTGCTGCAATTGAAGGCTGGCAGCGAATGCATAGGTTGGGAGACACGCCCTTCCTGTATTACTCCAAAGCGCCGAACTACATCACGATCTATGATGGGCGTAATCCGAAAGAGCCGACTCGTCGACGATATGAAGGGTTGGCGGCACTCGTCATCGAAATCTGCAACGAGTCAGGGAAAAGCGTCGAGCAGATCCGAACAGCAGCGACGGACAAAACCGAGTGCAGTGAGACGATCCTCAAGCCAATCCTCAACGATCTCATGGCTTCACGGATTCTCTACGAAGAGCGCGGCAAGTATTTCACTCTGGCGGTCCCTGAAAATTCACATCTCTGATCGACACTGCGCCCTTACATCGAGAGTTTCTCGGCCACCTTCCTCATCTGCACGCCATGGACGAGTGACGCGCCGCCGCGGATGGCGCAGGCCACGTGGACGGCTTCCGTCATTTCTTCTATGTTTGATCCCTTTTCCAGCGACGCCTGCGTATACGCATCAATACAGTAAGGACATTGCACGGTGTGGGCGACGGCCAGGGCAATGAGTGCCTTCTCTCGTTCGGTCAGTGCGCCTTCAGTAAATACCGCATCGTAGTAGCTCTTGAACTTTTCCCACAAGGCAGTATTGCCTTTCCCAATTTCAGCAAACTTGCCTAAATCATGCGAATGGTAATACGAGTCCATGGGAACCTCCTCTGTCGATCGGATAGGAAGAGAAAAAGCGAGGGGCGGAACGGTTAGGCATTGCCGGGAGGGATCGGGTCGATTTGAGCCAGGGCCTTGGAGAATCGCTCACCGACGATGTCGGTTGCCTTCGCCATGAGATCCACCACTTCTTGCCATTCCGCGGGCAGCAGGTCTTGCTTCAACTGCGGATGGATGGCCCATTGGGCTTCAACCTGTGTGCCTTTGCGGCTGACGAGGACGCGGAGCAATTCTACTTCCCAGGTTGGGTCACCCGGATTGTCACTGGACGCTGGGGTATTTGGTTGTTCAGACGGAGGAACGGCGCGTGCCATGAGATCCTTTGTCGCTAAATCGTAGGAACAGCATACCGTATCCTCAGTTGGATTGTATATCCGTGTGACGGACAAGCGGTGTGGATTTCCTGTGGTTTCACGTCTGGTGCGGTGCTTGGTTCAAGAGGGTGAGCATCGCCTCGTGGATCCGTCCGTTACTGGCCACGAGCTCTTGCCCATAGATTGAGAGATCCTTTCCGCTGAAATCAGTCAAGCGCCCGCCGGCTTCACGCGCGATGACTGAGCCAGCGGCCATATCCCATGGGTTGAGTCGCACTTCCCAGAATCCGTCAAACCGCCCTGCCGCCACATAGCACAGGTCCAAAGCCGCTGACCCTGTCCGTCTGAGCCCCTGAGCCTTCAAGGCAAATTTCACAAAATGATCGAGGTTGTTCCGCTTGGTTTCTCGGATGTCGTAGGCGAAACCGGTGACGAGGAGGCTACCGTCGAGAGCCTGTGTGTTGGACACATGGATGGGCCGACCGTTTACACATGCCCCACGATGTTCCATGGCCGTAAACAGTTCATTCCGGGATGGGTCAAAGACAACACCGATGATACACCGCCCCTCGTACTCGAGGCCAATGGAAACGCAATATGCGGGATAGCCATGCGCAAAATTCGTGGTCCCGTCGAGTGGATCGATGATCCACCGATAAGGGGAGGATCCTTCCTCGTCACGACCACGCTCTTCGGCTAGAAAACGATGATCGGGGAAACGAGTCTTCAGATGATCGATCACGCACTGTTCAGCGGCACGGTCGGCATCGGTGACCAGATTGATGGGATTTTTGTATTCGATCTGAAAGCCTGTTTCGGCATAGCGCAGTAATAGGGCTCCAGCTGCTTGACTCGCTTCGACCGCAGCTTGGAGCAGGATGTCGTGTGGTGGTGATTCGGGAGGCATAGGCACGCCCGATTGTAACATGACCGGACTTGCGGCCAAGGAAAATCCTGCTACTCTTGCCAAGGCAAGTCTTACGCTCAGCAACCATCAAAGTATTACTTGCTTGCAAGAAACAGAACTGAATAGGCAATGTATTATTCAAATCATAAATCTTGACATGGTTTCTAAGCAATGATATAAAGCAAGCATGCTTTTCGAGAGGAACTTGTGGAGGAATTAACAGATATACTCGTTGGCCTGGAGCAACGGATCAACGCCTATAAGAGTCGGTATCAGGAGCTTGAGAAGAAACGACGCCGGCTCGATGACGAGATTGCCACCATCAAGAAATATCTCGAACTTGCTGAAACGCTCTATCGAGTTGAGGCCGACAAGGCCAAGCTTGCCAGCCTGTCCAATCAAATCATTACCACCGATGATCCTAAGGGGATTCGCCCGGTTCCTCTTATGGACGTGACCGATCAGTCCCGAGAAATTCTCCTTGGACGGAGTAAGTATGTGGGGAAGAGCGTTCCCCAGGCCGCCTATGAAATACTCCGGGAGTCCAATCGAGCCATGCATGCAAAGGAACTCGTTCAGCGGTTGATCGAGGGCGGGTTACAGATCAAAGGGAAAACTCCCCTGACGTCAATTGCCACCTCGCTCAAGCGCGACAAGCGATTCAGAAAAGTGGGTCCCAATACGTTCGAAGCTTTAGGCGATATGCTGATTCAAGCTGTCTAGCGGGTGCTACTCATGGGCCAAACTGGATAATGCGAAGGGGGGTGAGACTCTTGGCAACGAAGAAGGCAGCAGCGAAGAAGAAGAAGAAGTAACCCCAAAGTGATGTGATACGCCGGGGGTGAGGTTCCTCGCCCCCGGCGTACCATCCTGTGCGATGTTCTTGATTGCGCCGTGCGTCCTACCGACAGACCACAACTCACTAGACAGTAGAAAAAGCGTCAATGAGTCTACGAGGCCTGAAGTGCTACGGCTGGTTGACGCGAAGTGCTGTACGGATTTGAATGCACTGCTACCTCTGAAGACTCTGCATTCAGAAGCACCCACGTGTCTGGCTGGGACAGGATTTGCTGGACGAGCCGGGTATGGAGTGCATGTCCTGACCGGTCAGCGACGATGTGCCCGATGAAGGGCATTCCTAAGAGCGAAAAATCCCCGATCAGATCCAGGATCTTATGACGGACAAACTCATCGTCAAAACGAAGGCCTGATTGATTCACGATACCGTCGCCGGAGAGGACGACTGTATTGTCGAGGGTCCCGCCTTTTCCGAGCCCACGAGCCCATAAGGCTTGAACCTCTTGGAGAAAGCCGAATGTGCGGGCTTCCGCAATTTCATTCTCAAATGTGCCGACCGAGCAATCATAGTCGTACGTCTGTGTCTTGATCAGCGGGTGATCGTAGTGAATCGAATAGGTAATACGGGGAGTGGGGGATGGCTCGATCCGCACCCGCTTTGATCCGTCGGTGATTTCAATCGGTGCCATGATCTTGAGAAATGACTGTTTTCGTCCTTGCGACACGATACCGGCAGACTGAATGAGTCTGACGAATGGTGCGGCGCTTCCATCCATAACCGGCACCTCAGTGGCGGTCACCTCAATGAAGGCGTTATCGATATCCATGCCTGACAGAGCTGCTAATAAATGCTCAATGGTTTGGACCTGAAACCCATTCCCTTTGATAGCGGTGCACAGCTCGGTAGGGATTTTATGCTCAATGGAAACGGGAAGATATGCATCAACGTCTGCACTACGATTAACGAAAACGATGCCGGTGTCTGGTGGGGCGGGCCGCAGCGTGATTGACGCGGATTGCCCTGAGTGTAGCCCGACGCCGGAGCAGGTGACCGTTGATGCTAAGGTTTGTTGATTCCGCACAAGTCCTCCCTCGTTAGAGCTTCATTTCGAAGGCATCATTCGACCCAAAAGATACTAGCAATTAAAGTGCCACTGTTCGATTAACATAACAGCATGATTTTAAAAGTAAAGTGTTAAATCAATAAAATGCCATCATGTATCAAAAAAGGCACAACTGTGTATTTCACAATCCGTGAAGTGTGGATAAAAAATAATTTTTTCATGATGAACAAAGAGTTCTCAAAAATTCACTAAGGGGACAGGTGGCGTAAGTGGAGATTGCTTGAGCTGAGGGGCGCTGAAGTGGCGCAGAGATAATATTCATATCCTAACACTGTGAGGGACTCGCATGGTGGCGCTTTTCGGAACATCATACGTCGGTCTTTCCTCCATAGGCGTGTTTGGGTTTGATGACACTCTATCTGACGCTACTGTCGCCGAAGCGTAAAGACCGTTGGCGGTGTGGAGGGAGAGCCCCTCATCGAAAGGGCAAGAGAAAAGCAATTCCATAGTATCGACCGGGTCTTAACTTCTTCATGCAAGAAACCGAGTAAGAAGCGGAAACGTTCATAAAGGTTATGTCTATCATGAATGTGAGTCCCTTGGTCTGGATCAGTTTTGGTCTCACGAGTCTGACGCTCAGCGTCATGCTGGCTGGTGATGCCTTGGTTGATCTGGTTCCTAACCACGATCGCCAAGACTTTGAATATCGTCGCGATGTGGCCGAAGCCTTGGCCGTTCAATACTCTGCACTGGTGGAGCATCATCAGCTTGAGACCATCAAACTGTCGATGGAGCGGTTTGCTCAGCGGAATAAAGAGATCCGTTCATTGGCCCTGCTTCTTCAAAGCGGAGAAATTCTTGCACAGATTGGGGATCATACTCGCATCTGGGTGCAGCCATCCGGTGGTGCATCATCACTGGAATTTCTCCAAGTCCCCATCTTTGCCGGGGATCAGTCGTGGGGAGTACTCCAAGTCGCATTCCGTAAATCCGACCTGTCGGAGACGGAGCGGTTTTTGAACGATCCATGGGTGCGGTTCCTCACCTTCGTCGGCGTGATGGGATTTATCGGCTATCTTGTCTTCATGAAACGCACGCTTCGACAACTAGACCCATCCGGCATAGTTCCGACACGAGTCAAAGCCGCTCTCGATGCACTCACGCAGGGTGTGGTGATGATCGACACACGGGACCTCATCGTATTGACGAATGAAACCTTCTGCCGTGCGGTGGGGAAGTCGGTGACCGCTCTGATCGGTACCGACCTTGGGGCCATTGCCTGGAAGTCTTCGGAGTCAACTGGGGCCTTGAGGGTGTATCCCTGGACCAGGGCGATTATGGACAAGCAGCCGCAAGACAATATTTCACTCTTCTTGCCAGGCGAAGAGGGAGCGTCAAAAAAGTTTATCGTGACGACCGTCCCGATCATGGATGATGGATCGACGGTGCGAGGTGCGCTCGTCTCGTTTCACGACGTCACGGAGCTGGATCGGGCAAATTCACAACTCAAGGAAGCAAACAATGAATTGGAGGCCTCCCGCGTTCAGATTCTCCAAAAGAACCAGGAACTCGAGGTGACGAATACGAATTTGCACGTCGAGATGGATCACCGAAAAAAAGCCGAAGCCGAAAAGGAAAAGTTGTATCAGCAGCTCATGAATGCCTCACGTCAAGCGGGTATGGCGGATGTGGCGTCGAGCGTGCTTCATAATGTCGGAAATGTGCTCAACAGTATCAACGTCTCGACGGATACCTTGCTCAAGACGCTCAAGAAACCGATGGTGGGCGATGTCTGTCGCATTGCGGCACTGTTCAGCGAACATCAGGATAATCTGCAGTCATTTTTGACGGCTGATCCAAAGGGGAAGCAGATTCCTTCTTATCTGGGGTTGGTCGCTGAATCTCTCAGTGGAAGCCATCAGACGATCCAACAGGAGCTCGACTCGCTGGTGAAGAAAGTCGATCACATCAAGCAAGTGATCCTGTCGCAGCAAGATATCGCACGTGCGGGGAGTATTCGAGAACCGGTCTCGATCGAAGACATGATGGAGCAGGCGTTGATCATGGCGATGCCTGAGCCGGAGAAGTATCACATCCAAGTGGTGCGGGACTATCGTCCCATCCCTGCCATTATGACGGATCGGCATCAGGTACTGCAGGTATTGGTGAATCTCATCACGAATGCCAAGAACGCGATGGTCGAGCATTCGGACAGTACGCGTTGTCTCACCTTGCGGCTTGGCGTGCCGGCTGGCAGCGCCTTCGCACGGTTGGAAGTGATCGACACGGGTGGGGGGATCAAGGCGGACAATCTCCACAAGCTGTTTGCGCAGGGTTTTACCACGCGAAAGGCCGGTCATGGGCTTGGACTGCACAGTTCCGCCATTGTTGCGAAGAATCTTGGCGGTGCCTTACAGGCGCACAGTGCCGGTGAAGGACAGGGGGCGACGTTCACGTTGGACCTGCCGCTGGTTCTTGTCGAGGCAGCGGCATAACCATGGACCAAGACACCATTAACCGTCGGATTCTCATCATTGACGACAATCTCAATATTCACGAGGACTTCAGGAAAATCTTGTCCCCACCGATAGAATCAGGAGCACTGGACCAAGCACGGGCGGCTCTGTTTGGGGAGACTCCGACTCTTCCCACGCATGTGTCGTATGAACTGGAGTTTGCAACCCAAGGCCGTGAGGGATTCGGACTTGTTCAGACGGCTCGTCAGGGTGGGATGCCCTATGCGGCGGCCTTTGTGGATATGCGTATGCCCCCGGGCTGGGATGGGCTCGAGACCGTTGAGCACCTGTGGTATGTCGACCCGGAAATCCAAATCGTCATCTGTTCGGCCTATTCGGACCATCCATGGGAAGACGTCAGTCGTCGCATTGGCGATACCGACAAGTTGCTCATTCTGATGAAACCATTCAACAGCATCGAGGTCGTCCAGATGGCCAACGCCTTGACCAAGAAATGGAACCTGGCTCGTGCGGTGAAGCTACAGATTGAGGGGCTGGCACAGAATGTGAGCCACCGGACGACCGACGTACGCGCCATCAATCAACGGCTTCAGGAGCAAATTGCCAGCCGAATAACCGGAGCTGGCCCTGTGGCGTCACCGGGATCGGAAGGAGCAATGCTCCGCCAAAAAGAAGAGTGTCTCGCAATCATGAGCCACGAAATCCTGACACCGATGAATGAGTTGATCGCGAAGGTGACTCTCCTGCTCGATAGCCCTTTGAATCCTGTCCAGCGTCAGCATGCGTCGACTCTTGAGCACTGTGCACAGGACCTGCTCTCCTTGATCAAAGATATGCATGAATTCTTGACCAGTCAAAGACAAGAGACCGACGTACGCGATCGGTCGTGATGGTAGGACGTTCCCGACGGGGAGCCGGCATTCATTCATATGGATAACCACAGTAAGAATCCTCGAGTCTTGATCGTCGACGACAATCAGTCGATCCATGAAGACTTTCGGCGGATCCTTCAGTCTCAACCAGAAGATGAAGGCCTGAACCAAGCGCGTAGGGATTTGTTTGGTGGGGCGCCGCTTGTCGAAGCGCTGGATTGCTTCGAGTTGGATTATGCGGTTCAGGGACAGGCGGCTCTGGCATTGGTGCAGATGGCGCGGCAGGAGGGCCGCCCCTATGCCGTGGCATTCGTCGATATGCGGATGCCGACGGGATGGGATGGTCTGGAAACGATTGAGCGACTGTGGGAGGTCGATGGCCGGATTCAGGTCGTGATCTGCACGGCCTATTCTGACCATTCGTGGGCGGAAATTTCGGCACGGTTGGGGATGAGCGATCGGCTGTTGATCCTGCGCAAGCCGTTCGATGCGATTGAGGTTCAGCAGATTGCCGCGTCACTGACGCGCAAGTGGGAGTTGGGGCGTGATGTGCGGTTACAGATTGAAGACCTTGTCGCACAGGTCAATGCCCGCAACCGGGAACTGCTTGTCACCAACCAGCGGCTCGAACAACAAGTGGCTGAACGCACGGTCGAGCTTCAACAGCGCAATAGTGAATTGCAGAAAACCGTGGAAGCGTTGAAAAAGGCAAAACTGGATGCCGACAATGCCAACCAGGCCAAATCGCAGTTTTTGGCGCATATGAGCCATGAGATCCGAACCCCTATGAACGGGATGCTCGGTATGAATGAGCTGTTGCTCTCGACTCCCTTGAATGACCAGCAGCGTCACTTTGTTCAGGTCATCCATGATAATGGCGAGCAGCTGGTTGAACTCATTAATGACATCCTCGATCTGTCCAAGATCGATGAAGGGAAGATGGATCTCCATATTGCGAGGCTCGACCTGGTGGCGACAGTGCGGGGTGTTGTAAGTCTGTTTCACGAGCCTTCGAGGAAAAAGGGGCTCAGTTTAGAATGCCAGGTCGATCCCGAACTCCCCACCGTGTGGCGGGGAGACGCTGTCAGGCTGAGGCAGATTCTGGTGAACCTCGTGGGCAATGCCGTCAAGTTTACGGAACGAGGTGGCATCCTGATTCACATTGAACGTGTCGAGGATCGTCATGATAGCGCCCTCTTCAAAATGACGGTATGTGATACCGGAATTGGCATTCCTGTCGAGGCGCAGCAGACGATCTTTGATCCCTTCGCACAGGGGGATGCTTCGATCACACGGCGATACGAAGGGACGGGGTTGGGGCTTGCCATCGTGCAACGTCTTGTCCGATTGATGGGCGGTGATATTGGTCTCACAAGTACCCCAGGACAAGGTTCCACATTCTGGTTTACGGCTCGTCTTCAGAAACAGAGCACACAAGATATGCCTGTCGTTGAGAGCCAGTTGTCGAATCAGGCCCCTATGCCCGTTCTATGCATTGCTCAGATGACAAAGCATCCCGGCAGCTCTTCCCCTAAACAGCGATCCCGCGCGCGTATCCTCCTGGCTGAGGACAATTTGACGAACCAGGAGGTCTTTTTACGCATGCTGGATCTCTGTGGTGAGTCGGCCGATGTGGTCAGTACGGGCAAAGAGGCGTTGGAGGCGATGGGGCGGGTGCAATACGACGTGGTTCTCATGGACTGTGAGATGCCTGAAATGGATGGGTTAACGGCATGTAGGGAAATTCGAAGACGTCGATTGACCAGAGCTGACGGCGAGCCCGTTCAGGTCATCGCTCTGTCCGGTCACGCAGTCAGTAGCTATCAAGAGGCCTGCCTTGCCGCAGGTATGGATGGATTTCTCTCCAAGCCGGCGGGGTTGAAAGAGATTCGTAAGGTATTGCAACAGTTTTTACCGACGAGTGAGTCACGGGCTGCCTAACGAACAGGGCCGTTCATCCGATTTGATCGAGTGACCATGACAACGAAACTGACTGATTGTTCGGAAAATCGACGGATCTTGGTCATCGATGACAATGTGCTCATCCATGATGACTTTCGAAAAATTCTCCAGCCTGGGAACGAGGCGCACAATTTCGATGAAGCCCGCGCTGCAGTCTTTGGTGGTACGCCACGCCTGAAGCCGCTGCTGCGTTTTGAGTTGGATTGCGTAGATCAGGGACAGGCTGCATTGGCCCTGGTTCAGAAGGCACGCCTGGAAGATCGACCCTATGCCGTGGCGTTCGTGGATATGCGCATGCCTCCCGGCTGGGACGGGTTGGAGACGATCGAGCATTTCTGGGCGGTCGATCCAGAGATTCAGACGGTGATCTGTACGGCGTACACGGATCACTCCTGGGAAGAGATCATCGAGCGATTGGGTTATGACGATCGCCTACTGATCCTTCAAAAACCCTTTTCCAGCGTCGAAGTCTCTCAACTGGCGATGTCGCTCACGACAAAGTGGAACCTGGCCCGCCAGGCGCACCAGCGGCTGCAGGTCGCCGAAGCTGCCAATGTTGCCAAGTCCCAGTTCCTGGCCAACATGAGCCATGAAATTCGCACGCCGATGAACGGGATTCTGGGTATGAGCGAGCTCTTGTTGCAAACCCCACTGAATGACAAGCAGCGCCGGTACATGCACACGCTGCAGAAGTCCGGTCAGGCCCTCGTCCAGATCATCGATGACATTCTGGATATTTCAAAAATTGAAGCCGGAAAGCTGAAGCTTGAATACATCTCCTTCGACCTTCGTCAACTTGTGACGGAGACGCAGGAACTCTTTTCAGGGCAGGCGGGAAGCAAGGGGCTTCAGTTGACGACCAGCCTATCCGAAGCCGTCGGCCGCGAGTATATGGGCGATCCGGTACGCATTCGCCAAATCCTCACGAACCTCATCGGGAATGCGATTAAATTTACCGCGCATGGCCAGATCACTGTTTCCATGACGGCGGTCGATGATGCCCTTGGGCAGACGGAGTTGTGTCTGAAGGTACAGGATACAGGGATTGGTGTGGAACCGGCGATCCAAGCCAATCTGTTTACACCCTTCACACAGGCCGATGGCAGCACCACACGTAAGTTCGGCGGGACCGGACTTGGACTGGCGATTGTGAAGCAGCTAGCCGGGATGATGGGGGGAACAGTGGGGGTTGAGAGTGTTTCCGGACGGGGCTCGACATTTTGGTGCACGATGCGGCTTAGGAAAGTATCCGCTCAGTCGCTGCATGCCAAAGCAAGTTAACGCATCACAGTAAAGAGTCGTCGGAGGGTGTGGAGTGACAAGCGAGGAGATCAATCGACGCATCCTGGTCGTGGACGACAATGTGTCGATCCATCATGACTTCCTGAAAGTTCTACACCCGACCAAGGGATCGGAGGCTCTAGAAGAGGCACGGGGCTCCTTATTCGGCGAGCCCGGTCCTGTCTGGAGCAGCGACGAGTTCAGGGTCAATTGTGCAGAGCAAGGGACCATCGCGCTGGCTTTCGTTGAAGCGGCTGTCAAGGAAGGGAAACCATATGCGGTGGCTTTTGTGGATATGCGGATGCCGCCAGGTTGGGACGGGCTGGAGACGATCGAGCGTCTCTGGGCGGCAGATGCTGCGTTGCAAGTCGTGATCTGTACCGCCTACTCCGACCAACCGTGGGAGGAGATCAGAGGCCGAATTGGGCGAACGGATAAGTTGCTGATCCTGCAGAAGCCGTTCAATAGCATCGAGGTGTTGCAGCTTGCGACTGCACTCTGTCGGAAATGGGACCTTGCGCAAAAGGTTGCGGGCCAGGTGAATGAGTTGAGCCGGTTAGTTGATGAACGGACCATGGAGCTTCGACACGCGAACCGACAGCTTACGGAGTTCAATGAGGCACTGATGCGGACTGTAGCGAGCCTTGAAGCCGCCCAGACTGAAATCCTACGGCAAAATGGGGAGCTGGAGCGTCTGGCCTCACGTGATCCGCTGACAGGATGTCTCAATCGCCGTGCATTTTATGCCTTGTTTGAGGAGGCGTTTGCTGCGGGACGTCGACAAGGAAGTGAGCTCTGCTGTCTCATGGTCGACATTGACGAGTTTAAGCGTGTGAACGACGAATTCGGGCATGCCGTCGGGGATCAAGCGATCCAAGCCGTCGCGGACTGCCTTCAGTCAGGGGTGCGATTGACGGACATGGTCGGACGCTATGGAGGGGAAGAATTCTGCCTGATGTTCCCCCGCACGACATTGAGTGAGGCGACGGTGTTGGCGGAGCGCCTTCGAGCCCGTGTGGTTGCGGAAGCTGGCAGCCGTGTGCGAATGGCATCCGGCATGACGCTGACGGCGAGTATCGGTGTGTCATCCAGTGTATTTGGAGCCCGAGCTCCGCTGGAGTTGATCGATCAAGCAGATAGAGCGCTGTATGCCGCAAAGGAGAACGGCCGTAACTGTGTCATGGCGATGGATGTGCTGGTCCCAGGGCTTAAAACGTCTGAACAGCTTGAACTTCAGGTCCGTCGAGTCACCCCGCGCGAATCGACTCCTCTCATCATTCGATAAGTAGCGACCAGGGAGAGTTGTCCCGATGACGTTGGCATTGATGCCGGTGCGTCCATCCTTTCCATATCCGCCTGAGTTCCGTAGTACGGAAAGGTATCACGCGGTTTGGGGTACAGCGGTCGATGGACGGTCAGGTGTGGGGTGCTGTTTGAGTCAAGGGTGTGGGAGGTGAAGTGGTCCGACGAAGCGTTCGTTTGCTCATGGTTCATTGTATAATGGCGCTGGATGATACGACTCTTCAGCCATCTCCAATCCTCCGTCGGAAAGAAGATGGGTCTGGCCATGACCGGGCTAGGCCTTGTGGTATTCGTCGTGTTTCATATGCTGGGGAATCTTCAGCTGTTCGAAGGACCCCATGCGCTGAACGGGTATGCCGCGTTTCTCCGCGATATGCCGATCGTGCTTTGGGGGGTCCGCATCGGATTACTGAGTATGGCGGCGGTCCACATTGGGCTTGCGCTCCAGCTGAGTATGCGAAATCGTCGCGCTCGTCCTGTTGAGTATACGATCCACCGTTATCGCCGGGCATCGATCGCGTCCCGCACCATGGCGATCTCCGGAATGGCCCTGTTGCTATTCGTCGGGTTCCACCTCCTGCATCTCACAGCTGGAGTCATCGATCCCGGGTTCGCTGATCGCCGCGATCCGGAGGGCTATCGGGATGTCTACGGCAAAGTGGTGCATGCGTTTCAAAATCCCTTCATGGTCGTTCTCTATCTTGCCGGCCAGCTGGGGCTTGGTCTTCACCTGAGCCATGCGATTGCCAGCAGTGTACAGACGATGGGGTTTGAGCACGCGGCGTTGAATCGTTTACTGAAAGCGTTCGGACCTATGATCGGCCTGATCGTGGTTCTAGGGAATGTTGCGATCATTCTTGCCGTCTTCTTGGGGATCGTGCGCTGATGATGAGGCTGGATTCAAAAATTCCGTCCGGACCTCTGGAAAGCAAATGGGATCGGCACCGGTTCAGCGAAAAGTTGGTCAGCCCGAACAACAAACGGAAGCTCTCTGTGATCGTTGTCGGTACCGGCCTTGCCGGCGCGAGTGCGGCGTCGACCTTGGGACAGCTTGGGTATCACGTGGAGTGCTTTTGTTTCCACGATAGTCCGCGTCGGGCACACAGCATTGCCGCACAGGGGGGAATCAATGCGGCGAAGAACTACCAGGACGACGGCGATA
The DNA here is from genome assembly GCA_002420115.1 of Nitrospira sp. UBA5698. Lineage (GTDB taxonomy): Bacteria > Nitrospirota > Nitrospiria > Nitrospirales > Nitrospiraceae > Nitrospira_D. The sequence goes on from DIHK01000007.1 coordinate 126,045, forward strand.
GTGTCGGGCGATTGTTTTATGACACGATCAAAGGCGGTGATTTCCGCTCCCGAGAAGCCAATGTGTATCGGCTCGCTCAGGTCAGTACACAGATCATCGATCAATGTGTGGCGCTTGGTATCCCCTTTGCCCGAGAGTATGGCGGTCAATTGGCGAACCGGTCGTTTGGGGGCGTTCAAGTTTCTCGGACGTTCTACTGTCGGGGACAGACTGGGCAACAACTCCTATTAGGTGCCTATTCGGCGCTCTGTTGGCAGATCGAACGCGGCCAGGTCACAATGCATCCGCGTACGGAACTGCTCGACTTGATTCTGGTCGACGGTCAGGCTCGAGGGATTGTGTCTCGCGATTTGGTCACCGGACGTATCAGCGCGCAGATGGCTCATGCCGTGGTCCTGGCCACGGGTGGGTACAGTAATGTGTACTATCTCTCCACCAATGCGAACGGATGTAATGTGACGGCCACGTACCGAGCGTGGAAACATGGAGCAGCGTTCGCCAATCCGTGCTTTACCCAGATTCACCCGACGGCAATCCCCCCGGGTGGTGCTCATCAGGCCAAGTTAACCTTGATGTCCGAGTCGCTTCGGAACGATGGCCGGCTATGGGTGCCGAAGGTGTCATCGGATCACCGTTTGCCCGGTGACATTCCAGTGGAAGATCGCGATTACTTTCTGGAGCGGCGATACCCTCGGTTCGGGAATCTCGCCCCGCGGGACATCGCCTCGCGTGCAGTCAAAGTTGTGTGCGACGAAGGTTGTGGTGTCGGGCCAGGCGGCCAGGGTGTGTATCTGGACTTTTCGGAAGTCATCGAACAACAAGGGCTCGAAGTGGTCCGTGAGCGCTATGGCAATCTTTTCGACATGTATCATCGGATCACCGGAGAGGATGCGTACCAAGCTCCCATGCGGATTTACCCGGCGCCGCACTATACGATGGGGGGACTCTGGGTGGATTACAATTTGATGAGTACGGTCCCGGGTCTTTTCGTCATCGGTGAGGCAAACTTTGCGGACCATGGTGCCAACCGGTTGGGTGCCAGCTCATTGATGCAAGGACTTGCCGATGGCTACTTTATCCTTCCCTATACCATTGGCCATTACTTGGCGACAGCAAAACTCCTCTCTATTCCGGACGATCATGCAGAGGCTCGCAGGGCCATCCAGCGCGTTGAGACGCGGGTCAACCGTCTGCTGACGGTGAAGGGACGTCGAACCGCGGCGATGTTCCATCGAGAACTCGGGACGCTCTTGTGGAATCACTGCGGCATGTCGCGCAACGAAGGGGGGCTCACCTCGGCATTGCAAGCGATTCCCAACCTTCGTGAGGAATTTTGGCGAGATGTGATGGTCCCGGGGGCGGGAAGTGCTTTCAACCAGGAGTTGGAGTATGCGGGACGGGTGGCGGATTATCTCGAATTTGCCGAATTGCTCTGTCACGACGCTCTCCATCGGCATGAATCATGTGGCGCGCATTTTCGGGAGGAGTATCAGACAGAGGATGGTGAGCCACGGCGGGACGATGGGCGGTTCGCCTATGTTGCGGCATGGCAGTATCGGGATGGAGCTGTGCCGGTTCTCCACAAGGAACCGCTGGCGTTCGAGTTCGTGCCTCCGACCATGAGAAGCTACCAATAGCCGGAAAAAAGTGAGGGTGAGGAGTAAGGGGTGACAGAAATACGAGGGAGGTTGCTGCACACGCTATGAAATTCACCCTGAACATTTGGCGCCAGAATGGCCCGCACGAACGGGGTCGGTTCATCACGTACGAGGCGCAGGATGTGAGCCCCGGCATGTCGTTTCTAGAAATGCTCGATGGGGTCAATCAGAGACTGCTCTGCAATGGTGAAGAGCCGGTGGCGTTCGAGCAGGATTGTCGGGAAGGGATTTGCGGGAGTTGCTCCCTGGTTATCAATGGGATTCCCCATGGCCCAGACCAGGGGATCACGACCTGCCAGCTGTACATGAGACGGTTTTCTGATGGGGCTTCCATTACGATTGAGCCCTGGCGGGCCAAAGCCTTTCCGATTCTGAAGGACTTGGTCGTGGATCGCAGTGCGCTGGATCGCATCATGCAGGCGGGCGGATATATCTCCGTCAATACTGGTGGCGCTGTGGACGGGAACGTCATCTTGATCGGAAAAGACCAAGCGGAAACCGCGATGGATGCGGCGTCGTGTATCGGGTGTGGGGCCTGTGTCGCAGCCTGTAAGAATGCCTCAGCCATGCTGTATGTGGCGGCAAAGGTATCCCACTTAGCGACCCTTCCACAGGGAAGGCCGGAGCGAGCGTGCCGTGTGAGTGCCATGCTTGAGGCGATGGACCGGGAAGGGTTCGGGTCCTGTGGCAATCAGTATGAGTGCGAGGCCGTGTGCCCCAAAAACATCAGCACCCGGTTCATTGCCAATCTCAATCATGAATATCTCCGTGCCGGTATCGTCGAATCCGGCCTGCCCAGTGAGCCGGAGTCCCCCCATGCGGAGTCTTCATAGCAGAACCCACGCGGATCTCAAGGTCGTTCAATCTGACCCCCTCCCGGTGGAACACCAGGCCGGAAGCTGATTGCGCCAGAAGGTAATGAGCTTGACTGTGAAGGAAAGGCCTTTATAGTGCGGTCAAGGGCTGTGATTACGATGGTGCATGTCGGAGCGTGTCATGGGGCGACAGATCGTGTGTCCTCAATGTCGACAGGACGGTGCCGTTCGCGTGGAAGCGCACTCACCACGTGAATTGATTGCGTCGCTGCTGTGGATGGTACCCTTTCAGTGTCAACGGTGTGACCATCGATTTCTCGCCCGTCGCAAGAGTCTCAGGAGCGCCTCTCAGGTCACTGAGCGTCGGGAATACATGCGTATTCCAGTCAGGCTCTCTCTCTCTTTTTCCGGGGGACGAGTGCGGGGGGAAGGTACCGTATTGGATATGTCATTAGGGGGTTGCATTATCCAAAGCAAGGCCCATGTGCGGATTGATGATATCTTTTACCTCGAGATCATCCTCGCCAAGGATGAGCCGCCGGTCGAGGCGGCAGCCATTGTTCGCTCTGTCAGCACCCGCGGGATTGCATTCAAGTTTCTGCGGAGAGCGCAAGAGGATAAACGCTTGACGGCGTTTATCCAAGCCCGTTCGAGATCCGCTTCGTTGGACCCATTAAAGGTTGCTTAGTCATTGCTTGCCGAGTAGATTCTTCCTCCGTCACCAGCCTCTTCCGTGTGACCCATCGATTCTGGCGAGTGCCCCTCTTCTCAGCGTGAGGCCCTTGACCGAGATATCTTCATGATTATTCCTCGTGGTAGCATGAAAGCCCGATTCGCGAGGCACAGCGTCCTACAGAATGAGGGCTAAGGGTATTGCTGAAGGAGGAAATGATGGGACGTAGGTGGTGGCAAACGGTAGTGATCACAACAACAACGGTCATGGCATTGTCTGTCTCCGGGTGTGGGTACAATGATCTCCAAGGCTTGGATGAAGATACGAAGGCCGCGTGGAGTGAGGTGATCAATCAATACCAGCGCCGCGCAGACCTCATTCCCAACCTTGTGGCAACCGTCAAGGGGTATGCCGCCCATGAAAAAGAAACGCTGGAGGGCGTTGTCAACGCCAGGGCCAAAGCCACTGGAATGCAAGTGACGCCGGAGGTGCTGAAAGACCCGGCTGCATTCGAGGCGTTTCAAAAGGCTCAAGCGGGGTTGGCCTCAGCGTTGGGGCGACTGATCGCGATTGCTGAGAACTACCCCAACCTCAAGGCCGATCAGAACTTCAGAGATCTTCAGAGCCAGCTGGAAGGGACGGAAAATCGAATCACCGTGGCCCGGAAGCGGTATATCGATCGAGTGGCGGACTACAACAAGATGGTTCGCTATTTCCCGACGAACCTCACTGCAAAATTTCTCTTGCACTTGGAAGAGAAACCCAACTTTACAGTGGCCGACGAAAAAGCCGTGGCGAAACCCCCGGAAGTGAAATTCTAAGAATAGGTTGAGGTCAGGTCGAGGGTGAGACTGTGGATCGGAAACTAGCAGTCCCAGTTCTCGGATGGTTTGTCTCGTGTTTGAGCTTCGCCTCAACCTTGACCCTAGCCTCACACGCATTGGCACTTGATGTCCCTCCGTTGACCGGACGGGTCGTCGATCTCGCTCATGTCTTGCCACAGGCAACCGTGGAGGCACTCACTGCTCGCCTCACGGCACATGAAGGGCAATCCAGCAATCAAGTTGCTGTTCTAACCATCCCTTCCCTCGAAGGTGAGTCGCTCGAGGAGTTTGCGCATCGCGTGGCAACCACCTGGAAACTCGGTCGAAAAGGGACGGACAACGGCGTGCTCTTGCTGGTGGCGATCAAAGAACGCAAGGTACGAATCGAAGTCGGGTACGGGTTAGAAGGTGTCTTGACCGACATTCGATCAGCACAGATCATCAGGAATGAGATCGTTCCTCGGTTTCGAGCCGGTCATATGTCCGACGGGGTCCTAGAAGGAACCCATGCAATTGTGAAGACCATTGAAGGAACCTACCAGGCCGCTGAGAACGTTCCCCCTCGGGAAAAGAGTGCTGTAGTCGAGCAGGTCATAGTGGCGGTCATTGCCGGGTTGTTCGTCGGACTCCTGTTCACAACTGTGCATCGCTTCATCGGCCCGGTTGCCGGTGCAGGGATCGCAACGTTCCTTGCACCGTGGGTCGTGCCTGCATTGCTTGCGAGTGGCGTGACGGTGGTCTTACTGCTGCTTCTTGGTGCAGCGGGGACAAGAGGGCGAACCACTCGATCCCGAGGGCTAGATGACTGGATTTGGTATAGCAGCCGTAGTGGTGGATGGGGTGGGGGATCGTTCGGTGGCGGGGGAGGATTCAGCGGTGGCGGAGGCGATTTTGGGGGAGGGGGGGCCAGTGGAAACTGGTGAACGCCTGGGGCTGACAGCGGAGGAACGTGAACGGATCAGATTGACGGTGCATGCGGCGGAGCAGTATACCAACGCCGAAATCGTTCCTATGATCGTCAGTCGGTCCGGACTCTACCGCGATACCCAGCATCGCACCGGCTTGTTGCTTTCCCTAGTGGTGCTGACGCTCATGCTCACCACGGAAATAGTCTGGCTTCCTTGGGGATGGCATGGTTCCAACGCGGCGTGGCTCGTCTTGGCGACGATTGTGGCGTATGGCGTCGGCACCTGGCTGGGGACGCTGGCCCCGTGTATTCGCTTCCTGACCCCGACGGATCGCATGCATCATAAAGTAAGACTTCGGGCTGAACGAGCGTTTAGGCAACATGCTGTCTCGCAGACGCGTGAGCGGACAGGAGTGTTGATCCTGGTCTCATTGTTGGAACATCAGATCTATGTGCTGGCGGATCAATCTATTGCACAGCGAGTTTCATCGGAGCGTTGGTCCTCGGTCGTTGAGGCTGCGATCAGCGGGTTGACAAGGGGGGATATCGTCAGCGGGTTATGTGAGGGGATCCAGGCGTGTGGCACGTTGCTTGCTGAGGTATGCCCCGGTCGCCCGGGCGACAATCCTGATGAATTATCGAATGAATTGGTCATAGAGTCGTAAGCTGCGCATCTCTATTCCCTGCCACTTAATAAAACATCGCGATCAGCCGATAGAGGAGAGACTCGGCGGGGCTGCTCGTCTGGCCAGACCAATCTCGACAAGGAGGAGGCATACGATGTGGAAACATGAGGAGGCGGTAGAGGGTGACATGGCTCGGGGACAGGAGCGAGAACAGGAGCGGTGGGTAGAAGATCGGCGGAGCGCTTTGCCGAAGCACAACGGTCCGATATTGCCGGATGAAGTTGCGTTTGTCGGCAGAGATGTCCAGTTCAAGGGTGTCATCACCTACTCAGGGACCGTGCGAATCGATGGGGCCTTGGACGGAGAAATCCACACGGACGGTGGGCTGCTCGTTGGCCCCGAGGCAGTGATTAAAGCAAAAGTGACGGCAGGAGCTGTCGTGTGTCATGGGCATATCACGGGGGACATTGAGGCGACCAGTCAGATCGTGTTATGCGCGCCCGCTGTTGTTGAAGGCAGCCTGACCACGCCGGTGCTTTCGATGGAAGAGGGTGTGGTGTTCAACGGGACGTTGGAGATGAAACCCCAGGCCAAGGTCGAAGTATTGCGTGATACAGATACGAGTTCCACGAGTATGACCAGTCGGCCACCCATTCGACTGGCTGCGTAGACGACTGCTCGAAGACTCCTGGCGTGATGTCCAGCATGCGTCAGGAGTTTATCGTTGCCTTGTGTGGATGGTGTTGCCCGCGAATATCTAGGCTCCAAGCGACCGGCGCATCAGACCACCTTCACATTCCATAGACGCCCCGCGAGCGTTCCGCTAGAATCCGGTCCATGTCAGAGCCGACTGCCTCCCCCGCTGCACCACCGACACAACAGGACGAGAATCAATCAGTCATCAAATCGGCCGGAGTGATCGGCGTCGCAACCTTTTCCAGCCGCATCCTCGGGTTTATCCGGGACATGGTCATCGCACGACTCTTTGGTGCGACTCCTGCGGCCGATGCGTTTTTTGTCGCCTATCGGATCCCGAATCTGCTCCGTGAGCTCTTTGCCGAGGGCTCGATGTCCGCCGCGTTTATTCCTGTCTTCACCGAATACCACACACTGAAATCGAGGCAGGATGCGTGGGAACTGGCGAGTGCCGCCTTCACGACACTGCTGACGATCGTGACGGGCATTACGCTGGTCGGGATTCTGGGATCGACAGGCATTGTGTGGCTCTTGGCACCGGGATTCCATGACGATCCGACCCGGCTGGAAATGACGACGTTACTCACGCGCATCATGTTCCCCTATCTCATTTTTATCAGTTTAGCGGCACTGGCCATGGGAGTGCTCAATTCATTACGGGCCTTTGCCGCACCGGCGTTTTCACCGGTCTTTTTCAATCTGTTCATTATCGGATGCGCACTGTTCCTGGCCCCGGCTATGCCGGAACCCATCATCGGGGTTGCGATCGGGGTGGTGGCCGGTGGCGCCGCGCAGTTTGCGATGCAATTGCCGGGACTCAGGCGACGAGGCATGCTGTTTGGGTTCACATTCAATCCCGGCCACCCAGGGGTGAAAAAGATTGGTCGACTGATGATTCCGTCGTTGCTTGGGTTGTCGGTGACACAGATCAATATTACCGTGAGCACGATCCTGGGGTCGTTCTTTGCCGGTGGGCCCACCTATCTCTTTTACGGCATGCGATTGATCCAATTTCCTTTGGGCATCTTCGGCGTGGCGTTGGTCACCGCCATCCTGCCCACCTTGTCGGCCCAAGCGGCACGAGGCGCGCTGGACGAACTGCGCACGACGCTCGGGTTCGGACTGCGCATGATCATCTTTATCATGCTGCCGGCCATGGTGGGATTGATCGTGTTACGGACTCCAATCGTACACCTGGTGTTTGAACATGGCACGTTTACGGCGCACGATACCGCTGAGACTGCCCTGGCGGTGCTCTGTTATTCCGTCGGGTTATGGGCATTCGGCGGAGTACGCATCATCGTGTCAGCCTTCTATTCGCTGAAGGACACCACGACGCCGGTTATGTCAGCCGCCATTACAGTCGTGGCGAATATTCTGTTCTCATTAGTCTTGATGTCGCACTTGGGGGCAGCAGGGCTTGCCCTCGCCACGGCCCTGGCGGCGATGGTCAACGGTGGAATTCTCGTGGCGGTACTCAATCGGAGACTCGGCGGCGTCGACTGGTTTTCAGTGCTTCGTTCGGCTGGTCGGGTAGGGATCGGCTGTGTGCCGATCATAGCGGCTTGTTGGTGGGTCGCCGATGCACAGATTTGGGCCCAACCCGACGAGTGGATTGCGAAATCTGCGATGCTGTTCGTCGGCATTGGACTGAGTGTAGGCGGATATCTGGGCGTCCATGCCTTATTTCAGTCTGAGGAACTGGGGGTCCTTTGGGGGATGGTGCGCAGAAAGCTCGGGCGTTTCGCGAGATAGTGAGGAGCGGTCTATGGACAAGGTGATGATGTTTAGCTCACCCTGGGGGTGGATGGGGATTGCGGAGTCTTCAAAAGGAATTCAAGCCATTGTTTTGCCGAAACGATCGGAACGGGCGGTGGAGGCTGACCTCAGAGCCCAGTCAAACGGGCTACTGCAGCGAGGCGAGTCCGCACGACTGGATGTCGCTCGCCGTCAATTACTCGACTATCTTGCCGGCACGCGACACACCTTTGATGTGCCGCTCGATCTGTCACAAGGGACGGTATTCCAGCGGAAGGTCTGGCGGGTGCTTCTCCGTGTGCCGTACGGCAAGCTGCGCTCGTATCAGTGGGTTGCCGCGCGTGTGGGTGGACCACAGTATGCTCGTGCGGTCGGTAACGCGGTTGGTGCGAACCCGATCCCGGTTGTGATCCCTTGTCATCGGATTGTCTCCCAGGATGCCACGCTTGGAGGGTTCTCGGGGGGACTATCCATGAAGCGCAAGTTGCTATCGCTGGAAGGCACGCTTCGCTACGTGAATGCCGGTCATTAGTCATTGGTCAATGGTCAAAGACGAAGATCCCTCGATACAGTTTGCCTATAACTAATGACGAATGATCGTCGACCAGTGACTCTCACCATGAAAGCAGTCATTCAACGTGTCACCAGTGCTTCGGTCGAGGTAGATGGGCACATTGTTGCGCAGATCCAGCAAGGCGTGATGGTGTTACTGGGTGTGGCGAAGGGTGATGACAAGTCCGACGTACGCTATGTGGTTGACAAGATCATGACCCTCCGCATGTTCTCCGACGAACAGGGGAAGATGAATCGATCGCTGGCCGATGTGGGCGGCGCAGTGTTGTTGGTCTCTCAATTCACCCTCTTGGGCCGGACGAGCAATGGCCGACGCCCGAGTTTTGACGATGCGGCTCCTGCTGATCCGGCTAAGGGGCTCTATGAACAGGTTGCGACCGGACTGCGAGAGACCGGAACGATGGTTAAGACAGGGATCTTCGCGGCGCATATGCAGGTGGCGTTGGTCAACGATGGGCCGGTGACCTTTGTGTTGGATAGTCGGGAAGGAGGTGTCTCACGGCTCAAGATCTGACGGAGGAGTTCCGATAGATCGATAAGAGTGACAACCCGTTCCCGGTCCGGATTTGGTATACTGACCGTAAGCCACACCGACGTCACAGGAGGTGGAGATGGGAGCTCAAGTTCCTCTTCGGCACCCGCTCAGGGAACTCTTTGGTGCCCTTACCGAGAAGAGTTTCACGGAACACCTCGGTTGGCCCGATGCCAAGGTCACATCCTACGTCTCCAACCTGTTGGTCGATTTTACCCGTACAGATCAGCTCTATAAAATTAGAAACCGGAAGGATCAGCCGGTCGATTCGGTTGTAGATTTACTCTTCGAGTCTGAGGTCATGTTCGAAGCGCAATCGCTGGATCGTGAGCGAGACGTTCACCGTCATATCGGTGATTTCACGCTGTTTATGGCGGGATTGTTTCCCGAATATCTGCGTCGCCTCAAAACGGCAGGGCGGATTTACCACAAGGATTTCCTCGTCGATTATGTGAAGACCGGCAAGCGGTCGTACGGAATCGTCGCGCAGATCGGTCGTGAGGATGCGGAAACCAGCTTGCCGTTGTTTAAGAAATTATCGGAGAACTTTGAGCTCTGTGTCACCGGCCTGGGCTTTGTGCGATCTGACCTCGATCGTATGCAGAATTCTGCCTACCAAATGACCCGGGATCTGCTCCTAAATTGAAACCCATCAGACCGATCATTCTCGCGCACGGGGGTGCCGGATCCCGTGCCATGACCTCCTCACAAGCCGCGTGTCTGCGTCGCGCATTGCAAGTCGGCTATCACCTCTTGGATCGAGGAAGTTCCGCACTTGTCGCCGTGGAGCAGACCATTCGAATTCTCGAGCGCAGCGGTCTCTTCAATGCGGGAAACGGGGCTCATCGACAGCTGGATGGAGTCCGACGGATGGATGCGTCGATCATGGAAGGGGAATGCTTACGTGCTGGTGCTGTCGCCTCCATCGAAGGTATTGTGCATCCGATTACGGCCGCTCTCCTCGTTATGAATGAGACGGCGCATGTCATGCTCGTCGGCCCTCTGGCGACCAAGTTCGCAAAGCATCACAGGATAGAGCTTCAGAGGCGTCAACCTACGAGAGGCAGGCTCTCGTACGGTTCCATGCTCAGGCAGATGACCATGAAGGGGGATCGGCATGGGACAGTCGGGGCGGTTGCGCTGGACCGGTCTGGGACCGTCGCTGCCGGTGCATCGACCGGGGGGATTGATCTTATGCTGCCCGGACGAGTCGGGGATACGCCGATCATCGGTTGTGGAGTGTATGCTGACAATGAGACCGGAGCGGTGTCGATGACTGGGTGGGGTGAGAGCATCATGCGTGTGGCCGTTGCGAAAACAATCTGTGATCGGCTAGGACAGGGAAAGACAGCGGAGACGGCGGCGCGATGGGTACTGCAGAAGCTGGTCACAAGAGTAAACGGATCAGCCGGTACGCTGGTCCTTACCCCGAGAGGGCAGTTTGCCATCAGCCATGTGACATCGCATATGGCGGCTGGGTGGTGGGACGGCAAAGGCCAGCCGACCGTGAGAGACCGATTTCGATGACGACCAGCCTCTTTCATCTCGCATTTCCGATACACGATATTGATGCAGCCCTACGGTTCTACGTGGACGGCCTTGGTTGTACCGTCGGGCGACGATCAAAACAGGCTGTGACGCTCGGTTTAGCCGGCCACCAACTTGTCGCACATCTCGTGCAGGACCAGACTCCAAAGCAGAAAGGGATCTACCCCAGTCATTTCGGGCTGGTGTTTCTCTCGCTGGAGGAATGGCAGGCGCTGGCAGATCGGGCCAAGGCGCAGGATCTTACCTTCTATCAGCAGCCGCGAGTGCGGTTCCCAGGCACGCGTATCGAGCACCGGACGTTCTTTCTCAAAGACCCGTCGCACAATCTGCTGGAATTCAAACACTACACTCATGAATCGGCCATCTTCGGTGAACAGGATCACGGTCAGGTCGGCGATTCTTCGGAGTAGGCAGAATAGCCGCAACTCAGCGGTCCTACTCCTCGGTGACCGGTACGGGTACGGTGGATTGCCGATCAATCCATTTCAGAATACGTTCATGCCGGCGGGTCAAAAAGGTCGTTTTTCGTAACGGATCGTATCGGCGCGGTGAGGGCAGCATCGCCGCGAGCCAGGCGGCTTCGTCGGACGTCAGTTCGTGGGCGGGTTTGCCGAAATGATGCTGGGCTGCGGCTTCCGCGCCGTAGACGCCATGTCCCCACTCGGCCACATTGAGGTACAGTTCAAGAATACGCTTTTTTGAAAGGCGTTGTTCGAGTTCCCAAGTAATCAGTGCTTCCTTGGCTTTCCGAAAGAGGGATCGTTCGGATGAGAGGTAGAGATTCTTGGCCAGTTGCTGTGTAATGGTGCTCCCGCCACGTTTGAATTCACCGGCTTCAAGGTTGTGCATGGCGGCGTCTTTGATGCCTTCCCAGTCGAATCCTTCGTGAGTAAAGAACGACGCATCTTCTGCGGCCACCACGGCATGGCGAAGATGTGGAGAAATACGAGAAAGCGGAACCCACATCCATTGGCGCTTGACGGAACGCCCCTGCTCCTTTGCCTGAGCCTGCCTGGTCTCCATCAGGGCTGTTGATGTTGGGTTGGTCCGAGTGAGGTGTTCGACATCCGGCAAGGTTATAAACCAACTCAGCGCCAGAATGCCTAGCGGAAGTCCGATGAGAAGGATGGCCCAAAGAAGGACGCGCCGAATTCTGCTGCGACCGGTTGACTTGAGCGGAGGAGGCTCGTATGTGTAGTGACGCAGAAAGACGGGACTGTGGCTAGGTTTCTGGTTCGAATCCATTCATCAGCCTGACGACATGAAAATCTTCGCAGCCGAGTTTATCAAAAGTTGTCTCGCTCCAGAACAGTTTCCTTCCGGCGCTCTACAAGAGGTTGCCTTTGTCGGGCGCTCCAATGTCGGAAAGTCGTCCTTGATCAACTCGTTACTGAATCGTCGAGACCTGGCCAAAGTCAGTCGGACCCCTGGGAAAACGCAAGCCGTGAACGTGTTTCAGATCTCGACATCAGATCTCCATCTCTCGCAGTTCTATCTCGTGGATTTGCCTGGCTACGGATTTGCAAACGTGCCGAAAACCGTGCGTAATCAATGGGGCCCCTTGCTGGAGAGCTATCTCCTCGGTCGCACTGCGCTGATCCGGGTGGTGTTGCTGGTGGACAGTCGCGTCGTGACTGATCAGGACAGGCAGACCATGGCCTGGCTCCGTTCAATCGGGCATGATCCACTCATCGTCGTGACCAAGGTCGATAAGCTGAAGACCAACGAACGGGTGAGAACCGTGCGCCAAATCCATCAGAGTTTAGGAGTTGCCGATGAAGACGCCGTGATTCCTTATTCGTCCATGACAGGGGAAGGAAGAGATCGGCTGTGGGGATCTCTGCGTGAAGCGGCCGGCCGACGGCGAGACGTCTAGCAGGCTGCGGAAAAACTCATTTTGACCCGTGTCACCGTCACGGATATTGAGCTGTGAGAGGAGGTTGAATATTCATGCAGGATTCGCAAAAAGGCCGTCCTGCAAGGCCGCAGCGAGTGAAGAGGCGAATCGTACTCTGGGCCGTAGGTTGAGCCTCTGAGCGATGCGAGAACAGCCGGTGGCTGTCTTTTCCCGCATCCTGCTAGTGATCGTGGTCTATTGCTGGAGCGAGGGTGGCAGGGTCGTGTGGCCCCAAGCTAAAATTTGATCTCGATATACGACTTATTCTTGAGCTGGACGAGCCAGGCTTGAAACATGTCTTCACTTTTCTGCTGATAGACCAGATCTTGGAGTTCTCGCCGGACTTCTTCATACTTCCGAAACCGTTTGGGTCTTCGATCGTCCATCCGGATGATCTGGACTCCCTCAGGGCTCTCGATGATGTCGGAGATCCCACCAGGCACCAATCGAGCGATGGCCTGATCGATGATGGGGATGAGCTCGCCCTGTCGAACCACGCCGAGCCGTCCCCCTTGCAAGGCATTATCCCCGTCGGAGTATTCCCTGGCGACATCTTCAAACTTGTCACCTCGTTTCAGGTCATTCATGGCGCGGCGCGCTTTGGTCAGCGCATCGGCCAGCCCGTCTGAGGAGCGTGGCCGAATCAGAATTTGACTCAATTCGTACTCTTCGGCCAACGCAAACCGGTCGTGATGTTCTTGGTAATACCGCTTCAGCTCGGAGTCGCCCACCATGATATTGCCGCGAATATGCTGATCGGCCACTCGCATGAGCACGAGTTGATCGTGTACGGCCTGGAGGTCGCTGGGGTTCGTAGGATTGAGGGAAGTGCCTTGTCGCTTCATTTGCTCGATGGCTTGTTTAACCTCGATGTCTGACACCTCCACTTTCTTGGCTTTGGCTTCCTGGAGCTGCAATTTTCGTTCAATCAGCTTCGTCAAGGCCATGTATTCTGCGGTCTTCAGTCGTTGGGCGAGGTCAGTTCCTCGGTGGGTACGGGAGAGACGCTCTTGCTCCGCGCCGAACTCACGCTGGACATCGGACAGCATGATCAGCTCGGAATTGACGATGGCGACGATGCGATCCTGCAGATGAGCTGAAGCCAGGTGCGGGGACCAGCTCGCGAATACGAAGAGGGTCAACGCCGATAGGAGCCGGGTTTCCCAACAGACTCTGTGAGAAGCGGTGGTCATGGTACCTACACCCTGGAGTGGAAAGCCTTCGTCACTCGTTCGATGATTGTACACGAAGCGGTGGGTTCGTGGAAATCAGCAGGAACTAACGCTTGCCGGTGTCCTCGTTAATGTAACGAGCAGCTTCAGCAAACCGAACTGCTGCATTCGTTCGAATATCAGCAATCACCTCGTCGAATCGTTTGCGCCGCTTGTCGGCCAGGAGTTCCTGCCGAAGTCGTTCTTTCGTCGCCAAGTCGGTTTGGATAATGGCTTCATCCAGAGGAGACAGCATGACAAGATAGTATCCAAGCTCGGTCTTGATGGGACCGCTGACCATCCCGGGCTTGAGGGTATGAATGACCGTATCCAGTTCTGGCAGCAGCATGCCTTTTCTGTAGGGGCCCAGATCGCCGCCTTTAGACTTCGTCTTCTCGTCCATCGAGTATCGCTGGGCGAACTTGGCAAAGTTTCCGCCTCGATTCACCTGCGTTTCCAGATCCTTTGCGGCATACACGTTGGGCAAAAGCATGACCGAAATACTGGCTTTCAAAGGGTCCAGCAGTTCGGCGGCGTGCTTCTCGTAGTAGGCGTCAAGTTCTACTTGCGTCAGTTCGACCTTGGATTGAAGCTTGTCCTTGAGAAGTTCGTCGAGGATGAGCTGTTCCTTATATCGTTGTGTCTTGTCCCGGATGATCTCGTTATGATCTAAGCCTCGTCGGCGCCCCTCCTGCATTAGGAGCTCTCGGGTAATCAGTTCCTCCAGGAACTTCCGCTTGCCGCCGTCCTTCTCATAGCGGGAACGTGTGGCGGGTGAGAGCTCTCCCCATCGAAGATCGAATTCGGTTTGGGTAATCGTCCGGCCATTGACCAACGCGACGACCGGTTCCTCCTGCCGCTCGCCGCAGCCAGAGATCATCGGCCCCAAACCGGCCACCACGCCGGCAAGCAGTCCGGGCATGAGATAGGTCCGACAGAATGTCAGGAACCGGAAGTGTCTCATAAGTGGGGGCACATGCGGGTCTCGATCAAGAGCCTGTCGCATCCGTTCTGATCGTCTTGGTATCACAGAGGTCGAGGCTTTGCAAGATTGCATTGAGTTCCGAAAACAGCGACGGCCAGTCGCTCTGGCGCATGGAGATTTCGAACGAGACGGGACTGAGAAACTTCAGCCGTTTCTTCAGCTGGTCCATCAATCGATGAACGGCCTGTTCAGGGATCGTCGCCTTCGGTTGGAACACGATCGTGACCAACGGGCCGTGTACGTCGAGTGAAGCCAGCCGGAGGCGTTTCGCATGCGTCCGAAGTTGCATCACTTCAAGCAACCGCTCGACCGGCTCCGGAGCGGGACCGTACCGGTCCTGGATTTCCCCGTGCAGGAGAGCAAGTTCACCAACTTGGGTGCAGGCCGTCAGCCGTTTGTACAGGGAGAGCCGGTGGTGGGGATCCGTGACGTAGGGTTCGGGGATGAAGGCTGAAACGGGCAGTTGCAGCGTCGGGTCCGGTTCTTCCTCGATGACATGTCCCTTCAACCGTTGAACAGCCTGTTCGACCATTTGCATGTAGAGATCCAGTCCGATGGCGGCAATATGACCGGACTGCTGCTTTCCCAGCAGATTGCCGGCGCCTCGGATCTCCATGTCAGCCGCAGCGATACGGAAGCCTGAGCCAAGCTCGGTAAACTGCTGAATGGCGATCAATCGTTTCTGGGCATCGCCGGTCAGTGTGCCTTCATCGGGAATGAGGAAATAGGCATAGGCCTGGTCGCCTCCTCGCCCGACCCGTCCACGCAACTGGTACAGCTGCGCAAGTCCAAAGAGATCGGCGCGGTTCACGATGATCGTATTCGCGGTTGGGACGTCGAGTCCTGACTGAATGATGGCTGAGGCGATCAGAATGTCGGCCTCGCGCTTCACGAATTTCAGCATCACGGCTTCCAACGGTTTGGCATCCATCTGGCCGTGTGCCATGACCATTCTGGCTTCAGGAATCAGCTGATGCAGCCAGGCTCCGATCCGCTCCATGGTTTCGACACGGTTGTGGACAAAATAGACCTGTCCGCCTCGTCCAAGTTCGCGCAGGACGGCGTCCCGTACGGCTTTGTCGCTGAACCGAACCACCTCTGTTTTGATGGCCAACCGACCAGCCGGAGGGGTGTCGATAATCGAGAGATCTCGCACACTCGACATCGCCATTTGAAGGGTGCGGGGAATGGGGGTGGCGGTCAACGTCAAGACATCGACTTGTGTCCGAAGTTGCTTGAGCCGCTCCTTGTGCTTGACGCCGAACCACTGTTCTTCGTCGATGATGACGAGGCCGAGATGGCGAAACGTCACGTCCTTCTGCAGCAGCCGGTGAGTGCCGATGACGACATCGACGGTTCCGGCCGCGACATCCTTGAGAATGGCTTTCGTGTCTCTCGACGATTGGAATCGCGAGAGCAGCGCGACGCGCATGGGAAAGGGGGCGAAGCGTTCGGCAAAGTTTTCATAATGCTGGTGAGCCAACAATGTCGTCGGAACCAAGACCGCCACCTGACGATCGTGCTCCACGGCCTTGAAGGCGGCGCGCATGGCGACTTCGGTCTTTCCATACCCCACGTCACCGCACACCAGCCGGTCCATGGGTCTGGTTGATTCCAGGTCTCGGCTGATGTCGGCGATGGCTTTGAGCTGGTCCGCGGTCTCCTCGTATTCAAACGCGGCCTCGAACTCGTGATAGAGGGTTGTGGTCACGCCATAGGCATTCCGTTTCACCAGCTCCCGGTTGGCATAGAGGTCGATTAACTCTTGGGCCATTTCTTCGATGTCCTTCTTGACCCGGGCGGTTGTTTTGGCCCAACTGGTACCGCCTAATCGATCGAGTCGAGGTACATGACTCTCGGCGCCGCTGTATCGTTGCACTTGATTCAACCGGTCGAGCGGAACATACAGGGTATCGCCGCCTGCAAACTCTAGGATCAAGTAGTCACTCTCGAAGTCTTGGACCGAAAGGCGTTTCAGGCCCCGATACTTTGCGATGCCGTGTTGCACATGCACGACGTAATCGCCGACGCTCAGGTCTTCCAGCGAGGACAGGAACGTGGCGGTCCGACTCTTGGGTTGAGGCTTATGGCGCGCGCCTTTTGCGAAGAGTTCCTCTTCGGTCAGGAGAGCGAGCCGGAGCTCTCCGGATAGAAACCCTACAGAGAGATCACCGTGCAGTACATAAAACGGCGATTTGCCGGCCCGCTGGCTTGACCAGGTCGAGGGATTCCAGGATTCGGCCGGTAAATCATGTTCTCGAAGGAGGGCGAGCAAGCGATCGACTTGCCCTCGGCTTCGGGCAACCAGAACCACCCGATGCTCATTGCGGAGGCCTTCAAGCAGGCTCAGAGTTTGGCTGAAGGCGGTGCCTCTGATCCCAAGACCGATGCTGCCAGGAAGCTGGGTGGAAAATGAAAAGGTCGGCTCCCAGGATGAGTCCGGGGCTGCCAGCGGTTCCAGCGCCATCATCGGGCAGGTAGCGATCCGTTGTTGGATGCCGTCCCACGTGAGAAAGAGACGTTCAGGGGAGGGATAGGGATTGGCAATGTCACGATCGACGTGACGGAGGTATCCGTCATCGATTTTGCTCCAGGCAGCCTCACAGGCCTTCTTCAAGCTCTCCGGTTGATCGAGAGCGAGGGAAGGATCCGAGCCAAGATAGTCGAACAACGTGTCCATGGTCTCATAGAGGTCGGGGCTTCGCCATTCTGCATCGGGAGGAATCGGCGCCGTCGCGTCCTGGGCCTGTAAAGGCCGGATAAATTCTCGTGCGGGTAAGACCCACCCCTCGTTCAACTTCTCAATCGACGTTTGAGTTGCGGGGTCGAACAGTCGCATGGATTCGACTTGATCCCCAAGAAACTCCACACGGACCGGGTTTGGGTAGGCGGTCGAGAAGATATCGACGATTCCCCCACGAATACTGAACTCTCCAGGAATTTCCACCACGGAAACCCGCCGGTATCCGATGCGAAGGAGGCTCGTGATCAAGGACTCCCGTTCGAAGGTTGCGCCTGTCTTGAAACGAATCACCGCTTCCTCAAAAAGCGGGCGCGGGATCACGCGATGCATGGCGGCGGCGACGGAGGTCACGAGGATCGTGGGTGGCTTGACCAGCAGGCGATGCAGCGTCGTCATCCGGTGTGCAATCAACGCGACATGCGGTGCCGTCGCTTCATAGGGGAGGGTCTCCCATTCCGGGAACCACGCGAGGCCTTCGATGGGTTGCCCCATGAGTGTATGGAAGAAGTGCAAGTCATTGAAGATTCGTTCAGCAGACTCGTCACTTGCGGTCAGCAGGACCCATGGGGTGGCGCTGTCGTGGGAACGACGGCGAAGACGGTCTAGCAGGGTAACGGCACAAGCTGAAGTCGGGCCATGTGCCCCAAGCAGGCACACACGGGCCTGCTTGTGATCGAGGGCCGATCGAAGTGGGACAAGCCAGGAGGGCATGTGAGAAGTGGTGTCAGACACGAATTACGTCGCGGTTGAGCGAATACGGTGAAGGAGTGCTGTGGTCGACTGACCAGGAACCAGCGGGATCGTCCTGACGATGCCGCCACGGGCTTCGACCACCTTGCGGCCGACGATTTGGTCGATAGGCCAGTCTCCGCCTTTCACCAGAATGTCCGGCTGGACGGCCGTAATGAGTTCGAGGGGATCGGGCTCGTCGAAGATCCCGACATAATCGACACAGGCCAAAGCCGCCAGCACTTCGGCCCGCTGCACCTCTGGAACGATGGGCCGGTCAGGCGCTTTCTCTAAACGCCGAACGGATGCGTCGCTGTTCACCCCGACCACGAGGACATCGCCCAGAGCCCTTGCCGCTTGGAGGTATCGAGTATGCCCGATATGCATCAGATCGAAACACCCGTTGGTGAACACAATGCGCTTCCCATTCGTCCGATCCATGGCCAGAACGTGGAGGAGTTGCTCTCGCGGCAGGACCTTCGAGTTCATGGCCCCATCATACCTGGCTGCCGGTGCCAGTGAAAGAGCGATTCCTACCGTGCGAGGGTGGTGTTGCGCTGGGGACTCTCGGATCGTGGAGAGCTCGATCTAACGGTGGTTATTGGCTCAAGTTCTCACAGAACGAACCGATACGGCACATAACGGAGTGTAGAGGCTGGCGTCAGCCTGACCGTAGGGATGGGTGTGTCCGGAGTCTAGCCGATGAGTGATGGTGGTGACATAAGCCTGTTCTGGACTATCGGTCTGGTCAATCTCCTGCTGGTCGTCCCCCTGATAGTCTTTCTTGCACAGGCGTTGCGACGGGACCGGACTCGTTGGCTTCAGGCAGAGCGCGAGCAGGTTCGACTCCAAGAAAATGAACAAAGACTGAGGAGTATCCTGGAGGCTGAGCCTCAGGGGATTCTGGTGTCGGGACTCGATCATCGGGTGCTCCAGATTAACCCAGCCGGCTGTTTTCTCTTCGACGCCGGGTTTTCAGAAGAAATCATCGGTCGAGATCTTCGACACTTTGTCCATACGGGTGATCATCAGCAGCTCGACGACCTGTACAAGGCTGCCCGGGAGGGACGTGAGACCCGTGGACGGTGCAGACTGGTTGGATTGTCCCGTCAGATTCGGTGGGTCGAGATGACCACCGTTCCTCTTCCGGCTGAAAATGGGTCAGTCGGATCGATCCTCAGTGTGCTCCAAGATGTGACAGAGCAAAAGCGTGCCGATCGGCGTCAAGCGCTCCAACATGCGGTGGCGAAGGTGCTGGCGGCATCCTCCACCGTTGAGCAAGCCATCCCGGATCTCTTGCAGGCGATCGTCGTGAGTCTGGATTGGCAGGTCGGGTTATTCTGGAGGGTGCAGGACGATCGGCGATCCCTCACGTGCGCGCATGGGTGGTCCGTTGATTCGACGATGATCCAGGAGTTTTTACGCAACAGCCGGCAACAGGACCACGGTCCTGACTCCGACCTGCCGGGGTGTTGCTGGGCGCGTGGCGAGCCGTTGTGGATTGAGGATATCGCAGGAGCGCCGCTCTTTACGCGTAAGTCTCTCGAGGCCCCCGGGGTGCTGCGTGGAGCCTGTGCCTTTCCGATTTGGCTCAGAGCCAACGTCTATGGTGTCATGGAATTCCTCAGCCGAGAGGCTCAGGCGGAAGACCGGGATCTGTTACGCGCGTTGGGCACGACCGGAAGTCAGATCGGCCTCTTCGTCGAACGGGCCGAAGTTGAAGCGGCGTTGCATCAGAACGAGGCCCGTACCAGCTTGATCATTGACACGGCCCTCGATGCGGTGATGACCATGGATGACAGCGGCCGTATTACGGAGTGGAATGCCCAGGCGGAACAAACCTTTGGGTGGTCCGCGCTCGAGGCCATCGGAGGAGACGCAGCCGACACGATTTGTCCGCTGTCCCACCGCCGTGGCTATCGCGAGTATGTTCAGCGACTGCTCCAGCCTCAGGATGTGCCCACCGCTCAGCGACTGGTGGAAATGATCGGGCTTCGACGAGACGGTCGGGAGTTCCCCATGGAAATCGCCATGACCCCGTTGACGATCGAGGGCATCACCATTTTCAGCGCGTTCATTCGGGATATTACCGGACGAAAAGAAGCGGAGCAGGCGTTGAAAAACTATGCGCAGCAATTGGAACAGATCAATCACCAATTGGATGGAGCGTTGCGGGAAGCCAAGGCCGCAACCGAGGCCAAGTCATTGTTTCTGGCCAGCATGAGTCACGAAATCCGGACGCCGATGAACGGGGTGATCGGGATGACCGGACTTCTGTTGGATACCCATCTCACGGAGGAGCAACGTGAATATGCTGAAACCGTTCGGACCTGCGGCGACCATCTGTTGACGATCATCAACGATGTCCTCGACTTCTCAAAGATCGAGGCAGGGAAACTGGATTTGGAGACGATTGCGTTCGACCTTCGTCTCGCCATCGATGAATCGCTGGATCTCGTGGCAGAGCGAGCGTCCTCAAAAGGACTGAATCTGGCCTGTCTGTTCCATGCCGATGTGCCGAGATACTTGCTGGGTGACCCAGGGCGCCTCCGCCAGATCGTCATGAACTTGGCTGCGAACGCCATAAAGTTTACCGACCAGGGAGACGTGGTGGTGGAGGTGACCGTTGAAGCGGAATCGACGGAGGAGGCCACGATTCGTGTGGCGGTCACGGATACGGGGATCGGTATTTCCGAGAAGGCCCGTGACCGGCTGTTCCAGTCGTTCAGCCAGGCCGATGGATCTACGACGAGGAAGTACGGCGGAACCGGACTCGGCCTTGCGATCTGCAAACGGCTGATCGAATTGATGGGAGGCGCGATCGGAGTCACGAGTCAAGTGGGGGTCGGGAGCTGCTTCTGGTTTACCGTGAAGTTGCACAAGCAGGTCGGCGGTTCTCAGGTGGTCGAGAGGAATTCCGTCTTGTTGGCCGGACTCCACATCCTTATTGTGGACAGCAAGGCCATCAACCGAAAGATCCTGGAGTTGATGACGAAGAAATGGGGGATGCAGCCGACGCTCGTCACAAGTGGACCCGAAGCGCTCATGGCCCTGAGTCAGACACAACGGCAACCGGCATTTGACCTTGTGTTGTTGGACGTGGATATGGGGCCGACGGATGGACTGGAATTGGCGCGCACCATACGGGCGCGAACGGGAGGGGCCGAGATTCAGCTGGTGCTGCTGACTTCGTTTGGTCGACGGGGAGACGCGAAAACCGCCAAGGCCGCCGGAATCTCCGCGTACCTGACGAAACCAATTCGTGAGCGGCAGTTGCACGATTGTCTCGTGGCCGTCATGACGCAGTACTCTGCGACCGCCGGTGCGGCTGTGGTGAATCACTCGGTTCCCCTCATTACTCGTCATACCCTTGCCGAGACGAAGGCCAATGTGGACCTTCGCATACTGCTGGCTGAGGATAACGTCGTTAATCAGAAAGTGGCGGTCCGTCTCTTCCAGCGATTGGGGTATCGCATTGACGTGGTGGCCAACGGGCGGGAAGTGGTCGAGGCGCTGTCCCGGATCCGTTACGATGTCATTTTCATGGACTGTCAGATGCCGGAGATGGATGGCTTTGAAGCGACACGGGTGATTCGGGAACGTGAAGCGTTACCCGTGAAGCGTGAAGCGCAACACGAGATACGAGGGACGAGCGACGAACGACGCGGCAGGCATCGCGTGCCGATCGTGGCCTTGACCGCGAACGCCATGCAGGGAGATCGTGAGCAATGCCTGGCCGCGGGGATGGATGACTATCTTTCCAAACCGATTTCAGTCGAGGCCTTGGCGGCCGTTCTCCAGCGCATGCAGCACGCACGTGCGGGAAATCGGTCAGGGGGGAACCAAGAAGCTGCCTAACCTAGTCGGCTTCTGTATGGCTCGCTTGTGTTACGCCAGTTCGAGCGTCAATTGCTCTAGGGCTCTGGAGGACTTCCGAGGTGGCTTCGGTGGAGAGACTGGATCTGGAGCCTGGTCGACGGACGAGCTGTGGCCGTCTTTGTGTTGCGCTGGTTCTGTTGTGAGCTCTTGCAAGGTTCCTCGGCAGGCTCCGCAGTGATGTCGTTGAGGCTGGATCGTTTTCCGTTGTCGCCGATAGAGACGTCCACACTTCATGCATTGCCAGGCAAATCTCGACAAGGCGATGACTTCCTTCTCCAGTGAGTGGTACGTCGTCACAGCCACCTCTCCCGAAGAATTGATCTGTCTCATTTTTCTCAGAAATGCCAGGCCATGATCAGGGCGCCGTTTCAGGACATCGAACTGCCATTGGTGAATCATTTCATGCGCAAGGGTGTTGATCAGTTCCTGCTCCACATAGGACATTCGCGCGGCCAGTTGTTCAAAGAGCGGACGCGAGAGACGAATCTCTCGTCGACCGGTACTTGGGAGATTGGGGTACGAGGTTCGTGGCCCGCCACGGCAGGTGAACATGCCGACGGAGGAGGTCAGTCGTGCACTCCAGCGAATTGGAATCGGTGGGAGAGCCCCCCCAAAGTACCGTGCGTTCAACTGTTGCCAACGAGCCTCGAGCATCTCAGGCGAAAGGGCTGTCGAGCTATGTGAGATCGGCTTCATCCCAGCTCCTCCAGCACGGCCGCGGCAAGCAGCGGTAGCATGATTTCATGGTGACCGGTCAGGGAATAGCCCTGGCCGCCTTTTTGTGTAGGCCGCCGCACGACGTTCGTCTGAGGGCGATAATGGACCAAGAAATCCATGTTGGCGGTGGTAATGTTCGAGATCGGGTGACCGAGGTTGCGCCCCAGCGACAGCGTTTTGAGAAAGACTTCCGGAAGAATCACGGCAGATCCGATGTTGACGTACACACCGCCTTCCATCTTGGCAACCACGGCAGTCAAACGTCTGAAGTCGAGCAGCGAAGTCGCTCCGATGGCGGCCCCATCAGCCGAGGGGTGCATGTGGATAATATCGGTTCCGACTGCAACATGGACGGTGACCGGTAGGCCAAGTCGAACACCGGTGGCGAGAATGCTGGTCCTGCGATTCGGAAACTGCGGCGCCGCGTGATGCATGTAGGTCCCAATGGCTTCCCCCAATCCCTGGCCTGCCGCTGCGCCACGGATGATGGCTTCGTTCAAGATCCGTCCCGTCTCCTCCGCCATGCCGAATCGACCTTCATCGATCTCAGCATCCACTTCCTCAGAGGTATGCCCCATAAGAGCCAATTCGAAGTCATGAATAATCCCCGCCCCATTCATGGCCACTGCTGTGACGATCCCCCGCTCCATCAAATCCGTAATGATCGGGGCGAGCCCCACCTTAATGACATGCGCACCGATTCCGATGATGACCGGACGGCGCTTCCGATGGGCTTTTGCGATGGCTCGGGCGACGGCCCGCAATGACTTGACCGCAAGGATATCAGGCAAGCCATCGCAGAAGGCCTTGAATGAACCCCCACGTTTCCACGGCGTCGCAAAGTCGGCGACCCGAACCTTGCTATACCGTTTCTTCAATGGATAGGTCTTGAGATCCGATACATTGATCGGAGCAATCAAGGCAGGACGGGCGGTTGGAGATGTCCGATTAGGACGCGTTGCCAAGGAGATGATCCTCTATCAGCTCACAGAGCACATGGCCCAGCGTGATATGACTTTCCTGGATCCGAGATGTGAGGGTGGACGGCACGATAAACGGGTGATCAACCAGTCCAGCCAGTTTGCCTCCCGATCCGCCGGTCCAGGCCACGGTGATCAGTCCGCATTCACGCGCCGCTGCGATGCCCTTCAGGACATTGGGAGAGTTACCACTCGTACTGATACCGACGGCAATATCGCCCTTGCGGCCATGAGCTCGAACCTGGCGGGCGAAGAGCTCTTCATACCCATAGTCATTGGCGATGCATGTGATCGCGGCGATGTCCGTCGCCAAGGCGATTGCGGGGAGCGGCACGCGGTCGCGCCGATAGCGGCCCACAAATTCAGCGGCGATGTGTGCGGCATCCGTGGAGCTTCCGCCGTTGCCGAAGAGCAGAACCTTGTTGCCGTTGTTGAACGCGGTTGCGATGAGCTGTGCGACCTGCACGATGCGGTCGGCATACTCGCGTGCAAATTGCTGTTTGACATTGGCACTGTCGGCAAAGGCGTTCAGCACAACTGCTTGCATGGGCGAGATTCTAGGCGAGGCGGCACGGTGTGTCAAACGAAGGCGGGGATCCGTCGTGTGAGCACAATATGGTTGTTGTGCGAGAATCGGGTTGGCCGACCGCGTTCACTGCACGATCTCCCAATGACCACCCTTGGCTGGACCAACACGCTTCACATATCCCTTCATTTTCAGATGATGAATGTTCTTTTCTATGGCCGTCGTGCTCATGCGTAATCGCTTTGCCAGTTCCGATACAGTGACTCTGGGATTGTCTTTCATAGACTGCACAATGGCCGTACGGGTTTCACCCAACTTTTCACCCAACCGGTCTTGGACAGCCCCAGAGGCGGAAGCCCGCAGGTGCGCAGGATTCGCGCGGAAGGTCAGCATCAGCCCTGCCATCCCGAAGTCATAGGTCGGCGGATCAATCCCGTGCTCCCGGCATTCGCGGTTGATCTTCTCAATACCGCGTCCCCAGGACTCGATATAGCCTGCTCGGAAGAACGCATTGGCGATCAACGGATTAAAGGGTTGGGACGGATGTTTGCCCAGCAGTTTTTCCAACGTCCAGTGCTCCGGCAGGTCACCGGGGTTCCAAAGCACGAGCTTGTCTTCATACACGCTGATCTGGATGGGCACGCTTCTGAATGAAGAAATTTGTGTTGCGAAGAATACCCCTTTCCAAGCAGGAAATCACCACAGCTCAACGGCCGGGAGACTCAAAATAGGCGTCATTATTGGGACGGTTGACGGATCAGTGGATCAAGCCGATCGGCATGTTGATGGGCCCACGAAAGCCAGTGGTCTGCCGGGCTTCCCGGCTGGATCTCCCCGTGCTTGGCAATCAGCATTTCTTTGAGAGCGGCCAGATACCCTCGAAGCTGCTGTGCCTTGTCCCAATCTTTGGAGGACAGGGCATGCCAATCGTGACAGATACTTGCGCTGGTCACTGTTGTGCATCTGCCAATCGAATTGAATGGGCATAGAGCCAGTGGTATAGTCGTCGCGCCATGGCGCAAGATCAACCCATCAAAGCACTTGTGGTCGCCTTAGTCGATGATGCAGCGTCGGCTGTCTATTCGATCAACCGGTTGAAGCCCGAGGCCTTGTGTTTTGTCCTGCCGGAAGGCAGCAAGGCGTTGGTTGAGTCAGCGGTCCAGCCGAATATCGATCAGATGCCGAAGCGGTGGGATTGGGTCGTGCTGGACGATGTGACCGAGTTTTCGTCGACCTTCAAGACGCTTGCCTCCTCACTTCCGGAACTGTTTCGGACCTGGGGCATCCAACCAGGGGAACTGGTTGTGGATCTGAGCGGAGCGACGCCCGCGATGGCGGGTGCACTCACCTTGGTGGCCGTGCCCTGGACCTCCCGCGTAGTGGCCTTGAGCCCAGCCCAAGAGGGGCAAGAGGATGACCGCGTTGAAGTGGACGGGAAGTCCTTTGTCTGGCAGCAGAGCAATCCATGGGATGAACAGGCGGCAGTAGCGCGTCGTGAAGGGTGTGAGCTGTTCAATCGGGGACTGTTTCATGGCGCGGCGAAGCTCTTCCACGACGTGGAGTTGCGGGTCAGCGGTGGGCAGAAACCGCTCTATCGGGCATTTGCGGATTTGGCAGAAGGGTACGACCTGTGGGAGCGGTTTCACTATCGGCAAGCATGGGAAAAGTTGAAGACATCAGCAAAAGCGCTGGAGATGGCGTCACTCTGGGGTGGCCCGCCCGGACTCAAGGCCGTCATCTCGCCGATCAAAGCCAATGCCAGTTTTCTGGAAAAACTCGTGCTTGACCCGGCAGAAGTCAAGGAGTCGCTGGTCCTGGACTTGTTGGCCTGCGCTGGTCGACGACTCCATGCTCGTCATGACCCTGAGACAGCCATGGCGGCGCTCATCAGGGCACTTGAGGTATCTGCTCAGGTTCGTCTGTATAAATCACACAAGATCAAGAGTTGGGATGCGCTGCCTGCACAGCTGCCGGCTGCTCTTCAAGAAGTCTGTCAGACCTGTTATCTCGACGATATCGACGGTAAGTACAAACTGCCGCTCCAGGCGCAGTTCCGTGCCTTAGCCGGATTGGGCGATCAGCTAGGCCAAGCGTTCTTGAGAGAATGGCCCAAGATGAAGCCGTTACTGGATGCAGCGAATCACGCGGTGCTGGGACATGGGTTCGAGCCGATCAAGTCCGAGCGAGTACAGCAGCTGTATGAGGTCGTGCTCCGTATGACTGGCATTGCGGAGTCATCATTGCCGAAGTTTCCTGTTCTGAATTTGTAAGAGCTGATTGTCAGTGGTTGATGGATCCATGATCAAAGAGCGCAAAAATAATAACCTCGTAAAAACTCCCAAGCACTAACGATCTCATCGCCTGCCTGCTTTCAGGCTTTCGTGATAGTCACATCCTTTTTGTTCTCCAAGATCGCACCCCGTTCTGTAATATTTAAGTGTCTCATTGTTGTCCTGTTTGACACCTGTCCCTCGTTCATACATCAGGCCGAGATTGACACAGCTTTGTGCCACCTTGCTGTCACAGGCTTGCCTAAAGAGTTGTATGGCTTGAAGGTTGTCTTGTTTGACGCCGAGCCCATCCCTATACCTATTGCCGAGATTGAAGCAACCAATCGAATTCCCACCGTCACAAGCTTTCTTGTACAATTTCACGGCTTGAGCGTTGTCTTGTTTGACACCAACACCTTGCGCATACATCCCGCCAAGATTGGAGCAACCTCGCGCATTCCCAGCGTTACAGCTTTGCCTGTAGAATGATACGGCTTGAACGTTATCTTGTTTGACGCCAGTACCCTCCGCATACATGCTGCCCAGATTAGAGCAACCTTCCGCTTGTCCCAAGTCACAGGCTTTTTTGTATAAGTCCACAGCCTGAACGGCGTCTTGTTTGACTCCATGCCCCTCCTGATACATTACGCCAAGGTTGAAGCAACCTTCTGCACGCCCTCCGTAACAGGCTTTGCCGTAAAATGTCGCGGCTTGAACGGCATCTTGTTTGAGCCCGCGTCCTGTGGAATACATCACACCGAGATTGAAACAGCCGTCTGCCCACCTCCCATCACACGCCTTCCGGGACGACTTCATCGCCTCATCGGAGCTTATGTTGATACCGGTACCATTCCAATACATTTCTCCGAGAGGGGCGCACCCGAACACATCCCCGGCGTCGCAGGCTTTCCGAAACAGGGTTTCAGCTTCCAGGTAGTCTTTCTTCACCCCTTCGCCCAGATAATACCTCATTCCGAGTATGACACAGGGTAACGTAGAGCCTTGCTCACAGTCGGATTTCAATTGCTGCGGGGTATCGCCTGTCTGAGAAGCGCATATTTCTGATGTAGCTAGCGCGATGATCACCATGAGGGCATGAAATAGCAATTGAACATTCATGTTGGAGTCTCTGGAACAGCATTGATCCAAGAGTCTTATTTGGAGGGTAAAATATCAGTGAATGTTAGGAAAACGATCTTGCAGTCTGAGCATCTTCAGTGAGAAGCGAGGAGATGAGTATTTACGGCTGAGAAGCGAGAACTGCCTTATCGAAACTGTCGGCAGTCTATACTGCCGAGGAATATCGCTGCTGAGGGAAGTTTGCTACAATCCGAGTCTTCTCAACGTCACTGTGATGCAGTGGGTGAGAAACAATCTAGGGAACCACTCTAAATCTGGATAGATTGCTGCCTAAATGTGGTGAAGTATTGGAAATCAAGATTTACTACGAAGACACCGACTGCGGCGGGGTCGTCTACTACGCCAATTATCTGAAATATTTTGAGCGGGCTCGGACCGAATACCTTGAGATACGTGGCCATTCGGTGGCTGCGTTGATGGAGCAGGGCATCATCTTTGTTGTCGTACGGGCAGAAGTGGATTATTGCTCTCCCGGTCGGTACGGAGAGACGCTGGTTATCGAAACGGCAGTCGGCGAGGTGACTCGAGCGGCATTGACCTTTTCCCATGTCATACGTGAGAAGGTGACGGGGCGTGTCGTCGTGAAAGGTTCGGCTCGGTTGGCGGCGACGGACAAGAACGGCAAAGTCACACGTCTGGACAAAGGTTTGGTCGCCACGCTTCAGCCAGCGCCGTCTTCCTCTGAATCTCCTTCTTTGTGAAATTTTTCGTCTCTGTACGGTCGAAGAGATTCACCCTTTTGCTTCTATACCCTCCGTGAAGCCCTGAAGCACTCAGAAGTTTCGTTGGCCCCAGCAGGCGTGGATGGGTGCTGTCATCAACCAACAGGATGGGTCATTCAGTGGAGTGAGAAGCGCGTCGTATTCCTTGGATCGTTCTTCGGTGAGGCTCCCGTCAGTCTGTTCCGATGCACGGATTCCTTCCAGGCTTTGGCGCCACCACTGTCCCCATGGGCTCTCGCTTCTGACAACCGATGCACTTGCCTTGTGGCGGAGATTGACCAAACCGCAGCGCTCAAACAGTGCCGGGAGTTTCCGCCCAAATGCCGGGTCGTACCCACGCACTGTCCACCATTCGCCATTCTTCCACACACGATGATACAACTCATAATGAGGATGCGTAGGGTCTACAGGGGCGACCAGACCCCAATCACCGTCCTCGTCAAGCAGCCAGCCGCCTGGCCGTAAACATTCCACCATACGGCGAATAGCATTCTCTTGTTTGCCTGCGAGCCAGAAGAGCAGGAGGCGCGCACAGACCAGATCAAATGAGCCAGGGCCAAGCTCGTCCAAGGGATCGCTCAGAATGTTGTGCCGGCGTATGTCGAGGTTTGGGATAGTGAGGCGCTCAAGGTAGGTGGTGTCGACATCGGTGGCCACGACTCGTCCTTGTTCGCCAACTTGCTGGGCCAGCCACCTCGCCATGGATCCACGGCCGGCACCCACTTCGAGGCACCGCCATCCTGGTTGGACTAAGGCGCGTCGTTGACGAGACAGTGGGTCGAAGATCTCTTCGAGCAGGCTGAGCCGCTCATCTTCGACTTGTTGACGGCCGACTGCCGAAAGGCGATAGCCGGGAGACCTGTGGGTGTTCTTCGCACTGTCTTGATGATCCGACATTCGGCTCGTTTCAGATGTTTATGCGCTGCTTCCCCGTGCAAATCGTTCCAGCCGTATCCACATCACTTCCTCGCCGATGGCATATCCGATCATCAGCGGGAGTGACAGCCAGCCCAAGGTCTCCTCCGACCAATTGGAGGTGTAGGCGATGACTGCACAAAGGATGGCCAAGAAGAGCGATGAGATCTGGAGCAGACGCAGATGCTTGCCATAGAACACCATGATGTGCGCGTTTTCAGTTGGATTCAGTTTGGCATTCACCTCAGCGTTGATGTACCCCAGAAAACCGATGACGCAGAGGGCTGCTATACTCCAATACCACCCACGAGCACCATGGGCGACAAAATAGGCGGCAAAACACTGGGCTGCACCAAGTGCAAAGGGCATCATGCCGTCTGCGAGTTTCGGGACATACAACAGTATGACGAATCCGCGAATAAATCCGTTCCAGACCAGGACGAGGATGATCAAGGTGTTTGCCGCCAACAGCCACTGGGAGGGGGTAAAGTGCTTCCCTTCCTCAAAGCACACCAGAACTAAGAATCCAAAGCAGGTGGCCTGAATCACGCTGATCACGGTGTAAAACGTCACGTGATGGGTATCGAGGAGGGCGGCGAGCAGTCTCACCCGAGAGTGTTCTCGACTCTCCGGCGTCGTAGGAATCTCAGCGTGATAGTCCATGCCGTGTCGCGTGGAGGAATAATATTGACGGCACCATCATCGGCCACAGGGCAGCGCCACTGGCCCTGCTCACAGCAGTGAC
This sequence comes from Nitrospira sp. UBA5698, assembly GCA_002420115.1. Taxonomy (GTDB): domain Bacteria; phylum Nitrospirota; class Nitrospiria; order Nitrospirales; family Nitrospiraceae; genus Nitrospira_D. The sequence goes on from DIHK01000007.1 coordinate 156,114, forward strand.
GGCGATTTCGTTCAAGAAAATGACGGTACTATCCTTATGGCGGATGCTTCTGTCAAGCGGCACTCAATCTTTGGGTGGCTTCGTGTTTGGCAGGGTGTGTTGATCTCAACTGGTAGGAAGAGAGCGGGCGGTGAAGGCTTGTATCGGGGGTGTTGGCCCCGGACTGATCGCGCCGGTAGGTGCACGATTCTACCGATAGGAGCATCTGAGGGAACCGTGCAGTTGTGGTTCCTTCAGGAGTTATGGCCGACGGGGCGAACTCAGTGAAATGGACTGGGGTGGCTTCTTGCCCGGTTGTAGTTTTCCCTGAGGTGAATGTGTTGCCAAGGAGGTACTCACCACGATTTCGATTCGTCGGTTCCTGTTTCGGCTTTCGTCGTTGTCCAGTGACTTCGCTGCCGTATACACGACAGCCTTCACGCGATCGGCATCAACCCCACTATTGATCAGAGCTTGACTGGCCTGCTCGACGCGGGCGCGTGAGAGCTCAAGGTTGTCTCGAAACAGCTTTCGTGCATCGTTGCGGATCGGTTTGGTGTCGGTATGGGCGGTCACTTCGATGTGCCGATAGCGAAATTTCTGGAGGACCGCTCCGATCTGTCCGATCAATGAGTTGCCGCCCGGTGTGACGGTGGCTTCCCCCGGCGGGAATAATTCACTGCTGACCAACGCGAGCGTCAGGGCGGTCCGCTCCTGTCGCAGGGCCACTGTGCCTCGCTTCAACTCCTCTCCCAGTGAGCCGGAAAGCGCTTCGCCGATCTTGGTCAGATCGAGGCTTCCGGCGTCAGTCCCATCTCCAGCAGACGTGCCGGGAATGGGGAGGTCGGTCACCGACAGATTGGCATCGGGGGGAAGCTCGCCGGCCATATTCGTAGCGGCTGGACTCACTTCCAGAGAGGGGAGGCCTTCATCTGGTTTCGGCAAGCTCCGTTCGAGATCTTCCAGTAACCGTTTCGTGCGTGCAATCTCGGCATCCCGGTCCATCAACATCGGACCAAGATCCGCATACTTTTGCGTGACTTGTTTCAGATTGTCCCTGATCTGCACCAACTCTTGTTCTTTACCCAGCATCTGCTGTTCGAGTTCGGTCAGACGGCGTTTGATCTGTGCGGGGTCCTGTTCCTTCCCAGCCGTCTGTTGTTCGAGCTCCGCGATGCGGCGTTTGGTTTGGGCCAGTTCTTGCTCCTTTGCAGCGGTCTGCTGCTCCAATTCCGTCGCCCGACGTTTGGCTTGCGCGGACTCATACTCTTTCCCGGCAAGCAGTTGTTCGAGGTCGGCGACCCGTTTTTTGGCTTGCGTTGGGTCCGGCGTTTTCCCTGCCGTCTGCTGTTCCGCTTCAGCAGCTCTGCGCTTGGCCTGGGCTGATTCCTGTTCTTTCGCCGCTATCTGCTGCTCGAGGTCGGCAATACGCCGTTTGGCCTGCACCAGCTCCTGTTCTTTTCCGGCGGCCTGTTGTTCCGCTTCGGTGGTCCGGCGTTTCGCCTGGGTCAGGTCCTGCTCTTTGCCGACCAGTTGTTGCTCAAACTCGGTCGCCCGGCGCTTGGCCTGCGTGGATTCGTAGTCTTTCCCAACGCTCTGTTGTTCGATCTCAGCGACCCGTCGTTTAAGCTGAGCGAGGTCCTGCTCCTTTCCGGCCATCTGCTGTTCGGCTTCGATCACCCGGCGCTTCGTTTGGGTCAGGTCCTGCTCTTTCTTCGTCAGCTGTTGCTCAAGATCGGTGACCCGGCGTTTGGCCTGCGCCAATTCCTGCCCCTTCCCCGTAGCTGCCATCTGCTGTTCGACTTCGGCGAGCCGACGCTTGGCTTGGGCGAGGTCTTCAGTTTGTGCCGCAAGGTCTTCTCGAAACTTTTTTGAGTTTTCGTGAACGGTGGCTCGCAGGGCGGAGAGTTCAGTCTCCTTGGCATGGAGCTGGATGACCAGTTCGCCGATCCGTCGTTTGGCGTTCTCCAGATTGCCTTCAGCAAGTTGTCGCTCCAACTCATCGATGCGTTGCTTCGCCTGTTGGAGACTATTCTGCGCGATGCTCAGTTCATGCGACAGCTCTTTATCCGAAGGTCCTCGTGGCGTGGCATCCTGTTCCCTCCTCGGCAGTTGAGCGACGAGCTGCAGCCGCGGATCAGCTGAAGGCTTGTGGGCTGCTCCAACTACGGCAGCCTGGACGAGAGCGGTCTGTTCGTTTGCGTCGAGAGCAATGCCGGCTGTGGAGGTTGAGAACGAAATGACAGGAGGAATCAGAATTTTGTCTCCGCCATCAGGGCGCGACTCAGATAAAGCGTGTCTCACACTTGTTGGAGCGGCGGCCACAGCAAGCAGAGGATTCCCAGAAAACAGGACAACAAATCCCAGCATGAAAATGAAGAATATCCTGATCATGTCTCACCCCCAACGGTGCGGTGATTGCAAAATGCGGCCAGAGGAACGTGTCATACCCAGGATGTGTCTCGCAAGAGACCAGAGGGCATCACAAATGGTCGTACGTGACACGAATGGGAACGCAGTGTCAGATGTACGCGCTGCGTGCATGCACAAGAGAAAGACTCGAACCGATCCTATCGTCTTCGTGATTTGCTTTGCAACCCAGGATATTCCAGATCGTGGCTTCAGGGTGACCCTCCGCCAATGGCCTCAAATTATGCCTGAGCAGCAGGGCATTGTTCGTGCACTGTGATGGGCTGGGGCAGGGTCTGTCAATTGAGAGCGTATGTGAGGGGCCAGCTTCGTGAGGCAACCCTGTCAATCGATAGGGTACAGATTGTCTCGCGTCGTGAACCGTTTTTGGCGCTCAACGACCGTTCCGGCGCACTGATAGGCTTCCTGATTCAGAAATGGAAACATCAGGAGGAATATATTGGAATTTAGTGTGACATCGTCTGGGTTCAGACGAACGCGTTGCTCACGTGCCGCCAGCTTCAGATTCAGCATGCACCCTTCTTTCGTGTATCCATTCGCGGTGATTTTGCCAAGCTGCCCAGCCCCTCCAGACACCTGATCTGTCTGTGATGCACAGGAGGATAGAAACAGTGAAGCGAGGATGCCCAATACTCTGACCGCTGCACTCATCTCGAGACCTCAACAGAGTTTCACAGTTCACAGAAACCCATTGCCCGAGTGCGCCACGAGGGATGGCGGCTCGGGGCTTGGTTTGGAAGGGACTCTCCTGAGAGGGGTGAATCGCACACCGTGAGAGATCCCATATGATTGTCAGAGAAAGGTCGGGAGAGAGTCAAGCGAAGAAAGACCGTTGCCTGGCGCAGTGAAGGATGTGGCCCTTAATCCGGTACTTTCTCGGATACCCTGGAGGTCTCACAACATAGTCCCCACGTTCTGTGGATAAGGCTGTGGATACCCTATGACTTTTTGGGAAAGATCACACCTGCGGTATGGCGATTCATCACCTTGCCTATTTATTGAGCATCCGCACGAGATGAGGGATGCTACAACTAATTGTGGTTTCGGTGATCTTTGCGATGATTTTCGCGTATTCCTAGATGTGGGTGTTAAATCATGCCGGCTGCTCTTTGGCAAGGCGAGCGAATGCAACCATTCTTGAGGCTATCCACAGGATTGCTGGATTTTTTTGGGTTTTTGGTCTCTTGTGCCTACCCAGTGCCAACTTCCGATCTGTCAAGAGCCTGTCGAAAGACAGACGGCCTTCCATTCGATGGAACCGATAGGGCTAGACGGCTCAATCGATCCTACTTTTTTCGGTACACATTGAGCCCGATTTTCTCTTGCCGATCCGGGATGGTGACGTTGCCTTCCGTTGACGCGACAATGATTGTTTTGCCCGTTGACGATGGGCCGAACTCTTTCGAAAGATCCACTTTGATGGTTAAGACGGTCCCTTCAACGCTCATTTCGACATTCTTCATGATCTGCTCCTTTCATGGCTCGGTGTGAGGGTTGGTTTCTCTCGGAGCCTGTCCGACATTGACCTTTCTACTGCGGCGAACGATCTGTGACCATCTGCGTCGTTCTCGGCCCAGAACAATCCTCAACGTATCCCAGCGAATACGCCTCCGGTTCTTCCGGGCCTGTGGCCTCGCATCCGGCCGCACATCCTTCGCCTCGTCACGAATGGCAATGTCGGACAGGCTCCTAGGCTGAGGAAATCGATGGCAGCGGGTTTCGTCTGCGTGTTCCCGCTGTTTCTTGACGGAACAGGGGGAGTTTCCCCTGTGTGATTGGTCTCCAGAATCATCTCGTCAGCGGGCGAGGGTCGTGCCGGCGAGCTTTTTGGCGATGCCGGGTAAATGGCCTTGGGCTTCTGCACCTTGAAAGCTGAACGTCAGGACGAAGCCAGAACATTGGGTATAGCCGGTTCCCCCGGGGCCTTTACCGTTTCGAAAATCACCAACGACCATGTCCCCTCCCGTGCAAACCGGAAAGGCGGTTCGTTTGAAGGCTGGATTCTGCAGGTAGGGCTCCATCACTTCCTTGATCCCAGCCGTGGTTTCACTTTGTAGCTCAAGGTGCACATAGATCGACAGCGCTTGGCCGTTGGGCCATTGCCAGGCACACCCTTCACCGGTCCCCATTCTGGACTGGACCGCAGCCAACTTTGGGGATGAGAGCAGGCTACAGACTTGAGCTGCCATAGGACTTTCAGCATGCCCTGGGGATGCAATCAGCAGTCCGCATAGGATGATGAACGGTCGCAGTCTCATATTGCCTATCCCTATGAAAATGAGGTCAACGGTTTTCACTATCAGTGACATAGGACGAACCATTGGATGGAATTGTAGTCCCACGATGCCGTCCGATCAATGGCTGTCTACGGGTGGCTCCACAAACGGGGTGAACTCTCAGCTTCTTCGATCCGCAGCAGGGATGTTGTTGGGAATGGCTCAAGATCTCCATGGTTCCCCCTCGTGAGGCGGACCACACAGGATTGTGCGGTGTTACTGCCTTGGCTTGGGGAGTGGAGCGAGCTGTGTGCTTGCGATCAGGTTGACGGTGATGGTCCGGGGTTCGTCACTGTGTTGCTCTTTCATACCGACGATGACCTCGCGTGGCTGCGATCCCCATTGTTCAAAGGTCAGATGGATGGAAGCACGATGCTCGGTCCGGGGTACGACCAATCTCTCGCCGGATTGAACATCATAGCCCCGGACGCGGTGATATCCGTTTGCCGGCAGGTAATCGTAGACAAGTAGATGACTGTCGGGTGCCCAATGAAAAGTCAGGACTTCTCCCTCCGTGAGGACATCGATTTCTCTTGTCGCCATCGTGGCAAGGTCTAAGAGGCCCACGAGCGTGTGGTGGTCCACCGTCGAAAATGCTGCAAGTCGCCCATCTGGTGATACCTGCACAAGGCCGAATCGCTTTGCACGGAAATACAGGCCGGGCGCAATCGCGGATTCAGTCGGTAGGTGTTTCAGCGTGAACCGATCGGGGATTGCTGGATCACCGGAGGTGATCTCAAGGGCTTGCTGATCAGGGGACAGCGTCACGGATGAGGGATTGACCGGAGGAACCGAGCTGCAGGTTGACAACAAGCAGCCGGTGAATACGAGGATGACGGCAGAAGACCACCTCCCGCGACAATGGACCATCGGACGGGCGCGTTGCTCAGAGGCCAGGGATAGGTTGCGCTGTGGCACCTGCCCAGAAGTAGTTCCCGTCGGCGTCTTTGTACCAATGGGCATTGCCGTTGACGGTGAGTCCATTACTTGTCCAGCCTTGATACGGCAGTTTCCTTCCGCCCTTGACTGTGCGGACAAGGGGAGCTGCGGAGGTCGGAGCTTTTTCGCGGATGTTGAGGTCGACGCGAGTCTGTACGATACCCGGTTTTCTCACAAAATTAAATGTGGCCGGACTCTGGTGGATGTCATTGGCCATGTCGAGGAGCTTGTCGAGATCCACCTCCAGACCAGGACACGTTTTGTCGGCACGGATCTCACGGTGGCCGATGATATGATCGCGATCGCAAGGGATCGCCCATCGTCGGCAAATGGTTTCAATCAAGCCGGCGCTGGCCCTGTACAGCGCATCTGACCAGGGCGTATTCTCTGTTCCCTCGTGCTCGATTCCAATGGTATACCAATTGGGGTTGACCTCGGCTTTCAATAGTCGCCACGTAGGAGAAATGAGGCGGCCTGCGTGCCACGCTCGATCGCTTTCCCCCACATATTGATGGATCTCGCCGGTTTTCCCGATTCCATAGTGGGCGGACACACCTGATTCCTCATTCGAGAACCAGGCGTCAGTCCCCTTGAGTGTGCCCTCCATAATATGGATGACGATGGCTTCCGGCCTGTACCCTTCTCGTCCTTTGTCTTTGTTGGGGCTTCCGATCCACTGAATAGCCATGTGCTGCCTCCTTACGGGGTTTCTCGTTCGATAGACTTTTGGCCAGAGAGATGCCTGGTCTTATTCTGAGCTCAGCTGGGAGTCGTGGACCATGAAGTCGCGAGATGAATGGTTGTTCATGCTTTGTAACGGTACGCTGTCTTCATGGGAAGTCTCCTGATTCCCTGGACCTTTTCTTCAAGCTCGGCGGTGAGGGGCTGGTCGTGGCATCGCCGGAGAAGCGCCGTGAACAAATCATCGAGTGCCATCAAGGCCTCTCCCACGATATGACGAGCTTCTCGCTCTGAATATTGTAAATGAATCAGTCTCCGCCGCTGCCATCCCCGGAGCAGAAAGGTCCGCCCAAGTTGGGCATAGGGTCGTTCACAGCCCATCACGAATTCCCTACCCTGGTCATCTTCGAGAATAAACCCTTTCACATTCATCTTGGCACTCCTACTCTCTCAACAGTGTTCACTTCTTCAGTGTCCGGAGACCCGGCCGATTCCCAACATGGTTCAGCCCGTACGTTGAATGCCTTCATGGCGAGATGCTTTCCTCGACCCGTCATGAGAGTACCGCCGGAAGGCCCGGACGCCGAAAGGCGCCGATGACAATGGATACGTTGTCCACCTCGGACCAAGACAGTCTTGCGATCTCCGGTTCGGCGCCGAACGATTGAAGCAGCAGGAGGATACCGAGAAACACGGCGATGATTGCGGGCCAGATCATCGAGAGTGCGCCAAGGACGAACGCGAGGGTGATGGCTGCTGATACCTGCTGGGCGAACTGGCTTTTAAGCGTGAACATGGGGGTCTCCTCCGTATGCGCGCTCGGTATCCCTCGATCTGGTGATGCCGCATTTGTCATGATGAGGCCCTGCGACAGACCGGCGATCGTTCACTCGATATTTCTGAAAGAGGTCATCCTGCTACGGCTCATCGCACCGGCGTATCACCATGACGCCATGAACGGGATGCAACGTTGAGTCTGCGACACGCATGAACCATGCCTCGTTGCATGCTTGAGGTATATCAATATTTCAAAGAGTTATCAGCGGGCATGTCTACGTAATAGAGCTTGCATGCGTATCGTATTCGATCCAGTGAATCCAAAAAGATTCATGGGGTTGAAGGTGGGTAAGAGGCTGTCTCTAGACAGTGACGGATCTTGTCTTGGTTTGTCGTCTGGATCGGCTGGGTGGGTGCGGTTTCGCACCTGTGAGCGGGAAGCATCGTACCTGTTTGACGGGGATCTCAATATGCAGATCCGGCCAATACAGAATGTCAGAATGGAGTTGTGCCACATGCTTGAGGTGCAGTGGAGGGACGTTTTGAAATTGAGGAAAGTCGACAAACGATACAAAGAGCTCACTGTTGCTGGTCAACAGCCAGAGTCCATGCCGGGAGATCAGGGTCACATTCACTTTCGAAAAGACTTTGTTTTGGCTGAGGGGTTTCATCGGACTGCACCTGGACAAACAGGCATGTTCATTCTCGGTCGAGCTCGCGCTTGAGTCATGGGATGCCCGTCAGCCTGTTCTTGACAGGCCTTCACTTCGAAGAATATCGGCGACGTTCTGTCCATTCACAAACACATCGGCGACGAGGCGATGGTAGGCGTCACGCCCCTGGGGCACGATTCGAAGAGAGCCACTGCGCAAGAGCTCCTCCAACCGTTGTTTGGCAGCCGGCCCCGCCGGCTCATTCATCTCTGGGGTATCGATGCCACGTAGTCTGATGCGCTCGCTCCCGACACGAAGGGTGTCCCCGTCGACTGCCCGCACTTGCAGGGTGCTCAGCAGTCTCATCTCGTGTCCCGTGCTGGATCGAAGTGTAGAGAGCCGACTAGAAGATTTGTGGCCGGCTCCCAGCTTGTACCGCCCTTTGGGATAACGTTGTGGGCGGCTATCCGGCGGGCGTTTATGCCGTGGCTGTTTGTAGGTGGGGAGGCGATCAGAACGGTCTTCCTCCGGCGATGGATACCAGCAGAGGTCACAGTGCTGGTTTAGGGTTGATCCAAGGTCGGACTGTTCAAGTCGAGCCGCGGAGGCGCTCGATGATAGCTGGAGAGACCACCAGCCAATCAGCACCGAGATTGTCAGAATCACATGCGGCTTCATGATGTGTGCTGTAAAGCAGGTGTTGTGCCAGATTCGAACCAATTGACAATGGTCAAAACGGCATGGTGCAATGCGCTCGTATCTCGTCGTTCGTGAAACGTATCTCGTTGAGATACATTGGGATTCTTCTGAGATGCGAACGACGCTTCACGATTCACGGAGGTATATGCCATGGATATGATGGGACGGGTGGGGTTGATAGAAATTCCAATGCTGATCGCCCCGGATCAGAAAGCCTGGATGGATCGCATGATTAAGGAAGGGAAAATTGCCATTCCGCCCGGGGGGACATTGGAAAAAGGGTCGTTGTATTCAATGTTTGTCCGCATGCTACTCCACAACGCCATGGAAGAGCAGAAGCGGCAAGAAGCCCTGGAAGCAGAAGATGAGGATGACGAATAGACGAACGTGAAGAGAAGAAACGGTTAAGCGCGAACTGTATCCAAATAGATAACGGTGTATCTGACAAGATACGAACGACGCTCGCTTCGCTGAGCCGGCGAAGCGGGCTTCACGAGCGGCTGGCTCAGAGTTTCTTGAATGCGGAGTGTGCAGCGCGGATGGTTTTCTCGATGTCCTGATTGCTATGGGCAGTAGAAAGGAACGCTGCCTCGAACTGGGACGGCGCAAGATAGACGCCCTGCTCCAACATGGAGTGAAAAAACTGGCCGTACCGTTTCGTATCAGATTGCTTTGCCGTGCTCCAGTCCACCACAGGGCCTGGGGTAAAGAAAGTTGTCAGCATCGATCCGACGCGTGTTTGCGTCACAGGGACTCCGGCCCGCTTTGCGGCTTCACCGATGCCCTTGGCAAGGGTCACGGATCGTTGCTCTAACTGCTTATAGACGCCTTTCCCCCGTAGTTGCTTCAGCGTCGCCAATCCGGCTGATACGGCCAGAGGATTGCCAGAAAGGGTTCCTGCCTGGTAGACCGGTCCAACCGGTGCGATGAGATCCATGATCTCCTTCCGTCCGCCGTAGGCGCCGACAGGCAGCCCTCCCCCGATAATTTTCCCGAGCACTGTCAGATCTGGCTTGATGCCATAGAGGGCTTGTGCTCCGCCATAATTCACGCGAAAGCCTGAAATGACTTCGTCAAAAATTAATAGGATGCCGTGCTCGGCGGTCAGTTGCCGAAGTGCCGGCAGAAAGTCCGGTGCGGGCGGTACGACACCCATGTTGCCTGCAATCGGCTCGACAATGATGCAGGCGAGTTGCTTGTGATTGGCCTTGATGAGCTGTTGAACAGTCCGAATGTCATTATAGGGCGCGGTCAGGGTGTGTTTCGCAAAATCCTCAGGTACACCCGGTGAGTCCGGAATCCCCAATGTCGCCAGACCCGAACCGGCCTTTGCCAACAAATAGTCGCTGTGTCCGTGGTAGCACCCTTCAAACTTGATGATTCCCGTGCGTTGAGTGAATCCTCGAGCGACACGAATGGCACTCATGACCGCTTCGGTTCCTGAGCTGACCAGCCGGAGTTTTTCCATGGAGGGGAATGCGTGGCGAATTTCTTTCGCGAGCGCGACTTCCAATTCCGTCGGTGCTCCGTAACTGGTACCTTGCCCGGCCGCCTTCTTGATCGCGGCAATGACCGCTGAATGGGCATGTCCCAGGATCATCGGGCCCCAGGACAGCACGTAATCAATGTAGACATTCTTATCCACATCGTAGAGGCGCGATCCTTTCGCACGTGCGATGAAGCGCGGCTGTCCTCCCACCGAGCGGAACGCACGAACGGGGCTGTTGACGCCGCCGGGGATCAGCTGTTGGGCTTCGGTAAAGAGTTTGGCGGACCGAGATGTCTTCATAATGGGGGCGCACCCTACCATGGAGGACGAGAGTCGGTCAAGAAACTGGTGGCTGCGTCGCCGGGCACCGGTTCCTCGAGGACCAAAAAGTGTCGATCGTATGCACTTCTTATCAATTTGGATACAGCAGAAGGCACAGCCTTTCGATCGTAAGATCTAACTCCGTTGTTTTTGGCGGCTGAGTCATCAGGGGTTGCTGGTGGCGTGGTTCTTGCTGTATCCGGCAAGTTAGGAAAGTGAGATCGCCATGAAGGTTGTGTGTTCTTGGTGCCGAGGCGAAGGTCAGGATGGCTTCGTCGGAGAAAAAGCGCCGTTCGATGATCCCCGGGAGACGCACAGCATCTGCCTCACGCATGAGACAGCGGTCAGGGCTCGTTGGGAGGCACGTCGACAAGCGACAGGCGTGTTGTCTCTTCCTACCAGGCTTCTCCGGAGCCCTGTCTGCTGTATGAGCTAACCTGCATGCTTCATGAACGCTTCTACTGAGACGGTTTCAAGTTTTGGGTTTCCTGTTTCAGGTTGGTGACTTCTTCACAGCATGACCCAATAGCCGTGAAGTGTCGTACGTGAAAGCGTATTTCGTTTCAGGATCCGGGCGCTTCACGTTTCACGAACGACGTGCACGAGCTACGCGACCTAGCCGTTATCGCTGCCCTGCTATTTCTTGGCAGATTTCTTCTTGGAAGTTGCTGAGCGTTTTCGGAGTGGTTTTCTTCCCGACTTTCCCTGCTCTGTGGCGCTGAACTCTTCCAGCTCCCAACGATGTCGCGTCGACTTATCCTGTGCGGCCACGGCAAACACCACATGAAACGGGGCGCTTCGGCCGTCCACCGTTTGTCCTTTGCTCCAGGCTTCTCCGGCGTCGTTGAGGACTTCCAGCAACGTTTCATACTCTTCTTCATCATCCGGGAGAACAGCATGAGCGTTCGAAATGAGGAGGATGTAGCCTTTGGCGGGAAGCCACTCGAAATCAGCGAGACATTCCTCCAAGGCATCCCAGTTGTGCCCGAAGTATTCCGGGAAGGACAGTGCTTGCGCGAACTCATCGAAGAGGCCCGATGTCGTCCGACATTTCTTGCCCTCGATCGTGCGCATCAGAAATCCGGTGGGAGCTGTGACTATCGTTGTGGCTGAACTTCCGCGAGGTAAGACGAGAAGCCCTGACCAGGGAGGTGTTGATGTGCCGAGATGGGTGCGGAGGGACAGTGTTACCGGCATAGGGCGCTCACGTGGTACAGTTTCTGTCAATTGAGGGGGACAAACGTTCTGTAGTGATCTCCGGTATAGTAGGCCTTCCCGGTTCGTTGCTCGATCACAATCCGTTCGGCGTCACGTCCACGCCCGCGGATCTTCGGGTTGACATCATACTCCCGATAGCGACCGGGAGGAAGACGGCGTTCTCGATTTTGGAAGTCACGCCCTCCGACATAGCCTGGGAGTGGACGTCCTCCTCGCTTTTCCAGTTGTGTAAGGAGATCGTAGGCTTTTTGAGGCGGGGTTGCAAACCACAAAGGATCGTCGGTCTGCGGAGGGAGAAGAATTGAGGCGCTGGTGGTCGGAGTGTGGGAGACGAGGTCGGGAGTTGTGGTGCCAATAGAGGGAACAAGTAGGATCGTGCAGCAGAGGGTGACAAGTAGGCCGAAGAGTTGGAGCTGCCGCCATCGACGGGTGGACACAGGTTCTCTCCTGTGCGGATGTGTGGTTCAGACGAGACGACCGTAGCATTCTCTTTTCGCGAAGGTCAAACCCTCTCCACAGGGATTCACGTACTTGCCTGGATGTCTTCAGTCCTGTTTGCTAGAATGAGTGGGCCGGTGTGTGCCGCGAACAAAATCGAATCATCATATCGTCATTGATTATCTTGCGGAATGTACGTGCTGTACTGAGGAGTGGCTTGAGCGGCTCGGTCTGTGTATCACGGGCCTGTGTCTCCACTCTACTTGTGCTCGTACTCCTCACGGTGGCGGGGCCCTCGAATGCGCAGTTGAGTCCGAGCGGCTCGATGCGGAAATCCCCGGCGGACATCGTCAAGCGGTATGTGTTGTTGGATCAGAAGGGAGCACGCCTCGAGGCGTCCTCATTCGATACGGTCATGCCCTATGTTGAGTGGAAAGAGGAACCGGCGTGGGGGCGTATCGTGGTGGTACAAAAAACCACCGTGTCCGAGGATTACCGGCAATGGGAGATTGTGAACAATCTAGAAGTTATTATCCCGGTGACTTTTCAGGTGCGGGGCTCCGTGTATCTCGAGACGGCCAGTTTTGTTCCTGAAGACAGGATCGAAGAGGTTCGCTTTCATGTGAAAGTAGTGGGCAGTTACTGGCGTATCCTCTCACCGGTCATCCCGCCCCATGTCGGGTTGAGGCGGATGGTGAGTTTTGCTCGAGATGCAGCTCTCCACGAATCGGACGACACACAACGCACCGTACTCACTGACCTTATCGAATCGTTGCGAAAGGTAAACTAATGGCACAGACGCCTGTGGATCTCCTGATCTTTGACTTGGACGGAACGTTGATCGAGTCCAAATGGGACATCGCCCATGCCGTCAATTTTACCTTGAATGAGTTGGGATTGCCGGAGCGCCCCATTGAAGAGATCTTCGGGTTTGTCGGGGATGGGGTGAAGCGGCTGCTGCGTCTGGCGGTCGGGGAAGGGAATCAGGAGAAATTTGAGAAAGCCTTGCAGGTGTTCCGAGGGCATTATCTCGAACACTGCTTGGACCGGACGACCTTCTACCCGGGAATCGAGCCCATGCTCGAGCATTTTGCGCACAAGCAGAAAGTGATCGCGACCAACAAGTCGATTGAATACACGCGCGTGATCTTGAATGGGCTGGGACCACAACATTTCATGTACATGGTGGGTGGAGACAATGGGTTCGGACTGAAACCGGAGCCCGGCATGCTTCTCCACATCATCAGCAAAATGGGCGTACCGAAGGATCGGACGGTCCTTGTCGGAGACAGTACGAACGATATCAATGGCGGGCATAATGCTGGCATTCGGGTCTGTGCCGTAGGATACGGCATGGGCAATCGGCAGAAGATGGAAGCCTGTCAGCCTGATTGGTTCATCGAAACACCGGAACAACTCACGGAGATTTTCATATGATTATTCATCCGTCTCGCGTATCTCGTGAAGCGTCTCCCGCTCAAAAGTTTCACGTTGTAAGTTTCAGATTCCGAGTTGCCGGAGGAACCTCAAACATGAAACGAGAAACATGGAATTCGAAACTTTCGGGTGCGCCACGGACGAAGCTCCGTGTGTCATACGTCACCGTGCTTCTGCTGGCGCTAAGCCTGATTCTCAACGTCGATCTGTCGTTTGCAGCGTCACCGAGCTTTGCCGATCGGGTGATCGAGCATCGGCTCGCCAATGGGTTGACGGTGCTCATGGTCGAGCGGCATCAGACGCCGGTTGTCTCCATCAACATCACCTTTGCCGTGGGCGGCATCAATGAGCAGGTGGGTCAGACGGGCATTGCCCATCTGTACGAACACATGGCCTTCAAAGGTACGCGTGTCGTGGGGACGACTGACTACGAGAAGGAAAAACCGATCCTCGATGAGCTGGCCGTCGTCGGGACGGAACTCGATCTGCGGGAACGAGAGGTCGCAGCCAAAGGGGGAGGGGCGACGGCGGACGAACGAGCGGCAATCGAATCGCTGCAGAAGCGGTTTCTGGCCCTGCAAGCGCAGGCCGGTCAGTATGTGGTCGGCAATGAAATGGCGCTGATGTACCAGCGGCACGGTGGCGTGGGACTCAATGCCTCAACCGGGAAAGATCTGACGCGGTACATGATCAGCTTGCCCTCTAATCGACTCCCGCTGTGGGCGGCAATCGAATCAGACCGGATGGCCAACCCTGTTTTACGGGAGTTTTACAAGGAACGCGGCGTCGTGATGGAAGAGCGGCGTCTGCGCAACGACGACAGTCCGAACGGGCTGTTGTTTGAAACCTTCACCTCGGCGGCATTCCGGGCCCATGGGTACGGGATTCCAACCATCGGGTGGGGCTCCGATATCCTCTCGTTGACACCGGCTGCCACGGAAGCCTTCTTCAAGACCCATTATGGTCCCAATCGCGCCACGATCGCCTTGGTGGGGGATATCAATCCCAAGGAAGTCATTGCCTTGATTGAGCGGACGTTCGGGAAGATTCCTGCTGCGCCGCCGGCGCCATCCTTGGTGACGGTGGAGCCGGAACAACGGGGTGAGCGCCGGGTAGAGGTGGAGTTTGATGCCGAGCCGGCTCTTGTGATCGGTTATCACAAGCCGACCTTAGGCCATCCGGATGATGATGTGTTTGACGTGATCGATGCGGTGCTCAGCGACGGCCTCACGTCCCGCTTGCATCAGAAACTGGTGCGGGAGAAACGTCTGGCTGTCTCGGTCGGGTCCGATGCCAGTCATCCTGGAGTGCGTGCGCCGAATCTGTTCGTGGTCACGGCGACGCCATTGGCTCCCCATACGACCGCAGAAGTCGAATCGGCGATTTATGAGGAGATTGAGCGGCTGAAGCAGGAGCCGGTCTCGGCACAGGAGTTGGAGAAAGTGCTCAATAACTTGGATGCGGATCTCGTGCGCGGACTGCGATCCAACAGCGGGTTGGCGTCTCACCTGGCTCTGTACCAGGCGGTTGCCGGTGATTGGCGCTACATTCTGACGTCACGCGACAACGTGGGTAAGGTGACGGCTGCCGATGTCCGGCGAGTTGCCGCACAATACTTTACCAGGTCGAATCGGACCGTCGCGGTGTTGGTCAAGAAAAGTCTTGGTAAAAGTGTGACCGCCATGTCGGGCAGCGAGGTGCAGCCATGAGAATAGTGAGGGGTGAGGGGCAAGGGGTGAAGGGATGGAGAGTCACTGCTTTGTTGGGGATGGCCGTATTGCTGGCTTCAGCCGTCACGGGTTCTGCAGGAGAACCAGTACTCGGTGATCCTCGATCCATGACATTTCAACCTGTGGAATTTTCACCGCCGGAGCCGGATCGGGTGGTCCTCGAGAACGGCATGGTCGTCTATCTCATGGAAGACCATGAGTTGCCGCTTGTGTCGGTGACGGTCACGATGCGAACCGGGAGTTGGCTTGACCCGATCGACAAGATCGGATTGGCATCCATGACCGGCGCAGTCATGCGGACGGGCGGTGGAGGAGGCCTGTCGGCCGAGCAAGTCGATGCGGAGTTAGAGCAATTCGCGGGCGATGTGAGCATCGGAATCGGTCGGCAATCAGGGTCGGCGTCGTTGGATGTGTTGAGCAAAGATGTCCCTCGTGGGTTGGAAATCTTGGCCGGTCTTTTGCGAAGACCTGCGTTTGACCCGGCTCGCGTGGAGCTCGCCAAGCTGCAAGCGATCGAAGGGATTCGCAGAAGGCAGGATCATCCGGGGTCCATCGTCGGTCGAGAATTTACCAAGGTGCTCTATGGGCCCGATCATCCCAGTGCCCGAGAAAGCTCGCTGGATTCGATCACACGGATGACGAGGGACGATCTGGTTACCTTCCATCGCGATACGATTCATCCCAATGGGATGATTCTCGGTGTGACCGGCGACTTCAAAAAAGATGAGATGCTGGCCGCACTGCGCAAAGTATTCGGAGACTGGAAAAAGGGAACGGTGCCGGAATTGAGGATTGCCGATGTGCCGGAAGCGGAGCCGTCCAGGCCGGTGGTCAGGTTCGTCAGTAAGGAGACGTCGCAGACCCATCTTCGTCTGGGACATCTCTCGATCAAGGAGAATGATCCCGACTACGTCGCCTTGGCCATCGCCAACGATATCTTAGGAGGAAGTTCGTTTCGCAGTCGCCTGTTCAATGACGTGAGGACCAAACGGGGGCTGGCCTATTCCGTCGGCAGCCGCCTCAATACGGGCACGCACGACCAAGGGGTCTGGCTGATGCGGGCGGAAACGAAACTGACCTCCACGCAGGAAGTGATCGAGCGGTTTGTGGCGAATATCGAACGGATGCGTGCGGAGCCGGTGACCGATACGGAACTGGCCGAGGCCAAGGAGGCCTACGTGAATTCGTTCGTGTTCTCTTTTGCCAGCCCTTCGGCGATTGTCAGCCGGTTGGTCGAGTTAGAGTATGATGGGTTGCCGAAGGACTTTCTGCAGCAGCTGCGCGCCAAGGTCGTGTCGTTGACCAAGGAGGAGGTTCAGGCAGCGGCCAAGAGACATTTGCGCCCGGATCGTTTGAAGATAGTCGCGGTCGGATCGGGTGAGGCCCTGCCGAAAGCCTTGGCGACGTTTGGAGAGGTGAAGGAAATCACGTTGAGCCCGGAAGGGTGAAGGGGGGCGTGGCGGGCGAAGCGCGCATTTCGGTGCCATCATCATGTGTCCATATAAGGATGGCCGTCGAGATCGCCACCGACCTGGCCGCACGCTCCTTTAAGACTGCGGCCTTGGGCCGCAATGCTGTCGCGTGCTGGGCGTCTTGCTGACGAGAGCGAATTGCACGATGACAGTGTCTCAACGCGCGCTTTGTCCGCCACGCGTAGGATGAAGGGAAACGAACGTACTGTTTCGGGTTGATTCATGCCGCTTGAAGATGATTTTTGTGACATTCTGAAAAAGTCCCGCACCGGACAGGGCCTGTCGGTCGGCGATGTGGCTCGTATGACGGGATTGCCCGGCGGCGATATCACGGCGCTGGAACGTGGCGATCAGCCGCGAGACCGCACGGAGGTGCGTGCGCTGGCCACGGCGTTGGGTTTGCGTCCGGAGCCACTGGCGCAGATCGCGATCGATAAGTGGGAGCCGGTTGCCCAAAGCATGCCACCATGGGTGGAGGTGGTGCAGGGGGCCATCAACGGGTATGGCGTCCAGGGATACCTCCTGCACGATGAGGGGGAAGCGCTGCTGGTGGATACCGCCTATAACGCGCCGGCCATGCTGGATCAGCTTCGCCGTCGCGGGTTGAGACTGCTCGGCATCTGTTTGACGCATGGCCACGCGGATCATGCCGATGGGATTGAGGAGATTCTTGACCGGTATGAAGTCCCCGTCTACCTCGGGCCAGAGGATGTGGAACTGCTCAGTTGGCGACCGCGTCGGGAATTGCTGGTGGTCCCGGACAATGATCTCATGATCCGGTTCGGCCGTCGCACGCTCCGATGTATGACGACGCCCGGGCATACGCCGGGAGGGATCTGTTACTGCGCGGATGATGCCCAGTGGCCGGTCTGCTTCGTCGGGGATACGCTCTTTGCCGGATCGATCGGACGGTCCAATCCCAAAGAGTTGTATCCATCACATCTCAATTCAGTCACCCACCGCGTGCTGAAACTCTCGCCGGACTATCGTCTTCTGCCCGGCCATGGACCTGCTACGACTGTCGAGGAAGAACTCGAGCACAATCCGTTTGCAGCGCTTCCATAACGCAGAGTGACTATGGATGGTTTGGGGCGAGAGGAATATCGAGACCGTGAGAACGGGACTGTTCTTGATGTGGGGGAACAGCCTCCACCCCAGATCGTCGATGTTACGGAGGACGAAGACGAGGGTGCGCCGTCGTTTTTTTCAAAATGGACGCTTCCGATTGTCCTCTTTCTCCTGACGGTCTTTACGACGCTGTGGGCCGGAGCCTACCAAACGTACAATGGTCCGGCGCGCGGCCCGTTGAATTTTCTCCTGACATCTCCTGAGCTGCTCTGGCGAGGCATTCCGTTTGCCGGGGCCTTACTCTTTATTCTCACCACGCATGAGTTGGGACATTATGTGCTGTCGAAGATCCATCGAGTACCTGCCTCCCTGCCGCTGTTCATTCCGGGGCCGCCGTATTTCATCGGAACGTTCGGCGCCATCATTCGTATGCGGGGGCCGATTCTCAGCCGCCGTGCGCTGTTCGACATCGGCGTCGCCGGTCCTTTGGCCGGATTCGTGGTTGCTGTCGCTGCGCTGATCGTCGGATTGAATCTGTCGACGGTCGTGGATCGAACCGCCACGTTGGGATTGCAGCTCGGTGAACCGTTGCTCCTCCAATTCATGTCCTGGCTCATCATCGGGCCGCTCCCGCCCGAGGCTGATGTGGTACTTCATCCGATCGGGTTTGCCGCCTGGTTCGGTCTGTTTGTGACGTCGCTCAATCTGTTGCCCATCGGCCAGCTGGACGGTGGCCATGTCGCCTATGCCCTTTGGGGGCGGCGACAACGAACCATGGCGCTGGCGTTTCTTCCGGTCCTCTTAGCCTTAGGATTTTTCGGCTGGCCCGGCTGGTTCCTCTGGGCCTTTATGGCGGGGTTGTGGGGCCTCGGCCATCCACCAGTCCTAGACCCGCAAATCCCGTTGGGGCGTAACCGGACGATCGTTGGCTGGATCGCGTTGGCCGTGTTGATCGTCACCTTCGTGCCGGTGCCGTTTTCCGTCCACTGACAGGCTGTTTATATGGACTTGCTACGACGTGCAAGATCACGAGAAGTGGCACTGAAGTCAGACTGCTCACCTATATTTGATGGCCAGGATTCACTGGTTGGAAGCATTGGAGTGTTGAGTGAACTGGGAGTGACTGGGGATGCCTATGTGTCCACGACTTGCCTCTATGATCAATGGAAGGCGAGGTCGGAGGATAGTCCAACCTTCAAGGTACGGTACTGATGAGCACTTCGATATTTCATCTTTTCGGTCAATTGCCACAGATAGATGAACGAATTCAGTTGGAAGGGAACGCTTGTTGACTAGCTAGTGACGGCCATTCCTACCACGTCGAGTAGACCCTCGTGCCCGGCTGCCCTGCGAGCGAAGAGCCATTTTTAAACGGGGAACTGTTAAGACCTGGCGTGTTCCTGTGACCTCACGAGCCAGCTTCACGTGACTGCCCCGTTGAGAGACCTGCTGGAGACCGAACCCTTGGAGGATGGCGAGAAGCTCGCGGCCGGCGAGCCTAACGAAGCTTGGGCATGGACAGGGTCCAATTCCATGGTGAGCACTAAAGTGGGCTTATCACGTAAGCCAAAGGCCTCCAGAGACTCGCCTTCCAGATGTAGTGCGGTGGCTTCTTGCAGATGCTTGACGGTTTCATCAAGAGTCTGTCCTTGCGTAACGACAGCGATTTCTAGGCACTCGGCCACATAGCCAACTTCGTCACCGGGTCGGATGACGGCCTTGATGGTCTGTTGCAAGTAGCTCATACAGATCCTCCTAACTCTTGACTCTGAGAATAGCTCTGATTTCCATGTGAAGCAAGCCATCCCAGGGGGTGTGGTGTTAGTACGCTATTCCTTCCACTTCACATCCCATTCTCGACATTTTCTTGTCCGACTCCTCCCAGAACCCTAGAGTATGGGGATGATTGTGGCAGATACATCGGTGCTCCGCTGTCCAAAATGTCAGGTTGACCGTGTTGAGGGAGCAGAGGAGTGTGGACGATGCGGGATTATCTTTGCCAAATACAAACCGCTAGCGGCGAAGGGGCGTCTTTCACCATCTCGGTCAGCAGTCATAGAGTCTAGGTGGTTTCTGACAGCCAAGCAGTGGCTGATTGAATCTGACCAGACGACCGAATCCATGACCTTCTATGGTCGAGCGGCGGTGTTCGTGGCCATGGTTTGGTGGGGCTGGGCATTCATGACCAATCCGCTTGAGACGAATTACACCGGCGAGTCATTTCTTCATCTCATCAATCTGCCGTTTCATGAAGCCGGCCATGTGATCTTCATGCCGTTCGGTCGCTTCATGACGATTCTCGGAGGAACACTTGGTCAGATTCTCATGCCGATGATCTGTCTCGGGACGTTCCTGGTGAAGACCCGCGACCCGTTCGGTGCTGCGGTGGCCTTGTGGTGGACAGCGGAAAGCCTGATGGATATCGCACCCTACATCAATGATGCGCGCGCGATGGATCTGATGCTACTCGGTGGAGTCACCGGAAAGGAAACGGACGGGCATGACTGGAACAACATCCTGACGATGATGGACTTATTGGAGTGGGATCATCGCTTGGCTCACGTGACCTATAATCTTGGAATACTTCTGATGCTTGCTTCCTTCCTCTGGGGAGGCACTCTCTTGCTGCGGCACTCTCGCCGACTCTCGGAATAGCGATCCCTCCTTGCGTGGGTGTACCAACTCTCTTACGATGTCCCACCAGACCAATCAAATGTGAGGGACTACAGGTCGTGTCACGGATCACTCTCCTGTCAACGGTTTGTCTCGTCGTGGCAGGGTTGACTACATCAGTCTTTGGTCAAGAACCAGGACATCCAACCGATCTTGCATCGAATAAGCCTACGGCCACCGTTTCATCGTGGCACTATGGAGCCTATGTCGATGTCGGGTACGTCGGAAATTTTAATTTTCCCGACAATCATCTTTGGCGGCATCGCGCCACGGCGGCTCATCACAACGAGCTCTCTCCCAACATGGGACTGGCCTATGTGCAGAAGGATGCGAGAGAGACGTCACGTTGGGGCATGGAACTGGGTTTCCAGGGAGGGCGAGACTCTGAAGAGTTTGCGTTCTTAGTAGGCGAAAGACGCGTCGAGGGATCGGATGTGCTTCGACATCTTCATCGTGCGAATGTGTCGTATCTTGCTCCGGTCGGCAAAGGGCTGACGATCACCGCCGGCCTGTTCAACAGTTTGATGGGGTATGAGTCGCTCTATGCAAAGGACAATGCCAACTACACGCGATCATGGATTGCGGACAACACACCGTACATGATGTTCGGCGTGAATGCCCAGTATCCTGTGAGCGACGCTCTCACCGTCACGGCCTTCGTCGTGAACAGTTACTATCATCTCGCCCATCCTAACGATCACCCCAGTTATGGAGGTCGATGGATCTGGAAAGCCACACCACGATTCACCCTCATGCAAACGCTTTATGCAGGACCGGACCAACCAAATACGTCGATGGAGTTCTGGCGATTGTACGGCAATCAGATTCTAGAATGGAAAGGCGACGACGTGACGATCGCGGCGTCTCTCGATATTGGAACTGAACGCATTGCAAGTCAGCCGGGTCATCCCCGAGCCTTTGTCATGGGAGGAAACCTGGTCATCAGGTGGCATGTCACCGGGCCGTGGTCTGTGGCGTTGCGACCCGAATTCTACTGGGACCGGAACGGTCGCTGGACCGGGGCTGAACAGTTCGTAAAAGCCATTACTTCCACAGTCGAGTACCAGCTTCCCTATAAATGGACGAATACGATCGTGCGGGTTGAGCATCGGTATGACGACTCCACCGGGGCAGGAGGTGGGTTTTTCAAGAGCGGCGAGATCCGTCCCGGGGTTCCCGGCATTGTGCCGGGACAACATCTTTTCTTACTGGGAGTCTTGTTGAGCTTCGATTCACTCTAACCCTCTGTCGCGTGAGACCAGTATTATTTGAGGAGCCGAAGTTGCTCTACGATGGACTTGCCGAGTGTTTGGATGGCTAGCTTCTTCGCATCTTGCAGTGGAGTGTTGTCCTCGAGGAAGGCCGCTGCCCCTACCGTCTTCGATTGCGCCTCGGTGGTCTGGAGAGGGGCGTGCCAGTCTGAGCGTACAGCCCGCAGGCTCCCTGTGGCCATGATGAGTACGTCGCTTTTCGTACCAGGAGCCAGATAGGCTCCGAGGAGAGTCGGATACAACCAGGCATAGCGGTTGTTGTACCGATCGATGCCGGCGACCCCATCAACGATCAAGACCATATCGGCGCCGAACCGAGCTCCCGCCTGCCTGATTTCCTTGATATCGGCACCGCGCAGTCTGACATCCGTGAGTACGAACATGTCCGCAAGGAGCTGCTCATCTCGCAGCGGTGCGAGCTCGCGGAGGAGCTGATCTCGATCTGCGCTCAGCCACGCAACCTTTCTGATGGAGGGTGTGTCGGGAACTTGATGTTTAACAAAGAAGATCCCGAGGCGAAACGGTGGGGAGGGGCGAGCGCTCTGATGTGAAGGGAGGCGAACGTCCGTGTTGGGGGCAGGGGTACCATGAAGTCGTTCGCTCATTGCCGTTCTATTGAAGCCCTGACTGCTGGTGCAGCCTATGGAGATGAGCAGGACCAGCGGTATGATGGCAGCGACAGTTCGCATCCGTGAGTTTTCTCGTCCTCTTGTGGCTAGATCCCTTCTCCCAGGCGGGCGACATTTTTTGCAACGCCAACCCTCAAGTGGATGCAAAGCCATATTACTCGATTACTCGACGATGGGCAGAATACGATCAGCCACCGCCTGCACGACGGATTCTTCTTCGGTTGTCGTTTTCGGACCCTTGAAGCTTAGAATCATTCCTCCGTGACTTGGTGCCTGGATCGTGGCGCTGACCTCAACCCGATCACCGTCTTCAACCTCCGGGTCGCGAACGACTGGTTTGCCGCAGATCCCCAAGACGGCCACTGACAGGGTCGCCTCATCCTCTTCCAGACGGAACAGGTACGCGCCATAACACGGATCTCCATTCGCTAAGGTATACGGGGCCAGCGGTTGCACATCTCGTACAGTGCCTCGTACGGTCACATGCCGAAGATGGTAAATCTTCGGCTCCTCAAGAATCTGTTGGAGGCTGATGGGATCTCCGGCCCAGACCAGGGTCGAAGATAGGATCGAGGCAGAGAGCGTAAGGCAATAGAGGCGATGAGTTGCACGACAAATCATGAGTGGAAACTGCTCGGAGTGGGCCTCAGTTTAACATGTTCTTCATAGAAAACCCGCAGCCGCTTTGTCTTAGACACCTCGCATCATTATAATTGAGCCTCGTTGAGCCAAGGAGGATGACGAGTATGGGACATGAGCAACGACTCGGGGCCTTTATCGCGGAGACACGGCCTCAGTTTGAGGATCTCTTGGGCCAGATGGTGGAAGTGCCGTCGATCAGTATGGATTCGTCTCGTGCGGGAGATATGCGGCGTATGGCCGAGCTTGCGAAGCAGTATCTCTGCGATTTAGGGGCTGATCCGCACGTCGTCGAGACTGGGGGAGCCCCTATTGTTTCGGGAGGCTGGACGACGGGGGCTGAGTACCCCACCGTCACGATCTACAATCACCTGGATGTGCAGCCCGCGCAAGAACCTGAGTGGAAACAGGCTCCGTTCGCGTTTCGTAATGATCGTGGGATCTACCATGGCCGAGGGGCGACCGATGACAAGGGACCGGCCCTTACGGCCCTGTTTGGTGCAAAATATGCGATTGAGCAAGGGGTGCCGATTAATATTCGGTTCTTATGGGAGCTTGAAGAAGAGATCGGCAGCCCGCATTTTCGGGCAGGGCTTAAGGATCGTGCAGCGATCCCGAGACCGGACTCGGTTATCGTGTCGGATACAATCTGGATCGCCAAGGGGCGGCCTGCGGTTCCCTATGGTCTCCGTGGTCTGCTGGGGGCGCGTCTGGTCTTACGCACCGGGGAGAAAGATGCGCATTCAGGTGTCACAGGGGGGGCGGCCCGTAATCCCCTGGCCGAGTTGATGGAGGTGGCCACCTCGTGTGTCGATGCGCGAACCGGGAGAGTGAAGATTCCCGGCTTCTATGATGATGCGGTGGAACCCACGAAGGCCGAGATCAAGAGTTTCTTGAAGTCCGGTTTCCAGGTGAAGGGTTTCAAGGATGCCTATGGGTTTCGGTCGCTACGGGTTCAGGATCCTGCCAAGGTCCTGCGGCGGATTTGGGCCTCGCCGACGTTCGAAATTCATGGTCTCAGCGGCGGCTACCATGGACAGGGTGTGAAGACTGTCGTGCCTGGCCATGCGGAGTTGAAGGTCAGCATGCGTCTGGTCCCAGATCAGGTTCCAGAACGTGTCTTTGCTCTCTTCAAGAAACATGTCGCCAAGATCAATCCCAGTATTAAGGTAGAGCGAGAGGGGATGCTCCATCCATTTAAGGGGAGCTTTTCCGGGCCCTATGTGGATTGTGTGAAGCGGGCCGTGAAAGCGGGATTCGGAAAAGAACCGGCTTTCGTACGAGAGGGAGGATCGATTGGGGCGGTCGTCACGATGCAGAATATGTGGAAGGTTCCAATTTTATTCATGGGGTTAAGTTTGCCGGAACATGGCTATCATGCGCCTAATGAATATTTCGACTGGGGACAAGCTTCCGGTGGAATGAAGGCATTTTCCTGTTATTTTGAAGAGTTAGCACGAATGGGAAAGGGTTAGGGGGAGAATGTAGCTCTAATTGTATAGCTCGCTTATGGGACCTACAAGGGCCAGTTTTGAACAGAGCTTCACAAAAATTGGTTGACTGTGTTGTTTCTTCTGCAGTGATAGGATGAAATTTCCCAACTCCTAGCGATTCTGATCCTATAAGTCATTGAAAGTACGAGCGGGGAAAAGCCTGCCGCTCCAATTAAAGGGCATAGAAGTTGCTCATTCGGTCGATGGTGAGATGGTTATATGGTTTTCCATGCGTTTCCCATCTCAATGCGTGTCCTCTTATCACGGTTGAATGTGCAAGGATTGGTTAGGTATCCTGGCGGCCTATGGATGGCGAATTGGGTCAGACGGTTGTTGTTGTCATGGTGAGCGTGGCGAACCAAGAAGAAGCAGGAAAAATCGCCGACCTGGTGGTAAGATCCCGCCTTGCGGCTTGTGCTTCAACTATTCCCACAGTTCAGTCAACCTACCGGTGGGAAGGAAAGATTGTAAACGATCAGGAGTCGCTTATCTTCATGAAAACAACATCCGATAAAGTCTTACCTCTTCAAGAGGCGATTTTAAAAGTTCACTCTTATAAAGTGCCTGAAATCATAGCGATTTCTGTTACGCATGGGTTTCAGCCGTATCTGGACTGGGTTCGGGGCGAGGTCTCCTAGCTCATGGGGCCGACATGACTTCAGGGGCATACCGGTTCTTAGGGGGGTTGACCGGGAGGAAGAGAAGTCGGTAACGTGGCGGTCTCTACCGGGTGAACCTACCGGGATCAATTGGCAGGGGGGCGATCATTATGGCTCAGACAACAAATCAAGACGGCGGGACTTATACGGTTGTCGTCTTTCGAGGGTCGACGGCAAAACCGTTGCGCTTCAGCTTTTCAAAAAAGCTTCTCCGGACGCTGCTGACTTGTGTTGGCCTCATTGTTGTTGCCGATCTGCTCGTTGTTTCCCACTATGTTGTGAGGACGGGAGAGGTATGGGAACTATCTTCGTTCCGAACTGAAGCGATGAGTGCGCGTGAGCAGACTGCGGCATTCACGGCAGCCATCGATGATCTCAAGAAGCGAATTGGGGCTATGAACGAGGTCAATCAACGACTTCGAGTCATGCTGGGGATCGAGGTTCCAAAGTCAGGCGATATGGTGAATGGCCGAGGTGGTGAGGACGTTCCTCTTCTTGAAGGTGGGGCGATGCCAAGCCTCAATGGGAATACGAATCCGGGTTCGGCGAGTTCTGCAAGTTCAAAGGATGGAGGGGAAAAGTCCAACCAGGAGTCTGCCGTGGGTGTTGACCAGTCCAAGAACCATCTTGAGGCGGTGGCTGCTGTGAAGGATGGTCTGGAGTGGCTCTCGAAGGCGACCACGGCCCAAGAACGCATCTTGTCGGAGTTATCGGAGGCTGCGGAGCAACGTTCCTCTCGATGGGCTTCAACACCTTCTATTTGGCCAGTAAAGGGATGGGTGACATCAGGGTTTGGCCCTCGTGTTTCTCCTTTCACTGAGAAGCCAGCGTGGCACGATGGGTTGGATATTGGGGCGGCTCCCAATACTCCGGTTCGTGCACCGGCTCAAGGCCGGGTGACCTCAGTAGGCTATGATCCGAAACTCGGGAATATGGTCCGCGTCGACCATGGGTTTGGAGTTGAAACGCTCTACGGGCATTTGGCCAAGGCTTTGGTCAAGGAAGGTCAGAGAGTCGATCGTGGCGATGTCATTGCGCTGGTCGGCAGTTCGGGCCTGTCGACAGGCCCGCACCTGCACTACATGGTGAAGCTGAACGGCCAGGCGCTTGATCCCACCAAGTACATCTTAGAGTAGTAAACCGAGGAGGGCTCCCGAACCCCTTCCCGTCGCTCGTTGGTTCCTTGCTCTCTTTGTAACGTACGACGTTCGACCTGCTTCTGCTCTCCATCCCTACGCGAATAGTGTTATACTCCGGCCCTGTGTGATTCAGCTCAAGCCAGAATGAGTGCCTCTTGACAGACCTAGAAATCGCTCAGTCAGTCACCCCTCGTCCCATTCTCGACATTGGGACCCAACTTGGCATCCGTGCCGAAGAGCTGACCTGTTATGGACGGGATAAGGCAAAGGTCTCGCCGGAGATTTTGGCCCGTCTCCACACTACCTCCAAGGGACACTATGTCCTTGTCACCGCGATCAATCCTACACCTCTGGGCGAGGGAAAAACGACGACGTCGATTGGTCTGGCTATGGGGCTAACCCGGCTCGGGCATCGTACCGCTCTTACGCTGCGCCAGCCGTCGCTCGGCCCTGTATTCGGAGTGAAGGGCGGTGGTACCGGTGGCGGGCATGCCCAAGTCATTCCGATGGAGGAAATCAACCTTCACCTGACCGGAGACGCCCATGCGGTGGCTGCCAGTCATAATCTGCTCTCTGCATTCGTGGACAATCATCTGTTTCATGGAAATCGGCTCCTGATTGATCCACAAAAAATCACTTGGCCGCGAACACTGAATGTCAACGATCGGGCACTTCGAGAGATCGTATTAGGAGAGGGGACAGGTGGCCGCGCAGGCCAATTTGTCATTACCGAGGCATCTGAGATCATGGCGGTCTTGGCCCTTGCAAAGGATCGGCGAGATCTTCGGGAGCGTCTTAGTCGCATCGTCGTCGGATTGACGACGTCTGGAAAGCCGGTTAGGGCTGAGGAGCTCGGGTGTGTAGGGGCGATGGAGGTCCTGCTGAAGGAGGCGCTGAAGCCGAATATCGTTCAGACCTTAGAAGGGACTCCCGCATTTGTGCATACAGGACCATTCGGGAATATTGCCCACGGCAATTGCTCGATCATCTCTGACGCGATTGCGTTGCGATGTGCCGATTTTGTTGTCACGGAGGCAGGGTTCGGGAGTGATCTTGGGGCGGAGAAATTTTTTAACATCAAGTGCCGGGTTTCGGGGGATTCACCAGCAGTGGCAGTGGTCGTTGCGACCCTGCGGGCATTGAAACTTCATGGCGGAGGAGGTGTGGCAAAGGCGGGTGTGCCGTTGCCCATCAGTCTGACTGGGCCGAACCAGGAAGCTTTATCAAAGGGCATCGCCAATTTGGAACAACATGTGGTCAATGTGCGGGCACATGGGGTACCAGTGGTTGTTGCGGTGAATGCCTTCAAGGACGATCCACAGGATGAATTGGACTGGGTGCGCGAGCAATCGATGAAGATGGGAGCTATAGATGCTGCCGTCTCAACTCATTGGACAGACGGAGGCAAGGGGGCTGAGCAGCTTGCAGTCGCTGTGGCGAAAGCAGTCCAAACGCCCGGCCCGTTCAGGCATCTCTATGACGTGTCCTTGCCGATCAAGAAAAAGATCGAAACCATTGCCACGACCATGTACGGAGCGGACGGGGTTCGATTCGAGCCGGAGGCTGAACGTCAAATAGATACGGCTGAAGCGTTAGGGTATGGGAACTTGCCGGTCTGTATGGCCAAGACCCCTCTCTCACTTTCACACGACTCGACACTCAAGGGGCGACCGAAAGGGTTTATCGTTCCGATCAAAGAGCTCCGAATCCTGGCCGGGGCCGGATTTGTAACAGCCGTCTGTTCAGGGATTCAGTTGATGCCAGGGTTACCGAAGAAACCGGCCGGTGAGCGGATCAGCCTGGATGCGAACAGTGGAAAAATTGTAGGACTTTCGTAGCAACTCAGCGCTGCTTCAAGTACCGGAAGAACTCGGAGTCCGGGCTCATGACCAGCGTGGAGCCGTCCTTGAACGCGCTCTTGTAGGCTTCCATTGAACGGGTAAACTCGAAGAATTTCAGGTCCTGGCGGTAGGCGTCAGCGTAGATGCGAAATGCCTTCGCGTCGCCGCCTCCCCGAAGCTCCTCCGACTCTTTATAGGCTTGGGCGAGGATAATCTCTCGGTCTTTCTCCGCTTCTGATCGAATCTTCTGCGCTTCTTCTGCGCCTTCTGCGCGATATTGTTTTGCCTGGCGCTCCCGTTCTGCCTGCATCCGTGCAAAGACGGCTTTCTCGTTCTGTTCCGGCAAGTCGGCCCGCTTGATCCGCACATCCTGAATCTCGATGCCGTACCCCGCGGCTTTTTCCTTTGCGCGTTCGGTGACGACCCGCATGATATCCGCTCTCGTACTCGACACGATCTCAAGCAGCTCATGCCGGCCTAATTCCACGCGGAGTTCGGAATAGATGATATCGTGCAGGCGTTGAAGTGCGCCACGTTGGCTCTGGAAGTTTTGATACACCTTGAGCGGGTCGACAATGCGCCATTTTGCAAAGTTATCCAACAAGAGGGTCTTCTTGTCCGAGGTAATGACGTCCTGGGCGTTCGAATCATAATCCAACAGCCGCTTGTCAAAGTAGGTGACCTCTTGGACGAAGGGGACCTTCATGTAGAGCCCCGGTTCGGTGATGTTCCGAACGGGTTTCCCCAGTTGGACGACAATCGCGGTCTGGATGACGTCCACGACGAAGAGCGGGGAGGCCCCAAGGACAAACAACGCAATGATCAGGGCCAGGACGGCCAGCAGCAACCCTTGCTTGGTCATGGCCGAGCCCCTCTCGATTTCAATGTAGGAGATGGTTCTGCCCGGGGTTCCTCACTCTCCAGCTGAGAGCTGGCCTTCCCCCCACTGGCGGCGGTCAGCTTCGAGCGGCGATCCAACGGGAGATACGGGAGCAGGCGCTCGCCCCCTTTCCCATCGATAATGATCTTCTCCATATTGGGGAGGATTTCCTCCATCGTTTCGATATAAATCCGTTTGCTGATGACATCCTTTGATTGGTTGTACTCTTTGAGGGTCGCCAGAAAGCGATTGGCCTCACCCTGCGCGCGATTGAGGCGAGCCTGGGCAAACCCCTTGGCACGGTTGACGAGCTCCGCCGCTTCCCCCTTGGCCCTCGGGATGATGTCGTTGCGATATCCTTGCGCCTGGTTGATGAGCTTTTCCCGATCCTCCTTGGCGTTGGTCACGTCTTTGAACGCGGCGGCGACCGCTTCCGGCGGATCGACGTCTTGCAATTGCACGGCGGCAATCTGCACTCCGGAGTGGTACTGATCCAGGATCGTCTGTAACAGAGTCATCGTGTCTTGCTGAATCACCGCTTTGCCGGTGGTCAATGCTTCGTCGATCTTGCTCTTCCCGACCACTTCCCGCATGGAGGCTTCTGCCGCCTTGCCGATGGTCTCATGGATATCCGCGACGTTGAACAGGAACTCTCCGGCTTCTTTGATCTTGTACTGCACGATAAACTCGATTGCCAGGATGTTCATATCGCCGGTCAACATCAAGGCTTCTTGCGGCACCATTTGCTGGCGGCCCTGCTGACTGGTACGGAAGCCGACCTCGACACGAAAAAGCTTGGCAACCTTCGGCTGAAGAACGGTTTCAGCGAAGGGGATTTTGAAGTGAGGCCCTGGCTCGACGGTGCGAACCGGCACCCCAAACCGCTTGACGACACCTTCCTCGTCCGGGGCGACGATAAACACCGCCTGCCAGATAAACAAGATGACTACAGCAGCAACGACGAGGTTCAAGAATCCCCCGGAAGGCAAGAGGCTCTTAAGCCCACCGGGGGGAAAGAGATCTTTCAGTTGAGACTGCGCCTGCTTGAGTGCGTCCTCAAGCGGATCAGGCTTCTTGCCCCAAGGATCTTTTGGGTCCCAGACCATTTCAGTATGTGTCCCGTACAAATAGGAGCTAACAATTAGCGTTGCACCTTAGCAGAGTGGCGCCACGGTGACAAGCTCTAGAGCGTCCTCGAAAAGATAAAGTAGGCCAGGCAGGCAAGGATTGCCGAAACTGGAACGGTCACGATCCAGGCAAGTGCCATTTCTCGCACCGTCGTCCAGCGGACGGACGCACTCCCGCGCAAGAGACCAATTCCGACAATGGCGGAGCTACTGACATGCGTCGTCGAGACGGGCAAGCCGAGTACTCCTGAGAGCATGACCAAAGACGAGGTGGTGAGATTGGCGGATAGCCCTTCCGCATGATTCATCCTGGTCACGCTTTCAGCGAGGACTGCTGTGACGCGGCGCCCACCCCAATAGCTCCCGATACCCATGGCCATGGCCACACCCGCGAACGCCAGCACTTGCCAGGCGGTGCTGGGCCACATGGCCGTGGAACTTCCGAGCAGGAGCATCGCGGCGATCTTCGGTGCGTCGTTGGTCCCCCGTGCGAGGGAGACGAGCCCGCTGGATAGCCAGTGGATGGAATCAAGGCCGACAGTAGGACCTGATAGACCTGCGCGTTCGCATTGCGAGGGGACAGTCGCTATAGGGATAGCCATACCCCCCGCTTGAAACAAGGTCCGAGTATGGCCATGTGCGTCGATTGTCACCAGAGCACGATGCTGTGGCATGAGGCAGACGCAGACACCCTCCCAACGTGTGGCGATCGATTTGATGAGAGGGTGAACGAACAACGAAAGGCCAAGCGCGAGAAACGGACTCAGCAACAATGGAAGGGTAATTTTTTTCAGGACTGTCGACCAAATCAAGCCCTCACTACCGAAGGCCAGTAGGCCTGCGCCTGCGAGAGAACCGGTCAGGGCGTGTGTCGTGGAAACCGGCAACCCGGTCCTTGATGCAATGAGTACCCATAGGAACGCTCCGCTGAGAATCGCGGGGGCCAGTGCGGAAGGGATGGCAAGATTCGGCTGAAAAAATCCGCTGCTGAAGATCTTCACCATCGCCGTAGCGACCACGGCCGCGATGCCCGCACCGACCATCGTCCACACGGTCCCCCAAGCAATCGCGGTTCGATAGGTCGTAATCCCGCTGCCGACCAATGTTGCTATGGCCTTGGAGACGTCGTTTGTGCCGTTGGCAAACGAGAGTACGAGGATCAGCGTGAGGGTGAGGGCGGAGCATTCCATGGGCCGTCCTCTCAGGTAACGGTGCCGCCACAGGATGACCCGGAGCCTGCTGTGCAGCCGTAACAATGGTTGCGTGTCACAATCCGGCGGTGGTGGAGCTGAGCCGGATCGAAGTCGCGGATATGCGACGGCGCGCCATGGTCGATCGTCAGGTCAAGCATCTGATTGAAATCGCAGTCGTAGAGTCTGCCGTCCCATCCAATTGATAGCGTCGAACGACACATGACGCCGGCAGCCGCCGCCGGATTAAAGGCGTTTGCGAGACGGTTCATGTACTGATCATAGTTGCCGCTTTCGATGAGGAATTCCAGGAATCGGCTGATGGGCATATTGGTAATGGTATAGAGCCGATTGAACGCAATGCCGTACTTAGCGAGTAATTGCTTCTTGAATTGGGCTTCGATGGCCTCCTGCTTCGGAGGCAAGAAGGCGCCGACGGGATTGTAGACCAGGTTGAGAGCCAGGCCGCTGTTCGGTCGACCATAGCCAAGCCGGTTTAAACGTCGAAGCCCTTCCAACGACTTCTCAAAGATTCCCTCGCCTCGCTGTGCATCGGTTTGGGAGGCTTGGTAGGACGGCAATGACGCGATGATTTCGACCTGATGATCGGCCAGGAATTCTGCCAAATCAGCTTGTGAAGGAAGCAGTAACACGGACAGATTGCAGCGGTCCATGACGTGGCGTCCGAGCCTGCGGGCCTGTTCGACAAGCCAACGAAAATGTGGATTGAGTTCCGGCGCCCCCCCCGTGATATCCACCGTAGGAATCTCGGTCTTGGCCAGAGCCTTCATGCAGTGCGCTGCCGTTTCCAAAGACATGGTTTCGGGGCGATCAGGACCGGCATCCACATGGCAATGGTGGCAGGTCTGGTTGCACAGTTTACCGACGTTGATCTGAAAGACCGTGATACCCGTGGCACACAGCGGAGATAAGCCGGCTCGATCAAGTTGCGCCTCAAAGGGGAGGTGAGAGCCGGACTCCTGCAGCAGCTTGAGCTGTTCCGATGGAGAAGCGAGCGCATTCTGTCGTCCCAGCAGGGTCAGCGGCATGACTAAGCTCGTCCGATCGTGAGCGGTTGATTAGGCATGGACCATATGCCGTGCACGAGACCTGGCGGTGGCCAAGATGGATTCGGGGAATCGCAGTTCGCAGCAGCCAAAGTTGAGGGCCTTCCCTTCCTGATGAGCCAGCGCCCGTTGGATGATCGGTGAGATGCGATAGCAGACCTGCTTGCCGTCCCGCAGGCCTTCCACGACACCGGATTCTCGCAGAATGCGTAGATGGTGTGAGATGTGTGGTTGCGGGCAACCCAGTTCCCGTACCAGATCCGAGACACATTTCTCATC
Source organism: Nitrospira sp. UBA5698 (assembly GCA_002420115.1). Taxonomy (GTDB): domain Bacteria; phylum Nitrospirota; class Nitrospiria; order Nitrospirales; family Nitrospiraceae; genus Nitrospira_D. The sequence goes on from DIHK01000007.1 coordinate 188,608, forward strand.
GGCCAGCAGTGACTCCAGAATCCGCAGCCTGGTTTCATCTGCCAGGGCCTTGAGCACCGCCGCACACTCCCGTGGGCTCAGGACCCCCTCACCCGACGAGGATTTCATCAACAGCAGCCTCCGTCGGCGGAGCAGGTCACGGCTTCACCCCCTACGCCTTCACCGGCACGATTCAACATGACGAAGTGAGGCTGATAGCCATTGGTCTCTAGAACTGCCACCGTCTTGGAGCAAATCTCTAGCGGTTCCCCTCGGCGATAGACATGGTGATCGTCATCGGCTGCTTCGACGAAGGGACCGGCCAGTAGCGCATAATGGCCTTGCCAGGTGCAGGGAGCATCGGCGGGCAGGACGGCGCTCCATCGCGGATCGCGGTTGTCCAATGCCACCGGTTCGGTCGTCAGAAGGAAGTGTGCAGAGAGGGAAGGCACGCGTAATAATTGTGCCTCATCCGGTGTGATCGATTGTGGAATCCCACGGTGATAGGTCAGACCTCGTTCATCCACGAGTCGGCTGAAGGGGCCTCGCAGGGTCGCGTATCGGACTGATGAGGCGGTGGTTGCCGGAGCCAGTTTATAACCGGTCAAGGTGACAGAGAAAAAGTGGATGCCGTCGATCACGCGCCAAGGTGAAAATTTGACGAGGTGGATGCCGACAAACCCGGCTGTCGTCATGCCGCTCATATAGTTCGTGAGCGTCAAGGCGCCAGAGAGACAATCGCCCCATTTCTGAGTGTCGTGGGCGAGGTACTGCGGTACGGTTTGGTCCGATACGATGTCGGAGATGGTGAATCGTCCCCCTGGTTTCGCCACACGGTACATTTCGCGAAATACCTTCCGTTTGTCTGGCGCCAGATTGATCACACAATTCGAGATGATCAGATCGATCGCTGCGTCTTCGACCGGCATCGTATCGGCCAGGCCCTTTCGAAACTCGACGTTTGATGCGGAATAGCCAAGGTTCGCAGCCACGATCGAGGTATTCTTGCGGGCGATTTCCAGCATGGTATCCGTCATGTCGATGCCGATCACTCGCCCGGCGGGGCCGACCAATCGAGAGGCTTCAAAGCAGTCGATGCCACCTCCCGATCCGATGTCCAGAACTGTCTCGCCGGCCTGCACCGTTTTGAGTCCGGCCGGTGTGCCGCAGCCATAAGAGATCTTCAGAACTTCTTCAGGAATGAAGGTTTTGAGGTGCGCCATGTCGTAGCTGGTAGGGCAACACATCTGTTCGCCGGTGGTGGCGGCTTTGGCGTAACGGTCGCTGACTTTCTGCGTAATTTCATCAATGGGCATGCCCGGCCTCGTAGGGTTGTCTTGATGATATGGAGCTGGCTCTATGTACCAATCTTCAGCCGTGAGGTCAATCCGGACATCTGGTTCAGTTACCTGTGCTGAAGCCAACAGCTGCCAGGCTGTTCACTCAGATAAGTCGACTTCCAGAAGAAGATCTTACAAGAGGCTTATCGCAAAGGTAGAACTGAGGAAGGATGTTTTGATTTCACAGGGTGATCAGGCAGAAGTAGCTGGTGGTCTCAGGCTGTCAGAGGGGTGTTTTGTCGCCCATTATACTGGGAGGCTGAGTTCAGATACTTTTCGCAGGGCTTCCACTAAGGTCAGGTCAAAGTTCAAACGATAGAGATTGGCTTGAAGGGCCTCAAGGGTTTCTCCGTGTGCCCAATGGTCCGGGAAGTTCGGCAGATAGCCCAGCCACTGTTTTTCATCATCTAAGTAGTAGCATTTGATCGCTTGCATTGGTACTCCATCCTTCCGCTGAGCGGACGGTTCGTCACAGTACGGACTTATTTCAACACGCGATTCCGTATCGGCCGACGGGCCTTTCTGAGAGTATCTCCATGGCCGTGTTCATAAGACGCACAAGCTTGTGACAGGTTCTGCAGAAAACAAGATCATGGGAGACTGAAGTTCGTGGTCCTCAGCGGTTACTGATCATCGCAAACATCAGCTCTTCAACTCGTGCGCGGCGCTTGCTTTGCGCGCGCGACATGGGGCGAGGCAGGGTGGGCGTGTGACTGTGGGTGTGACCGTGAGACTGATGGGATTCTTTCGTATCGGATTGCTGATAGGGGCCTTGATCTTGGACGAGTTCAGATTCCTGATGCTGACCCGTGAGCTCCTGGTGCAGCTGCCACAGCTTCACTTGCAGCTCTTCGAACGACTCACCCTGGACTTCGTACTCGGGGTAGCCTTCCAGGTAGCCGCGCCAGCCGTTGTCGTCTTGCCAGAGAATGTATTTGGAGGAACGCATTTGGAAAGTATAGCCGGACATTTTATATGCGCAAGTGAAGAGGGGAAATTGATTTCCGGTGGTTGAGAACTGTTCGGGCGTAAATAAATCAATGGCTTGAGTGGCTGGTTTCATCACAACCCAATCTGTCGCGATCATAGTATGGTGTCGGCGCATCCCACTGATGCAATGGAAGTCAATTCATCAAGGCTCCCCTCAAACCAACTACTGGGCGTTCTTTGTTAAGGCATCGGAAATAGTAATGCTGTCATGCCTGTTGAGGAACGACCCATGTCTCATCATCGTTCTGGAAAAGTGCGGGATGTGGCGTGGCAACGATCTCTCGATCGCCGAGGTTGAGTATGTGATGGTGCAGGCTACTGTTCATTTCTCTTGAAATGATCGACAAGGATAACGGGGACGGTTACATTTCGAAACAGGTATCCGGAATGTCCGATTGAGTACACTGCTCATGTCAACCAAGGAGCTACATGATGATGTCGACTCACACACCCACCGATGAAGAGTTGAAGAATCAGGTGATCAGACAAGTACTGGCGGGCGATATGACGGGAGCACGACAGACGGCGAGCGAGATCGCGGATACACGGTATCTGCGAGACGCCTGGCAGATGATGCTCTTCGTCGAGTCGGAACGAGGGAATGTGCAGGCTGTGAAACACACGATTCTTTCCTGTCCCGATCCGTCACTCTTGGCGAGCCATTTCTATCTCGAGCTCCCGCAACTCTTTATCAAAGCTGGAGATCGCTCCGGGGCCGTCGAGATTGCGAAGGCGATGGGCAACGCGGGGGTCCTCCCGCTCATCGGCATCGCCGCGCATATGGCACAAGATGGAGATATGCTCGGGGCTCACGACGCACTATCCCACATAGAGGATGAAGACCTGCGAACCATGATTCTCGGTAAGGTGATTGCTTATCAGCCGAGGATTCAGCGACTTGATGGAATCAATCAAGTCGGAGACCAGGCTGCAGAGGACGATTCACTGGCAGCCTGACCATTCCTACATCGGTATCTCTCTGCTTGGTGTGCTCTCGTCCTATTCCTCAGGGCAGCTTTCCCTGAGGGCATGTTGCGACTGACGACAGGGATCTGTTCACTCCCGGTTCTTGTTCGACCAGCTCGACTTGCCTATAACCGCTCATCTATACTCCCTTCTCGCTGGGTCTTGAACACTATTCTATCCCTCTGATTTGCCTCCCCGTGAATGATCTGACTCGACAGCTCAAGGAACGGTTCGGGTTTTCGGCATTCCGACCTGGTCAGGAAGAAGTCATTCGCGCCGTGTTGGCCGGGCGCGATGTCATGGCGGTCATGCCGACAGGCCAGGGCAAATCTCTCTGCTACCAACTTCCGGCGACCATTCTGCCGGGGCTGACGCTGGTCATCTCGCCGCTCATCGCGTTGATGCAGGATCAGGTGACGGCCATGAAGCAGCGCAAGATCGCGGTTGCGGCGTTTCACTCCGGACTCACTGGGCTGGAAAAGAGTCTCGTCCTGGAAGATCTCCAACAGCGGCGAGTGCAACTGCTCTATCTCGCACCGGAACGGATGCAGCATGAAGGATTTCTCCGCCTGTTACGGACTCTCTGGGTCTCGTTGCTGGTTGTGGATGAAGCGCACTGCATTTCCCAGTGGGGCCATGATTTCAGACCCGACTATATGAAGATCGGCCGGCTGCGCCAGGAGCTCACGAATCCTCCCTGCTTGGCCTTGACGGCGACGGCTACTACGCGTGTGCAGACGGATGTGTGCCGGCGGCTGTCGCTTCAGGATCCGGTCCGACTGGTCGCCGGATTTCGCCGGAAGAATTTGGCGTTCTCAGTCCATCACTGTCAGAACCTCCGAGACAAACTTGACCGCGTAGACCGACTGGTTCGCGAGACCGGAGCTGGTACCATCCTCATCTATGGCGCGACCCGTCGGACGGTGGAGGAGGTGGCTGAGTGGCTGGAGCAATCCCATCCGTCGGTCGGCTACTACCATGCGGGTTTGTCGGATGACGCCCGGCGCCTGGTGCATCAGGATTTTCGCCGAGGGGCCGTAAGAATTCTCGTGGCGACGAATGCCTTCGGGATGGGGATCGATAAGCCGGATGTCCGACTGGTCGTCCATTTTGACATTCCAGGAAGCGTAGAGGCCTATTACCAGGAGGCCGGCCGCGCAGGACGGGACGGCCTACCAGCGGCCTGTGTGTTGCTGTTCCATGAACGGGATGTGGCCACGCAAGAATATTTCATTTCGCAGGCCTCCAAGGATTCCGATGGCGCTGAACGTGCCGGGCGCATGACGACGCTTTTACAAGAATTACTGGGGTATGTGTCAGCCTCAACCTGCCGGCAGCTCGTGATTCTGGAATATTTTAGTGATCAGGCTGAGATCGCCCTGGGCCGTTGCGGCCTCTGTGACCGTTGTGTGACGCCGGCGCGACAACCAAGCCGGAAGGTTCCTCAAGGACATGCGATTGCACAGGCCATCCTGGATACCGTGGCCTGGTGTGGTGGACGGTTCGGGTTGGGGCGGATCGTCGATATTCTTCGCGGAAGCCGGTCGAAGGTGCTTGCGGCATACGGTGTCGCGGACTGTCCAACCTACGGTGTCTGTCGAACGGAGACGAAGTTGTCCGTCACAGGCCATGTGAAAGCGATGGTCAGTTCCGGATACCTGCGTGTTGAAGGAACGGAGTATCCCACGCTTGAGGTCACTTCCACAGGGCGAGAGGTCTTGCAAGGGCTTCGTACCGTTGAGCTGGAACAGAGGGGAGACACTTCGTCTCGTGGGTCGGTGCAAGAGCCGCGTCGCTTGGATGCTGTGTCTACGGCTGCCCCAATGACGTTGCCACCGGACCGGCAGCTCGTTGAACGGTTGAGGCAACTCCGCTCTGAACTGGCCGAAGAAGAGGGCGTGGCGCCGTTCCTCATTTTTCACGATAAGACGTTGAAGGCTATTGCCGGTTCCAAGCCGGAGACACCGGCGGCACTCTTAGAAATTCCAGGCATCGGCGAGATGAAAGCAGAGCGGTACGGCCGGCGAGTCTTGGCTGTGATCAACGGAGTTCAGTAGGGATCCCCTGTCGCTCCTCGCTTTTTCACATATCCGTTAGCAATATGAAAGGGCCCGGTGCAGTGGCTCTCACCACTGCACCGGGCCCTTAGCTAGGCAGCTATGTTAGGCACCAGGATGATCCCGGCAGCCTGAACACAATCTATGGTGTGGGGTTACAAGGGGTGATGACCGTACCTGCGAACGGACTCCGTTGTGCAGCTGTCAGCTGCCCACAGAAGCTATCGTCACCCCCACCAGATGGCAGCTTTTGCACCCAGCCGTTGTAAACATTGGGAACAGGGAGCAATCCCTGTCCGCCCATGCCAGCGTTTGCTGTGATGGGGTCATCGTTTGGCGCAGCATTGTCGGCCAGCACGACCCAACCTGCGATCTCGGCATCATCGACATTGCCGTCGTTATTCTTATCGTAGTCGAGTACGATTAAGCGGTTGGAGAACTTGCTGGTGATATAGGCATAGTACCCGCCGCCCTTCTTGGCCCCGAAGTTGACACCGTGGCAACCTGGATCGCACGCGATGCTCTTGACGAGCGCGCCTTTTCCGCCATCTGCAGCCGTATCGATGATCGTGATCGTCGCGGTCAAGGTGTTTCCCGTGATCACAAATTTCCCATCCGGGCTGACTGGCGTTTGGATTGGCAGCCCACCGATGGCCCCATTCCCCCCCACGACTCCAGTCACCGGGTTGTAGTTCTGGAGCAAGCTGATGTTGTTGATGTTGTTCCCTGTCGCCATATCGATGACAGAAATGCTATGCCCTAAGTAGTTTGAGACATAGTATTTCGTCGAGTCCGGATTGATTCCTGAGGCGATCGGCAGGGTGCCGGTCGCTGGCTTGGACTTAATCTTGTCGGTGATGAAGTCCCAGAATGTGGAGTCGTTCGTATTGGAATTCGGGGTCACCATCGAATTGCCGTCATGTCCCATCCAATGGGCATGTGGCTGAGCTTGCTTCTCACCGGGATTCTGGACCAGAATCCGCCGATTAATGGTCAGGCTTCCATTAGTGCCCTTATTCAACTCGACTACCGCATCTTCCCCGTTCAACCCCACGTGGACCTGCTCGTTATTGACTCTGGTCATCACGTGAGCGGGATCGTTGCCGAGCTCGATCTCTTGCAAGAGCGTCCCGTCCGTTTGGTTATGGACGTATAGGCTCTTGCCGTGCCACTCGGTATTGTAGATTCGCGTCTGATCGTGACTGGCCCAGAGGTTGTGGGCGTTGTTCATCTTCTGGGCCGGCAGTGCAATCTTGCGCTTGACGGTCCATTTGTCTGCACCTTCCACATCGACCACCGTCACGGTGCTGGGATAGGCTACTCCTTTGGTCTGGCTCACCTCGTACTGGGTGTCTACCCACACTTCGCCGATTCCATCGATAGATGGTTTTTTTGTAACGGTTGGGATGGGCTCGCCATCAAATGCACCCTGCAGGGCTACGTTCAAGTCAGGAACAATCCCATTTGGAAGTGGAAGGGCACCGACTGGATTAACTTTGACTGCTACTGGGGGATAGGACGGCTTATATGCTTGTCCCACCTTGGTGTAATCCTTCCAGTTCGTCGGGCTGGTAACCACGAAGAATGCACGTAACAACCTGAGTCCAAGGTTTGAGTTGCTGGTAAAGGCCTTGGTTGCATCTGCTGCTTGTCTTACATCGGCTGTATGGGTCACGCCAAAGAGATGAAGGTTGTCACCGATGTCGAAGGCTGGCGCACCTGCCGCAGTTTTTGTGTCTGGATCATCCACGATCACGCCTGCCAGCATATAGGGGTGCAGCTTGCACACGAACACATAGAGACCAGGAGCGTTCAATGTCACCTCATGGTCGTCCTTGTTCGCTTTGTCCTGATCGATACGCTCTGCGGCGGTCGCAGTGGCCGGCCAAATCAGGCTCGTGACGGTATGGAAGCTCTCAACACGCGATGGGCCAGCACCATTCGGGCCATGTATCGACTTGGTTTGAAGGAATGCCACCTTATCGCCTGGCTTCACTATGGCTAGGGACTGGGTTCCTGCAAGCTTATTGGCGCTGCCAAGATCAAACCAATGGCCTGCTTCGTCCGTGACGTCAAACGTGACAGCTGCGGGGACGGGCGTGGGCCCTCCCGCCGCAGGCGGCGCGGGATCGTCTCCAGAACAGCCGGCTACTCCCGCCGCAAGGCAGAGAGCAGCGCCTAAACTGAAATACCTCTTCATTGAAGCCTCCTTTGGAACATGAAAATTAAGTGATGTGATAGCCTTCTGTGCTATCCATACCAACTGGACGCATAGGCTGAGAGAAATTCCCTCGCATGCGTTGGCTTGTCGTGAGGCGCGCCTAGGGTGCGACTGTTGGGTTGTTGCGTTTGTTCCTAAGTTTTAGGAATCAGAATATATACAACCATTTTCACGACTCTGGCCTTGTGCGGTCCAGCGACCCAGTGTTTCAACGGTAAAGCAAACGACATGCCCGTGAGGTCATCCAGTCAGATTCGAGGGTGTCCCAACACTAACAAGGGGTTCTATGCTGTGGGTGGTTCAATCTACGGGAAGGTGAATCTAATTGGATTCAGGGGGGACTGAATCTAATTAGATACTATGAGGGGCCATGCGGAGTAGACCAATACCAGTTCGTCTCATGTCCCGTGGAAACCGTAATTGTGTTGCAGTTGGGAGAAAGTCGTTGCCGCATTCATCTGGCGGACCTGCCTGAAGACCTGCGGCGCCGTGCTATTACACAGGAGGGAGTCCCGCAGTCCTTATCCAGCGGTTCGGAGGGGCGGGTGAATCTGAAGTCAGAACTGTTTTGAAGGCGACGTGTATATGCTGCGGCATCACGTTACCGCCACGAATGCACGACGTGGGCGGTGCTTCAGAACCTGAATAAGATGGAACAGGTCCAAGAAGACATCCAGCACAGGACATGGCTCATTCTTGAGTCCTGCAGCACCGCCGGATTGCTATGCCGCCACAGCCGGTCGAGTTGTCTTTCTTGTAAATCGTGTCGTGAGCCGGCTGGCTCGTTGTGCCTGCTGAGTCGCGCGATGAAAATGGATCAGTGGGTCTACGATGTTGCCGCAGGTGAGGCACCGAAGGGCCTGCATCCACATCGGCAGATAGCTCTCCTTCATATCCAGTAAATGATCCACCACCATCAGCCCACAGCATTTCGTGCATCTCATGGGAATCCCTCCTTGTGATTAGATGAGCGCGGATAATCGTGCTCGGTATGTAGTGAGTCTTATACGCAATGATGATGCCACGACGAGGAGTGGCGCCAACAAGATGCCTTGTTGTTTGCGGTTGCAGTACTATGGTTTGGTTCAGAATCGTCAACTGGTGCTGGTCTGCGCCGATTGTTGGTGCGAGATCGTTGGGAGTGATGGGGCTATTAATATTCGGTGGGGAGGCCGGGGCGGCGTATCCCAAGTGATACGCTCAGAAGGACAAAATGATACAGGGCTTTCTTCTGGTACGTTCCATAAGAGCGCAGGGGGCAGAATCTTGGAAACGCCTCATCTTGTTCTCTCCTTATTGTTGACTTGTGCACGAGCGGGTCGAGCTACACTCTGAGAGAGCGCAGAGGTGATGCCGATGGTCCGGAATTTCTATTACGAGATGAGTCGAGCGAGGATCCCACACGTCTCATTGACGGAACCATTTGGGGCCTCGATAATGCCAAACACTGTCGCGCTGCGAATGCGTTTCTAGGCAAGATGGAGACAACGGGGACATGCGTGTGAGTGGTGCAAGTGATTGTGAATCTCCGATTGAAACGGCGGGTACGTCGTGAGCCACCGATGACGTTTGATCAGCTGGCCAAAGTGCTCTTGGTTCAGGCGTGCGAAGAACAGGACCCGAACCACAAGTTTATCTTGCGGTACGAACGGGAGCCGGCCCCCCATGTCAATGACGTGAGAGATCGCACGGCTACGGGAGACCCTCTGCATGCCGGGGAAGTGCGGGTTCTTGAACGGGCTGAGCGCATTGTCGATCGACTCACACAGACGCACCCGATGTTCACGTCAGCCCTCGCGGTTCTACGGGTCAGAACTCCGGTCACGTTGTTGATCGGTTGTGCGCTGGTGGGAGGTTTCCTCGCCGACCCTATCGGGCCTGCCGGCCATATTAATCTCCTGAATTTTCCGCTTCTCACTCTCCTCCTCTGGAATGCGGTGGTCTATCTCGTGTTGCTCTACAACATGGTTGTTTCTCAACCGTCACGAGACCGGGCGCAGCCCGGTCTGCCGGGGTTGGGGGAATGGCTGTTAGGACTTGTCGTGAAGGGACAGCTGAGCAGACTGCGCTCCGATCGTGCAGAGAGTCCCGACGAGGTGCAGTGGATCGCCGCATCGCTTGCCTCCTATGCCACGCGGCTGCTCCGGAGTGGTCGCGATTTATTGGTCACCCATGCCCGTAGCCTTCTTCACGCGGCTGCGGCGGCGTTGGCGGTCGGCGTGATGGTGGGGCTCTATCTGCGCGGGTTCAGTTTTCTCTATAAGGCCGGATGGAACAGCACGTTCATGGAGTCTCAGGGGGTCCACACGTTGCTCTCCTTCCTATTCGCACCGGCGAGTTGGCTGTTGAGGATCCCAATCCCTGGGGTGGAAGCCATCGCCGAGCTGCAAGGTACGGCCAGGGCCAATGCCGCGATCTGGATTCATTTCTGGGCGGTGACAACGGTGCTGTTTATTGTCCTACCGCGAACGCTGTTAGCGATGGTGGGGTGGTTTCGCACGGCCCGCCTGGATGCCGATGTGCAGCTGCCGAACAATGATCCGTATTTTCAGCGTCTACTGAATCCCTATCGGGGGAAAGGACTGTTCATCGATGTGTTGGCCTATAGCCATCGACTGAAGGAGGCGGACGATCGGTTGATGACATTCCTTAACGATGCGTTCGGCGTTTTGGCGGATATCCATGTCGGGAGTTCGGTTCCCTATGGTGCTCGCCCTCCAGACTTTCCGTCCGACCCCGATCGAGCGCTGTGTGCTGTCGTCCTGTTCAATGTCGCTCAGGCTCCTGAGGAAACGCACAGCGAATTTTTGGAGGAGTTGAAAGCGACGATACGAGACAGGGGACGATCGAACATGCTGCTGGTCGTTCTGGATTGCGAGGCTTATGCGCAGATCGATCATGAGAAGCGTTTAAAGGAAAGGTGCCAGTCTTGGGCGACGCTGGTGCAAGCGTGTGGACTCCAAGCTCTGAAATACCGAGATCCTTCTGGTCCACCGGATGTGGAGCTGCAAGCGTTGTCCAACTGTCTATGGCCTGGTGATTTTCGGGTGGCGCGATGAACATCCAAAAATCGCAGATCGCCCTCTCCTTGATTTCCCATACGAATATCGGGAAGACCACACTTGCCAGAACGTTGCTTCGGAAGGATATCGGCCTCGTCGCCGATCGTGCACATGTGACACTCGAAAACCAACAGTACACCGTGCTCGAAACGGATGCAGGAGAGTCTCTGCAGCTCTGGGACACGCCCGGATTTCCCAACTGTCAAAAGATCCTCTCTCGGTTACAGGGGGCCAAGAATCCGATCGTACGGATTTTAACGGAAGTATGGGATCGATTTCGTGACCGGCCGTCCTGGTGTGCGCAGCAGGCTGTGTTGAACGTCCAGCAAGAGGCGGACGTTGTCCTCTATCTCGTAAATGCGGCTGAAGAACCGAGCATGGCCGGGTACCTTGGCTCGGAACTGCAGCTGCTCGAATGGATCGGAAAACCCGTCGTTGTCCTCCTGAACCAAACAGGCCCTCCCAGGGACCGTGACGCACGGCAGCATCTCGAACAACCCTGGAAGGACTACTTCGCCCGCTATGGATTTGTCAGGGAAGTTCATAGTCTCGATGCATTCAGCCGCTGTTGGGTCCAAGAAGGGATTCTGTTCGAGACGATTCAATCGCTGCTTCCTTCCCAGGACCGTCCCCTCATGAATCGATTATTCAGCGCTTGGCAGAATGCAAATCTGTCCGTCTTCCATACGGCGATGGAGCAGTGGGCTCGGTTGGTCGTGCGCGCGGCGAGATCGCGGGTGATGACCAGGGGTGACGGCTCACCGATAGATGAACAGAAGCAACAGGCGGTCGATGGTCTCTTGAAGGAGTTGATGAACGAGGTCGGGGCGACGACGAAAGCGGTTATTGCGCTGCATGGCCTGGAAGGGGATGCTATCGGGGTAATCCAGGCCAGAATGGAACACGTCGAAGTCCAGCGAGGCTCACAGGGGCATGGTGATGCGACCTTAAGCGGGACTGCCATCGGCGGGATCGGTGGTGCGTTGACCAGTGGAGCCTATGCCGGACTCCATCTCGATACTGCAACCGGTGGGGTGAGTCTGGGGCTGTTCACGGTGGCTGGGGCAGTGGTGGGAGGCGTGCTTGGATTTTTCGGAGGGGAGGCCTGGGCAGAACGGCAGGCAGGACGAACGCCAACTCCAGTGACGTGGTCGGATGAGTATCTGGACATGCTGGTGCAAGACGTCATCATCCGATACCTGGCCATCGCCCATTTCGGCCGGGGCCAGGGAGAGTATGTGATGGATCCAGAAAATCCTCGGTTCTGGGTTGCGAAGGTGAACACCTTGGTCTCGAAGCAATACACTTCCTTGCATGAACAGTGGAAACGTCTGCGGGAGCAAGGGCCCGCAGCGCAAACAGAAGAGAAAGCGACACAACTTACGGCATTGTTAACATCCATCACACTCGAACTGCTCTGGAACACCTATCCTGCCTCAAAACGGTTTCTGAATCGCCTGCGATAAGAACCAGCCCGTCCATGTGTCCTCGCGCTTGGTTGACAGGCTGCTGGTCTGCACAGGAGAATCCTGCTCCATGTCAACGAAAGAGATCCAGGTCATTCACCAGCCGGTTCCAGCTGTGCAACAAGAAGCTGATGAGCCGACATTTCCTCGTTATGAAGGACCGGCGTTCCTGTCGTATGGGTTTCGACCCTTCTTTTTAGGTGCAGCGCTATTTGCCGGGCTGGTCGTCCTCACCTGGGTTGCTTTGTTCGCAGGCCAGATACAGGCGGAGTTTCTCTATCCTGCGCGCGAGTGGCACGTGCATGAAATGCTGTTTGGGTATTTGCCGGCGTTGATTGCTGGATTCCTGTTGACGGCCATGCCCAATTGGACGGATCGGATGCCGTTAAGAGGCGTTCCGTTGTTGCTGATGTTTCTGTTGTGGCTGGCTGGGCGGGCGTTCGTAGCATCACCATGGTTTGGATCCTCAGCTGCTGCCGTCATCGATGGCGCGTTCTTGGTCGTGCTAGCCGCCTATGTCTGGCGGGAAATCATCGCCGCTCGTATCTGGGGTCGTGCTCCGATCGGTATGCTAGTCAGTTGTTTTGCAGGCGCGAATATTCTTTTTCACCTATCCGCGTTGCAGGGTAGGCCGACTGATTTTCCCGAACGTCTGGCACTCTCCGTTATGACGTTGATGTTGACCGTGATCGGCGGGCGTCTTACGCCTACGTTTACTCGCGAGTTCTTCATCAATGAGAAGCTCTCTCGGCTGCCGGAAGTCTTTTCTCGTGTGGATGGTGTCGCAATCGTTCTGGTTCTCGTAGGGGCGATCAGCTGGATCGCTCAGCCGGAGAGTCAGTCGACGGGCGTTATGCTAATCGTGAGCGGCGTCGCGAGTCTGGTGCGTCTCATTCGCTGGAAAGGCTGGCTGACATGGAAGGAACCGCTCGTGCTGATTCTGCATGTTGGATATGGATGGGTCGGCCTGTTTCTGTTGGCTCTTGGTGGATCGATACTCGGATTTGGGCTGTCTACCGCGAATGCCGTTCATGTCCTCACCAGCGGCGCGATGGGGACGATGACGCTGGCGGTCATGACCCGTGCAAGTCTCGGCCACACGGGCAGACCGCGGCATGCCGACCAGCTCACTGTGGCGATGTATCTACTGGTCAACGCGGGGGCATTGTTACGCATCTTCGTTCCGAACGCCGAGACTCCCACGGTTCTGACCCATGCGATACTTGGGCTATCCGCATTTGGCTGGAGCGGAACCTATCTCCTCTTTGCCGTTCACTATGGACCATACCTGGTCCGTCCGAGCCTTGATGAGTAGCGCTTGCAGGGGAAAGCGAATTGGTGGTCCTCGGCTAGGGCGTCGCACTCAGAATCTTGACCTTTGTGGTGGCCCGGCGACTTGAATGTGGCCCGGTGAAGGTCGGACAGCCAACTTACGATGGCGCGTGGCAGCGTACGAAATTCAAAAGGTGTCCCCGCTGGAATGGCTTGAGCGGTTTGCCCCATTCAAGATGCATTTCGGTACAGCCATAGCCTTGTGAGGTGAGTTTGGCACTCATCTCGCCGCAGCGGTGTCGGCCCGGATCGGTGAGGAGAATCTGACAGGTGGGCTTGGCATGGCTGGCCAAGAAATCCGCAAGCTGGGTGGGATGATTCCGCTCGTATAACAAGTCGCTGCCGATGATGAGATCGAAGCGGCCCAGTTCAAGGGTAGGTTCCAGCCACGGGGCGTTGAAGAAGGGAATGGGCGCGAGCCCATTGAGGTCTGTGTTCTTTCTGAGGAATTCCTCGGCCAGAGGGTGGTAGTCGCAGGCGGTGATATTGGCACCGCGCTGTTGCAGAACGAGGCTGGGGAGGCCGATCCCACACCCGACTTCGAGAATCTGTTTGCCCGCGATGGGAAATCGACTCATCTCCTCGGCGAGCGCGAGCCCGGCCGGCCACACGACACCAAAGAGAGGCCAGGAGGCCGAGGAGATTCCAATCCGCTCGGCGCAACCGTCAGGGTCGGAGAACTGCCGTCGATCGCGAAGGGTCCGAATCTGATAGGACACCGTCCCGATCTGATAGCGGGTCGTCTCGACCTCGTACCCTTGTATAGGCACATCCACGTAGGATCCAGCATAGCCTCTTCCTGGGGAGGAGGCTACGGATTTCGTGATTCGCATCGGAGGAGTAGCGGTTTGAAGAGGTCCTGGTATCCACTTGACCGGTGCGGTATGATGGCTATATTGGTAAAAAGTGAAGGGTGAAAAGTAAAAGGTTAGCGTTAGGAAGTGCCAAAGGAAATCAGGCCTTTCACTTTTACCTCTTACCTTTCACGTCTAACTTTTCACGTAATGAACGAAAGGGGGCGACCGGTTTCGACGGGGATACTGAAGTCACCGTTGCATGTCGAGCTCTCGGGGACTCGTAAAACTCCGGGAAAACGCAACTGCCAACCAAGAACTGGCACTCGCAGCTTAATTAAGCTGTGACGTCATTCCATCTGAGGCCCGCGGGGGTGGAACGGCGCGATGCAGCGGGCTGGTCCCAGGTCGGTGCTCAGCGGCCGAGGACGAGAACTTTCTGGGCTAGTGGCTGTTCTAAGCCTGCCGACGGGCGTGGATGGCCGCGAAATTTAAATTGTCGGCTACACATGTAGACACAGTGCACTGACGATCTTCGGACAGGGGTTCAACTCCCCTCGCCTCCACCAACCTTCGCTAAGGCTTCGGTTGGCAAGCCAAGCGAAAAGTTTTTGAAGGTTGTCCTCCGTAGCTTGAGCGAAGGAGGACGCCTTCTTCCCTGGTTTGGCTTCAGTAAACTGGGATTCGCAAAGAATGAAGTACGTCTACCTCCTCCAAAGCCTTCCCGTTCCAACCCAGCGTTACATCGGACTCACTGATGATCTGGACGCACGACTTGAGCCGCATAGCGCTGGCGGTTCACCGTATACATCGAAATACAAGCCGTGGAAGATTGTAATGTCCCTTTGAAGGCTGGGATTAAGCAGAACGACCCACCCGGGTGAGCCGCCTGTGCTTGGGATGCTCTAATTCGATTCGGACCGGGCACCCAAGCGCCGCGGCCATGTTCACCAGCGCATCTAATGAAAAGCGCGAGATCCGCCCGCGGAGCAGATCATTGATCCGTGGCTGCGTGACCCCGCATTGAGCGCCTGCTTCCATCTGAGTCCATCCGTTCTCCTCAATGACCTCGGTGATTTGCCGCATGAGCCCAGCTCGTGCACGCAAATTCGCCGCCTGTTCGGGTGTATCGGCCAAGGCATCCCACACACTCTTGAAGCTGTGGATCGTTTTAGTCATGTCTCCCTCGCCTGAGTTCAGCATACCGCATTCTTGCCAACTCGATGTCGCGCTTGCTCGTGGCTCGTGTTCTCTTCTGAAACGCATGCAGCACGTAGACGGCTTCAGCGAATCGGGCTATGTAGAGCACGCGATAGGTACCAGCGTCACCCCATAACCGTAGTTCTTCGACACCCTTCCCAACCGACGGCATCGATTTGAAATCGGTCGGTTGCTTGCCGTGCTGCACTCGCTCCAGTTGGTACCCTGCATCATGCCGATGCGTCCTCCGGAAACTGTCGGAGGCACTCCAATGAGTTTCCGAGAAAACGCAGCGGTTTCACGATTCAATTATACCAATCTGGATATACGACGACAAGCCTAGGAGGATGTGGTCACTAGGGCTCAAGGGCGCGTACCGCCAGGGTTCGCTCGCCCCTACAACACATCGCTCCAGGGAGGGCTGATGGCAAAGGCGGCGTTGATCAAGCCGACGTGGGAGTAGGCTTGGGGGAAGTTTCCGAGCTGGGTTCTGGTCTCCGGCACAAAGTGCTCGGCCACGAGTCCGACGCTGTTTGCGCCGGCGAGGCACTGATTCATGATGTGCTTGGCTTCTGGCAAGCGACCGAGTTTTGCCAAGGCTTGAACGACCCAGAACGAGCAAATCACAAAGCTCGACTGGGGTTTGCCGAAGTCATCTTGCCGCAGGTACCGATAGAAAAATCCAGTCTCTTTTCCTCCGTGCCGAAGGGCGAGGGCCTGCTTGATCTGAGAGACTGTGGTGTCGCAGACCTCTCGATCCGGAAATCCAACAATAGCCAATTGAGCTAAGGAGGCATCGTAACTGTCGTCTTTGGGGCCGTTCCGTAACGCCTTATCCTTCATCGCTCGAAGCAGGGCGTTGGCTGCTCGGGTCCGTGCCGCGTCGAGATCAATCGTTAACTCGCGGAGAAATCCGGCCTGCTGGATGCGGTAAGCGCGATCGAGGCCAGCCCAGCACATGAGATTCGTGAAGGAATGTTCCTGCCAGCCGTTCCGAATTTCCCAGAGCCCGGCATCCGGTTGAGAGATACTTCGTTCACACAGGCGGATCAAGTTCGCGACCAGCGCTTCGTGATCCCTCGTGCGAAGGTCATAGAAGCGTTTGTCGAAGAAGATCGGTGCCAGCGTTAGAAGCATCTCGCCGTAGACGTCGTTTTGCACATGCTCGGCCGCCTGATTGTGGCTGCGTACCGGTCCGCTTCCCAGAAAGCCCTGCCAGTTGGAATGCTCGGTTTCCGGGAGGGGGAGGTCTTGGCTGAGCGTGTAGACCGGCGCGAGCCGATCATGTGATTGTTCGCGGGCATAACAGACGTTCAGTAAAAACTTGAGGAACCCTTCCATTTCCTCGAAATGCCCCAAGTTATAGAAGGCCGAGAGTGAAAAATGCGCGTCGCGCAGCCAACAGTACCGATAGTCCCAGTTCCGCGGGCCGCCTGGCTCTTCAGGGAGGCTCGTAGTCAAGGCCGCAAGGATGGCACCCGTGTCTTCGTAGCAGTGGAGCTTGAGTGCGAGGGCCGAGCGAATGACTTCTTCCTGATGGAGCACGGGAATGGAACAGTGTTTCACCCAGATCCGCCAATATTTAATAGTCTGGTCCAAAAATTCGTGGCTGACTTTAACGAGGTCGTCCTCGATTCCGATTCCCCAAGTCAGCGCGAAGTACATTTTTGACGTCAGTGCGACCGGCGTTTCTTGGCAGAGATAGGTGAGTGGCATGTCGGTCAGGAGCCGCAAGTATTCACCGCGTATGTCATACCGGAAGTGACTATTGCCGCGAACGAATCGCACGGGTGTCTTGTCCCAGCCGGACACTGGTTTGCAACAGACGCGAACGGAGGGGGTGCCGCTGAGCGGCTCAACGATTCGGAAGAGGGCGGTCGGCCGATAGACTCGACCGTACTGTAGAAAGCGAGGACAAAAGTCGGTGATTTGGTATGCATCCCCGTTCGGGAGAGAGACAGTCGTGACCAAGATATTGGTATTGGGGAGGTAATGCTGCTTGGAGGTCGTTTCCGATAGAGGAACGGACGGGTCGATCGAAAAATGTCCCCCTTCTTGGTCCAGGATCCTCCCAAAAACCGGGGGGCTATCCGGCCTCGGTAGGCAAAGCCAGTCGATCGATCCGTGGGCACTGATTAGCGCGGAAATCTGGCAGTTACCGATGAGGCCGAACTGGTACACAGCATGACCATATTTGATTTCTGGGTGAAAGTAAACTAACTTATTTCCATGAGGCTCTTTGCGCTTTCACTGAGGTTTGTCCTTCCCTTGGTGATCGTGTTGGCCGTGATCGCCTATGGGGTGGTCCCGGTCGTGGACTCGCTCGAACTCAAATGGTTTATCCGCGACCTCGATATGCGGTCCAAGCTGATGGTCAGCACCATGGGGGGGCCGCTGGCCGATCTGCTGGTTTCCAACTCGACGGGCAAGATCTCCGCCTATTTTACTCGTATTATTCAGGATGAGCGGCTCTTTGCCGTGGGATTTTGCGATCTGGAGAATCGCCTGCTCTATGAGACCCAGGCATTTCCACAGGACGTTACCTGTCAGGAGACGCTGAGTCTGGCACCAAACTCTTCCGACGTGCGGTCGTTTGGTAGCGGACCGATGCACATTATGTCGGCTTCTATCGAATCCAACGGGCGCCGCCTTGGACGGCTCCTGTTGCTTCATGATATGCGGTTTATTCAACAGCGGAGCAGTGATACGAAGCGCTATGTCTTTTATGTCTTTGCAGCGCTGACGGCGATTATCTCACTGGTGACGTTGCTCATCGCGCATTTCAGCTGGAAGGAATGGGTGGCCGGAGTGCGAGCAATGGTCAAGGGAGAGCGACTCTTGACTCCACTGACGCAGGAGCAGCATGCCCCGGAACTTCAGCCGCTGGCGAAGGATTTGCGTTCGTTAGTGGAGGCGCTCGAGACCGATCGCCGAATGCGGGATGAGAGCCAGATTTCATGGACACCGGCCAGTCTCAAGTCGATCCTTCACGAACAATTTTCCGGCGACCAGGTATTAATCGTCTCCAACCGGCAGCCCTACGCTCATTTCTGGCAAGGGCAAAGTATCGCAGTGCAGGTGCCGGCGAGTGGGTTGGTGTCGGCCCTCGAGCCGGTGATGCGTGCCTGTTCAGGAATCTGGGTCGCGCATGGAAACGGATCTGCGGATCGGGATGTCGTGGATGAACGCCACCATGTGAGTGTCCCGCCCTCGAATCCTACCTATCAGATTCGACGCGTGTGGCTGACGGCAGAGGAAGAGGCCGGGTATTACTATGGATTTTCCAATGAGGGATTGTGGCCGCTTTGCCACATCGCTCATGTCCGGCCGACTTTCCGGTCGTCAGATTGGAAGCATTATGTGGCCGTCAATGAACGGTTCGCCCAGGCCGTCTATGAGGAAGCGACGACCGACAATCCGGTCATACTCGTTCAGGACTACCATTTCGCTCTTCTTCCAAAGCTCATTCGAGAGCGGTTGCCGACTGCTACGATCATCATGTTTTGGCACATCCCTTGGCCGAATGCGGAAAGCTTCGGGATTTGTCCCTGGCGGGAGGAAATTCTGGAGGGGCTCCTGGGGAGCAGCATTTTGGGGTTCCACACCAGGGTGCATTGCAATAATTTCATCGATAGTGTCGATCGTACCCTTGAGGCACGGATCGATCGGAACAGTTCTACGGTGTCCTATGGAGGGAAACTGACTGCAGTCAACCCCTATCCGATCTCCATCGAGTGGCCGTTGCAATGGCTTCGCAACCAGCAACCGATCCAAGAATGCCGGGCCAGGCTGCGAGAGGCGTACGGGATGCCGGAAGATCGCCTCATCGGCCTGGGGGTCGAACGGTTGGATTACACGAAGGGCATTCTCGAGCGGTTCATGGCGGTGGAACGTCTGTTGGAACTCCAACCTGAATGGATCGGAAAGTTTACCTTTATCCAGATCGCGGCTCCGAGTCGTTCCGTCATCGAACAGTACCACCATTTTACCAGTCAGGTCTCTGCGTTGGCCGAGCAGATCAATAAGCGATTCGGGCATAGCGGCTATGAGCCGATCTGCCTTCGAATTCAACATCATGAACCGGCTGAGGTCTATGAGTGCTACCGTGGCGTGGATCTGTGTGTGGTGAGCAGTCTCCATGATGGGATGAATCTCGTCGCGAAGGAGTTTGTCGGTGCCCGGGACGATGAACAAGGGGTGTTGATTCTCAGTCAATTTACGGGAGCCGCTCGGGAGCTGACAGAGGCGCTGGTGATCAACCCTTACGACATCGATCAGTTTGCCGCAGCGCTCCATCTTGGACTGACAATGCCGAAGGTGGAGCAACGGGCCAGGATGCAGAGTATGCGTGGGCTGATCCAAGAGTTCAATGTCTATCGGTGGGCGGGCCGGATGCTCATCGATGCTGCTCGCATGCGGCAAAAAGAACGAGTCATGAAACAGGTACGACGACCGAGTTTGTTGAGCTGATCGAAAGGTATCGCAGGTATCATGGATTATCTCTTGACGGAAACAGGCAAGTTGGAGTTGGAGAATCTTGTGAAGGGGAGGTCGCTCTACGCATTTGATTTTGATGGCACCCTGGCGAAGATCGTTCGAGAGCATCATGCGGCTAGACTGTCACGTCCTATCCGGTTCTGGCTTGAAAAGCTTGCCCAGAGAGCCCCTGCTGCAATTATCTCCGGACGTTCCGTCGAAGATCTGCAATCGCGGGTGGGAACGGTCGTGCCTCACTTGATCGGTAACCATGGCTCAGAAGGTCCTCATACGCGGGAAGAGGATCGGCAACAAGTACGCGAGACCTGTCGGGCCTGGTTGCAGTCGGTTACCGACCGGTTTCACCACGAACTGGCGCACTGCGGGGTGTCTATTGAGGATAAGTCCTATTCGCTCTCCTTTCACTATCGAACCGTCGAACATCGAGAGGAGGCCCGGGTGCTGATTACTCGAGTGATTGGAGAGTTGTCTCCCCCTCCGCGTATCGTTCTCGGGAAATCTGTCGTCAATGTGATGCCGCCGACGGCTTCACATAAAGGGACAGCATTACTGGAGTACATGCGTCGGCTTGATTGTTCCCTGGCGCTTTATGTAGGGGATGACGAAACCGATGAAGATGTCTTTGCGCTACAAGATTCCCGCATCCTGACGGTGAGGGTCGGCAAGAAGAACGGGTCGTCTGCTCGTTATTTTCTGAAAAGACAGGCGGAGATCACTGCGGTACTTCGCTTCCTGGTCGAGGGCGGCAATCACGGCCTTCATACTTGGAGCGGGTGTCATGATCAGGGAGTTTCCAGGCCTGCACAGCGTCCCAACGAGCCAGTCTAGCGAAACCCATCCTCATTCGACCAATTGCGATCGCTCTCGTCCAAGCAGCAGATCATATGGGGCGAAATCGTCACTTAGGACCACACCCTGGGGCCAGGGATCAGTCCGGCGCGTATTCAATAACGCGATTGTTTCCATCGGTAATTGCTGTTTCATGGCCGCCTGGGTAATCTTCGAAAGGGTCTGATCTGCTGAGGCTTGTTCAATGAAACGGCCTCCAAAGAACACCAAGTTCTTCGCAGGAGACATGCCTGTCTTCCACGGTCCTTCCACCGAAAAACTCTCCAAGGCTGGGAAGGCCTGCTTCATCGTCTGCACGACCGCCGAAGCGCGGGCGAGATCCCCTTCTTTCCCGGATGAGGCCAGGTTGACTGCAACAATACCGTCTGGGTTCAGGTGTGCCCGTACCAGCGCGTAGAACTCCGCTGTGGTCAGATGAAACGGGATCATGTCTCGCGCAAACGCGTCGATCCACATGAGATCGTACGTCCGATCCGTTGCGTTTAGAAAGGCTCGACCGTCTTTCACAAAGACATGGTGGTTGGCCGGAGGACGATACGCAAAATACTCTTCCGCCATGCGGACGACCACCGGGTCGAACTCCACGACATCCAACTCCAATGTGGGCCACTGTTGTGCCAACCACTTCGCTATTGAACCGCCACCATGACCGATGATAAGACCGCGTTTTGGCTCGGACACCAATGCCAGCGACGCGACCATCATTTGGCTGTACGGAAGAAAGAGAGAAACCGGTTCGACTTTCCACATGGTAGCGTGAAATGTCCGGTCCAAGACGAGATAGCGGAACAGATCATCCTCACGAATGCGGATCTGCTGGTAGGGACTTTCCTCTTGATGGATGGGGGCTCTGAGTCGTTGCATGGGGTGGAGAGCCAGCATCCCTAGCAGCGCGATGCAGCCAATCGCAATCAACGGCACCAGCGGGCGAGTAGGGGTTCCTCTCATCAGCCACAGGACCCCAAGTCCGACCTGGATGCCGCCCAACCAGGCGAGGAGCGATTGACTCCCCAGCCACGACAACAGGAAGAAGGCGGTTCCCCAGGTCCCGGCCAAACTTCCCACGGTCGAGAGGGCGATCATGCGGCCGGTCTGTCGACCGAGGTGATCCATGTCGGCCACGGCTAACCGCAACATGGCCGGTAAGACACCGCTGAGGCCGAATGCGGGTGGAGCAAGAAGAACTGTGGCGGCGAGACAGGGGCCCCAACGTGGATCTTGCACCAGCTTCTCGATCTCAAACAAAATGGGTTGGTTCGTCCATGCGACGAGAAATGTCCATCCACCTGAAAATAACAATAAGGCCGCCAGGACCTGTCCGCTGGTATAGCGATCGGAGACCCATCCACCGAACGCATAGCCGCTGCTCATCGCGGCGAGGATCACGCCGATCAACGCGCCCCACACGAACAATGAACTGCCGAACACAGGGGCCAACAGCCGACTTCCCAAAATTTCCAAGGCCATCACGACCGCCCCGGTGACGAGGGCGGTGCCGAGCAGGAACCATCGTGGAATGCGAGGTGAATGAGGCGTCATCGATTGGACGGGAGTCTGGGAGCCCTTCTCCTGAGTTGAGTTTGAAGCGGCGTCGGATTGTACTCAACGTATTTTGCGAGAGTCAACGAAGGTCAGCGGGCATTCAGTTGTGGACCGATCATGGAATTCATTGCCCGAGGCGGTTCAGGTTGTTATACTTTTGAAAAAATTCTTTAGGGCGAAGGAGGATCTGGCATGCATATCAGTGTGATCGGAACCGGCTATGTTGGACTGGTGACAGGGGCCTGTTTTGCTGAGTTTGGGGTGAATGTCACCTGTATGGATAACGACAGCCGAAGGATCGAGAAGCTTAAGAATGGAGAAATCCCGTTTTTTGAGCCAGGAGTGGCGGAACTTGTTGCGAAGGGGAGTAAGGAAGGCCGGTTGAATTTTACGACGGATATTGCTCAGGCTGTGGACAAGGCGCTGGTGATTTTCATCGCTGTGGGTACTCCACCGAGCGCGGATGGTAGCGCCGACCTGTCCTTCGTCAAAGAAGTGGGAAGAGGCATCGCTCTCCACATGAACAGTTACAAAGTGATCGTCACCAAGTCAACGGTGCCGGTCGGGACCGGCGAAGTCATTCGTGAAGTCGTCAAAAAGACACAGAAGACGCCGATCCGGTTCGACATGGTTTCAAATCCTGAATTTCTTCGAGAGGGCTCGGCCATTGAAGATTTCATGCGTCCGAATCGCGTGGTCATCGGCGCAGACAGTGATCAAGCGGTTGCCATCATGAAGGATCTCTATCGTCCGCTGTACCTCATCGAGACTCCGATCGTCGTAACCGATGTGCCGACGGCTGAATTGATCAAGTATGCGTCCAATGCGTTCCTGGCGACGAAGATTTCGTTCATCAACGAGATCGCCAATCTGTGCGAGCGGGTCGGTGCCAACGTTCAATTGGTGGCGAAGGGTATGGGATTGGATCATCGCATCGGGTCCAAGTTTCTCCATGCAGGCCCAGGCTTTGGAGGGTCATGCTTCCCGAAAGATTTGGCTGCGCTCATTCAAACCGGCGAACGCAACGGATATCCGATGCAGATTGCTTCCGCTGCGTCGCATGTCAATGATATCCAACGCGGGCGGATGGTCGAGAAGATTCGGGACGCCGTGGGTGGATTGAAAGGAAAAACATTCGCGTTTCTAGGCCTGTCGTTTAAACCCAACACGAACGATCTCCGAGAGGCTCCCGCGTTGGCGATTGGTCGGGTACTTGTGGGCGAAGGTGCCACCATTCGCGCCTACGATCCAGAAGCGTTGACGGAAGCCTGTCAGATGATGCCGGAACTTAAACCCTGTCAAGATGCTTACCATGCGGCAGAAGGCGCGGATGCGTTGGTGATCATGACCGAGTGGAATGTCTTCAGAAATCTTGATTTCGAAAAGCTGAAGTCCACCATGCGTGTGCCCCTCTTGATCGATCTGAGGAACGTCTATGACCCTGAACGAGTCACATCAGCTGGCTTCAAGCATGTATCGGTAGGACGTGCAGCATATAGTCCCAAGGGGTAGATGCCGAACGGATTGTGTGAGAGCTATTGAGATACAACGCTCGTGAGCAGTAAAAGCAGCCGCAGTATACTAAGCGGATATCTTCTCGTGGCATTGCTGGAGGAGGCCTACATCCGCTGACTAGGTCAGCCGTGGCAACTCGGCCTTGGGAGCCGCCTCCTTCGTTTTTGGTTTATAACCCATCCGATCCAAGACTTTCATGATCCGCGTCTTCAGTCGATCGTCGGCGTCGGCTAAGGCGGTGGCCAGGGGCTCCACCGCAGGCTTCCCGATTTTCCGCAAGATTTCGGTCGCCGATTGACGAATCTCGTCTTCCTCCGATACGAGGAGGGGAATCAGTGAGGGGACCGATGGACCTCCAAGCTTGATAAGTGAATCGTAGGCTCGCTGCCGGACATCACCGACCTCGTCTGTCAATGCGGCCACGAGCGGCTCCACGGCGCGAGGATCTTTCAACTCACCCAGCACCTCCGCAGCGTACTTCCGGTTGAGCCAGTGCGAATCTTTCAGGTCGAGTAACATGGCATCGGCTCGGGCGGTATTCGGATCTTTTGGACGGATCTTGAAGCTCTTTGCGACTCGCTTGCCGCCTTCCTCGACCACACGAATGGTAGCACCGTCGCCGGCTTTGATTTTCTTCAGGTCCTCCAGCGCTTCTTCCGCAACATCCAACAGGACGGTCTTGCCGTCGTAGGCCAAGAGTTCGACCTCCAGCTGTCGGCTTTCCGGATTGACAGCGACGACTCGCTCAGTTACTAAGTTGAATCCGTCTTTTTTCTCTCCGCCCTTCGGGGCAATCTGAATCAACTTTGGGGCTTCATCTGCCATGGGAATCTATCCTCTATAGTATGGAGTAAAAAGGTTTACTGTTCCGGCTTCCACCCGAGGCTGGACAACACCGCCTCGACGGTTTCTTGAACCATGGTATTTTCGTCTTCACGTAATGGTAACAGAGGCTGAATGGCTTCTGTGGCGCCGAGCCGAGCAAGCGACTCGGCCGCATTGCGCCGGACAAGCCAATCTTCGTCGCCTAGTGAGTTGATCAAGGGTTTAATGCCTCGGCGATCGCCGATCTTGCCCAGTGCTTCCGCTGCATGGCGGCGCACCATCCAATTGGATCCGAGCAGTCCATCAATCAAGGCCTCAACAGCGCGTACGTCGCCGACCTTCTTCAGCACGCGGGCTGCATCCTCCCGGAGAGTGCTGTCCATCAGTGCTTCGATCAATCCTGGTACGGCCTGTGAATCGCCGATCCGCTCAAGGGCCCACACTGCCGCCGTCCGTACCGCTCCGTCACGGTCTTTGATCGCCTTGACCAGTGGGTCAACCGCACGCCGGTCTCGTAACTTCCCGAGTGCTGATGCCGCCTGTTCACGGATGGCCCAGGAGTCGTCCTGCAGGGCTTCGATCATTGGGTCAACAACCGATGGGCCCATTCGCACGACTGCGCTGGTCGCAGCCTCCCGAATGACTACGTCCTCATCGGCCATCAACTCAATCAGTCGGGGCAATGCGTCCTGGCCGGTTTGCCCGAGGCTCGCGATCGCATGATCGCGTAAGGCTTCGTTCTCGTCGTAGAGCGCATGAATCAGTTGATCGATGCGATCGGATGGAGGTTGTTCAGTCATGCTCACTGTCCTCTTCTTGCGTCTGATGTTCCATGGCCATGATGGCCTCAAGTTTATCGGCAATCAGGCCGGCATTA
This sequence comes from Nitrospira sp. UBA5698, assembly GCA_002420115.1. Lineage (GTDB taxonomy): Bacteria > Nitrospirota > Nitrospiria > Nitrospirales > Nitrospiraceae > Nitrospira_D. The sequence continues at coordinate 214,120 of DIHK01000007.1, forward strand.
TATGCCACCAGGCCGTCGCGATCAGTTCGGAGTTGGTCAAAGGTTTCCTTGTGCGGACGCAGGACTCCCACGTCTTTGATCTTGGCCAAGGCTTCCATTGCATAGACCCGAAGCGGTCGGATAGGGATGGCGTCGAGATAGAGCTGGGTTGGGCGAGAGTCCCCGATCAACCCCAACGCTTTGATCGCCAGTTCCTTGACTCCGGTATCCTTGTCCTGTTCCAGTCGTTTCATCAGTGGGATGACGGCCCGTACATCTCCGATTTTCCCCAGGAGGTCGGCTGCCGCCTCGCGTACGAGCCAATCCTCATCTTCGAGATATTCGAGAAGGATTTCTACACTAGGACGTCCGATTCTCAGAAGGTCGATGACAGTCGACATCCGTGCCTCTTCCCGCTCGCTGGCCCCTTCAACATCGCGCAGCGCATTGAATGTCACATCGATGTGTTCCCGGATGGCGCTCAGTTTTTTTAATGTGCCGACGGCGATTTCTCGAACAGCGGGTTGTCCCATCGCATCGATGAAGGCGTCAATGGAACGAGGATCGAGTAATTGATCAAGCATCAGGGCTGCGGCAAGTTGCGCTTCAGCATTGGGGTGCTTGAGCAGATCGCACAAAGGCAACACAGCAGTCGGAATGGCACCGATCAAGTGTGTTAAGACCTGTCTTATCGGGCCTTCCGGTGTGTGGGGTAACAAGGCAACCAACGCCCGTGCGGTGTCCACATCGAGCACGCCAGCCATCTGCTCCAGGGCCGTCGCTGCAGCGTTGCGGACACCATCCTCGTCGAGTTCGAGCAGTTCGACGAGGGCGACTCCGGCCCGTGGGTCCTTGATACGAGCCAACATCGCCGCCGCTTCCTTCTTCAGCTCCGTAGAACCGGTTCGTAGCGCGTCCATCAGTGCCTGGACCGATCGTGGTCCACCGGCCACACAGGCTGCAGTCGCCCGCATACGGCGCCAATCTTCTTCGTGGGTGAGTTCAGAGACCAGGGTCTCAATAGTTTCTTTTGACATGGCGTTCAGAGGCGGCTGATGGAGATCTGGCGTGGTCTCCATCCCACGAGCGTCAAGGTCTCACGAACGTGGAACAGGATGTTTTCGTCCGATGAATTATTCAAGAGGGGAATGAGAACGGGAACGACTTTCGATCCGAATTTGGCCAATGAGGCGGCCGCTTCTGCACGGGTATGGGTCGGGCTCAGGGCTGCGACGAGTGAAGGAATTGCCCTGTCGTCACCAATCAATCCTAATGCCCGTACTGCCGCCCCTTGCGTGATGAGCTCCTCACTCCACTGATCCCCACAGCCGGCGACTGTTCGGGTCGCTTCCGGTGGGGCGTTGCCTGTGATGACATCGATCAGAACGGGCACGGCACAGGGGTGGCCGATACGCCCGAGCGCCTCGACCGCGACGGTCCGTAACCCCGGTTCACGCATAGCCACATATAAATGATCCACAGCTTGGGCACCACCGATTTCGCCTAACGCCCGCACGGCATCTTCGCGAACAGCGGAATCGCGATCGTTGAACAGGACCGAGAGCAGCGGTTCAACCGCACGAGAGGATCGGGCCTTGCCGAGCGATTCCACTGCATGCAATCGAACGAGCCAGTCGTCGTGTTTCAACGCCTGCACTAAGCATGGAATCGCGGCGTCACCGATGGCCGCCAGGGCTGTCGCTGACTCCTCACGAACCGCCTTGACTCTATCTTGGAGGAGCGGGATCAGGGCCTCGACGGTCTCTGCGCTCTTCACGTGGCCCAAGGCCTGAGCCGCGTGCATCCGGACGATCCAATCGTTGCTTCTCAGTGCCGACAAGAGGGGAGTGATTGCTCGCTCATCCGCAATGGTCGTCAGGATCGCCGAGGCTGCTTCTTGAACGGCTAAATCGTTGTCCGTCAGGCAGGCGCCGAGTGCTTCCACCGTCGGAGTTCCGATAGCACGCAACGCTTCCGCTGCTGCTTCACGCACGGAACGATCTTGGTCTCGAAGGAGGGACACGAGAGGAGTGACCGCACGCGGATCTTTGAGCTGGCCAAGCAGACGTGCTGCCTCTTCACGGATCGCCCAATCCTCGTCCCGGAGCGCGGCCATCTGTTCTGCAACCTCGTCGACCATATTGCTCTCTGTCAGAATGTTGAAAAAGTCCGCCAGCTTCGTTCTCGCTTCGCTCAGAGGCTCAACATACGGCCCCAAGTATGCGGCGCCTCTTCACTCGATGCGGGCTCGCTGGGCGGTCCTTTTGAAGATCCTGTGGGATATTGAAATGCTCCGTGTGATCGTTCAATCCCTTACCTGGTGACCGTGCACGCAGGAATGGAGCATATCCGTCGGACTCAATTAGACGGTGTCACCGGATGGTCCAAACCGTCCGGTCTGTCCCAATGGCCGATCGATGCGCAGGTTGTCGGCTTGGCTGGAACTGATTTCTACTTCCTCATCGGAGGGAGCCCATCCAAGCGTTTCCAAGGTTTCGAGCGCAATCTGCTTGAGGGCATCTTTGGCCGTCAGGCGAACTGAGGCGTACGACAGGACGCGTTCCTTCTCCGCCTCAACCTCAGAAGCCTTGGGGTCATAGAGAAAGGCAATGAGCGGTTCGATTGCGGCATCTCCGATGACGGTCAGAGCAGCTGCGGCCTTTTCACGCAAGACTCCGTCTTTCAGCAACATGATCAGATCAGGAATCACACGTGGATCACGAAACTGCCCCAGCGCAGTCGCCGCCGCTTCCTTGATGAACGCATCCTCACTGACGATACATCCGGGTGTCGGTGAGCCTTCCTGCTTGATCCCTTTGCCTTTTAAGGCATTCAGCACGGCCGGGAGCGCGCGTGAGTCGCCGATCATCCCAAGTGACGCGATGGCATGGCGCTTCACGGCCCCGTCTTTCATGGCTTCCATCAGTGCATCGATGGCCCGTGGGTCGCCGATCATACCGAGCGCAATCGTGGCATCTTCACGAACGGCTCGATCCGGGTCTTTCAATGCTGTGATGAGGGCCTCCACCACTTTGGCGTCACGGACCCAGGTCCGGCCGATTTGATAGTCCGTCGTCATTCCACCCAATGCCCGGGCTGCGTGACAGCGGACCACGAAATCCTTGTCATTGAGGCTATCAATCAGCGGATCAACCGATGGTTGTCCGATGTACACCAACGCGGTTCCTGCGGTTTCTCTGACGATTTTTGACGAGTCTCTGAACAGTTTGATCAATGCCGGAACGGCCTTCGGATCTGCAATTCGACCAAGAGCCTCGGCTACGGCGCTCTTGACGGCTCCATCGCGGTCGCGACAAGAGACAATCAGTGCATCGACGGCTCGAGGATCCTTCATTTTGCCGGCGGCTTTGGCGGCATGTTCTCGAACTCGCCAGCGTTCGTCCTTCAATGCCGTCACCACACGATCAATGGCAGGCGAGCCTATCTTGGCCATGGCCTCAACCGTCTGGTCTCGCACTTCCATGATCGGGTCATTGAACAGGTTGATCAGGGCCTCAATCGCTTTGGGACCACCGATTTTTGAGATGCCACAAGCGGCATGGGCACGAACAGACCAATAGTCATCGCCGCAGGCGACGAGTAGAGCCTCTAAGGTTGAGGGATCACCCAGGTCGGCAAGGGTCTTCGCCGCCTCTTCACGGGTGGCGTCGTCCACGTCCTCAAGTGCGTCCAATAGGGTATCGAGTCCGTTAGCCATTGTTTGGTTTCTGGTCGTAATAGGGGTCAGGTTGCCCGCCGTGGGGGTAGGTGCGTTTGCACAACACGATCAAAGTTTGGGTCCCACGACCTTGCACACACTGGTCCAAGGCGGGTGAGTAATCGATGGTACCGTTCATGCCGACGGTAAAGGGAAAATCGAAGGTGAAACTGATGAACTTGTATTTACCGGGCCTGAGTGACAGGTCACGACGCTCAGATGTCTTCGGGGCGTCGAGCGACTCCGGGTCGGAATTCCAGATCGAGGGCGTAACGCCAGGTATTTGCCACCATGACATGGGGACTAACTTGGTCGCATCAATGGTGATCTGGTGTTCATGGAGATGGGCAGCCGGGCGATCTCCGGCGAAGCTTCCCTCAGCGAACACCATCGTCAGCAGGCCTATGACGGTAACACGGAGCGACAAGGACCGGTGTTTCATCGCAATATCGAAATTCATACAGAGTTAGCGCTTCTTGGCACGGGGTACAGGATGGGTGGCTGTGTTGGTATGGAAAATCTCCTCGATCACCTTGCTGTCCCATTCGGTGTGGGTCTCAAGCTGGAGCATTCGCATGACGGTCGCCCCGGTATCGATGATGGACACTGGCTGACGGATGACTTGGCCACGCGCGATACCTGCTCCGGAAACGATCCATGGAACGGCCGCTGTCTCGGCCTGTGTCACTTCACCACCGGCGTCATTCCCCTTTGAACTCAGGGCTGTCACGAGGACGGTCGTGCGGTCCAAGAGATTATAGTGCTTGAAGAGGTCCAGGACGGACTTCATCGCAGCATCGACCGTCTTGAGGGCCTGTTGGTATTCCTTCGAATTCCACCCCTGGCTGACACCCGCTCGCCCTGCCTCCGGAAGATGTACCACCAACAAGTGCGGGAGGGCATGGACGGCATGGCCATACCCGTGACCGCTTGCGGCTTTCTGGAAGTACTGTTGGATGTAGGCGACGAGCTTTTGCGCGCCGCACTCGGGGCGCAATGCACCGCAGAGTTGGTAGTCGGTGTAGGGAGCCGGCTTCGCGAGTTGATAGAGGGATTCGTCCATGAAAAAGACGGCGCTGTCTCGTCCCCCGCCGACATCCAAGTAATCGAAGAGGCTCGGGGCGCGTGGATAGCCTCGGCTGAACTCAAACGAATTCCAGGTGATCCCATGTTTCTCAACTGGCAGACCGGTGACGAGTGATGCCATCATGGGAAGCCGCAAAGCCGGTTGAACTGCGTTGGCCGACCATGTCACAGACCCTTCTTTGACGAGGGTGCTGAGGACCGGCATGGCCCCGCTCTTGAGCGAGTCCTGGCTAAACCCTTCGAGAACGAACAGGATGACATGCTCTGTTATGGGATTGAGCGGAGCGGCTGCTTCCGAGGGAGGGGTCGCATAAGCGAGCGTATACCCTCCGAAGGCAAGATAGCAGGCTAGAAGGCCTCCCAGGATTGGGCGTTTGCGGGAAGTACGATGCATCATGCCGTGACAATGATCCAGTTGTTTCATAGGGGAAAGAGGTACCCTAACATGCAAATTTTCCGGAAGGCAAGGTGGGAGACGGCACCCGCCGAATGCTGGCACAACCATCGTTCCGGTGTTAAGCTGAATCCGCAAGGCTGATTATCTGCCGCTTACAGGCGAGAAGGGTACGCGATGTCCGGTCGATTCGAGCCACCGTCGTTATCCCTCCATATGGCATTTTGCAGGGTTTGTCTTCTGGTTTTGTGCCTTCTCATCATCGCTGCCGATTTCGCCGGCACACCTCCTGCCAGTGCAGAACCGCGAGTCGTTAATGCCCAAGGCGAACATCGCATGGGCGACCGCGATACCCGAGAAGATGCGATCCGTCTCGCGACGGAGGCGGCCAAGCGGAATGCCTTAGAACAGGTCGCCACGTATCTGGAGAGTGTAACGATCGTGGATGGCATGGACGTGACTAAAGACGAGATCCGCACGTATACGGCCGGCTTGGTGCTGGTGCTCAATCAACAGATCTCCACGAGCCTTGACGGCGATGTGGTAGTCATCAAGGCAGATGTTCTGGCGCAGATGGATACGGAGGAGGTCGCCCGGGCGATCACGGCGCTCCGGGAGAACGAAGATGCTCGTGTACAATTGGCCGAGCTGAAGCAAGAAAACGAACAACTTCAAGAAGAGCTCAAGTCGGTGAACCAGGTGCTGGGCAGCTCCGCCACACCGGAGCAAGTGCAGCAAGCCGCACTTAAGCGGAAAGAAATTCTGAACCGTGTGCAGTCGAATGCGATGGTCTCGCAGGCCTGGACCAATTGGGTGCTCATCTCGCCGGTGGGAATTCCGCAAGGTTTTTTGAACAGCGCGATTGGTCTCTTCCCGGCGAATCCGCACATTGCCATTGCCCAGCAGATCATCGCCTATCGGCAACCCCACACATCACCCGCTTCCCCACGACCGGGGAGTTACCTCGGTCGGATGCCGAGCCATGAGTTGGTCCCGCCTCCCGGCGGATCCGCAGGGTCTCGTCCGTTCAATGAGACCATTTATCGGGCACCTTCAGGACAGCCTCAGGGTGATCGTCGACCGATGGGCCAACCAGGCCAATGGAGTGGCGGAGCAAGGCGATCGCCTCAAGCGCCACCATCAGCGGGTCCCCCAGCGGTGCAGCAGCCTGGCTCGCATTATCGGGCAACTCCGTCCTTTGGGGCGCCGGGGGGAAATCGCTAAAGTGGCACTGTTGAAGCAGAATAGAGGACTTGTTGTTATTGGCGTAGGTCTCTGGTTTGGGTGGGGACTTGTGGTTACCACGACTCCAGCAGCCGAGGTTGGCTATTCCTCAGATCAGTATTGGATCGGTAAGGGCCAAGGCGACCTCACCAAAGGGAGAACGATCTGCCAGCGTGTATCGGAGCTGTCGGCAAGGACTGACTTGGCCAAGCAGATCCGGGTGTTGGTCAAGGAACACATGATTGATCGAGTCCGCGAGCGGACGGGGCGTGAGAGTGAGCAGGATATCGAACTGACACGCGAAGAAATTGTGCAGGAATATCTGCAAGACGTGAAGATTGTTGATCAGCGGATCGATGAAGAGAATAAGATGTGTACCGCCACTGCCGTGATGTCGAAACGTCAAGTACTGCCGAAGCCTCCCGATCGCACTCCAAGCCCCTCTGATACCCATCAGTAACGGAGCTCGATCCGTACAGATCCGGTTGCAGTCCAGATTCGAGATCGGCTATGTAATCCCTTATGCCTCTCGAAAATAATTTTCAACACGATGAGCTGTCACGCAAGAATCCGGGCGAGCGTTTGCGCGTCGCAGATCTGACGGATGTTGTTCCTCCAGATTCGCCGGAATGGGGCGTGACCATGGCACGGTATGGGATGTGTCTGTCTCAAGCCGGTGTCACAAGCGTCGTCTTTCTCCATGGCTCACTCCACGGGACCGATCTGTTCGGTATGCAGCGATTGGATGAGGCGGGTGGATTGAAGCGGGGCTATTCACGAGGTGTGTCGGGGGTGGATGCCTTGCTTGCGGCGATGCGTGAGGAAACCAACGGCATCCCGTTGCTGCCAGGCGGATTGAGGCCGCCGCTCTCCAACGATGATGGGACGAAACATCTGCTCGACGAACAGATCGGGGATGCGGGGAACTTCACTGATGCCTCTGTCGAATCCTTTCGAAGAGCCATCAACGCAAATCTGACTCAGTCAATTTCTTGTCGCAGGCTACTGTGGTCATCGGAGCACCACCATCTTGGTCGAGCACTGGCTGCTGTTCGGTTGCTTGATACATTGCATAGGCTCTGCACAGAGCAGGTCTGGGGAAAGAGCCATCGAATTCTTGTCCAGGCGCATGGGCAAGCCGGTTTGGTCCTGGCCCTCGCCTCAAATATGCTCTGTCCAAGCCCGATCACCGGGAGGCCAAAGCTCCTCAACATCTTGAACGCCTATGCTGAACAGACACACCAGTCTGAACTTGCTGATGCAATGAGACGTATCGAATCGCTGCTCACAACAGCCACTCTTCTTAATGGCGTCGCGCTCGACATCGTGACTTTTGGTATGCCGGTTCGCTATGGGTGGGATTCTTCCGGCATTGGAAAGCTTCTGCATGTCGTGAACCACCGGAATCTGCGAACAGATGGAAAGAACTGGTTGGCAAAGATGGAACTGCCTCAAATCACGATGGAGATGCCGATGGCGTGGGGCGGGGATTATGTACAAGAGCTGGCCGTGGCCGGCAGTGATGCTGTGCCGACGACGGAACTAGGCAAGGCTGCAAACAAAATGGTCTGGGAGATGGTTGAGCCTTATGATGGATTTGAACGATGGCTGGAATGTGCCAGACGGGCGGTGCGGTTTCCCAGCGAAGGGCGCTGTCTCCTGGTCGATTACAAAGATAGCACTGGCTCAACCAACCCACGCGATCACTACTATGGCCATGCGGTCTACACGCGCCGTCATGCGATGTTGTTCAACCTGACGCAGATCGTTCGTACGTTCTACCAGATTTAACCCTTCTCCGTGGTGCCGGCCGGTACAGCTTCGCTGCCATTTCCGGAGGATGTGTTGTGTAAATCAGGATTAAACGCCGCCGGCAACACCTCTTCAATTCGTTCGGCCAGGATGAAGGTGAGTTCATCACGCACTTCCTGGGGAACATCCTTCAGATCTTTTTCGTTCGCCTTCGGCAAAATGATCCGTCGGATACCCGCACGGTGGGCTGCCAACACTTTTTCTTTGATGCCGCCTACCGGCAAGACGAGTCCGCTGAGGCTGATTTCGCCCGTCATGGCTGTGTCGCTCCGCACCGCTTTGCCTTCGTAGGCGGACGCCAAGGCAGTGGCCATGGTAATTCCCGCCGATGGACCGTCCTTTGGAATTGCGCCGGACGGCACATGGATATGGAGACCGTTCCGCTTAAAGCGGGAAATGTCCAGCCCCATGCTCTCGGCATGTGACCAGAGATAACTCCTGGCCGCACGCGCCGATTCCTGCATCACCTCGCCGAGTTGCCCCGTCAGGGTGAGTTCGTGCCCTCCAGGGAGCAGGGTGGTCTCAATATAGAGCACATCGCCGCCGGTCGGCGTCCAGGCAAGGCCTGTTGCGACGCCCGGAGGCAAATGCTTCCTCGCCTCCTCCGGCATAAACCGCTCGGATCCCAACCACTCGTCAAGCATGTCGGTTTGTATCGCGACGGGTTGGCGTTCCTGACCGTCCGGGAGATCAGCAAAGGTTAAGGCGACTTTTCTAGTCAACCGTCCCAGCATCTGCTCGAGCTGTCGCACCCCAGCTTCTCGCGTATACCGTGAGATCACAAGATTCAGCACTTCGTCCGTGAGCAACGCCTGGCTTTCTTGAATGCCGGCTTCCTTCAGCCGCCTGGGCCAGAGGTATCGGCGGGCGATTTCGACTTTCTCGCGCTCACTATACCCTTGAAGGCGAATCACTTCCATTCGATCCAACAGGGGTTGGCTGATGGTATCGAGCGTGTTTGCCGTGGTGATGAAAAACACCTTCGACAGATCGAAGGGAAGATCCAAATAATGATCACGGAATGTATGATTCTGGGCCGGGTCTAGGACTTCAAGCAGTGCCGCCGCAGGGTCGCCTCGGAAATCGCGCCCCATCTTGTCGACCTCATCGAGCATCAAGACCGGGTTGTTGACCCCTGCGCGACGGATCGCCTGAATAATACGGCCGGGCAGCGAGCCGACATAGGTACGCCGGTGTCCTCGTAATTCCGCCTCGTCATGGACGCCGCCCAGACTGAATCGCTCGAAGGTGCGACCCATAGCCCTCGCGATCGATTGCCCCAGGCTGGTCTTGCCGACACCAGGAGGACCGACCAGGCACAGGATCGGCGCCTTTGCGGTCGGATTGAGTTTTAACACTGCCAAATGTTCGACGATCCGCTCTTTGACTTCCTTGATGCCATAATGATCTTCTTCCAGCACCTGCCGAACTATTGAAAGATCCAGATGTTCTTCGGAGGCGTTCTTCCAGGGAAGTTCAAGGACCAGCTCGAGGTAGGTCCGAAGGACTTGATGGTCGGGTGAGGTCGGCGGAACTTTACCTAATCGGGTGACTTCTCGCTCGACTTCCTTGCGGATATGATCGGGGAGATCCGCTTCAGCGATTTGTCGCTTGAGTCGGGCCACTTCGTTCTCATCATTTTCACCTTCACCGAGTTCCTCCTGGATGGCTTTCAATTGTTCGCGCAAAACATACTCACGCTGGGTTTTCCCGATTTTTGTCTGAGCATCTCGGGTGATCTTTTCGCGGAGTTGCAAGATTTGGATTTCTTTCGACAGGGCAGCGTAGAGGCTGCGCAGGAGATCGAGGGTCGACGCACATTCGAGCAACCGCTGTTCTTCCAGCACATTGAGATTCACCAGCGAGGCGATACGATATGCCAGCGCAACGGAATCATCTTCGTTGCTCAAGATCGCACCGACTTCTTGAATGGCAGGGGCTTGGATCAGTCGGGGCAATTCGGACACAAGCTCTTGAATGGCTCGGTGAAGTGCTTGTACCTCCGTTCCCTCGTCCGAAGGACGAGCGAGAGTCCGAACGCGCACGGTGGAGTAAGGGGCCGACTGCTCCTCTTTTAAGAGGACGACGCGATCCAGTCCTTGAACGAGAGCGTGGATGGTTCCCTCCGAGGCTTGGCCGATTTGCTTGATGGTGGCTTTTGTCCCGATGGAATACAGATCAGCCAGCCCAGGCTCTTCGGTCTGGGGATCTCGTTGAGCCACGACGACGATCGTTTTTTCCTCCGTCTTCATCGTGGCGTTGACAGCGGCGACAGATCGCTCACGCCCAATCGTCAGCGGCATCATGATTCCTGGAAACAGAACCGTGCGCTTGACGGGGAGTATCGGCAGTATCGATAAGACATTTTCTTCCATGGGTAACCATCCTTGCTGAACGTTCAGGGCATTATAACAACCTAATAGGTTGCTCTGCATAGAAGTCAAGAGGTTGGAAGTGCAGACGGTCGAGAACGTGTTGAAACATAACATCTTTGCCGTACCTGTTAAGCAGGATGCCCGGATGGCATCGGCTCAGACCTATGTCCGATTGGGTATTGGCCTTCTGCCGCAGTGTGCAGTTGTCGCCGTGACGGAGGTGTGGGACCGACGTGCAAAGCCCGGACGATTATGTTATCCATGCCTACCGGTGCCGGCGATGTGTCCTTGGTAGTTAGAGATTGGGAACCTTGCGGCTATGAACTACTGCAGCCACTGTGGCGCGACCGTAACACACAAAGTTCCCGTGGGTGACAATCTTCCGAGGCATGTGTGTGACCAGTGCGAGCGCATTCATTATCATAACCCCAAGATTGTCGCGGGCTGTATTCCGGAGTGGGAAGGCCAAGTCCTTCTCTGCCGTCGTGCGATCGAGCCACGTCTTGGACTCTGGACGTTCCCGGCTGGATTTATGGAGTTGGGCGAAAGTACTGAGCAGGCGGCTGTGCGTGAGACGATGGAGGAGGCGCAGGCTGATATCACGATTGCCGGACTCTATGCTGTACTCAGTCTGCCTCATATTGGACAGGTCTACTTGGTATTTCGTGGGCGAATGAAGACACCAACTTTCATGGCTGGACCTGAAAGTTTGGACGTCAGGCTCTTTTCACTCTCTGCCATTCCATGGGAGACGATGGCCTTCCCAGTGGTCAGCGAAGCGCTGAGGCGCTACGTTGCCGATGCGAAGAACGGGGAGTTCCCAGTCCATCTTGCCAGCCTGCCGGATCGGCCTCTGTTCGAGTAGGTACAGACAACATCTTGGATTCTCTGTCATCTTGATATAACAGCACCACTGTTGCACTACTGAAATGTGGGGCAGGGTGTGAGGCGGGAGGTTCGGTGAGTCTGGATAACTATGGACTTCTCGCCCGATAAGTGAGGCCCAGACTGGTACCTGCTGTAGCTTGGACTATGAGGTAGACACAGCTGTAATTACCAGGGCCGTGCGGGAGGTGCTCTATACGCTTACGCCATCGATCGATTTCGTTGACGAGATCAAAACAGCGAATGCACGACAGCGAGATGCCTCCAAAGGCTATTGGCTGTGAGTGAACCCGGAGTTGTCCATCTTGCCGTCAAAGTCCTAGGCGCTGCGCACTAACAAATTTCATAAGATATCAATTTATATATTTATATAGAAGTGTTCATATTTCTTATCCCTATTCTTTTTGCCGCTGTTTAACCTTTCTTAATCTTGTTTCGGAAACCCACCTACGCTCCGTGCGCAAGCGCACTTCGTCCCGCGCAGGCACGGCCTGAAAAATGGGAGAATTGATCCATCAGAGAAAAACCCTCGTAGTAGGGGAGGCAGAAAGGTAGAAAGCGCAAGGCGCCGACCGGATAGTGAAGGGCTCGCCTGTTGCCCCAATTTTCCCGCTGGGAGGGAGTCGCCTTCGAGAGGGGGGAGGAGAGCCCAAAAGATCGTAGACGGCTCTCCAAGCGTTTAAATCGAAAACCCCGCCAACATTCTGGAAAACCGTTCTTTGGTACCGGTATGATAGAGGCTGACCACGGCGGCGCTTCGCGCCGAAAGAAAGAGGCTGGGCGCGGCCCTACCGGGCCACCACACGGCCTGTGATAAACCCCTCTCGATATAGGATGACGTGATGGATGAAGCTACGCCAGACAGTCCCACGATCACCTCGTCGTCCACGTCGGTCTCGTACAGCCAAACCATCATTTCTTATCCGGCTTCAGCCACTCAACCGGGCCGGACGATTACGCTGACAAGTATCATAGAAACAAGCGTTCGATTCGATCTGGCGCTCAATCAACACGTGACCACCATCACCGGCGGCCTGTATCGTACGAACGAGGTGGGGCGGGACCCGCACGGGCCCCCGTCTGCTGACCCGTCTTCCTCCTCTGCCTGATACCGACTTCTCCCCTGTGTGGTATTGTGTCCGTTGCCAGTGGGGTGCGTCCGCCGCACCGGCTTTCCGCCTCCGGGCTTTCCCTGCTAGGCCCTGTTTCTGCGGAGGAGATCAAGTCGAAGGAAAAGGTTTCGGTTCCTATGGTGGATGCCAGAGCTAGCGATGTTCGTGCAGTGCACTTTGTCGCTATTGCTCAATCTAGTGACAGCATAATGGAGGTGCAGCTGAGAGGGAGAAAGGGAACCCTTATTCCAGCAGGTACTCCAACCATTCGGGTTCTTTTTTTCGGTCGGCTCGTAACTCCACCCCAAACCATCGCCCGTTCACCCACGAGACGGTGGCTTGGGGAATGCAGAGGGGAGTATCTTGGCCCGGCAACTCAAGGAATAGACCAAGCTCCAGACCGACCTTTACCTGTTGATTCCCCTGGATTCGGAATCCATATCGGCTCAGGTCCGTGATGGTGCCGTGGCCGATGATGATGTCGTTACCGTCGGAGCCGGAATATCGGACTTTAAACGTTCCTCCTATGCGAGGCTCTCGTCGGCGATCAGAGTCGAGACGAACTGCCTCCTGCTTGGTTTTTGCTGTCGATTTCCACCACTTCACAGGTCTCTCCTAGGCTGGGTTACCATGATGAATCGGCAGTCTGCCGGCACAACTTGAGGGAAACGAGGATGTCTCGATCCTGACTGTTTTTTCAGGAATGGGATCTCCAGGCGGGGGCACATTCCCCCATCGGTCAAGGCAAAACACAACTCGTTGACCAATCGGTCTTGGTTGATAAGAATCTCAGGGGAGCACCGGTGCGGAGACCGCGTGGGGCGTGTCTGAGAGGCCCAGTCACTTCTTGGGCAGCTCGCCTTTCGGTACGATCAGGGCTTGTCCTGCCGTGATGGAGAGCTGTTCCACCATTTGCTTGAGGCGTTCTTGGTCAGGGGCTTCAATTGTCAGAAATTCGACTCCAATACCTTGAGCTCCGGACCATCGAACCGTCCCCTTGCTGACATGGATTGGGGTGGTGTCCGCTTCAACTTGGAGAAATAGCTCGACCTGCATGCCGGTGAAAGGGCGAAGAGTACTTTCCAACCGGCATCCTTTTAGGGAAAGATCCTTCACCAGGGCGTTGTATCGTAATTTATCCCGTTGGACCAGTGTACTGGGAGCTGAGACCGGGAATCGCGGAAATTTCCGAACTACCATCTCGTATTCCTTTGATAGGTCCTGCTTCTGTCAATGAACGGGCCCTAGGCCTGTGAGGGTTCTACTACTGGGAAGCAATGAACCGGTTTCGATCGTTCTATAGAGCAGGCTATGTGGTGAAGGCGCTCTTGTCAATGAAAAGCCCGATCTACACAGTCGTGAAACGGGTGGGACTCGCGGACTTTTCTCCAGCGTGGTCGTCCTCTGGCATCACCAACGGTAGCCCCAATAGCCGAAATGCCGATGCCCCCAATATGGGCGGTCGTACGGAGAGGCATAGAACGTAGCGCTTCCAAAATGGAGGCCCAGGCCGAGTCCAAGTCCAAGGGCCGGTGCTAGGGCGTAGCTATAGGGATACCCGTAGGAGAATGGAACGACGCTGGTCGTGGGGCGCTCCGCCAGCTGTCGTTGCAAATTGGTCGTCGCAGCAGATTGCCGGTCGAGTTGATCCTTGAGCTGGCCGACGGTACTTTGCTGTGCCTGGAGTTTTCCTTCTAGCTCGGCGATTTTCTTTTGCTGTGCTTCCATGAAGGCATTCACACAACGGGTTTGTGCGTCTGCCGTATAGGTCGAACACTCCCAAGGCACTTGGAGCATTTCGGCTTCGGATGCAACTGGGGTGAGAATACTGGCCAAAGTGCCGGCAAAGACTGAGGCTCGTACCCATTGATCTCGGAAGGTTTCCCATTTCATAGCCTTCCTCCTGTGCAGCTGTTTAGAGGTTACCATGCGAATTTTGCTTTGAACAGACGGCATTCATTCTTGGGAGGGAGTGATCGGATGGGCGTGATCGAACGGCCTGTTTGATTTTTGGAGAACGAGACTTCTACAATGCGACCGGTCATGCGAGTGTGAGTATAGGTTCGGCACATGCCTGGGCGACGCACTTCCAATAAGAAAAAATCACAAAAGGTAGCTCTCCCGGATCTTTCTGCCAAGCGTCGGTTTCAGCAGCGACTCTTGAAGTGGTATGGGGAGCATGGTCGAGATTTGCCTTGGCGAAAAACATCGGATCCCTATCACATCCTCGTATCCGAGGTGATGCTGCAACAGACGCAGGTTGATCGAGTCATTCCCAAGTACAGGGAGTTTCTCGAACGATATCCGAGCTTTGAGGATTTGGCCGAGGCGCCGGTGGCTGATGTGAAGAAGACATGGTATCCGTTGGGATACAACGTTCGCCCGGAACGGTTGCACGGGATTGCCTGTGAAACAGTGGAACGGTATGGGGGAAAGCTTCCCAGCGATGCGGAGGAGTTGCTTTCATTCAAAGGAATTGGACGGTATACCGCAGGGGCGATCCGCTCCTTTGCATTCAATGAAGATGCCCCTATTCTCGATACAAACGTGATACGGGTTCTGCACAGAGTGTTTGTTGCCGAAGGGGATCCGAAAGCGCAGAAGACGATGCTCTGGGAATTGTCGGAAGCTCTCATTCCTCCGAAGAAGGGATACGACTTCAACCAGGCGATCATGGACTTTGGAGCGATGGTCTGTACGGCGCGCGATCCGTATTGTCTGCTCTGTCCGATGAAGTCGTTCTGCAAGACCTATCCATTCAGTCCGATGGAACGGAGATCGTAGCAGGGTGCCTATGCAGGTCATAGAGGTGGCAGCTGGCCTGATCAAACGGAATAATCGCTATTTGATCGCTCGTCGGAAGGCCGGTGTTCATCTCGCCGGGTTCTGGGAGTTCCCCGGAGGTAAGCGAGAAGCCGGTGAATCCCTTGCGGACTGTTTACGGCGAGAGCTATGGGAGGAACTCAGCATTCAGATCGATTCTCTCATCCGCTATCAAATCGTTCGGCATGAGTATTCCGACAAGGTTGTTGAGCTTCATTTCTTTCACTGCGCGATCGAACAGGGAGAGCCGGTACCTCTGGGATGTGAGGAAGTTCGATGGGTCCTTCCGGAGGAACTGACGCAGTTTACATTCCCTCCGGCCGATTACGCCGTGATTCAGTCCCTGCAGCGTGAAACCTTGGGAGCGTCGCGATGAAGGTTGTGCTTGATATCGAAACAGTCCAAGCGCCTCGTGAGGAGTGGGCTCGTCTCGTGGGGAAACCTGCTGAATGTCAGGGCCTTGTTCCTGGAGAACCAGGCTACGACCTCTTTACGGCGGGTGCGGTGGAGGAAGCGCGTCGTGCGGACGATGAAGCGTACACGAAATCAGCGTTTGATGGGACGTTCAGCCGCATCGTCTGCATCGGCCTGCTGGAATTTTCCGATCAGATGGAGGCGCGCAGCGCCATTGCCTGGTACGGGGCGAATGAGCGCGAGTTGCTCCGACAATTTTGGGCCAGGCTGGCTCAGGACCGGCCGACTTTATACATCACGCACAACGGGCTGGGTTTTGATCTTCCTTTTATCAAGAAACGATCGATCATCAACCAGGTGAAACCCAGTGTTGAAATCAATCTCGCAAAATTTCGGACCGAGCCGGTGTATGACACGATGGCCATTTGGAGCAATTGGGATACGAGAGGCTGGGTCAAGCTCGATGTATTGGCCCGAGCACTACAGGTCGACACGAAGTCAGGTAGCGGAGAGCAGGTCGCCGAAATGTGGGAGAAGCGGCAGGGGCGTGAGTTGGCCCAGTATTGCTTACAGGATACCTATGTGACCTATGCCTGTTACAGCCGCATGAATTTCCGCCAGCCGCTTTCCAGAGAAGTCATTCTGCTGCAACCGGAATTGTTCGACATCGGCTGAATCGATTGATGCTCAGCGCGTCCGGTGCGCTTCCGCCGTTTTCTTCTTCGGTGCCGACGGAGCTGAGGCTTTGCTGGCCTTCAAGGCTTTGATTTCATCTGTCCGCTGGCGGAGTTCCTTCTTGACCAGCGTGGCTTCTTTCTTCAGCGTCGCAATCTCGGAATCTTTCAGTTTGTTGGCCTCCCGCGCTGCTCGGAGCTCGTCCAGCTTTCTGTTGAGCAATTCATCGGTGCTCAATTGGAGTGCGTCTGCTTCGGTCCTCGTGTGGGCTGAGGTTCCTGAAGGATCAAGAAGGGCCTCGTCGTCCCGCGCCGGAATGGTTTCTGCGACCTGAGTACTCGCTACGGATAAGGCAGCGTCTTTTGGAACGTCGGTTGCGACAACCGAGCCAGGTGCCGAAGCCTTAGCAATCGCCTGGTAGTCGATCACCAGGGTCGTGGCTCCCTTTCCCATCGCAACAAAGGAAGGGGCCTTTTCGATACGAGCGGCAGTTGGAAGAGAGAATCTCTGCCTCTTGTTCGCTTGTGCGGAAGCGATCGTCAGATAGAGGGACCCCTTGTGCACATAGAGGGTGCCCGCTGTGGGTTCAGCGCCTGACCCTGCCGATGAAAACACCTTGAAACCGACAATCTGCTCCGGTTTCGCTTCTGATAGACCTTGGGCTAGCAGGGGAGCAAGAAACTCGGCGTCTTCATCGCTGAATACTCTCATCGGCTTGCTGCCACTGGCGGGCATGTTGGATAACGGTTTGGTGACGTCCTCGATTACCACTCCTTTGACGACCGTGCGGATGGTCATCTGGTCGATCATCGCAGGATGGCTCGCTTCAAACGACCAATCGGCGATGTCTTTGAGATAGACGGATCCCTTCGTGGTTTTCGCAACTTTTGATTCTCCTGAGAGTGTGGAGCATCCGGTCACGATCAAATTGATGGCTAGAAAGGCCCCGGCATACTGAGCACCGCGGAGGCTCAACCGTGCGTACATAGGAAGTCTCCTTCTGCTTGTTCTATTCTCAAGAAGTATCATGACTCTGCGATGAGGCCCATGAGTTTTCGTATTTTTGAATATTGCGCTACCAAATGCCGAGGCCCATGAGCACCATACCTATGGCCAACCAACCTACGACCCCGGCAGAAATGATTGTTTCGAGCGTGATGCCAGAGTCGGGCTGGTTGGGACCGTGCTTTGAATCAGGGTCTTGGGGTTTCATGACCGTTGCTAACCCGCTCCGATGCACAAAAGGATGGACGTCGAGAGTACAGCAAAGTCCATGCCTTCTTGGTGTTCAGTGGAGATGGTGGGGGGCGGTTGGTGGTTGGTTGAGATCTGTCTCTTATGGGGAGGTGCAGTCGAACAGAGAGCTTAAAGAAGCTCCCTGAGGGATTGCCATGAATCCACACGGAAAGTCATGGAGTTAGAACGGGATCACTCGTTAAGGAGGAAGCAGAGGGAGAGAAAGCCCTGCGTGAAGAAACGATTCTAAGGATGGCAAATGCGAGAAGGACCGGAGGAGCAGAGGAAAAACTTGTCAGAGAACCATCGGGCGATGCTGTCAGAAAATGTTCACTATGATGGGTGGCTGTACATAATCGAACGTGCGGGTGAGCCGGCCGTTGATCTACGCTAGACGCTATGCTCCATACAGCGTTGCAGCAGAGGCGTCAAAGATGTGTTTCGTCATCAGTGTGCCTGGCTCGGAGTGGCCGGTCTGTTTGTCCCAAACGACCGTGATGTTTCCATCGGTTTTTCCCATGCCCTGTGTTGAGGATCTGGTTGCATCGCCTTCGATCAAGACCTCTACGGTCTTCCCGATGTAACGACGGTTGCGCTCCGCCGTAATGGCACGTTGAATCTCGAACAGCTTGGCGACCCGCTGTCCCTTCAGCTGATCCGGCACATCGTCGGCATACTTTCGTGCGGCAATCGTATTTTTCCGTTCCGAGTACTTGAAGATATAGGCGGAGTCGAGCTGGGCCTGTTCCACCAGGCGAACGGTAGCCTGGAAGTCTTCATCAGACTCGGAACAGAACCCGCAGATGATGTCCGTGGTCAGGATAATACGAGGGATCGTCATCCGAATGCGTTCAACCAATGCCAGATATTCGGCTCCCGTGTAGGTTCGCCCCATCAGCTCAAGAATCCGATCGCTTCCCGCTTGAAGCGGCAGATGAATGTGTTTGCAGATCCTTGGATGTGTGGCGATGGCCTCGATCAGTGCCGGAGGAAAGTCTTTGGGGTGTGGAGAAGTAAACCGGACTCGTTCAATACCGGGCTGGTCTGCGACGGCGCTGATGAGCCTGGCAAAGTCCCATTCTTCATGACGGTAGGAATTCACATTCTGGCCAAGCAACGTGATCTGCTTGAACCCGCGGGTTGCAGCATCCCGAGCTTCGAGCAGGATAGATTCAGGGTCGCGAGACCGTTCACGTCCCCTGGTATAGGGAACAACACAGAAGGAGCAAAAATTGTCGCAGCCTCGCATGACGGTGATCCAGGCATTGACCCCGTCATTGCGGTCCGGGAGGATCCCTTCATACGTCTCATACTCGGAAAGATCGAGCGCAAACCTCTTCCTCGCGAGTCCTTGTTCTTGGGCGTCCAGGGCCGTCGTCAACAGTGAAGGGAGTTGTCGGTACGAATCCGGTCCAGCCAAGACATCGATGAGAGGCTCCTTGTCAGCCAGCTCGCTTTTCAGATTCTGAGCCATGCAACCAAGCACACCGACCACCAGCGGGCGCTGCTTTTTTACTGCCTTCAGTTCGGAAAGATGGAGGTAGATCTTTTTGTGAGCATTCTCCCTGATCGCACAGGTGTTGACTAAGACCACATCGGCTCGTTCACGGTCCTCGGTGAAGACGAACCCTTCCTGTTTCAACATCGCACGAACGAGTTCGCTGTCGGACTCGTTCATTTGACACCCGAACGTTTCGATATGAACAAGAGGAAGAGTTTTCACACTCATAGCAGTGCCAGAGTTGAGTTCATTGCTTGGGCCGAGGCGATATGGCCGAATCCGTAGCGGTCTGTCGCAGCGGTAATCGTCACAGGCATGATCTGATTCTGAAGATCGGCAGAGTCTGTCACCGCCACTCTCGTAAAGTTAGGAGTGGTGCCGAATCGATAGGCGCTGCGGGTTCCGGCTTCGAACAGGACCGCCACTGTCTTTCCAATTTGCTTATTGTGAAAAGCCAGCCGCTTGGCACGATCCAGTTCCAGCAACAGATCAGTACGTTTCTTTATCGATGGCGACGAGACCCGCGGTTTGAGACGGGCGGCTGCCGTGCCAGGCCTCGTGGAGTAGGGAAAGGCATGGATATACGAAAACGGAAGGTCCGTCGCGACCGCGAGGGTGTTTTGAAACGCCTTATCCGTCTCTCCCGGGAATCCTACCATCAGATCTGTTCCAAGGCCGAGGTCGGGAATCTTGGCGAATGCTCTGTCAATTAATGCACGATACTCCTTGATCGTATGGCGGCGGTTCATGGCCTGTAAGATCTGGTCATCCCCGCTTTGCAGAGGAATGTGCAGATAGGGGCAGAACTTTTTGGATGAGGCTAGGAGGTCGAGCAATTCGTTGGTGACGGTCGTGGGTTCGATCGACGAAATGCGAATGCGTTCAAGATCCGAGATATCATCGAGGCGGCGAAGCATCGTGAAGAAGTCAACGCCCTGCTGCCTGTATTGGCCGATGTTCACTCCGGTCAGCACAATCTCCTTATAGCCTCCGTCCGTCAGACTCCGGACCTCGCCGAGAATATCGTCAAGCTTCCGGCTACGCTCATGTCCCCGTGCGAACGGAATGATGCAGAAGCTGCACATGGCGCTGCAGCCGTCCTGTATCTTGAGTAAGGCCCGAGTTGAGTCGGGCTCGGCGAAGTAGGGCAGATCAAAGTCTTCGCGCGAGATCGTCTTGGTGTGGTGAACCTCCGCAGTCGGCCGTTTTTGCAATTCATGAGGAGGAGGAAGGTATGCCGGCAGGTCCAGTTTGAACTGCTGACCGACAATGAGATCGATCCCGGTTTGGTGGGTGAGGGTTTCCATCCCTGTTTGCGCGTAACAGCCGGTTACGGCGATGAAGGCATGGGGAGAGTGTTTCAGTGTTTTACGGATCAGGTAGCGCGAAGTGCGTTCAGCGTCCTCCGTCACGGAACAGGTATTGAGGATCAGCACATCGGTGGGTTGGCCGAACTCGACGAGCTCAAACCCCTTTCGCCTGAGTCCCTCTCCAAGGATCGAGGTTTCGGCTTGATTCAGCCGGCAGCCGAGCGTATGTAGAGAGGCACGGGTTGTTCCCATAGTGCTGGCATTATAGGGGGGGCGTGCGTCATCCAGCAAGGTTGCTTCGCCATCGACACCGCTCATTCCATGGCCATCTGGCGGCTGCATGGAGGGAACAACGTCGTCGAGTCTTGGTGTGACGGATGATGCAGGTGCTTGCCATTCTATCGGTGTCTCTGTGGCTTCTAGCTGGTCTCCCCTCCGTAGGGTGGGGGAAAGATACCCTTCCGGTTGAGCCTGATCTCAACTCTCGTGTCGATGAGCTCTACGACCATGAAGCCCGTCTGTTCATTCTCCTCTATTCCCTGAAAGGCAATGGGCAGATTGATTATGTGACCGGCCGACTGGTTCAGGAGTATTCGCGCAGCAGCTACGGCAATCCCGTGTATCAGACGGAAGTCCAGCCCTTGTTCTATTGGTGGAACCACACGATGTGGAGTGATCCTGAGGAGGACGGAGTCAACGGCAATGAACGGGTCTATCAAGAAAACACTGAATTCGATCTGTCTCGATACAAACCCTGCTTGTTTAATGGACAACCCTGTTAGTCACAGTGCGAACCGATAGGTTGCTTTCCGCTTGTTTTGTGATTCTGCTGAGCTGCATCGGGAGGCGATGATATCCTGCGTTCCACTGAGGCCTATTTGCTGCTCATAGACCCGTCTAATTCTATCTGCTCTTGTATGGGTGCGTTTCTGTGACCCACCACTCGTCCAATTTTGCCACATTACTGAATAAGCGCCTCATCGTGATGCTGCCCTTGGGGTTCCTATCTGGTCTTCCCCTCGCGCTCACATCGGGGACTCTCCAAGCCTGGTTGACGGTCGAGGGCGTTGATCTCAAGACCATCGGCATTTTCACCTTGGTCGGACTGCCCTATACGCTCAAGTTTCTCTGGGCACCGGTGATGGATCGTGTGGTACCACCCTGGTTGGGGCGGCGTCGCGGCTGGATGGTTCTGACGCAGCTCTGTGTGGCCGTGGCGCTTGGGCTGATGGCCCTGACCAATCCCAAGCTTCACCCAGGATGGCTGGCGGCCTATGCCGTGCTCGTTGCATTCCTTGCTGCATCCTTGGACATTGTTTTCGACGCCTATCGAACGGACACGCTCCAGCCTCACGAGCGTGGGTTGGGTGCAGCCGTCTGGGTGAATGGCTATCGAGTCGCGCTTCTGGCTTCAGGAGCTGGGGCACTGGCGCTTGCCGATTATGTCGGGTGGCAGATGACGTACCTGGTGATGGCCGCCATCATGGTCGTCGGGGTGGGCATTGTTTTACTCAGCCCAGATCCGACCTTAGTGGCCGCTGCTCCTAAGAGTCTGAAGGAGGCCGTCGGTGCTCCGTTGGCAGAGTTCTTTTCAAGGCCCACGGCGCTGGGGTTCTTGGCTGTGATCGTCCTCTATAAACTTGGGGATGCCTTTGCCTCAGCACTGCAGACGGCCTTTCTGATTGGAGGGTTGGGATTTTCTGCGACCGAGGTCGGCGCCGCCAAGGGGCTTGGGATCTTTGCCACTTTGTTGGGAGCCTTTATCGGCGGACTCTTGATGACAAGGTCGGGACTTGTCCGGTCGTTGCTCATCTTCGGCGTTTTGCAGGCTGTATCGAACCTGGGCTTTGTCGTGTTGGCTGTGGTTGGGAAAAGTGCTAGTGCGCTGACGGCTGCGATCGTGATCGAGAATGTGACAGGGGGCATGGGCACGGCTGCATTTGTAGCCTTAGTCATGTCGCTCTGCGATGCGCGATACACAGCAACACAATTTGCGCTCCTGTCCTCGCTCGAAGCGTTGGGCCGTGTGTTTGTCGGTCGTCCTTCAGCAGATCTCGTTGAAGTTGTAGGATGGACGCAATTTTATGCTTTAACAGCCGTGGCGGCGTTACCGGGCCTCTGGGCCGTGTGGCGAATCCGTCGTTCCATCGAGCCGGAGCAGAAAACGGCGTCACAGACTGCTGTGATGGAACCAGCTACTTTGCCTGTTTCCAAGTAAACAGAGGGACGAGTGTTAGTGGACTGCATCAGCTCGGCTCAGTTTAGTCGGTACGTATTCCGTAACCTACTGCTTTGATATCGCCCGTTGGAACACTGTCTGCGGCCAATGCTTTCGCATCAAGCAGAGCTAGGATTGCTTGAGCAGATGAGTAAAGGGTTCTGAGAATGACTCCAGTTCGTGCTGAAAAATCGTCTCCCAAAGTGAGTCTAAATGTAAATCGAGAAGGTTTTTCGATTCTTCAAAAAGGTGAGCCAGCGATCCGTGTTCTTTGGAGTGAAATAAATCAAATTCTGGCCTATAAGCGTGATCTTGTCACGGAAGATCTGGTTTGCTGGGACATTACCGTTACCAAAAATGAGCGCAGTCAAACCTATTCTTTACATGAAGAATTAGATGGGTTTGGATTATTAGTCGATTGCATCAGTCATGAGCTCACATCGTTTGATAAGACTTGGAGACAGAAAATCATTACACCACCGTTTGCCGAAAATTTAACCATTCTCTACCAGAAGAAAGAAAAGTAGAGCCAGGCTAAATTGCCAAGGATCGCTGCATTGCTACGATAGTCGTCGCTGTAGAAAGAGCACGAAGATTAGGAGCGTGGGCAGTGGAGCCAGGATGAAGGGCACGAGCCAGAGCCAGACGTTCTTGCCGCGGACGCGCCCTTGGTCGATCATCCAGACGAAGAGCCAGACCAGCAGGCAGGCATAGTTCAAGATGATCCATTGAGTCGTATGAGTCTTGAGGGCGCTGGTGGTCTCAGACACACCTTGGAAGAGGAAAATCCCTAATAACAGTACGAAGATGCCTAACAGGACTCCAACGAGTTTCTTGCTCCAGACAAACATCGTTCCCTCCAGACTCAATAAGACCCTGTGCACTGAATTTGGGCTAAGCTAATTGGCCCGACAATTGTTTGTCAAACAGTAGAGCATCATGAGTCTCCTTCGCTTGAGCGTGATCGTCCTTGCGCTGATCTTCTTGGTCGGTTTGACTTGGTCAAACCCGACGATGGATGACTATTTGCACTTCGTTGAACTGGAATTGGGGAAAGCGATAGACCGAATGGACCAGGGTACATCGTCTCGGGAGCAACAGTTTATTCGGCAGGTGTTTCGAACGCAGAGTAAGAAGCTGCTGGAGTCGGTGGTTCGTCCGAATACGGTGCGACAGAATTGGGGAGTGATGAGTCTGTATGAGGCACAGGTGGCGGGGACGAATGTCGTGGTGCTGGGGATCGGCGGCCGATTCATCCCTCTTCAAGGTGTCGAGGAAGCCACTCTGAAGATTGGCCGAATGGCCTTCTAAAAGAAAAAATGGCTGGGGTCATCTGCGGAGGTCTCATTTGGATGAGATTTTCTGTGGATAACCTCGCTACTATGTCACCGAAATAAGCACTGCCGTTCACGTCTCGACTATTCACAGCCTGTCCCCTCATTTCCCAAACATCCACAATACTTGGTGTTGACAAAAAAACATGCTAGCTATATGTAGGTGTCGCGTGCAATGAGTGAGTACCCCATACCGGTTATGAAGGCTTCGAACCAACCCATGGACCCTAATCCTTTTCCCCCTGGAGGACTACTGTGAGAATTGATCGCAAATTTACCCGCCGCGGCGTGAGTCCATATGAGGGATTGGCGTTCGTCAAACGGTCGTCAGAGATTCGAAACCCCGACGGCTCGACTGTCTTCAAGCTTGAGCATATCGATATCCCTGAGCCCTGGTCTCAGCTAGCTATCGACATTTTGGCGCAAAAGTACTTCCGGAAGGCCGGTGTTCCGCAGTGCGATCAGAGTGGCCAGCCGTTGGTCGATGCCGACGGCCAGCCGGTGTTGGGCGGCGAGCGGGATGCCCGACAGGTTTTTGAGCGCATGGCCGGGTGCTGGACCCATTGGGGCAGGGCCTACGGATATTTCAAGACACCGGAAGACGCAGAGTCCTTTCATGATGAGATGTGCTACATGCTGGCGCACCAAATGGCTGCGCCGAATTCCCCTCAGTGGTTCAACACCGGCCTGCACTATGCCTACGGATTATCGGGACCGGCTCAGGGGCACTATTACGTCGATCCGAAAACGCAGGAGGTGGTGAAGGCGACGAATGCGTTCGAACATCCGCAGCCGCATGCCTGTTTCATTCAATCGATCGAGGATGATCTGGTGAATGAAAACGGCATCATGGATCTGTGGGTTCGAGAGGCGCGATTGTTCAAGTATGGTTCCGGAACCGGGACGAACTTCTCGAAACTGCGCGGTGATGGCGAAGGCCT
Source organism: Nitrospira sp. UBA5698 (assembly GCA_002420115.1). Classification (GTDB taxonomy): domain Bacteria; phylum Nitrospirota; class Nitrospiria; order Nitrospirales; family Nitrospiraceae; genus Nitrospira_D. The sequence continues at coordinate 239,157 of DIHK01000007.1, forward strand.
GTCCGGAGGAGGGCGATCTTCCGGGCTCATGTCCTTCCTGAAGATCGGTGATCGAGCGGCAGGAGCCATCAAATCCGGTGGGACGACGCGTCGAGCGGCCAAAATGGTCTGTTTGGATTTAGACCATCCTGACATCGAAGAATTCATCGATTGGAAAGTCATCGAGGAACAAAAAGTGGCGGCGATGGTGACGGGGTCGAAGATCTGCGCGCAGCGCCTCAATGCCGTCTTGAAGGCCTGTCATACCGTCGACGGGAATGGTGCGCTCCGGCTGGACCTCGATCGGAAGACGAATTCGGCTTTGCGCGAGGCGTTGGCGTCAGCCCGCCGAGAGATGGTGCCGGAGGCCTATATCCAACGGATGTTCTCCTATGCGCAGCAGGGTTTCACGCATTTTGTCTTTCACGAATATGATACCAATTGGGACGGGAAGGCCTATCAAACAGTCTCCGGTCAGAATTCGAACAACAGCGTCAGGATTCCCAACGAGTTTTTTGCCGCGCTCGAAGCCGATGCGGACTGGGAACTGAAACGGCGCACCAACGGCAAAGTCTGCAAGACCATTAAGGCCAGAGAGTTGTGGGATCGAATTGCGTGGGCGGCCTGGACCTGTGCTGATCCGGGGACGCAGTACGATACCACTATCAATGAATGGCACACCTGTCCCGAGGATGGCCGAATCAACGCCTCCAATCCCTGTTCCGAATACATGTTCTTGGATGACACGGCCTGTAATCTCGCGTCGCTCAATCTGACGAAGTTCTACGGCGTCGATGGGCAGTTTGAACTCGAAGAGTTCCGGCATGCCGTTCGGCTGTGGACGATCGCGCTGGAGATCAGTGTCTTGATGGCGTCTTTCCCGAGCCAGTCGATCGCCGAGAAAAGCTATCAGTTCAGGACGCTGGGGTTGGGGTACGCGAATCTGGGGACGGTGCTCATGCGCCAAGGTATCCCCTACGACTCCCCCAAGGCGTTAGCCATCTGCGGTGCCATCACATCGATCATGACGGGGGAAGCGTACAGTGCATCGGCGGAAATGGCGGCGGAACTGTCGCCTTTCCCCGGCTACGCAAAAAATCGGGAACACATGTTGCGCGTCATTCGTAACCATCGACGGGCAGCCTATCAGGCGCCTCCCGAGGAATATGAACGGTTGACCATTGCTCCCGCAGGAGTCCGTCCTGAACATTGCCCCCCAGAATTGCTCCTGGCTGCCCGGAGGGCCTGGGACCATGCGCTTGAACTCGGGACTGCATACGGGTATCGCAATGCTCAGGTGACGGTGATCGCTCCGACCGGGACGATCGGGTTGGTCATGGATTGTGATACCACCGGGATTGAACCGGATTTTGCGTTGGTGAAATTCAAAAAGTTAGCCGGTGGCGGGTACTTCAAGATCATCAACCAAAGTATTCCACTCGCCTTGGCCAATCTCGGGTATTCGGAACAACAAGTAAAGGACATCGTCCACTACTGTGTCGGGGCTCAAACGCTCAAAGGCGCTCCGTTCATCAACCACGACACGCTTCGGCTGAAAGGTTTCGACGATACGGCGCTCGATCGTCTGGAGCGCAGCTTGTCGCAAGCCTTCGAGATTCAATTCGCGTTCAATAAATATACGTTTGGGGAGGCCTTCTGCATCGAGCAACTTGGTCTGACCGAGGCGCAGTTGAACGAGAAGAACTTCAATATGCTGAAGGCTCTCGGTTTTACGCAGGAAGAAGTCGCTGCCGCAAACGATTTCTGTTGCGGGACGATGACGGTCGAAGGTGCACCGCATGTGAAGGCCGAGCACCTGGCGGTCTTCGACTGTGCGAATCGATGTGGTCGTATCGGGCAACGTTCCATTGCCGTTGACGCCCACATTCGCATGATGGCTGCGGCACAGCCCTTCATCAGCGGCGCGATCAGCAAGACCATCAATATGCCGTCCGAGGCTACGGTCGAAGACGTCAAGGTATCGTATTTTCTTGCCTGGAAGAGCATGGTGAAGGCGGTAGCGCTCTATCGAGACGGGTCCAAGCTCAGTCAGCCATTGAGCGCGTCGTCTGATAGCGGGAAGGCGCTGGAGGCAGTGCCTGGTGTCTTGGAAATGGCTGAAAAAGTGACTGAGCGCGTGCTCGTCCGATATCTGGCCAAACGGCGTCCACTCCCGAGTCGGCGGAATGGGTACACGCAAAAAGCCATTGTCGGGGGGCACAAACTTTATCTCCGAACCGGCGAATACGAGGATGGGACGGTCGGGGAAATATTTCTGGATATGCATAAGGAGGGAGCGGCGTTTAGGAGTCTGATGAACTGCTTCGCCATTGCCATTTCCCTTGGGCTCCAGCATGGTGTGCCGCTCGAAGAGTTCGTGGAGGCTTTCGTTTTCACCAGGTTTGAACCCAACGGGCCGGTGAAACTGAACGATCGGATCAAGATGTCGACGTCGATTATCGATTACATCTTCCGTGAATTGGCCGTCACGTATCTCGATCGATATGACCTTGCCCAGGTCAAAGAAGACGATCTGCGCATGGATTCAATGAAGAAAGACGACATGGATCCTGAATGCTTTGAAGAGGAAGCCGATCTGAATGCATTGGCCAAGTCTTCCGTCGTGACCGAGCATCTTCCGATCCGCCGGAACGGCGGAAAGGGAAATGGCCATAGCCACGGAAACGGACATAGCGTTGCCCGGCAAGTAGAAATCATGCGGGAAACGCTGACGTTGACCGAAGTGCAAAACGCCAAGGATGCCAAGGTGAAAGGATATGAAGGGGATCCGTGTCCTGAATGCAAACAGTTCACCATGGTTCGAAACGGCACGTGTCTCAAATGTGTGAGTTGCGGTTCGACGAGCGGATGTTCGTAAGGGGTGTGCCACGATGCAAAGTAAGCGGCCTTCATCCTGTGTCGGGCATCGAAAGCGACGTATTCTGCGGATTCGTGTTGGAAGCAAAAGACGTTTGATCAGGCAAACCAGGGTTGGGAAGTCCTGTCGCACCCTATCGCCGTGGCGGACTCAGGTGAATCATCACGGGGCCTGGACTCCATTATCGGCGGCTCGTTCAACAAAACGAAGAAGGCTGTGATAGCAGCTAGTTACGGGGAGTATCGATATGCCGACTACAACGCAGCTTGTCATCAGCGGACAGAGTAAACCAGGCACACTTGCCGGAGTGACGGCAGTGCTCGGCGCAGCGGGAGTGAATATCAAGGCATTTTCTGCCCCGGAGGTCATGGGCACAGGCAAGTTGCGGTTGCTTGTGGCTGATCTCGATGGGGCACGTGCTGCCTTGCGGGCGGCAAAGATCAAATTCCGCGAGGAAACAGCCCTGGTCTTGAGCCTTGAAAACAAGCCTGGAGCCTTGAGAAAGGTGGCAGACACGCTTACAAGGAGCCGGATCAATATTAAGTGCGGCTACTGTACGCCCTCAAGGGAGGGGAAGCGGGCCATCGTGGTTCTGACCGTTTCTAAAACTGAAAAAGCCCTCACGATTCTCCGCAACCAATCGCTCGACGAGTTTTAGCCCATGCGGCTCAGGCCGCTCACGGACCCTGCGCCGTTCCTAATCCTTGCCTTTGGGCTCGGTGCGGTTCTCTCTCAAGGTTGTGCGGCACCCCTTCGTCATGTCGATCGCTTGCCCAATTATCCGGTTGGGTTTGTCGAGCGAGGGATGGCTTCGTGGTATGGCCCAGGTTTTCACGGGAAGAAGACCGCCAATGGAGAGCGGTACGACATGTATGGGTTGACGGCTGCTCATCGGACGTTGCCCTTGGGATCCGTCGCAGTGGTTCATTCACTACCTTCGGGGCGGCATGTCACGGTCAGAATCAATGATCGAGGACCCTTTGCCAAGGGGAGAATCTTGGACCTTTCGTTGGCTGGTGCTCAAGCTCTTGGGATGACCGGCAACGGAACCGATCAGGTTGAGCTTCGAGTCGTGCGCTATGATCCTCGGCCAGAAGGGATGGGAATCCTCAGGGTTCAAGCCGGCTCCTTTGCAGATCTCCACAATGCACAGGCTCTATTTGCACGGATCCAGCGCGACTTTACCGATGGGCGGATTGTCCACACAGAGCTTCCTGAGGGGCGTCGGTACCGAGTCCAGATCGGCCGGTTCTTGGTCGAGTCTGAAGCTCATAAGGCCTCAATGAGTCTTGATCGAAGGTTTCATCTCCAATCCTTCGTGATACGAGATGATGGGTAGATGTTGAACGACGACAGTGGAAGATGGCGAGATCAGGCCGTCGTTATCCGATGGTCTATTTAGAACTAATTGATTTTTCAGTATGAATTCCTGAATTGCTTGCCTGCTTGTGATCCCTGTGATAGATGTATCGGCTGTGAACCCTATTCTAACTAGTCCCATTATCCTAATCGCACGATCTTCTGATGGGTGGACTAAGAGGTATCCTCTTGGAGACACTCGGCTTCTCATCAGGCCAGCCGCACTGGTCCAACGTCCCTAAATAGATGATTACATGGACATCCTCATCCTTCTAGGGTTGATTGGGTTATCCGCTATTATTTCCACTGCCGAGATCGGCTTCTTTTCGGTCAACGAGACCAAGCTGAGAGCGTTGGCTCAGACTGGCAGCAAACGAGCGGAGAAAGCTCTTCAGCTCCGAAGTGACCCTCAGAGACTCTTTTCGGCCATTCTTGTGGGAGATCGTTTGGTCAGTACGGCGATTCCGATGTTTGCCACGTTTATCACGCTGAATGCGTATGGTGAGAAGACCATTTTGGAGGAAGCCATCGCCGTTATGGTCGGGATCCTGACCTTCGTTCTGTTGGTCTGCGTGGATGTGGTCCCGAAGACGTTGGCGGCGAAGTTTTCTGTGCCTGTGACCCTGAATCTGGCCTACCCGATCTATGGGGTTCAGGTGATGCTGCGGCCGCTCCTGTTCTTGATGGTACCGCTGATCTACAGTTTGACAGGCGGAAAAGGACTCACCCATCCCCTGGTGACGGAGGAAGAACTCAAGATCATGCTCGACCAGGGTGGGAAAGCGGGCGAGATCGAATCTGAAGAAGTCAAGATGATCAAGAACGTGTTCCAGCTGAAGGATATTACAGCCGAAGACGCGATGACCCCGCGCATCTATGTGTTTGCTTTGGACGGAAATCTTTGTCTTAAGGAGGCACAGGAGCAGCTCTACAACTCGAAATACTCCCGTATTCCTCTCTATGACGATACGCTCGATAACATCACGGGCATCCTCTATAAGACCAAGGCGCTGACGGAACTGGCCAAAGGGCGAACGGATTTACGGTTGCGGGATATTGCACATCCCCCACTGTTTGTTCCAGCCGGGAAGACAGCGGACGATTTGATGAAGCAGTTTCAGCAAGAAAAACGACATATGGGTGTTGTCGTAAACGAGTTCGGCGGTGTCATGGGGCTTGTGACCCTCGAGGATCTCCTTGAGGAGGTAGTCGGCGAGATCGTCGACGAAACGGACATCACGGAAGAACTCATTAAGCGTATCGGAAAGAGCCAGATCCTGGTTCATGGGCGGACTGAAGTGCGAAAAGTGAATGACTTTCTCAAGGTCGAGCTGGGTGGGGATGAGGCCCTGACGATCGGAGGATTGATCCAAGAAAATCTCGGTCGAATCCCCAAGGCGGGCGAAGAACTCCGCATCGAGAACTGCCGGTTGGTCGTCCACGAAGCCGATCCTCGTTCGATACGGAGCGTCACTATTTTCAAGGATGAGAAGGTGGCGGTGCCGGTCGAAGCTTCTGTGTAATCCTACAGCGTTTCGGACGAATTGATTAAATTCTTGAATCCCTCTTCGTCCAGGATTTGGATGGCCAATTTGCGGGCCTGTTCAAGTTTGGAGCCCGCGTCGGAGCCAGCTACAACATAGGTTGTTTTCTTGCTGACGCTGGATGTGACCATCGCACCCAGTCGTTCAACCAACGCCCTGGCCTCATCTCTTGAGAAACTCGACAGCCCTCCCGTGAAGACGAAGCTTTTCCCTGAAAAGGGGAGCGGGGTGTGGTTCTGCGGAAGACGTGGTTCTATGATAGAGAGGCCCAATTGCTGCAGTTGAGCGATGACCCGACGGTTGGACTGTTCCTGAAAGTAGGATACCAGGCTTTCTGAAATTTCAGGCCCGACCTCTCGGATGGTCTGAAGCCGATCCCGGTCCGCTGCCATGACAGCGTCAAGCGAACCGAACTCACGGGCGAGCACTTTGGCGATATGCTGACCGATCTGGCGGATTCCCAACCCCAGCAAGAAGCGCTCAAGCGGCACAGTCTTACTTTTGGCAATGGATTCGAGGAGAAGCGTCGACGATCGTTCTGCAAAGCCTTCAAGCGTCAGGAGTTGCTGCTGATTGAGCCGGTAGAGATCCGACAGGTCCTTCACGAGTCCGTGATCGACGAGTTGCGCGACGGTCTTCTTGCCGAGGCCATCGATGTTAAGGGCTGTTTTTGATGCGAAATGTTCAATGGCGCCTTTGAGCTGTGCGGGGCAGGCGGCTTGCCCCGTGCAGTAGTAATATGCCCCTTCTCTCGCCACAGCTGAACCGCATATCGGGCAGTGTTGCGGCATCAGAAAGGGTTCTGGTCTGACTTGACCGGAGATAGGGATTCGTTCGGCGATTGCTGGGATGACGTCTCCAGCACGCTCAACCCGCACCGTATCACCGACCCGGATATCTTTTCGGGCCACCTCATCGGCGTTGTGCAGAGTTGCGCGACTGATGGTCACCCCCCCTACCTCCACGGGTTTCAAGAGGGCGAGAGGGGTCAATGTTCCAGTGCGTCCGACGGAGATGGCGATATCCTGGATCTCCGTGATTTCTTTTCGCGGAGGAAACTTGAACGCAACGGCCCATCGAGGGCTTCTGGATTTCATGCCCAGCCGGTTCTGCCAGTCCACACGGTTGACCTTCACCACGACCCCATCGATCTCGTAGGGGAGATGGTCGCGTTGCTCCTGAGTTTCCCGGTGAAAGGCCAAGACCTGGTCGATTGTTTCGCACTGTCGGCGTAGAGAGGGGACGGGGAGTCCCCACTCGGCTAACCGTTCCAGTTCGTCCCAATGTGTTGGAGGATGAGCGCCGGTCATTGCCATTACTTCATAACAGGTCACAACCAAGGGCCGAGAGGCCGTCATGTGCGAATTGAGCTGGCGGAGGGAACCGGCCGCGGCGTTCCGTGGGTTGGCAAAGGCGTCGTCTCCCTGTTCCGTCATGCGGCGGTTGAGCGCGTGGAAGTCGGAGAGGCGCATGTACACTTCGCCTCGCATGACGAGATGCTCCGGGTAGTTGTCGGTCTGCAGCTGTAGCGGCAGGGCGCGAATTGTGCGGAGGTTAATCGTGACATCCTCGCCAGTCGTGCCATCACCACGGGTCGCTCCACGAACAAAGATGCCGTGGTCATAGACGAGTTCGACTGAGAGACCGTCGAATTTCGGCTCGACGGTGTATTCGATCTGCTCGGTTTCAAGCTCTCGTTTCATCCGCTGGTCGAAGGACAAGACTTCCGCAGAATCCATCAAGGAGTCGAGACTCAACATGGGCCGTTCATGCGGGACCTTTCCAAGTTCATCCAAGGGAGCGGCCCCAACACGCTGGGTTGGAGAATCGGACGTGATCAGGTCCGGATATTTCAGTTCGAGATCGAGCAGTTCGCGAAACAGGCGATCATATTCCCCATCGGAAATCTCGGGGCAGTCTTTCACATAGTACAGATAGTCGTGATGTCGGATTTGGTTCTTGAGTGCGGCCAGCCGATCTACATCAGCCTGACGATTCGGAGAGCAGGGAGGTATGTCGTGAAAGAGAGAATCTTGTTGCATCGTTGTGCTCAGCGCTCCGAGGCCGTTGGGATCGAGGTGAGGATGTCCTGATGGTCGTAACGCAACATGAGGACGGCCTATGCGGAAAGCCGGACCCGACCGTAGCACAGGCCAGCGAAACGGTCAAAGTGGGCCGGATTGCTCTCTTTGACTTTCGCTCCAGTGCCCACTATTCTAAGCGTCTCTTCGTCCTCGGGAAACGATGATAGTCGGGCAAAAGGAGGGTGTATGCGGAGGGATCAGCAGCCAATCTGTGCACGAGTAGGGAAGACCGCTCTCTTCGGAATCCTATTACTTGGAGGGACGGTGATGAATGGGTGTGTGGTGCTGGAAGAAAAGTTCAATGCTGAAAAGGCGAGAAGCCTTAATTTTCAGCGCCTGCTGGCCCAGGAGGAAAAGCGTACGGCTGAACTGGACAGTGAAGTGAAACGGACGAAGGTGGAGCTGGCCGAGTTTGAGTCGAGAAACCGGGAATTGTCGACGCAGGTACAGATGGCGCGTGAACAGATGGCCCGTCTCCAGGAGGAGACTGAGGCGATCAGGGAAGCGACGGTGCTCGAACGAAAAGCGCTCGAAGATATGCAGCGGAAAAGCCCTTCCGCTGCGGGAAAGCCGAAAAAAAATGAACCGTTCAAGGAACCGGCAAAAGTCGTCGCGACAGAATCAGCTGGAGGCGACGCCAAAAACTCTCTGTCTCAAGGTGCAACAAATGCCATACCGAAGCTCGGCCAAACCGTCCATGTCGTCAAACCAGGGGAGACGCTTTTCGGTATTAGCCGGCGGTATGGTCTCGATATGGAGAAGATAAAGAAGATGAACAAGTTGCCTGATGATATTATCGAAGTCGGGCAAAAACTCATGGTGGGAAGCGAGTAGGGAGACGAGGTGCGATCGGTGACCTATTCGCTCAGTCTGGATGAGTTTCGTTCCTACGCAAAGCAGGGCAACCTCGTTCCCCTCTTTCGCGAAATCCTGGCCGATCAGGATACTCCCGTATCGGCTTTTGCCAAGATCGACCATGGCCCCTCGGCCTATTTGTTGGAAAGCATTCAGGGAGGGGAGAAATGGGCGCGCTACTCGTTTCTCGGCAGCGGATCCCCGCTTGTCATCTACGAAGACCGGGGCGACTTATGTGTCAAGAAGGGCGGTCGTGTTCGTCGCATCCCCAGCCGAGGTGCTCCCTTGGACCGTCTGCGGGAAATTCTTGAGGTCTATCGCCCCGTGACGGTGCCGGAGTTGCCTCGCTTCGTCGGTGGAGCCGTGGGGTATCTCGGCTATGATATCGTCAAGACGTTTGAGGACCTTCCTTCTCGACGAAAAGACGATCTCCATCTTCCGCAGTTCGCTTTTCTTCTGACCGAGACGTTGCTGATCTTCGATAACGTGTCGCAGAAAATCAAAGTCGTGGCCAACGCGCAGGTTAAGTCCGAATCGGACCGAGACATTCGTGCAGCCTATCGAGATGCGACAACCCGCATTGAAAAGATGATCGCGAGAATTCGTCGCCCGCTTCGCCGAGTCCAACCTAAGCACCGGCGGTCTCCGCTCCGCTTTACTTCCAATATGAACAAAGCGGATTTTGAGAAAATGGTCGCGCGCGCGCAGGAATACATTAAGGCGGGCGACATCTTTCAGTGTGTGCTCTCACAGCGATGGGAAACGAATTTGCAGGCGCCGCCGTTTCAGCTCTATCGTGCGCTTCGCGTGGTGAATCCGTCCCCGTATATGTACTATCTGCGTATCGCGGGAGTGGAACTGGTCGGATCGTCCCCGGAAATTCTCGTGCGTTGTGAAGACGGCCTCGCGTCCCTGCGTCCAATTGCGGGAACCAGGCGACGTGGAGTGACACCGGAAGAAGATGCGGAACTCGAACGACGGCTGTTGGCGGACGCCAAGGAGCGGGCCGAACACATCATGCTGGTGGACTTGGGGCGGAACGATATCGGCCGTGTGGCTGAACGGGGATCGGTCAGAGTCGAATCGTTGATGAATGTCGAGCGGTACTCCCATGTCATGCACATCGTGTCGAATGTCACCGGAAAACTGAGCAAGGACAAGACCGTCTACGACGTGCTCAAGGCCTGCTTCCCTGCCGGCACGGTATCCGGAGCACCGAAGATTCGGGCGATGGAAATCATCGAGGAACTCGAACCGACCAAACGTGGTCCCTATGCCGGGGCGGTCGGCTACATCAGTTTTTCTGGGAACATGGACATGTGCATCAATATTCGCACCGTCGTGGTCTCACGCCATAGGGCATTCGTTCAAGCCGGTGCCGGTATCGTGGCTGACTCCAATCCCGTCTATGAGTATGAAGAAACCTGTAACAAGGCCCGCGCCATGATGAAAGCCATCGAATTGGCAGAGCAGGGGCTGGAGTGAATGCGTGATTTGTGAAGCGTGAAACGTGAAGCGAGTAGGGATTTCTGACGAGATACGCTTCACGAGCGACGAGTGACGTCTATGCTGTTGGTCATCGATAACTACGACTCCTTCACCTACAACCTTGTCCAGTATCTTGGAGAATTGGGCGAGGATGTCCACGTGTACCGAAACGACAAGATTACATTGAGTCAGATCGAAGAGTTACACCCGGACCGCCTGGTGATCTCTCCCGGACCCTGCACGCCCAAGGAAGCGGGGATTTCGGTCGAGGCGATCCGTCGATTCGGGGGGAAGATTCCCATTCTTGGTGTCTGTTTGGGGCATCAGTCAATGGCGGTAGCCTATGGGGGGGAAGTGATTCGTGCATCGCGGCTGATGCACGGGAAGACATCACCGGTTCAGCACGACGGCAAGACCATCTTTTCTTCATTGCCCAACCCGTTTGAAGCCACGCGGTACCATTCGCTGATCGTCAATCGGGCGAATCTGCCGGACTGTTGTGAGATCTCAGCCGAAACTGCCGAGGGTGAAATCATGGGACTTCGGCATAAGACGCTGGGCGTCGAAGGCGTGCAGTTCCATCCGGAATCGATCCTGACCAGAGTCGGGAAAGATCTGCTCAATAACTTCCTAAAACTCTAGCCGCTTCTTCTGCTGTGTGACCAATGATCAAAGACGCACTCGCCAAGTTGGCCGACCGAATCGATCTTTCCGCACAGGAAGCTGAAACGGTTCTGTGCGAGGTCATGGATGGGTCGGCCACTTCGGCGCAGATTGCCGCCTACTTGATGGGGCTCAGGCAGAAAGGTGAAACGGTCGATGAGATCGTCGGCTCGGCCAGAGCGATGCGATCACGGGCCGTTCGCATCAGTGTCGGAGCGTCCATCGTCGTGGATACCTGTGGGACCGGTGGGGATGGAGCGAATACATTCAATATCTCGACGACTGCCGCATTCGTTGTGGCTGGGGCCGGCATTACCGTTGCCAAGCACGGCAATCGTTCCGTATCTTCCAGAAGCGGAAGCGCCGATGTGTTGAGCGCCCTCGGCGTAAAGATCGAGTTGGAGCGGGAGCGGGTCGCCGACTGTATCGATGAAGTCGGTATCGGGTTTTTATTTGCTCCGCACTACCACAGTGCGATGAAACATTGTGCCGGGCCAAGGCAGGAGATGGGTATCCGAACGATCTTAAATGTGCTCGGGCCGCTTACGAATCCGGCCGGAGCCACGCATCAAGTACTTGGGGTGTATGAGGCACAGAAGACGGAAATCCTCGGACGGGTCTTGATGGAACTGGGATCGCAACATTGCTTCGTGATTCACGGCATGGACGGACTGGACGAGATGACGTTGTCGGACCGGACGAAAGTTTCCGAGGGTAAGGGCGGTGTCGTCTCGAGCTACTTTATTGCGCCGGAAGAATTTGATCTGCGGAGAGTTCCCCGAAAAGAGTTTGCCGGTGGCTCGCCGGAGGATAATGCGCGGATCGTGAAAGAGATTTTGCAAGGTCGGAAAGGCTCTAAGCGGGACATCGTCTGCCTGAACGCCGCGCCCGCCATGGTTGCAGGCCAGAAAGCGAAAACACTCAAGGAAGGCTTCCGTATGGCTCAACAAACGATCGACTCAGGAGCTGCAGCGGAAAAGCTGGATCGACTGATCGCTTACACGACGAGGGTATGAGTACCGATGATTCTCGATCGCATCCTGGAACACAAAAAAGCGGAACTGCGGCATAAGCAAAGCCGGGCCTATCTGGCTGACCTGAAAGCAGCGATCCGTGATGCACCGCCCACGCTTGGCTTCGCCGTCACACTCGATGCGACGAAACCTCCGGCCAGTCCCTCGCTCATCGCCGAAGTCAAGAAGGCTTCGCCGAGTCTTGGTCTCTTGCGGGAAGAGTTCGCGGAGCAGTTTGATCATCTGGGACTGGCACGCATCTATCAAGAACAAGGCGCTTCGGCCGTTTCGGTCCTGACCGACAAGGATTTTTTCCAGGGCAACCTTCAGTATCTCAAAGCTATCAAACAAGCGTTGCCAATCCCAGCACTCAACAAAGAATTCATGGTCGGGGACATTCAGTTTTATGAGGCGCGGGCCCATGGCGCCGATGCGATTTTGCTGATTGTGGCGGCACTAGAGAAACGACAGTTGATCGACTTCCATGCCCTGGCGACGGAGCTGGGGATGGATAGTTTGTTCGAAACGCACCATGAGCGTGAGTTGGATACGGTCTTGGAATGGATTCCCAACGCGCGAATGATCGGGATCAATAACCGGGATTTGAAGACGTTCACGACCGACCTCGATGTGACCTTTCGGCTGGCAAAGCGAATTCCATCAGATAAGTTGATCATCAGCGAAAGCGGGATCCATAAACGGGATGATGTGGTGAAACTGAACGAGGCCGGTATTCACGCAATGTTGATCGGAGAGTCCCTCATTCGTGCGGCTAACACGGCAGACAAGGTTCGTGAATTACTCGGAACCACAGCGCATAGTGGCCAATCTGTGTAGATGATGTCGATATGGTGAAGATTAAGATCTGCGGCATCACCAATGTAGAGGACGCGAAGGCGGCAGCGGCAGCCGGCGCGGATGCTTTGGGTTTTGTCATGTACCGGAAGAGTCCTCGCTTCGTCGAGGCAGCCGTCGTGAAGAGTATTGTGGCCGGGCTTCCCCCGTTTGTGTTGCCTGTCGGTGTCTTTGTGAATGAAGAACCAGATCGGGTACGGACATTGATGGATGAGTGTGGCCTGGCCTTGGCCCAGCTGCATGGAGACGAAACGGCGCCCTATTGTCAGGATCTGGGCCGTCCTGTCCTGAAAGCCCTTCGTCTCAAAGATCGAAGGACCTTTCTAGCCCTGGCTGAATTCTCAGGACGCGCCAATGTGCGAGGGTTTCTCATCGATGCTTTTTCCGATCAGGCCTATGGCGGCACCGGGCAGACCGTTGATTGGGGGCTGGCTCAGGAAGTCGCTCAGTCGATGCCGGTCGTTCTGGCAGGGGGGCTCACTCCGGTGAATGTAGCTGAGGCTATTACCCTTGTGCGTCCCTTTGGGGTCGATGTCAGTAGCGGGGTGGAGTTGAGCCCTGGGAAAAAAGATCACGAGAAGGTGAGGGATTTTATTCGTGCCGCAAGACTTGTAGCCGCTTAAGTGCCGCGACTATACTTTCCTTCCCCATATGTTACGCAGGAGGAGCTGAATAGATGCCGATACTTCCTGACAGTCGTGGCCGCTTTGGACCCTATGGCGGACGGTATGTGCCCGAAACCCTCATGCCGGCTCTGCTGGAGCTGGAAGAGGAGTATGCGAAGGTCAAGAAAGACCGTCGCTTCCAAGCAGACCTGGCCTATTACCTCAAACAATATGTCGGGCGTCCCACCAGCCTCTATCGTGCCGATCGGCTGACCAAGAAATTGGGCGGCGCCAAGATTTATCTCAAGCGGGAAGACCTGTGCCATACGGGTGCCCATAAGATCAACAATGCGATCGGACAAGCCTTGCTGGCCGTTCGCATGAAGAAGCCTCGCGTGATTGCTGAGACCGGAGCGGGGCAACATGGCGTGGCCACGGCGACGGCTGCGGCCATGTTCGGACTCGAGTGCGAAATCTACATGGGCACGGAAGATATGGAACGGCAGGCCTTGAACGTCTTCCGCATGCGTCTGTTGGGGGCGAAGGTCACTGGTGTGGATGCCGGTAGCCGCACGTTGAAAGATGCCATCAGCGAAGCGATGCGCGATTGGACGACGAATGTGCGCACCACCCATTACATCCTCGGCTCGGTGCTGGGGGCACATCCCTATCCGATGATGATCCGCGATTTTCAGGCCGTCATTGGACGGGAAGCGCGGAAGCAGATTCTGGCGGCCGAAGGGAAGTTGCCGAACTATCTCGTGGCCTGTGTCGGAGGCGGTAGCAATTCGATCGGGCTCTTCCATGCCTTTCTGAAAGACCCCAAGGTCAAGATGGTCGGGGTCGAGGCCGGGGGAACTGGAATCACCAGTGGAAAACATGCGGCGCGCTTCTCTGGCGGGAAGCCAGGCGTCTTACAGGGCACGATGACCTATCTGCTTCAAGATGACAATGGACAGATCAATTTAACCCATTCCGTTTCGGCGGGCCTGGACTATGCCGCGGTCGGACCAGAGCATAGCCTCTATCACGACCTGGGCCGGATCGAGTACACCTATGCCACGGACAGTGAAGCGATGGCGGCCTTCGATTTGTTGGCACAGGAAGAAGGAATCATCCCCGCGTTGGAGAGTGCCCATGCCATCGCCCATGTGGTCAAGCTGGCGCCGACGTTGAAAAAGTCACAGCTCATTATTGCGAATCTATCGGGCCGTGGGGACAAAGACGTCCAACAAGTGGCCAGAATGCGAGGGGTCACGCTATGAGTGGACGGTTGGACAGCACCTTTGCACGTCTTCGTCAGAACAAGGAGAAGGCCCTCATTGCCTATCTCATGGCAGGGGATCCTGGGTTGGCGGAGACAGAACAACTGGTCGTGGCATTAGAACAGGCTGGCGCCGATATCATCGAGCTGGGTGTGCCGTTTTCAGATCCCATTGCCGATGGGCCAGTGATTCAGCAGGCGGCGGAGCGCGCCTTGAAGAACGGCACATCGCTTCGGCAAATTCTCACGTCGGTCACGTCTCTCCGTCAGCGCACGCAGATCCCAATCATCCTCATGCTGTACTACAACTCGATTCATGCCATGGGCTGTGAAGAGTTTTGTAAGGCGGCAAAGGCCGCAGGGGTGGATGGCTTGATCGTCCCTGATATGCCGCCGGACGAAGCAGGACCGCTCAAGGTCCCAGCCGATGCGGTGGGGCTTTCGCTGATCTTCTTGCTCGCACCGACCAGCACGACAGACCGGCGGAAATTAGTGGCGAAAGAGTCGCACGGGTTCGTCTACTATGTTTCACTGACAGGCATTACCGGAGCCAAACTCAGCAACGCGACGGACATTCAGCAGAACATCGAGAAACTTCGGAAGGTGTCCGCCGCTCCTGTCGCCGTGGGGTTTGGCGTGGCGACACCGGAAGATGCCGCGCGCGTGTCGAAGATGGCGGATGGGGTGATTGTCGGCAGCGCCATCGTGAAACAGATTGCAGCGCATCAACAAGATCCCGGCATGGTCGGCTACGTCGCCGAGTTTGTCCGATCGCTCAAAGCCGCAATGGCACCAGCGTAGGCAACTGCAAGGGTAGTCTCTCCGATCGAAGATGGTACTTGACGTACCAAGCAGAGTCTGCCCCAAAACCTATGACACATTGCACCTCCTTCCGAAGAGCCCTGGTCCATCCCCTCAATAGGGTAATACGCAGGTCAATAAGACAGTGCTTACAGTGGCCTACCATCAGGCGTTGCCGTCTATCTAGCAAGTGGCACCTTGACAACAACTGACAGGAGACAGGTATTGCGGATATTTTCAGCTGGATAGTATGGTGTCGGATCGTGATATGCCGCGAGCCAATGGCGGAGCCTCGGCAGTTTACTTCAGTAAGAAAGCCTCAAGTATAAACAAAAGAGGAGGAGGCAAGATGGCCAGAAAAAGTTCCTCGAGCGCCAAAACGAACCGCATCAAGAAACCGCGAGTTCGCTGGTCATTTCCGCGCACTACTCTGGAAGAGGCCATTAAGATCGCTTATGCGATCAAGGAACATAATGGCGGCAATCCATGGGAGCCGGAGGAGATCCGGAAGGCCATCGGAGCTGGTACGGGTGGAAACGCTTATTTTTATCTTACTGCAGCATCGCGTGACCATGGGTTGACGACTGGGACAAACACAGCCGAAAAGATAGCCCTAACGGACCTCGGTCGCAACATTGTTTATGCGCCGGGTTCTGAGGAGGAGAAAGTTCTCAAGGTACAGGCGTTTCTTAATATTGACCTATTCAAACGAGTTCTTGAGTACTACAAGGGCAGCAATCTTCCGGAGATGAAGTACCTGGGAAACACACTACAAAGGGAGTTCGATCTTGCACCAGAAACTCACGAGGAGTTCTCACGAACATTTCGTGAGAATTGCCAATACCTTGGAATTACATCTGGCATTCCGGCAGTCGAGGCAGACGGAGCAGTTCAGGCTAGCGGACCGGGTGCGCCAAACACGGTCACATTGGCTGAAGCTGGAGGGGGTTCGAAGTTAACGGCCTTCGTAATTATGCCCTTCATCGAGCGTGATACAAAGCACCCGCCTGGATTTTTTGCGGAGGTCCTGCGCAGCCTGATCACACCTGCAGCCAAAGCCTCAGCTTTTACGGTCAAGACAGCAAATCGACAAGGAAGCGATCTCATCCAGTCCACCATAATCAACGATCTGATCGATGCGGATCTCGTCATCGCAGACCTTACGGAGCACAACCCCAACGTCATGTTTGAGCTTGGTGTGAGAATGGCTGAAGGCAAACCGGTTGTGCTGATCAAAGCGCAAGGTACGGGGCCGCTATTTGATGTCGACAACATACTTCGCGTGTTCGAGTATAGTCCGAATTTATGGCAAACTACCGTTGAGAAGGATATGCCGAATCTCCGCGAATTCATCAAGGGGGCTTGGGAGAATCGAGCATCAGAAAAGTCATACATGAATATCCTCCGAGGGGGGAAGACTAAGCCATCTAGCTAGAGGCTGGAGTCTTCGATGAAACAACGAGGCAGGAGAAAAGGAGTTAGTGGAAGATGTTGTTTCGTGCATTTGTGATGGGCTGAAAATGGTGTATGGCTCGTCCACTCCTCATTGAGTCGTGGGATCTGGGGGCAGTCCATAATTTCATCGAGAATGTGTTCGTCACCACACTGCCAGTGCTGTGTTTTCGTGCAAAGCTGTTGTGATGGTGATTTTCTGAATCAGGTTGCCGACGAGGGAGTCTTACTTCTTCGTTTGCGGGGGCATGTATTTGATCATCTCGCTGGCGAGCTCTTTTGCGATGTCTTTGAGGCTTGGCTTGATGAACATGTAACTGTCCGACCGTTCATGGCGGGCTTTCCAGACCGTCGTGCCGGTGGCAGCATCGATCAGTCGAAGGCTGAGCCCCACTCGTCCGACGTTGTCGCCTTCCTTGCGGACGTATTCCCAGGAATTAACGCGAACTACGAGGAATGCATCGACGTTCAGGGATTTCCCGAGCTTGACGGCCGAATCTTTGTCGGATTGTCCGGTCATCTCGAGACGAGAAAAGTAGAACACCAGTGAATCAAAGGGGAGAATAGGGTCAGATCGTGTTTCTTGTATGACTGCTGAGCTAGACTCCGCCCCTGGCTCGCCCGCTTCGTATCGAATTTCCCGGGGCGCTCTATCACGTCGCTGTCCGTGGGGATGTGCAGCAAGATATCTTTCTGGATGACGAGGGCACCAGAATTTTCTCGCGGTGTTGGCGCGCGTGGTCTCCCGCGTTCATCTCCTGTTGAAAGGTGACCAAGGCGTGTGGCTGCTTCTGCAACAGCATGTCATTGAGCATTCGTTGCTTGGATTTTGTGGCCTTCGTTACCATGACTCGAATCAGCTCTTCGCTGTCTTCTTCCGCTTCCGTGTCGTTTGCCCCGATAGGAATCCCGTGCTACACTGATTCTGTGTAAATGGGAGGGTGCCGACATGGCGAATTTAACTGTTGTGATCGAAAACGACACCTTGAAACGCGCTCGCATAAGGGCCCTTGAAGAGGGGACGTCTGTGAACGCAATCGTGCGGGATTATCTGGCTGATTATGCCGGAATGAAAGCCCAACGGGATGCAGCGATCAATGACTTGTTGCGGTTGTCTCGACGCGCGAAAACGAGACGGGGGAATCGCAAGTGGAGACGTGAAGACCTGCATCAGCGATGAAGGGGCACATATTTCTTGATACAAATGTGTTGGTCTATCTATTCGACGCTGATGATCCCGCCAAGCAACGTCAGGTGCAGGAACTCTTGTCAAGCCGTGAACTCCGTGCGCGGGTCATTCTGAGCACTCAGGTCTTACAAGAGTTCTATGTGTCTGTGACGCGGAAGCTGGCTACTCCGCTTGGTCTGGATGCTGCATTCCAAGCCGTTCAAGACCTCACCGCTTTCCCGATAGTCCAGATTGATACTCCTCTGATCTTATTAGCGATACAGCGAAGCAATAAGGCAAAGATTTCCTTTTGGGATGCTCTTATTCTAGAGGCGGCACTGATTTCCGGAGCGACCGTCCTCTATTCTGAAGATTTTCAAGACGGTGCTGTCTTTGGGGGGCTACGAGTGACAAATCCTTTTAAGTTGAGCGTCTGACCGAAAGGCCAGGCTGCTGCGGAATTTGATCATAGTGCTGATGACAATTTCGGGTTTAAAGCCACGGGGGGCCAGATTGTGTTTCTTGTATCGCTGGTAAGCTAGACTCCGACCATGGCTCACCTGCTTCGCATTGAATACCATTGGACGCTCTATCATGTGACCGCCTGGGGCAATGCCCAACAAGACATCTTCATTGGACGGTGAAGACCGACAGAAGTTTCTGACGGTGCGGTCCCGGGTCGTCTCTCACTTCCATCTTCTGGTAGAAACGCCGGAGAGCCACCTCCTCAAGGCCATGTCCCCACTTAATGGGGGCTACATACAAGCCTTCAATCACTGTCATTGGCCGCGTGATTTCAGCATCGCGACTGTGTTTGTCACCATACCGCCGGTGTTGAGTTTTTGCGCAGCTGTTGTGAGCGAGATTTCATGAATCAGGTTTCTGACGAGGGGAGGTTTACTTCTTCGTTTGCGGGGGCATGTATTTGATCATTTCGCTGGCGAGCTCTTTTGCAATGTCTTTGAGGCTTGGCTTGATGAACATGTAACTGTCCGACCGTTCATGGCGGGCTTTCCAGACTGTCGTGCCGGTAGCGGCATCAATCAGCCGAAGACTGAGCCCCACTCGCCCGACGTTGTCGCCTTCCTTGCGGACGTATTCCCAGGAATTCACACGAACCACCAGGAATGCATCGACGTTCAGGGCTTTCCCGAGCTTGACGGCCGAATCTTTGTCGGATTGTCCGGTCATCTCGAGACGAGAAAAGTAGAACACCAGTGAATCAAAGGCCTCCTTTGAGGCTTGAAAGATATCCGTGACATTTTCAGGCGAGACGACCCGCTCAATATTGCCTTGCCGATTCAGTGCTCCTACCAGGACGTCCTGAATGTCTTCCCGGGCGCTGTCGTACTGGCTGGCCATCGGTGGCAGCACGGCAATAGTCTGAGGTCGAAATACCCTGGCGCCAGGGCCTTCCCACACCTCTTGCAACCCTCCGCAGCCGCTGAGTAGCGCGACAAGCAAGACGAGAGATGGGATGCGCACAGATAATCGAGCCAACATGAGTTTAGTATACCATTAGAAGGTCAAGGAAATAGAAGCAGACACGAGTGCACCCTTTTCACGAAAGTCATACCCCCCACCAGCATCGGCCCGGAAATTAAACCATCGCATCCCCAGGCCTGCCGTCGGAACGAAGGGGGTGGACGCATCCTGCATATTTTTAAATGTTCCGATCCGAAACGAAAGAAATTCCGACAAAATTGTTTGTTCGAGTCCCAAGCTCAAAAGTTGGCTCTTCACACCTGGGATAAAGGTCTTGTTTGACGTTGCATCCACATCGGCGGTTAAGGTTAACGTGGAATAGGGGTTAATCGCGACCCCGACTCGGACCTGTGGTTCCAGCTTCAGCTCGCCTCCGCCGGCCGCGTCGAAAGTTGGCTTATTGATATCCTTTGCAACGACCCCAAACCTCACCCAGGAGGATGGACGATAGATTGCCCCGATGTCAATTCCGTAGGTTGTGGAGATATTCGGTTTACCGAAGTGATCGGTTGTGCTGACCCCACTTCCCCCTTGGAGAGCGGTGGAACCATTGTACGCAGCCCCTTGAATGACCTTTGCCGTAATCCCGATGGAAAAGGTCTTGTCAGCAAAGGCATAGGCATAGGAAAAAGCGAGTTGCCTGGCTTCCAGGCCACGCAGCGCCATTTGACCAGTTATCGTGACCGGTGATCCAGGCCCAATTGGTGGGGTGACTGTCACGGGTGTTGAGACGAATCCACCGCCTGTGGCAACATCCGAGGCGTTGAATCCGAAGGCGTGTTCACCGAGGTGTCCTTTGAAATAGAGGCCAGCCGATCCGTTGACTGAAACTGTTGCACCGGGCCGGTTGATGCGATCGGCAATCAACTGGGCTTCCCCCAAATTTGCTGCAGAAGTATCATTAGGATTGAAGTTCTCCAGGTCGTGCAGAGCATCTCCGATGCCGAGACGGTCTGTCGCTTGCCCACCGCCTTGAAGGCGAATGTCAACGGTTTGAGTCATGGCCAGGCCGGCAGGATTCCAATAGGTGGCGAGGGCATTGGTTGTCACGGCGACCCCGGCCCCGCCCATGCCCATCGCACGAGGGCCTGAGATGACAAATTCCGCCGCGGATACGAAGGACGGCCATGCTGACAGAATCAGCAACAGGCCTATGCGGAGGGGATATGAAGAGTGCATGTCGAGCTCTACGGTCAATGAGAACCTAGGCGAGTCTAGAGAAGGATCAAAAGTTCGTCAAGGAATCGCGGGTTGCTCACCGGGCGGTGTGAAGGGCATGGGGGCTTCCGCCCACCACGTGTCTCCAGACGGACAGAAGGAATGCGAACGAGAGAAGACTCTCTTCGGGTGGTGAGTCGTCTTCAGACGATTTGTCCGTCCTGCATGTGGATAATGCGGTCGGATTGGGCTGAGAGCTTGTCGTTGTGCGTGACGATCACGAACGTCGTGCCGCGCGTCTGGCTCAACGTGCGCATCAATCCAAACAACCCGTCTCCGCTGTGGGTATCCAGGTTGCCGGTCGGTTCGTCAGCCAAGACAACATCCGGCTTCTGCATGAGTGCTCGGGCCATGGCGACTCGCTGCTGCTCTCCTCCTGACAGCTCTCCGGGCTTGTGATGCAACCGATGCCCCAATCCGACTTCCGTGAGGAGGGTGGTGGCTTCTGTGCTGACAGTGGCGGGGTCGCGACGTTGTACGAGCGCCGGCATGCAGGCATTTTCCAACGCTGTGAATTCGGCGAGCAAGTGATGGAATTGGAAGACGAACCCGATCCGTCTATTACGGAACTCCGCTTGCTGCGCCTCGGTCATGCGAAAGAGGTCCTGCCCATCGAACGTGACGGTTCCGCTGCTCGGCTTATCTAAGGTGCCGATGATGTGGAGCAAGGTGCTCTTACCGGCTCCGGAGGCTCCGACAATGGCCACCAATTCGCCGCGCTGAATCTCAAGATTGATTCCCTTGAGCACGGGCACTTCGTAGGATCCCATTGAGAAGGATTTATGGAGATTGGTGACTTTAATCATGATGGATGCTTTCAGCAATCAGCCTTCAGCAGACAGCGGTCGTAAACGGTTGTTTGCCGTGAGTAGTTAGTTTCTGATCCGACAGCTGATGGCTGGCAGCTGTTTGCCGGACCTTCATTCATAACGCAACGCCGCCACCGGTTCCAGCTTTGCGGCCTGATTGGCTGGGTGGACTGTTGCGACAAAACTAATCAAGATGGCTGACCCCGCCACGAGCAATACATCCTCGGCCAATACGTGCACCGGAATGGTCGAGATGTAATACACACTCGGGTCGAAGGTCCAAAATGTTTGAATCAGCCAGAGAAACGCGTAGCCTAAGGGGATCCCGATGCCGGTTCCGGTGAATCCAATAATCAATCCGTTGAGCATGAAAATGCGGCGAATGCTCTGCTTGGTCGCACCCATTGCCTTGAGGATCGCAATTTCTTTCTGCTTCTCCGTCACGATCATGGTCAATGTGCTGACGATGTTGAATGAGGCCACGATCGTGATCAGAACCAGGAGGAGAAACATCATCGTTTTCTCCAGTTTGAGCGCCGAAAACAGGTTGCGATTCATCTGCATCCAATCTCTGGCCCCATGACTGAATCCTAACTCTTGTTCAATGTTTCGAGCGATATCTGCGGCACGGAAGACGTCAGTGACTTTGACCTCCACACCGGACACGCTGGCAGTCATATTGAAAAACTTTTGGGCTTCGCCGAGCTCGATGTAGGCCAGAGACGAATCGTATTCGTACATGCCGGAATGGAAGAGGGCGACGACGGCAAAGGTTCGAATCTTGGGGACCATCCCCATTGCGCTGATCGGTCCAACGGGAGAGACCACATTGACGGTGTCACCAATAAACACCCCCAACCTAAGAGCCAGCTCTTTGCCGAGGATGATGCCTGGCTTTTCAACGAGACGTGGTGTTCCTTGGGGATCATCGGCAGGGGCCTGCATCACCTTGATGGGTGTGAGAAGGTCAATGAGCTGTCCTGCCGTGATGTTCTTGCCGAGCTCCGTCACATTGGCTTCTCGCTTCGGGTCGATTCCGCGAAGGACGATCCCCTGCACCCCAGATTGTGTTGTAAGGAGCACCTGTCGGAGGACAAACGGGGTAGCCGCCACCACGTCGGGGACCGTCTGAACCTTGTCGGCGAGACGGTCATAGTCGGTCATATTCTCTTTCATGCGTTCTTGGACGATGATATGGGCGGTGGTGCCGAGGATTTTGCTTTGAATGTCTTCTCGGAATCCGGTCATGATGCCGACGGTGCCGATCAGTGCTGCGACGCCCAATGTAATGCCGGCGATCGACACGAAGGTATTCAGTGAAATGGTCCGGTTCCGGCGCTTGGCGCGGAGGTAGCGGAGTCCGACGAAGATTTCAAAGGGAAGGGTCACGCTTAAGATTTCTCCGGTCGGAGCTGAGGAAAGAGGACGACATCCCGAATGGATGCTTGGTCGGTCAACAGCATGATCAGACGGTCGATCCCGATCCCTTCCCCTGCGGTCGGGGGCATGCCGAATTCGAGGGCGCGCAAGAAATCTTCATCGACGACATGGGCTTCCTCATCGCCTGCCTCACGCTGCGCGGCTTGACCTTCAAACCGCTCACGTTGGTCCAACGGATCGTTCAGCTCGGAAAAGGCGTTCGCAATTTCTCTCCCGGCGATGTACAGCTCAAATCGATCGGTCAAGGCCGGATCTGCATCCTTCCGTCTCGCGAGCGGAGAGATTTCAATCGGGTAGTCGGTGATAAAGGTCGGCTGTTGAAGATTCGGCTCAACGGTTTCCTCAAAGATCTCGTTGAGGATCGCAAACAGGGAGGATTTGGGGTCCACGTGGACGTTCAGCTGTTTGGCTGCTGCCAGGGCCTTGTCACGATCATGGAGTACCGACGGGTCGAGACGATTCACTTCCAGAATGGCCTGATGGTAGGACCATCGCCGCCAGGGGGGGGTGAGGATGATCTCCTTGCCTTGGTAGTGAATCACCGTCTTTCCCATGAGTTGTTGAGCCAAGCTGGAGATGAGTTCTTCGGTGAGAGCGATCAGATCCTGATAGTCCGCGTAGGACATGTAGAATTCCAGCATCGTAAATTCAGGATTGTGAATCGTCGAGATGCCTTCATTCCTAAAGTTGCGGTTGATCTCGAAGACCCGTGGAAATCCTCCGACGATCAGGCGCTTCAGATAGAGCTCCGGTGCGATACGCAGATAAAGATCCACGCCGAGCGCATTATGATGCGTGACGAACGGCTTCGCTGCGGCGCCTCCGGGAATGGGATGCATCATCGGGGTCTCTACCTCTAGGAACCCTCGTTCGATCAGAAAGGATCGGATTCCGGTGATGATTCGGCTTCGAGTGGCGAAGATCTGGTGGACTTGAGGATTGGCGATCAGATCAACGTAGCGTTGCCGATACCTGGTCTCGACATCGGTCAGCCCATGCCATTTTTCGGGCAGCGGGCGAAGGGCCTTACTGAGAAAGGTCAGATGATGAACCTCGACCGTGAATTCGTCCGTCTTGGTACGAAACAACGTTCCGGTGACCCCGATCCAGTCGCCGAGATCGAGCTGTTCGACAACGGTATAGGCCTGGTCTGACAGGAGATCTTTCTTGAGATAGACCTGGAGACGGTCGGATCCGTCCTGTAAGACGGCGAATCCCGCCTTGCCGAAACGCCGAAGGGCAACCACACGCCCCGCAAGGGTACACGAGATCTTTTCCTGTTCGAGGACCTGTTTGGTTTTCTCACCGTGTAGCTTGATGAGCTGTCCGGCTCGGTCGTTTGCCTCGAAACGGGTCCCGTAGGGTGCGACGCCTGCCTCTCGAAGGACGTCAAGTTTCTTAATTCGTTGCTGTCGCTGTTCGTTCAGTTCATCCATGGGGTTGCTCTAAAGTCTTCAGCATTCAGCCCTCAGCTCCTAGAGGTCGTCATCCTGATCGCTGATGGCTGGCGCCTGACTGCTCCCTTTTGTAATCTTTTTGGTGAGATAGGCTTCAATGAAGCCATCGAGGTCACCGTCCATAACGGAAGACACTACACTAGTCTGGTGGCCGGTTCGGTGATCCTTTACCATTTGGTAGGGCTGGAACACGTACGACCGAATTTGGCTGCCCCACGCGATATCTTTCTTTTCACCGACGATGGCGTTGAATTCAGCTTCCTTCTTCTTCTGCTCCAGTTCAAAGAGGCGTGCTTTTAAGATCTTCATCGCCCCGTTTCGATTCTGAAGTTGGGACCGTTCGTTCTGGCACTGCACGACGATCCCGCTCGGGAGATGGGTGATGCGGATGGCAGTCTCTACCTTGTTGACGTTCTGGCCTCCCGCACCTCCTGCACGGAACGTGTCGATCCGCAGATCCTTGTCTTCGATCACGACGTCGATATCTTCGCTCAGCTCCGGATACACGAAGACGGACGCAAACGATGTGTGTCGACGCTTGTTGGAGTCGAATGGGGAAATACGTACCAAGCGATGGACGCCGGCTTCCGCTTTCAAGTATCCATAGGCATAGGGCCCGGTGATTGAAACGGTGACGCTCTTGATGCCGGCTTCATCGCCGGGCAGCAGGTCCAGGGTGTCTACCTTGAACTTCTTCTGCTCCGCCCACCGCACATACATACGAAGAAGCATTTGCGCCCAATCCTGCGACTCGGTGCCGCCGGCACCGGGGTGAATCGCCAGAATGGCGTTATTGGAGTCCAGTTCGCCGGACAGGAGCAGTTCGACCCGCATCGTGGCCAAGCGCGGCTCCAGCCGACTCAATTCTGCCGTGAGCTCCATCTCCAGGCCAGCGTCACCGCTCTCGCGTGCAAGTTCCAGCAGCGCGCCGATATCGCCCATCTTCGTTTCGAGTTCTTGCCACTGCTGCAATTCCCGCTCGATCGTCGTTTTTTTTCGGCTTACGGCAGCCGCGGCGCGGGCATCGTTCCAGAAGTGCGGCTGACCCATCTGCGCTTCAAGTTCTTGCAACTGAGACGTCATATGAGCGAAGTCAAAGATGCCCCCGTAATTCCGAGACTTGATCTGCCAGGGCGTGCACGCGACCTTCGACTTCCTCTAACATGCCATGATCCTCCTTGCTTCGGTCAGGCCGGTGTGATGGCCGTCATGACTGGTTCTTTGCTGCGGAAATACCCAAATAGGCACAAAAACGCGCAGAGTATAACACAGGCGTAGGCAAACACATCGCCGTAATAACTGTAGAAGGTCGGGATTTGTCTGGTCGGGATCACGGCGTGGGAGGCCTGCTCCGTGAACAGGGGCGTCTCGTGGATGATCTGTCCAAAGGGATCGATGAACCCGGAGATGCCTGTGTTGGCGGCTCGTGCGAAGGCGACATGATTCTCCACGGAGCGAAAGACGACCATGGCAAAGTGCTGGGCAGGGGCTGAGGACGGCCCGAACCATCCATCATTTGTGATCGTCACCAAAAACTCCGCTCCGTTTGCGGCGAACTGACGGACTAAATCCGGGAAAATGACTTCATAACAGATGGCCACCCCGAACTTGACGGGTCGTGAACCATGGGAACCTTCTGCTCCCCATGACTTTGGTGTGAAGGAGAGCGTGGTTGGCCCCGGACCTGCCTCGAAATCACCGATTCCCTCTACCAGCTTATCGAGGAAGAATAACAACGAGGATTTGAGAGGGATGTATTCCCCAAACGGGACGAGATGGTGTTTGTCGTATCGGCCGAGGAGCGTACCGTCTCTCCCCAGCAGGTAGGCGCTGTTCAAAAGATAGGGGCGGCGATCCGGATAAAACCGCAAGGCCGGACTCCCGAGAAGAATCGGCGACTGGGCCCGTTCCGCCCATGCGATCAGTTGTACCTGATACTCCTTTTCACGCTCCAAGATGAACGGGGTCGCGGCTTCCGGCCACACGACCAAGTCAGTAGCGGTTCCCAGCTCGGCCGTCAGCCGATCGAAGCGCTGCATGGTTTCATCACGGAAGGCCT
Organism: Nitrospira sp. UBA5698; assembly: GCA_002420115.1. Taxonomy (GTDB): domain Bacteria; phylum Nitrospirota; class Nitrospiria; order Nitrospirales; family Nitrospiraceae; genus Nitrospira_D. The sequence goes on from DIHK01000007.1 coordinate 265,633, forward strand.
TGTCCCACTTCACGGCTTGATCGATGTTTGGCTGGACGACTCCGACTGTAATGGAGGTGCTCGGATCTCTTGTGTGGCGATCGCTCAAGACCGCCGAACTGTAGACCCACGAGAGCACCATGCAGGCGGCCGCAGTCGTGAGGAGCTCCCAGGGAAGCTTGACCGGGTGAAACCCACGGAAGAAGGGCATGATCCACAAGATCAGTTCTGCCAGCGCAAGATTCACCAGGACAATGAGGAATGAAATGCCATATACGCCTGTATGGTCTGCGACCTGAATCAATTCCAATTCGCGGTATTGTGAATACCCCAGAAGGCACCAGGGAAGGCCTGAGAGGAGGTAGGTACGGAACAACTCCAGGGCGACCCAGAAGCATGGTGCGAAGAAAATTCCGTAGCGTGGGATGAGATCGCGCAACCAGACGACGGCAAGACTGTAGAGACCGGTGTACAGTCCTAGGTACGCGGTCAGCAAGAGGAGAATGGCATAGCTCACCGGTTCTGGAACCTTGCCGTACGTGGTCATGGCGGTGACAACCCAGGCCATGATGCCGGTGAACCCGATCAATCCGCTCAGCCAGCCGATCCAAAACGCCCGCAGCTTGGAACATTGATCGAGCGCGAGGTGAAGAGGAATGAGGACAATCCAGGCTAGCAAACCCAGGTCGAACTTGGGGAAGCAGAGGGGTAGGAATAACCCACTCGCGCAGGCAAAGATAAGTTGGCGCGAACGAGCCCTCTCCATCGTGCTGTACCTTAACGAAAAGCTTCGATGAGTTGCAAGGGAATGCCCGAACAATCAGCGACTTGAGAGGATGTCGGATGCTTTTCCCGGTCTGGATGGGGTATGCTCATTTACATGGAGCGTCGTCAGCATCGTCGGGTTCCCGCCCATGTGAAAAGCCTGGTTCGGGTGAACTCGCACGAAGTGGAAGGTGAGACACGCGATGTATCACTGAGCGGCGCCCAGATAGAGAGTTCCCTCGTGGTCCAACCAGGAAGGCAGATCGCCGTCAAATTGATTGTCCCAGGAGACGATACCCCGATCCTGATTGAACAAGCCCGGGTGCAATGGAATGTCGATCGAACGTTCGGGGTGAGATTTGTCGATCTCCGACCCCGGGAGTTGGATGAATTGGAACAGCTCATCGACGACTATATCGCGTTGGATGAAGAAAGGCAGTCATGAAGTCTTTGAACCATCTGAATGAAACACAGCATGACGATCCTCGAAGCTGGATCGGTGGGGAGGCGACGGTCGGTTCCCAAGCCGGTCGCTATATCCGTCGTCAGGCAGGTCCATCTACGTCATTGCTCGGTGTGATCCTCGGTCTGACTTTCTTCAGTGGCCTAGCTCTGGGCAGCTCATTTGGCCTGCTCTGTCGGAACAAGGGTAAGTAGCGTTTCTTTTAGCCAGTCAGAGCATTGTCTTTCGGCCCTTTGAATATCTGTCCGAATAGAATTCCACTCGCGGAGTAGGGAGTTACGCACTAAGTCGGAAGGGTAACAAGGTGGCAGTGTCTTGGAATGTGTGCGAAGTCTTGATCCGCAGTCAGAAGAGGAAAGCCATACTGGCAACAGGCTGCAGTGATTAGAAAATCGATGGCCCCCCCACTCACACCTTTTGCACGGCAATTCGCACGGAGCCGTGCGGCGGCGACATGGGTGGGACGAGTCAGCTCGAGTGGCGGGCATGGATCGAGCAGAGTGAAAAGATGGTCGAAATGCTTGGGTGAACGGAGTTCATCGAGAAGTTCTTGCAGTATAGTTCCGATCAGAAACTGCAGCTACGATTGCTGCCTCACCGAAAGACACGGCACTCCTTCTCTTTCGCAAAGCCGTCGCACTATACCTGTAGCGGTTGGTACACCAAACATGAGTGATTGGGATAAGGTGAGAAGCCTCTGGGGTTGATTTGGGATCCCGAATCGGAAGCTCTTATCTGGGAGCAGGCCGCTCTACTTTCTGATGCACCCATCTGGCGGGAGTGGCCGTATTTGAGATAAATGCTTGGCCGAAGCCGAGTACGAAGTGAGCCACCTCGAGGCGCAGTTCCCACAGGGCAAAATCACCAAATCCAAACATCATCTCAGCTTGAGGAAAGCGTTCCAGGTATCGTTCCTTGATTGCACGATAGGATGGTGCATCAGGCGACAATACTACTGCCTCGCCCTGGAGATTTATCCGGCGTAATGCCAGTGGGTTTTTCTCAAGTCCGTCCGGTTCGGCGATGAACAGCGACAGTCGTGGATCAGCCAGTAGATGTTGTGTGTGGAGCGCGAGGCGGCTGAGATGGAGGTATGCTCTTGTCCAGTCCGATCCGAACACATATGGCACATGCGACCCAAACGGCCGTTCATTTCGCATCGTGAGCAGCACGGCAGTGCGCACATCTCTCACCAGTGCAGACCATGCGTCGTGAACGTTCTCACTGGTCAACGCGGTTGCCATGGGCCATAGTCCTCTCGGTTCTGAAAAATGTAAGGCTTGTCGTACAACTGAGCATTCAGCAACATACCACCGGCCAGAAGAAATCACCAAGTGGGAGGGACGCTCAGGCGAATTCCATCCGCCTCTTGACTCACCCCGGTGTGAGGCCTATGGTACCAGAGTGGGAGGAGTTAACGCCCCGAGGGAATATGGTTCATAAGGAGGTCGAGTGAAAGAGGATGGTGTGCAAGCCCAGCTTTGACTGGGAAGCCTAAAGTCCTCCCAAGATCTCCGCCGTACCTGATCGTCCTCGGTTAGGTGCGTGCTCCTCCCACCCTACGCGTTCTGCTGAGCTCTCCTCTTTACCAAACCATTGGTTGCTTGATCGGCCTCCATCCAGTTACGCGAAGTTACGTGCACAACTGGAAGCAGCTGCTATACTTTGTTCCATTGATGCACGAGGTGGGTTATGCGGTCCTCTCCCATCACGAACACGCTTATCCTAAGCACAGTGGCCGGGCTGATTTTCTCTCCGATCATCTGCAGCGCAGAGCTCTATAAATGGACCGATGAACAGGGGCATCTCCATATTACCGATGCACCGCCTGCCGGGACGCACAAGAAATCCAATCTGACGGCTGTACCGGTTCCGCAATCTGCATTGTCGAAGAAGGCGAGTGTTCGTCCAGTCACACCCGATCCGCCTCGTGCGGAGGCTCGCCCGCTTTCAGCTCCAAGCGTGACGTCTCCGGCCAATGAAGAACCCCCTATGTCGCCGACCATCGAAGGGTTGAACCCCTTTCAAGCCATGTTGACCAGTCCGTGGCAAGTCATCGACCTCGGTGAGAAAGATACCAGGGCTCCGGCTCAATCGTGGAAAGACAAACATGGGCTTGAACATGTCGTCGACGTGTTGCCTGTCGCCAAGGGAGGTGCAGAGGCGGGGACTAAGATTGAAAACCCTTCCATCTCAGGTCATGTCCGCAAGGGGAAAGAGCGAGCTGCGGGAGTCTCACGTTCGCGTCATCATGCAGCAGAATGAAGCCATGATAATGGATGGGTGGATAGGACAGAAGATCGTGAAGGTTGCATTCGTGGCATTCTTGTTCCTCATTGCGTTGTCCCGGCAGGATGCGGTGGGGGCTGTCTCAAAAACCTCTGCAGTTTTCTCTGATGATGGTCGGCTTCTCCTAGTCCAGATGGAGGAGTTAGCGGTGTGGGATCTGGAGACCAAGACACTTCTGGTAAAGATCCCGGACCTTCCCTGTCGGCAGATCGCCTTGATGAAGCAAGACGGGTGGGTACTCTGCGTGGGACACAGCGTCACCATCTATGATTGGAGGAATCGTGCCGCCGTGGCTACGATCCCCTCAGAATCGCGCGAACCCTATCAGTTGCTTGCCTACTCGAGTGAGACCGACCAGTTGATTCTCCGTCATGGGAACGAGGCGGTCTCTGTCTGGCAGCTGGGCAAGAAGCTCGTACCGCTGAAGCATATCGCGCTGGATCAGAAGAAAGACGTGTCATCCGTCGCGGCCTCTCCCGATGCCAAGCAATTAGCGATTGCGCAAGGCCATACAATCCATCTGTACGATCTGCGAGGGGGGACCATCCGAGATGTGGCCGTGGAGGGCATTGTGCGAGAGCTTCTCTTCGCCCCGGACAACGTCACTCTTGCGGTGAACGTGAGTCGTGCCGTGCTCTTCATTGAGACGGGCGGAGCGACGGTTGCGGCTCGTACCGCATTGCCGAGTGCAGAGGAAACGGGGGCACCGGCGACACTCCAACTCTTCTCGCGTGACAGCCAGCGGCTGGTCGCCGCGAGTGGTGAATCGAGTTATGTCTTGGTCGATGTCAGTACAGGCAAGCTGGTCGCCTTGACGGAGTTCCTCTATGAGGATCATGAGAGGGGAGTGCGGGTACCGAGCCATCTGCATACGGTCGATATTTCGGCCGATGGGGATTATTTAGTCGGACAGTCCGATCATCTCTCCACACTCCAGATCTGGGACTTGCCGACGGGAACGATGTTGCCTGATTTGTGTGGACATGATTGCCGTCAAATGGGCACCCGCGTGACATTGGTGAAATGGTCGCCGACCGCAGCCAAGGTGCTTGTGGTGTTGCAGGGAGGCCTGAATCCAGAAGTGGATGGGAAGGCCTCCATTTGGGACGTCTCGTCACATTCTCCGGAGCTGGTACTGGATCTAGGCCAGCCACAGGCCAAGGTTTTAGCAAAGCGACCGGCACCACAAGACCTGGTGCCGGTGGCGTCTCCTACGCCGACTGCTGCGCCGGCGTTTGTTCATGGAATGGCGGTACGTGCAGTGGCAACCTCCCCTAGTGCAAACCAGCTTGTGACGACCAGTGATGACGGGTTTCTGAAAATCTGGGATCCGGGACAGGGTATGCTGTTGCGTCAGCTGAAGCTGCTTGTACCAGCTAGCGCCCTCGCGTTTAGTTCCGATGGCGCCATCCTGGCGGTGGGAACCACCCAAGGAGAGATTCGTTTGTGGGAAACTCATAGTTGGCGAGAGTTTCCCCCTTATACAAGCGGACAAAGACAGATTAATGCGTTGCAATTTCTTCCGGGCAACCGTGTTCTGGTCATCGCAGGGGAACTGCCACATGTGTCAGTCGTGGATCTCGTTACCCGAACAGTTGTGAAAGAGCTGACCCATATTAGCCGATCACCGGTTTGTGTTGGAAAGATCTGTGCAAAGAAGGGAGCCGTGCAGGGGGAGATCGTCGAAGGATTGAATTTCTTGGACGGCAAGGCGTGGCTCACGACGATCTCGCGAGCCGGTCGAGTTGTGTGGGACAGTGCGACCTGGCGCGAGGTGGAGAAGCCGGCCAGCTTACCGGAAATCTGGTCCAGTCTGGGATGGAACCAACCCTTTATCTGGACGACCACGCGCACTCATGACCAACAATCCATGACGCTTGCGATTTGGGATCCCAAACACAACAAGGTGCGGGCAGACCTGGATACCTTTACCAATCGAGATACGGAGGTTGACCACGGACCGCCCGTAGGGTTGGGGACAGCCATGGCCGTCGATCCACAACAGCGATGGGCGGCGACTCGCGTGGGAGAATATATCTCCGTCTGGGACCTGTCCGCCAAAGCCAAACGAAAGACTTTTCATGTCAGAACACCGTCTCATCTGCATTGGACGAGTGATGGGAAGCACTTGATCGTGTCGACTCTCAACCGAAAAATTCTGGTCTGGTCTCTTGAGACAATGGCTCCTGCACATTATCTGCGCGACCCTTCCATTGCCCGATAGGGTAATTCGTTCCTTGCACAGGTCTCTTTCTGTTTCGGTCGTTCACCATCCGGTCCCATTGTTTCCGAATAGGTTTTGTGGTACCACACAATCAACGCTTGTCTTCAAAAGAGGGTGAATGGCCACTAAGAAAGCATCCGCATCAGAGACTGAATCGATATCGTCCGCTTCTCGATCCACTCCCGAACCAGTCGCAACCAAGAAACCTGCAGCCAAATCCGCGGAGCGGGTCACTGCAGTGGAGATGGGCGCGCGTCAGCGGGAAATTTCGGTTTCGGAGTTTTTCACGAAGAATCGGCACCTGCTCGGCTTTGACAACCCGCGCAAGGCGTTGCTGACCTGTGTGAAAGAAGCGGTCGATAACGCACTCGATGCCTGTGAGGAAGCCGGGATCCTTCCTGATGTGACGGTCCGACTTGAGGTCGTATCGAACGGGCAACCGGTCGCAGCAAGCCAAGCGAACCGGTTCCGTGTCACGGTCACCGACAACGGACCGGGCATCGTTCGCCAACAGATTCCTCGGATCTTCGCGAAGCTGCTGTACGGATCCAAATTCCATCGCTTGCGGATGAGCCGTGGACAACAAGGCATCGGTATCTCGGCTGCCGGAATGTATGGACAGCTTACCACCGGCAAACCGGTCAAGATTATTTCTCGCATCGGGCCGAAGGCCGCCGCGCATTTCTTTGAAGTCCAGATCGATACGAAAAAGAATGAGCCGTTGGTTCACGAAAATAAACAGATTGATTGGGAGCAGCCGCGCGGTACGCAAGTCACACTGGAAGTGGAAGGCAAGTATCAGAAGGGCCGCGCCTCGGTCGATGAATGGCTGGAGCAGACTTCGATTGCCAATCCCCACGTCAAGTTGATCTACCACACGCCTGAAGGCGAGACGAAAGAATACGCACGCACCTATCATGAGCTGCCGCCGCAGCCGCGTGAGATCAAGCCGCATCCTTACGGGATTGAGTTCGGCATGTTGCTCAAGATGTTGCAGGATACGAAGAGCCATACGGTTGCCGGCTTTCTCGAGAGCGATTTTTGTCGGGTGTCTGCTCAAATTGCCGAAGACATCTGCAAGGCGGCGAAGGTGTCGCCTGATGCCAAGCCTCGTGAACTGAAGGGGCCTGTGGCGGAAACGCTCTACAAGACCTTGCAAGAGACGAAGCTCATGGCGCCGCCGACCAACTGCATTTCACCGATCGGCGAGAAGGCCATTCTTTCCGGACTCTATAAGCAAATTAAGGGTGAGTTTTATACGGCGGTCAGCCGGCCTCCTGCCGTGTATCGTGGCAACCCCTTCATCATCGAGGCGGGGCTGGCTTATGGCAACAGGCCGCAAGATCAGAACAAGCCGCAGCAGCCGACCATGCCAAAAGCCGAGGGTGAAGGCGAGGAGGAAGATTCAGAGCTTGCTCGCGTAATTCGTTACGCGAATCGCGTACCGCTGTTGTATCAGCAGTCGGCCTGTTCCACCTTCAAGGCCGTACTGAGCACCACGTGGAAGAACTATGGGCTGACGCAGTCGCGTGGAGCGTTGCCAGGTGGACCAATGGTGATCTTCGTCCATATGGCCTCGGTCTGGGTACCCTTCACGAGTGAATCGAAGGAAGCGATCGCTGATTACGATGAGATCCAAAAAGAAATCACGTTGGCGCTTCGTGAATGTGGCAGGAGGCTCGGCCTCTTCGTGCGTCGTCGCGAACGGGCGGCGAGCGAGTTTCGCCGGCGCAATATCTTTGAGCTGTATATCGAAGAAGTGGTTGAGGCCTGCAATCGGCTCAAGGGCGGCAAATTACCAAAAGAAAAATTGAAAGCACAGCTGCAGAAGATCGCCTCCGCCCGTACCGGCGGCCAGAAAACCGACCATGCCTTGGGTAAGACCGGAGCCGGGCCTGAAGGGTTGCCGCACTCCATCATCGTGACAGCAGAAGGCATCGAAGGTGAGACGGCGGTGGCCAGTCAAGTCGAGGCTGATCAGGCAGGAACGGCACCGAGGGCCACGTCCGACGCACCGGGAGAGACAACGCCTATCGAGAAGCCGGCTTCAAAGGCACCTGTGGTCAAAGCGAGACATCCTGAAAAATCGCCAAGGAAAGCAGCTGCGAAGTCTGAGCAGACGACGCTCTTTGGGGGCAAGTCTGGTTCGAAAATGAAGACTGCCAAGCCGGGTAAGTCCACCGCTCCTCGCAAACAGAAATAGGACATCATGGCGACCAAGACTAAAAATCCCACAGTGGTGGAGAAAAAGCTGATCGGTCTGGCGGATATCGTCATCCAAGCGGCCGAGCGGTCGAAAGATCCAACACTTCAGATTCCGATTCGTGCTCTCTCGAATGTGTCCTTCAACGAAAAGAAGGGCCTTATTGAGATGGGAAGCAAAAAGCAGGAGCGGTCGTTCTTCAACGTCGGCATGGCAAAAAGATTCATGCAGACGGTACTGGTCGCCGATGCGCTCTCCGAGTTGCAGCGCGCCGACCTCACGACGTCGCTTCGAGAAATTTACTACCGCACGAAACACACGATCAAGGATTCTCATGAGAATACCTTTGATGCGCAGGACGAGTCCGATCCGGTCATTGAAGATCTCGAAGTGTCGCTCGCGGCACTTCGAGAAGAGCTCCATGTCAGTGCCGAAAATCGAGGCAGCATCGTGGGGCCGGTGGTCTTCGGTGATGACGGCGATCGTGTCGACTGTTCGAAGCTCGGCAAGGGTGGCTACTCCGTCCCCTCGATCGTCGAGCCGGAGTATCTGGAGATCCGGCGCTGTACGGCGGACTTTGTGCTGCTTGTCGAGAAAGGCACGCAGTGGAACAGGCTTTCGGAGGACAAGTTCTGGCGTCGCTATAACTGTATTCTTCTGACTGGAAACGGCCAACCTCCTCGGGGTGTCCGGCGATTGGCCTGCCGGCTGCACGAGGAACATCGGTTGCCGGTCTATGTGCTGGTCGATAACGACCCCTGGGGGTACTACATCTATTCCGTGGTCAAACAGGGCTCGATCAATCTGGCCTTCGAGAGCGAACGGATGGCCATTCCAAAAGCCAAGTTCGTGGGGTTGTCGAGCGCCGATCCGGAGAATTACGAGCTGCCGCGCAATGTCGGCATCAAGCTCAACGACAAGGATATTGCCCGTGCGAAGGAACTATTGAACTACCAGTGGTTCAAGAAGCCGGCCTGGCAGGCGGAGATTAAGCGCATGCTGGCCAGCGGATTGAAATACGAACTCGATGCGTTGGCCAACAAAGATTTCCAATACCTGACCAAGAAATACCTGCCGAAGAAGCTTCAGGAACGCGATTGGTTGGACTAGTCTCGTTTCTTTGAACCGGCCACGATGCATCGGCCATGAAGCCATTACCCGCCTGGACTGCGCCCCTTCGTGACTGGCAGCAACGAGCGTTGTCGGCTGTCTGTGCCAATCAGTCGAAAGATTTTCTGGCGATGGCCACGCCTGCAGCCGGGAAAACACGTTTTGCATTGCGTGTTGCGCATGAGTTCATGACGAAGCAGGCGGCGGTCCGGGTGCTGGTTGTCTGCCCGACCAATCACCTCCGCACGCAATGGTCCGAGGCTGCGGGAAAGATAGGGCTGCAGCTCGACCCGACATTGACGAACGATCAGCCGGCTGAGGCCTCCGACTATCACGGTGCCGTGGTCACCTACCAGCAAGTTTGCCTGGCTCCAGAGATCTTTCAGCGCGTCTGCAAGAGCAAGAAGACGTTGCTCATTTTTGATGAGTTGCACCACGCAGGCGATGGGAAGAACTGGGGGAAAGCGCTTCGCTCCGCCTTCGATCCGGCGGTGTTTCGGCTGATCTTGTCCGGTACGCCGTTCAGGTCGGACAACAATCCGATTCCGTTTATCCGGTATGAGCATGACGAAAGCCGGGCGGATTTTGCCTATGGGTATACCGAAGCGATCCGTGACAACGTCTGTCGGCCGATCGTCTTCCCAAGCTATGAAGGTGAGCTGAGCTGGCTGTCAGACGGTCGCGAGCATCAGGCGACATTTCAGGATGGGTTGACGTTCAATCGGCAACGTGAACGGTTGAAAACGGCCTTGCTGCAAGACACTTGGCTCGGCCCAGTCATCACCGACGCCCATGCGCAGCTGACACGGCTTCGGAAGGAAGAGCAGCCGGATGCCGGTGGATTGATCGTCTGTATGGATCAGGACCATGCCCGCTGGGTGGCTGAGCTCGTAGCCCGCGTCACCGGAACCAAAGCGGAGGTTGCGGTATCTGACGACCCGGATGCTTCGCGCACGATCGAAGAGTTTGGTGCCCATAAGAAACAACAGTGGCTGGTGGCCGTCAATATGGTCAGCGAAGGAGTGGACATTCCTCGGCTTCGTGTCGGCGTCTATGGCACGAATGTCATCACGGAAATGTACTTTCGGCAGGTCGTGGGCCGATTCGTACGGATGCAGGATGGGCTGCCGAGGCCGCAACGGGCGTGGCTCTATCTGCCGAAAGATCCGGTGCTGGTGCACTATGCCAAACAGATCAAGGCGGAGCGCGATCATGTGTTGGAAGAGATCATGCCGGCTGGGCAGCGAGATCTCTTCGGGCGGGTGACGGTTTCGACGAACGAATATGTTCCCTTGATGGCTGTCGCGAGGATGGATAGCCTGATCGGTGAAGAGGAGACGCGCAGTGAGGGGGGTGCGGCTGCAGTTCAGGAGTCGGCGGTCTCACTCTATGAACAGAAACAAGACTTGCGGGATCTTCATCGCTTGCTGGTCAGCGCCGTTTCGAGGACCAGCGGCATTGATCATCGACGCCTGAATGCCGAACTCATTGCCCGCACGGGAAGCCGGGTCGACCAAGCCACGGTCGAACAACTCAAGAAGCGTATCCAATTGCTTGAGAAGTGGAAAGAGCGGGGTTATGACGGAAAGCGGTGAGGTGTTTCAATAGCGGTCGATCAGTTTGTGGCTACTTCTTTCTCACGAAGGCGCTTATCGAAGATGAATGGTCCAAGCGGGAGAAGAGAGGCCAGAAACGCATAGAATGAAAACCGGTTGTCCCACTGATATGTAGTCCGGAGCCTAGCCAGCTGGGCGACATAAAGTAGAAACAAGATTCCGTGAATAGCTCCCACGACGGTCACCACTCGCGGCATCCCCATCAAATACTTCATCGGCATCGCGATACATAGCAACACGAGAAATGAACTACCTTCGGCCAAGGCGGTCAGTCTAAATCTTCGGATCGGACTCACCTGAATTGATCTTCCTTTTCAGCGCTAGGAACAGTTAGCAGGTGGGTATTGTCGGGGACTTCCTACCACGTGTCAATGAGGTCCCATCTTGCTTGCGTTGGGTAGTCGGCTGATTCGTGGACGGTCGAGAGTGAGGAACTCAATCTCGGCTATTACGCCGCGGTGGTCGGATGGCCAGATGGCATCACCGTTCGGCAGGCGGCCTGGCTGGTCAAAGGCCAGCGTGCTTGAGTGCACAACGGGACTGTTCTCAGTGCCTTCGTCCAGTACGAAAATAAAATCCACGCGGCGATCGGTGGTGGGCCAATCGACGTAGATATTTTGCCAGACGGTTCCGCCAGAGATACCTGGATTTGTGGCCCGGAAGACGTCGATGAGGCCTGGGTCCTTTTGCCAACCAAGAAGGACCGGGGATTGTTCCCCCGTATTCAAATCGCCCATGAGGATGGCGCGCCCCGTTCCTTGATGTTCACGGAACAACTCGCCGACTCGTTGAAGCTGGCAGTCATCTCCCTTTGCGGTATGGGCGGAAAAGATCTGTACTGGTCCATCCGGTGCGGTGATCTCTGCCCGCAAGAGGATGCGGGGATCCAGCCGACGTTGGCAGCGGGGCAGGTCGTAGACCTCCGAGGCGGCGATCGGATATCGACTCAAAATAGCCGATCCTTCCTTGAAGCCGATGGTGGCGGTGATGAGCTTGTCGACGAGGCTGAGTCCGAAGATCCGTTCTGTGGCGGGCGCAAACACCATCTGATATCCCAGAGCCTCGGCGATCCGTTGCGGCACATTGCCATGCTTTCGGCTCTCTGAGGCTTCTTGAAGTGCGATGATGTCTGGCTGCAACCGCCGTAATTCCTGGATCGTCATCTCCAACCGCTCTTCGAGATGCGTGCCGCTCTCGAAGAATCCCGACCATCCTCCATCGTGCAGCAGATTGTATGTGAGTACGCGCAGCCGAGGCGATGCATCTTTGCCTGGTTCAGCCGTTGCCGGCGAACTGAAGGGTCCAAGTATGACAGTAAGCCCGAGGAGGATATGGAAGAAGTGTCGAAGCATGTCTCGATACCATACGCCGATTTCATTAGGCTTTCCAGCGGTCAGAATCGGTTGCGACTACCTGAAAGGGAATCCCACGCCTCAAGCGGGTGCTTCAGGTAGCTTGTTGTGAATCAATTGGAATGGCCCACCACGAGCGCATTTCCAGAAGGCGACATTGGACCGTCCTTGCACAGACTTTTGAGCGGGTGCTAAGATCCGAGTATCAGGATAGCTTACAACCGGTTCGGAAAGATCATGCCAAACATTACATTACTTGTGTCGCCTAGCTGTGGGGCCTGCCCATCAGCGAAGAGCCTGTGGAAGCAATTGAAGGTAAAGTACAGTTTTTCCTACCGGGAAGTGGATATCACCACGAAAGACGGGCAGGAGTTGGCTGATCGTCATTCCGTCCGTGCGGTGCCTGCGACCATTATTGATGGGCGGCTGACATTCGTTGGTGTGCCGAGCCGGGAGAGTGCGGAGAAGGCCATTCAGTTAAAAATCAAACAACGGGAAGAAGGGTAAAGGGACCATGGAAGAAGAGGATTTTGAGCTGCCGGATCTTCCCAGGATTGATAAAGGACCTCCTCCCGACTGTCCAATCTGCGGCGACCCGATGGGGTTTATTGATGGAGATTGGGCCTGCGTCGACTGCAACGGAGAGCTCTTGGGACCGGAGACCGGCTAGTTGAGTCGTTCGCTACTCGCCGTTCGTGAAGCGCAAGCCAGAGAGATGAAAGATTGGATTGGTGTCCACTTGCTTCACGCTTCACGAGATACGCCGTAGATGCTCCGCGTTGTCACCGGTCGGTTTCACCCATCTCTTGAGTCAGCCCTCGTCGATCAGCTTCATCACGCACAGACTGACGACCCATTCGCTCCGGTTGCGATTCTTGTCCCGTCAAGCACGTTGCTGGATCGTATCAAACGGCTCCTTAGTGCTGAGCGGAACTGCGCGCTGCTCAATGTCCATCTTTTTACCTTTCATCAGCTCGCCCTTCGCCTGGCAGATGAGATTCGCGGTCAGGATCGAGCGACGAGCATTCGTGTTGTCGACGATCTGTTCTTCGAGCAGCTCGTCCGCTATCTCACAAGGAATCGTCTCTCTGGGTTAGCGCCACTTCAACGGATCGGACATGCCTCAGGGACCTGGGCCGCTCTCTGGTCGAGCATTCGTGACCTGAAGGACGCTGGGGTTGATCCCACTGCCGCAATCCAAGGTGTCACAGAAGGGTATTTCGGTCAAGATGAACGCGATCAGCTCCAAGCCCTCTTCTCCTTGTATGCGGCTGTGGAAGAGGTGGGCACGACATTTGGGGTCGGGACGGATGATGACTTTGCTGAGTCCTTGATTCCGTTCGTTCCATCGTCTCCCTTCCTGGCGTCACTCACGCATCTGTTCTATTACGGATTTTACGATCTCACGCAGGTGCAACTCTCGCTGCTTGAAGCCGTACGTGCAACGGTGCAGACCACACTCTTCTTTCCCCTGGAGCAAGACACCTCCTACGCGTTTGCGCAACGCTTCCTTGATCGGCATATCAACCCTCTCGGCGCAGGTCCGAACGCCTGTGTGACCTTGCCGCGACCAGATGTGGCTGTTGGTGGCAATCCTGTGACGCTGTCGATTTCCAGCGTCATCGGGGCGGAAGAGGAATTGAGCTCCACCTGTCGTCAGATCCTCGATCTCGTCGAAACGAACGGGTATCGATTTGATGAGATCGGCGTCGTGGCCAGGACATTGGACCCCTACAGCGGGTTGTTGAGAAGCGTATTCGATCGGCATTGTATTCCGTTCGTGACGAATGGAGGCACTCCGCTGATCCAGGAGCCGCTCTGCAAGCTTCTCTTGCAACTGGCTTCCCTGCCCATCAATGATTTCTATGTCACGACGGTTCTCGACCTCATTGCTTCGCCGCTCTATCGATCATTCAAGCTACTAGACGGGAGTCCCCACTATCGGCCTGAACAATGGAAGGCCATGGTCTCTGCGCTCCGTATCACCCATGGCCGTGATGAATGGGAGCGGGTGAAACGGGCAAGTCAGTCCGTGCTGACGCTGCAAGATGAAAGAGATGAAGAGGCCCAGGGAGGATCACTGGATGTGGTCCCGGAAGTGGCGGCGTTGTGCTGGCAGGTCGTAGAAGACTTGTTCCGATCCTGTGAAACGGTGCCTTTGCAGGCGACGATCCGAGAACACGTGGATGTGCTTGAGCAGCTGGCTTCACGCCACCTGTTTCACCAGGAGGCTGAGGGGTCAGAAACCGACCACTCTGATGATACGCGATCATATTCGATTTGGCAGGCGATCCAACAGACCTGGGACGGATTACGGTCGCTCGATATTCTTGGAGAAGAACTGTCTTGGGCGGAATTTGTTGAGCTGCTGCAGCATGCATTGGAGCGTGCTTCTGTACCGGTCAGTTCCGTCTCCAATCAAGGCGTCACCATACTCGATGCGATGGCTGCCCGCGGAACTCCCTTCAAAGCACTGTTTGTCATCGGACTGAATGAGAAGCACTTTCCTCGGTATATTCGCGAGGATCCCTTTCTGCGCGATCGTCATCGCGTGGTGCTCGATTCCACGCTGGGGTTTAAGATCGATGAAAAGTTAGCCGGCTATGACGAGGAGACATTGCTGTTCACTCTGCTCTGTCAGGCTGCAACCCGACGGCTGTCTCTGTCGTATCAGCGGGCCGACGAAAATGGGCGTGTGTCCGTTGTCTCGCCCTACGTCGAGCAGGGGGTTCGTCGGCTGGGTCAGCTTGAGTGTCCGGTGGAGACGGTTCCTCGCCGCCTGACGGACCGAGTGGCCCACCGGCCTGCGATACGTCAATATCTTCCTCCCAGGGAATTCGCGAGATGGATGGTATTACAAGGGCATGATCCTGCTTCGTTCTTGCAGGCAATGGGACACGATACTGAGTTGTTCCGTCATGCGGTGACGGCAGTGACGATGATCGAACAGGATGTGCCGGCGCTCACACTGTTTGATGGGCAGACGGGGCCGCTTCCATCCCACTGGTCACGGGTGATGCGGCGAGGGGTGGCTCCGACCCCGCTTGAACGGTATGCCCGCTGCCCGTTCCAGTATTTTGGGGCGGATGTGTTACGGCTGGAGCCGGTTCGTTTGACGATGGGGAAAGAACCGGATGCCCTGGTGATCGGTATCCTCCTCCACTCGGGACTGCGCCACGCGTACGCATCGCTTGTTGGAAAGGGATGGCCTGCCACCTCACTGCCGGGCGACACCGTCCGTCGAGTGGCTGAGGAGGCCGTAGTCAAGGCGGCTGTGGAGTGCGAGAGAGAACATCCACCCGGACATTTTCTCCTATGGGAATTGGCGAAGGAGCAGGTCGTCGCCTTGGTGCTTGCAACGATTGCTTCGGATCAAGCGGCCTATGCTGAGTTGCCCT
Source organism: Nitrospira sp. UBA5698 (assembly GCA_002420115.1). Lineage (GTDB taxonomy): Bacteria > Nitrospirota > Nitrospiria > Nitrospirales > Nitrospiraceae > Nitrospira_D. The sequence continues at coordinate 281,032 of DIHK01000007.1, forward strand.
ATCAGCCGATTGCTTTTGAACTGGAAGCGAGCGGCACCCTGTCGCTTGTGGTTGAGGAGGAATCAGTTGAGTTGAAGATTCAAGGCCGTTTGGACCGGCTCGACCGACATCGAGACAGTGGCGTCCTGCGAATCATCGACTACAAATATAAGACCGGTGGCACCATGAAGCCGGAGGACCGGAATCTTCGCCAGTCGGCGGTTCGAGGTGCTCGGCTACAACCGCCGTTCTATGCTCGTCTCGACCTTGCTGAGTTGGGAACGACCGAGGAAGTCCAATTGCTTTTTGTGGCTCCCAATTGGCCGAAGCGAATCAATCGTTCGATGTTTGCCAAACGAGATCAGTCTGGAAACGTTGGCGCGTTGATCCAAGACACGATCGAGAGGCTGGTGACCGGTCTCAAGGCTGGTCAGTTCTTTATCCTGCCCGGCACCTACTGTGAGACGTGTGAGTACCGGGTGGCTTGTCGGTGTGAACATCAGTTGACCTGGTGGCGGTCGTATCGTGCACCGGAGTCCAAAGATCTTCGATCTTTGCGGGCGATCAAGGTGCAGGATGAGTAACCACCACGAGATTTCTGATCGTGCCGCCCGCGAAGCTGCCGAAACCACATTTGATCGGAATGTCGTTGTGATTGCCGGGGCGGGAACCGGCAAGACGACGCTCTTGGTCAATCGCCTTGTGCATCTGGTGATGAAAGAGCCACGCCCAGTGCCCATCACGCAGGTTGTCGCACTGACGTTCACAAACAAAGCGGCGATGGAAATGAAGGTGCGCTTGCGTGAGCGGTTGACGTGGCTGGCCGATCCCAGAACCGATGGGGCGCGGCTACCAGATGGTGGAGCCGTCTCGGCTCAGGACCTGCAAGAACGCTATGGGATCACCAGGGATGAGATTGCGGGTCGAGCCCATGCTGCGCTGGTCGATATCGAGAAATCACAAATTGGGACGTTGCATAGTTTTGCCGCACACCTGCTGCGACTGCATCCCCTGGAGAGTGGTGTCGATCCGGATTTTCAAGAAGACGACGGGTTGCAATTCGAAGAGTATTTCACGCAGGCGTGGGATGTGTGGATCGATCAGGAGTTGAGTCGACAAGGGAGAAATCATGACCCGTGGCGCCGCCTGTTGGGTGTGACGACTCTTGAAGAGATCCGAGCCCTTGCGTACGCACTCTGTAGCGAGCTTGTCGATCTTGAGGCGATACAGTCACAGTTGGCACAGGACTCAGTGAATCCGAGTGTCATCCGGTGGGTTGGTGAACGCGCAGACAAGGCTCACGCGTTGCTGAAGTCCTACGATCGTCCCAAACGGCGAAAGATTGAGGAGATGCTTGGGGCGTGTCTGTCGTTGCTGACTCACGTGGCGAACGAAGGCCCCTGCGCTCTCCAACGGTTGGATGTCTCCACTCGCGACTGGCTCAACAAGGACATCGGGAGTAAGGTCAAGGATTGGGATGAAGCGGAGTTCCAAGAGGCCAAACGACTCATTGAAACCAGCCAGGCTCTCTTGGATGTCGATCATAGTTTGTTTGGTGATCTGCTGAAGCTCCTCGGTCCACTGGTTGAGTCGATCCGCGCATCGTTCGTGGACAAAGGGTGGTTGTCGTTTGACGGTCTGCTGGCAAGGGCAAGAGGTCTCCTCCACGCGCATCCCAGAGTCAGGGAAGGAATCAAGCGAGAGTATCGGGCGGTGCTGGTCGATGAGTTTCAGGATACCGATCCGATTCAGTATGAAATCATTCTTGCGGTGTCGGAGGAGCTCGGCCGGCATGAGACCGCATGGCAGGATATGAGGCTGGATCCTGGGAAGCTCTTTATTGTCGGCGACCCCAAACAATCGATCTACGCGTTTCGTCGAGCAGACATTGAGGCCTTCGATCGGGTGGTGGACAAGATCACCCAAGGCGGTGGTGTCATCCAAACGTTAACGACTAATTTTCGCAGCGCTGCAGCCGTGCTCAGCCCGATCAACGACATCTTTGACCGACTCTTTGTCCACAACCCCCTCGTGCAGCCGGCTAATATCCGGCTTGAGGTACGCCCACAACGTCGCCCTTCAACCATGGAGGCAGGAGTCCAGCTTTTAGTGACGACTCCAGCTGACGAGAGTGAACCGTTTGATGCGGATCTCGCCGTGCGAGCTGAAGGGGAAGTGTTGGCACGATGGTTGAGAGATGAGATCCTCTCACGCCCTCATGCTGCGGCAGGCCAGGTCGCATTGCTTTTTCGAAAGCTCACCCAGGCTGATGCCTACCTCGACGCCTTACGCCGGCACAACATTCCCTATGTCATTGAAGGGGAGAAGCATTTTTACCGTCGCCAGGAAGTGATCGACCTGGTGAATGTGCTTCGAGTGCTAGACCATCCGCACGATCACATTGCCCTGACGGGACTGCTGCGTTCTCCGCTTGGAGGGTTGACGGATCGAGAAGTGTTTGAATTCCATGAAGCCTCCCAATTGGAGTATAGACTCTGGACAAGTCTCGACTCATTCGACCACCCGAGGGCTGCGGCGATTCGCCGTCTCTATGAACAATTGACCTGGCTCCATCGGGCTGTTCCTTCGGTTCCACTGGCTGACGCGATCCAATTGATCTTCGATCGGCTCCCGCTTTTGGACGCCGCCGCGGCCTCCTTGCATGGTGAACAAGCCGTCGCCAATTTGTTGAAAGTGAAACAAACCGCCGCCTCACTGTCCGAACGGGCCACGATGACGTTGAGCGCGTTCATCGAGTTGATGGTGACGCGACTGGACGAACAACCGGAAGAGGCGGAAAGTCCGTTGGCTGAAGAATCTTCCGATGCCGTGCAAATTCTGACGATCCACAAGGCCAAGGGATTGGAGTTTCCGATCGTGGTCTTGCCGGGAATGCATCAAGGAACAGGCCGGGACCGCACGGTGCCCCATGTGGCGTACGATTGGTCGAGCGGTATCTATGGATTGTCTCTCGGATCAAAACGCACGATCGGGGCGGTACTGGCTCAGGCAAAGTTTGCCGTACGAGAAGAGGCCGAACGACGGCGAGTGTTCTACGTCGGGATGACGAGGGCCAAGGAGCTGTTGGTGTTGTCCGGAGGGAAGGTGGCCCGATCGATCGGAGAAACCACTTTCCAATGGCTGCAACAAATTGGCGAAGGGCAGGTTGGCGAGATGGCCACACAGCAACTTTCGATCGGAGCGAGTAGCCTTCCCCATCGCGTCGTACATGCGCCGGAGCGAACCTGGCAGCGCCGGGTACATGCACCAGAGAATCCGGGTATCTCAATCGATGTGCCGTCAATTGCCAGACTGTGGGAGCAGCGGAAACAACGGTGGAGTGCTGTCGCGAAGACAGAATGGCATGTGACACCGACCGCATTGATTCGACAAGAAGCGCTACGCAAGCCTCTTCCTGCTCAGAATGGTCAATCCCGTGACGTGGGACGACTAACCGGGATTGCCGCGCATCGGGTCTTGGAGCGATGGAATTTTTCGTCACCGCCGAGTGGATTGATTGAACAGATCGGTCTAGTCCTCAGGACGGTGCTCCAGCCTGAGGAACAGGCCTTGCTGTCGGCCGTGACAGACTCGCTTCATGGACTGTTCATAGCATTTGGTGGATCGCCTCTCTATGGCAGGCTTCGGTCATCCCAGATTCTAGGCCGTGAAGTGCCGTTCACTATGCCTTGGGGCGAACGGCAGGTCATGGAAGGGGTCATGGATCTGCTCTATCGATTCGACGGAGAGCTCTGGATCGCGGACTATAAGACGGATGTCGTGTCATCTGATCAGGCAGTCGTTCGAGCTGAGCAGTACAGAACCCAGGGAGCAGTCTACAAGGCGGCGGTGAGACAACGTTTGAAACTGGAGCCGCGCTTTCATTGTTTGTTCCTGCGTTGTGCGACCGCTGTCGAGTTGTAAGTCGTCGATTGTGAGATTGTGAATATGGCCACGCATGACCATATTTCTTCCGCAGCCTTTGCCGACCTGGTTCAACAGGCCATTGCTGACCTTCCGCTTCCCTATGCCAAGTTGATGGAATCGATCGCGGTCGTGGTCGAGGAGGAGCCATCGAAGGAAGTCCTGGAAGATCTGGAGCTCGAGAGTGAGGATGATTTGCTTGGCCTCTATCAAGGCCAGTCACTGGCGGCTGATTCATTTTTTAGGCCGGGAGGGGAGCCGCCACCTCAGATTTCTATCTACCGCGGGCCGATTCTCAGGCTCTGTGAAAGTCCAGAGGAAGTGGTACAGGAAGTATACGACACCGTTGTCCATGAACTCGGCCATCATGTGGGCCTGGATGATGACGAGATGCCGTATTGAGTTCAGTGCTGAGACGTGAGTGCTGGGTTTCTTTACTCAGCACTTTGTACTCAGGACACAGCACTGTTAAGAGTATACAGGTTTCTGTCTGGCCCGCTGGTAGCCCAAGATCAGCATGAGGACTCCGACCAGCACCATCGGTATCGAGAGGATCTGGCCCATGGTAATCGGACCAAAAATAAAGCCCAAGTGCTGATCCGGTTCACGGAACAATTCGACGATGAGCCGGCTGATACCGTACCCGGTGATGAAGGTCCAGAAGATCGTCCCAGGCGGGGTCGGTCGCCGATCAATCAACCACAACACCGTGAACAGCGTCAGCCCTTCCAGCGTCGCCTCATACAATTGGGAGGGATGGCGGCAGGAGGGCCCTCCCCCGGGAAAGACCATGCACCAGTCGACATCGGTTGCCCGGCCGAAGAGTTCACCATTGATGAAATTCCCGATTCGTCCGCACCCCAAACCGATCGGCGTGACCGAGGCCGCGAGGTCTGCGACGGTGTAGACGGGAATCCCCTGCTTTCGGCTGAACCAGATCAGGGCGAGGATCGTCCCCAAGAGCCCGCCGTGAAAGGACATCCCTCCTTCCCACACTGCGAGAAGTTTCAGGGGGTTTTGGCTGTAGTACGAAAAGTTATAGAAGAGCGTGTAGCCGATCCGTCCTCCAAGAAACACGCCGAAGGCGGCATAGACAACCATGTCATAGATCTGGTCCTGCCGGATCGCTAACTCCTTCCTCGTCACCTTCCGCCGAATGAGAAAATACGCGGCGGTGAGCCCGATCAGGTACATCAGCCCATACCAGCGAAGCTGAATGGGGCCGAGAGCGACAATAACCGGATCTAGGTTGGGGTAAGGGAGCGCGGCTGGGGGGGGCATCAAGCTTTTTCCAAGACCGTGCGGTGCAAGAGCATGCCGTTCTCTATAAAGGAAGACGAACCGAAAGTCACGCGCCAGACTCTGAGGGAGCTAGGCAAGACTTGCCCGTGGATAATACGGAGGCGCACGTATCAATGCAAGTGCATCGGCGATGAGAAATCTTTAACGTTCCAAGGCCGGCAAATCGGCTTCCCTGGCTGCTAGACAAGGATAGGCAGGAGACAGCTGTTGGATTTCTGAGACGGCTGTACCAAGATTTGTTGAGAAAAGGAGACCAAAAATTAGTCATTCCTCATTGACAAAAAACGCCCTCCGCGATTTTTCACGGGAATCGGCTTCTCACCGTCGCATTGGACCTTGGCACGGAGCATGCTGATAGTTCTT
>DIHK01000026.1:0-74254 GCA_002420115.1 Nitrospira sp. UBA5698
GGGCTGGGAGGGCTTGCTGCCTGCGGGACCGACGAACTCTGCACCATCCCTGGAATTGGTCCGGCCAAAGCAGCTCAGCTCAAGGCTGCCCTGGCACTGGGGAGACGATCACTCGCTGCGCCACTCTCAACCGGAACGCGTATTTCATCGAGTGCTGATCTCTACAAGCACTTTCACCCGCTCTTGCGTGAGGTGAAGCACGAACTGTTTAAGGTGGTCCTGCTGGATGCCAAGAATGTCGTCATCAGAGAGGTGACGGTGTCTGAGGGCAGCCTGACGCTCAGCATTGTACATCCGCGTGAGGTCTTTGCCCTGGCCGTCCGTGAATCGGCAGCTGCCGTGATTCTGCTTCATAATCATCCCAGTGGAGATCCCACACCGAGTGGAGAGGATCGGCAGTTGACGAGTCGACTTGTTGAAGCCGGCCGCCTGTTGGGTATTCGTGTGGTAGACCATGTCATCCTCGGCGATGGTCGCTATGTGAGTTTTGCGGACGAGGGGTGGCTGACCGAGCAGTAGGCGATGGCTGACACCATGGGAACTTGCGTCAACCAGAGTACGGTAATAACACAGTGAGGCAAACAATGTCGTAAGTCACTATCGCTGCACAAGGAGGGCCGAACATGGAAACAATCTGTGTAGAGTCCGTCAGGAATGTGGCCATCATATCCAGTGCCGGTGCAGGGAAGACCTCTCTCTGTGAGGCCTTGTTGTACACGGGTGGAGCTCTCCCCGTACTTGGCTCCGTCTCGCAGGGCACGACCGTTTCTGATTTTGAGCCTGAAGCACTCCGTCATCGTACGTCGACCAGTACCAGCCTGCTCCAGTTTTCTTGGAATCACACACAATTCACCCTTCTCGATACGCCGGGCGCACTCGCGTTACTCGGTGAGTCGATGGTCGCGCTTCGTGCTATCGATGCGGTCGTGCTCGTGATGACCGAACAGATCGGCGTGCGCACCGAACTGGTTCGCCTATGGGCAAGGATCAAAGAGTTGGAAGTTCCCTGTATGGTGTTTCTGAACGGGCTTGATAAGGGTGGTGTCGCCTATGAGAATGCGCTTGAACAGTGTCGTCAACAACTCAGCTGTCTGCCGATTCCCATGACGGTGCCGGTCCATTCTGGTGGAACGTTGGATAGTGTGATTGATGTGCGGCTCAAACAGCTTGTGCGATCCGGACCGAGTTCCGTGAAAGCCGAGTTTCTCCCGATTGCAGCGCATCTGGAGGAGAGTCTGAGCCGAGCACGAACCCAGCTATTGGAGGCCGTGGCAGAGAGTGGAGAGGCACTGCTGGAGACCTATCTCGCAGAGGGCGATTTGAGCGAGGACGCTCTGCGTGAAGGCCTGCGTCGGGGGATGGTGACCAGGCAATTGCTTCCCGTCTATGCCGGATCGGCCACGCAGAACGTGGGCGTGTGGTCGCTACTTGACGCCATAGTGAGTCTTCTCCCATCACCGGCTGAGCGCGGCGTGGCTCATCCTTGGTACGGTGTCCAGCCTGAGACACAGGACACGTGCGAGCGAAAGGGGACCGTCGAGGAACCTTTTTCCGCGTATGTCTTTAAGACGATCATTGACCCATTTGTCGGTCGTTTGTCCTACTGTCGCGTCGTGTCAGGGAGCATCCATGCTGATTCGACGGTGCTCAATGCATCAAAGCACGTACGAGAGAAACTTGGCCATTTCTACCGAGTCTTGGGGAAGCGGCATGTGGCGGTTGATTCCGCCAAGGCTGGAGACATTGTGGCGATGGCAAAACTCAAAGACACGCACACCGGTGACACGTTGGCCCATGAGGGGAATCCCATTTGCTATCCGGGACTTGGTCTACCGAAACCAATTCTGTCGTATGCGATCGAAGCCAAGTCGAAGGCGGATATCGACAAGGTCAGTCTCGGCTTGCACAAACTCATCGAAGAAGACCCGACGCTGGAATTCTCCCGAAACGAGGAGACCAAAGAAATGGTCCTCAGTGGGATGGGGCAATTCCATATCGATCTTGCGCTCGAAAAGCTCCACCGAAAGTTTGGAGTTGATGTCATTCTCCATACTCCGAAGATCCCTTATCGAGAAACCATCAAGACACTCGCTCAGGCGCAGGGGAAGTACAAAAAACAGACGGGTGGGCACGGACAATACGGCGACTGTTGGCTTGAGGTGGGACCGTTACCCCGGGGACAGGGCTTTGCCTTCGAGAATCGAGTGGTCGGAGGGGCCATTCCTCGGAATTTTATACCGGCGGTTGAGAAGGGCGTGCATGAAGCGATGCATGAAGGTCCACTGAGCGGCTGTCCGGTGGTCGATGTCCAGGTTGCTGTATATGATGGGTCCTACCATGTGGTTGATTCTTCAGAGATATCATTCAAGGTCGCAGGTTCGATGGCCTTTAGAAAAGCGATGGAGAGCGCTCATCCGGTACTGTTGGAGCCGATCATGACGATCGAGATTGACACACCGACCGAGACGGTTGGGGCCGTGATGGGAGATTTGAATGCCCGTCGAGGACGCATCCTCTCCGTGAATGCTCAGGATCATGTGGAGCAGATTACGGCGTTGGTGCCGCTGGCGGAATTACTTCGGTACGCCACTGCGTTGCATGCCATGACTGCCGGTCGAGGAAGTTATGCCATGGAGTTTGCGCAGTACGACGAAGTACCACGAGATCTCGTGGGAAAGATTCTGGAGAAGCGGAAAGCTGAAGGACAGGCTGTTGTGTCACATGCAGCACACTAGCCCGCGTTCGTAATGGGTGAACTGTGAAGCGTCTCGACCAAGGGTTTACGTTTCATCTTTCAGGTTTGAGGTTGTGGTCTCTGCACAACGTGAAACGTTGAACGTGAAGCCCAAAACTCATGATTGAAGGAACATATGACGATTCGTGGAGTAGGTTGTCCGGGAAGGCTGTCTGAACAAAGCGGACTAGTCTGAGGTTTTCAAGACGACATAGAATGCGCGTGTTTCACGGAGTACACGGAGCAAGATCGTGTCGCCACGTCGTGATCGGGAAACGGCTGCACTATAGTCGGCGAGCGTAGGGGTTTCCATACGGTTGACTTCTTTGATCAAGTCACCCTCGCGCAGTCCTTCCGCGTGAGCCAAGCTGTTTGACTCGACTCGCACAATCATGACGCCTTTCGTTTCTCGAAGCTTGAATTTTTCGGCAAGGCTTGGTGTTAACTCCTGAACCTCCACTCCAAGTTTTACTTCGGCTCGCACGTGAGGAGCCGTGGGTACGGCTGCCGCATCGCGGCGTTCCGTGAGGAGAATGGTGAGCGTCACGTGTTTGAGATCTCGGATCACATCAATCTTGGCCTGCGCTCCAGGAGTCAGTGTTCCGATCAGTCGAGAAAGCTTGTTCGGTGAGTCAACGATCGCGCCATCGATCCGGACGATGACATCACCCGGTCGTATTCCGGCCACGGCGGCAGGATCATTCTCAAACACTTCGTTGACCAAGACCCCTTCACCATCGGAGACGCCGAATTTCTTGGCGAGCTCGGTCGTCAGAGGTTGAATGCCGACCCCAAGCCATCCGCGAATGACTTTTCCTTTGGCCAGCAGTTGTTCAATGACGTGTTTGGCCATGTTCGAGGGAATGGCAAACCCGATGCCTTGAGCAAAATTGATGATCGCCGTATTGATTCCAATCACTTCACCTCGAAGGTTGAACAACGGTCCACCTGAGTTTCCAGGATTGATCGACGCATCGGTCTGAATAAAGTTTTCGTACCGGGAGAGATTCATGTTTTCACGACCGATGCCGCTGACGACGCCGAGGGTCACCGTACGGTCCAAGCCAAAGGGGTTTCCGACAGCCAGGACCCATTGGCCCACTTTGACCATGGAAGAGTCACCGAAATGCGCGCTAGGAAGTGGTCGATCGGCTGTTACTTTGAGCAGTGCCAAATCCGTATCCGGGTCCTTCCCGATCACTTGAGCAATGAGCTTGGTCTTATCTGAGAAACGAACTTCAATCTCCGTGGCATCGCCGATGACGTGATTGTTGGTCACGATGTGTCCGTCACGATCCACGATGAGGCCTGAACCGGAGCCCGATGTATTCGGCGTCCGGTCTCCGGAGGTGTCGCGCAGCCTTCCTGCCGTGGTGATGGGGAAGAGGTTTACGACGGATGGCTTGGTCTGTTCAGCGAGTTCAGTAATGACGGTTTGAATTTCTTCGAGCACCCGAAGGCCCGGCGAGTCGGCGGAGACGGCTTCGACCGTCGGCACGAAGGAGGTTGATACCAGGAGGACGAGGAGGAACAGGGGGGCACCAGATAGAAGACGCGCTGTACGGAACGGCAGCAATCTCATGTCCGAAGATTGTAACTGATCTTAGGTCGGTGTGCCTACTACCTGCGGCGAACGTGTCAGCGCGGGGGTGAGGGGGCGCTGACCGGTCAACCAGTGCGTGAGTTGATCGAGTTCACCTTGAGGACCGATTGCGATCACGATATCACCCGGGCGGAGGACGAGGTCACTCGTTGGCGCCAAGAGGAAGGGACCTCGCAGAACGGTCGCCACATAACGTACGAGTGGTTGAGGAATGGCACTCATGGGTTGTCCGGCTGCCTCGGCTTCACGCATGACGGTGAGCCGCTCAATCCCGGCCGATCGGACGGTCAAGTCGTGGTGCAGCAAGAGCAAATCTTGATGAATCGCTTCAAGTTTGAGTTCGCGGATTTGTGCGTCGACTTGCAGGAGGGAGCGCTTGAGTTCATGCACGCGGGCTCTGGCATCAGTCAAGGCCTCATCAACCGCGTACACAATTGAATCCGACTGAAGTCTGGAGTGGACTCGATCGGATACCTGCACGGCAATGAGTCGTCCAACTCGAGCGGTCACATCGTCGATCCGCTGGAGCAAGGAGGACGCTTGCCAATGCAGTCGGATAATCTCAACCTTGCGGTTGACGACTTCAGAAATCGACAAGATGCCTTCATAAAAGGCATGTCCGGTAATAGAAAGTTCTTTGTGGACCCGGTCTAGCAGCTCAAATGCCATATTCTGATAACGTATATTATGTAAACTTATAGATTATTGCACCAACCTGCCGCGCCTCTCGACTTCCTAGCTCCACTAAAAGGACTCCCGATTACTTAGCCGTTAATCGGACTATAGCATAATAATTTATCAGGAACAGCGTGTCCTCTGATTGCCGGATTCATGTGTGGCCACGCGGTTCGCTGCTGTTTCGTACCTAGCCATCAAATTGAAAGGTTCATAATGCAGCATGCACACCATGCACCTCACCCACTTGGTGGCCACCGAACAGTAAAGTTTGTGTATTAGTTGAAGTTTTCGAGCATGATCGAGCAACTCCAAACAGAAGAACCTTATATGGCACCTATAAGGGAAGCCTGCCTCAGAAGACTGGTGGATGCTTGAAGAGATCGAGAGGGTCTCGTCTGTGTCTCGATGACCTGTGGTAGATAGAATAATGATCGAGCGACACGCGACCGTTACATCTCTTCTAAGAGCTGTTGTGCTTCCGCGACCGTGATCATCACAGTGAGGGGATCCACCGGCGAGGAGACAAAGCCATACCGTTCATAGAAGCGTTTGGCAGTTTCTGAAAGGGCATGAACCAGGATGGCCCGGATCCCAGCAATGTCGGCCGCCAGTATCGTACGCAGCACCGCATCACGCAGGAGAGCCGTGCCGAGGCCTCGTTGGTGGAAATTGTGATCGACGGCGAGACGACCAAGAACCATCACCGGAATCGGATCAGGCATGTTCCGTTTCACCTTGCCGGCAACCTGCGCGTGTGTGATGGCTCCGGTGGCCAGTGTATAATATCCGACAACTTTTTTACGAGAACACACGACATGCGTGCGTGAAGCCCCGTTCGCCTCGTTGTGCAGCGCACGGCGACGGAGCCACTCATCGAGGATTGCCTCGCCGGAATGGAAGGTGGACAGATCATGTTCCGCGGTGAGCTTTTCGGGTGGGGTGACTTTCACAGAACAGCTTGCTCATTCATCCCATGGAGCTCGTGTCCGCAGGAGCCGCCTGAGTTTCCCATTGCTCGTGGGCGGTGTGTCGAGCATCGCCGTAAAGCGCTTTAATGCGTCTGCTGAGAGGTCAAAATAGCGCCGATCGAGAAGCACCGCTTCCGCTTCTCGACAAGCCGATTCCAGCATGAATTCCGATCGGCTCCGCCCGAGCGCGTCCGCAGCCCGGTCAATCAATAGTTTCTGCTTGTGGCTGGCGCGTAGGTTAATCGTTGTTCCCCGCCCAGCCTCTTTGGTTGCCGTACTGGCCATCCTGCCCTCCCTGTATAGACAGTCAATCTACAATAGTGTGTGCACAATGTAAATACATTTTATAAGGTAGCCTCTGTACCTCCCGATGACAGGCTTTAACTTGACTGAGCGGATGTTCAGTCAATATGGTTGAGAGGCGGAATATCAGGAGCTCTCGAGTGACATGGTGATAATAGTGTAAAAAGATTCCCGACCCCTTTATATCCTCCGATAAGGAGGGTGCCGGCATGAACGCGCAGCTCATGAACGTAGTGATGTGGTGTCTGCGCCTCCTCCGATGGCTCATTCGACACCTCGGTCGCTCTGCCCACCGGTCGAGAGCTCGGAAGGCTACGTCCACCCCGCCCTCCGGTAGACGAAAACGTCAGCCGGACAGGACAGTGTGCCAGTATTGTCGCTCAGGGCCACGGTGGAGCCAAGCGCATCCGGCAGGAGGGATCGGACTCCCGCGCCATCGGTTCTGGTGAAAAACTCATCGATACCCAATCCGGTCAGCAGATTCGCCGTGACCGTCGCGCCGTTCTTCTCCTGCACGGGATTGAGGCCGTCATAGACAAAGTTCGTTGTGGTGCCTTGAATGGTTTTCCCGGTTCTGCGGCCAAAGGCGTCATACGTGAACGAGGCAGCGAAACCAGGGGAGGCGATACCGGTCAATTGATTGCGCACGTTCCAGGTGTAGGTCGAGGTGCCACCTGGATCTGTCACGGTGTTCAGATTCCCGTGGAGATCATAGTTCAGCGTATTCGTCCCAAAGACCTTCTGTTGGTTATTGGCATTGTAGGTCGTCGTGGTGAGCACGGGAGGCAGATTACTGCGGGCAAACGTCCCGCCGATGGTCGTGCGGCGGCCTGCAAGATCATAGCTGTACGTCAGATCCCCCAGGACCGTCGCCCCCTGCTTGTACGTGAGGCTTGTCAGATCATTCGCATCGTTATAGCCATACACCAAGCTATTCCCATTCGGATAGGTCACGCTCGTGCGACGGCTGGCAGTGTCATAGCCGACCGTCACTTGATTGGTGCCTTGCGTGATCGTGAGCAAGCGATCGGCATTGTCGAATCCATAGACGACCTGCGTCTGCCCACAATCTGTTTACTGTCCTTTCTCAGATGTTATTTCTCCGTTTGGGTTTTTGAGTGATCGATCTTTTTAATAACGGTGCCGCTCGCGTCGTACCAGAGCCACTCGCCTACTTTCTTTCCACTCTCGTACTGACCTCGAACTTGAACGTTCCCTTTTGCATCGTACCAAAGCCACTCACCCACTTCTTTTCCATTCTCGTACTGACCTCGGATGTTAACGTAACCATTTTCCCACGCAATAAATGGGCCGTGTTTGATTTTACAAATATGTTGTGTGCCCGATTCTCCCCAGCCTTCAAATTCACCCAAGGCAGGACTCGGACATGACAACGTCTCGTTAAAAAACTTGTCGCGTGCGCTCTGATCATTCGAACACCCAAACAACAGTAGGCACATCGTCAACAAATGTACTTTTCGTATGTTCACTCTCACATGTCCTCCATGGGCCAACGGATTACCGGTTGCTTGTGGACCCACCCTACCAACCTCCTGACGCTCCGGGTGAGTTGCGAGACTTCTTCAGAACATCTCGTACAAACGACTGACATTGATTTGTTGGAGTCCATTGACCAAGTGGACGGTCAAGTTCAAGAAATTTATTAACTTTATTCTCGTCAACGTTGTCCACCGCTTCACAACTCGCATTTGGTTGAATGCTTCTTCCGGAGTGATCCCTGATTTGCACTGGATCACCTGGCCAGTCACCGCTATTACCTACAGCATTACCACCCATCGGACCCATACCAGCTTCTACCGTGCCGGTCTTAATCCCATGGTGGTCAAATGGTAAGAAACCCAGGGCTGGTTGCCTGCAAATCTGAACTACAAGTCCATAGGGATCGACGTAGCGCAGTGGGTTATTAAAAACGTAGGCGTATATATTCACATCCCCGCCCTTGAACCCAATCGGATCCTCCGATATGAATCTCTGTAGTCTCGGATGATAGTACCGCGCCCGGTAGTACATCAGCCCGGACCCATCGTCTTCACGCCCTGTGTACTTGTAGCTGTTGGTGCTGGCAACGCCAGTCTGCGAGGTAAACCCAAAGGGCTCATAGGTGTACTGCGTTTGGGGCGTGCCGGTGTTATCACCCAGAGCCACCGTGGAGCCAAGGGCATCCGGCAGTAACGCCCGCACGCCCACGCCATCCGTTCTCGTGAAGAACTCATCAATGCCGAGGCCGGTCAGGAGATTGGCCGTGACCGTCGCGCCGTTTTTCTCCTGCACAGGGTTGAACCCATCGTAGACAAAGTTCGTCGTCGTACCATTGATCGTTTTGCCGCTGCGTCGGCCGAAGCTGTCGTAGGTAAAGCTGGCTGCGAATCCTGTGGCGGTGATGCCGGTCAATTGATTGCGCACGTTCCACGTGTAGGTTGAGGTGCCACCCGCATCCGTCACGGTATTCAGATTCCCATTGAGGTCATAGTTCAGCGTATTGGTGCCGAAGACCTTCTGTTGGTTATTGGCATTATACGTCGTCGTCGTGAGGGCCGGAGGGAGGTTTGACCGGGCGAAGGTGCCTCCGATGTTCGTGCGGCGGCCTGCGAGATCATAACTGTAGGTCAGATCCCCCAGAACCGTCGCCCCTTGCTTGTACGTGAGACTCGTGAGGTCATTGGCATCGTTATAGCCGTACACGAGGTTGTTGCCGTTGGGATAGCTCACGCTCGTACGGCGGCTGGCATTGTCATAGCCGATCGTGACCGTACTGGTACCTTGCGTGATCGTGAGCAAGCGATCGGCATTGTCGAATCCATAGACGATCTGCGTTTGCCCGGCTACCGTCATCGTCGCCCGACGTGAGGCATTGTCATAGGTGTAGGTCACCGTCCCTTGGGGCGTCGTCTCACTGGTGAGGAGATCCAATCCGTTATAGCCGCGCGTGATCGTGCCGGAGACCGTATCCACCACCTGCGTCAGGCGATCGCCCGCATCGAAGGTGTAGGTCGTGGAGGTGGTCCCGCCGTGATAGGTGGTGACACTGGGCCGATCCAAGACATCATATTGATAGGTGGTGGTCTGGCCCTTGCGATCAATCACGGTGGCCAGGTTGCTCATGCCGTCATAGGTGGCGGTTTCCGTATTCAGCAGGGCATCTTTGCGCGAGGTCGGCCGATCCCGCTTGTCGTAGCCAAAGATCGTGGCCTGGTTCTTCGCGTCCAGCACCTGCGTGAGATTGCCGTTATTGTCGTAGGTGAATTGCGTGATCCCTTTAATCGCATCGGTGAGCTTTTTCACGCGATCCATCGTATCGTACTCGACCAGGGTGCGATTCCCCAGCGGATCCGTGATCTGAGTGATCCGGCCCACCACGTCGCTCCAATAGGTGGTCGTGCGGTTCAGATGGTCGCGCACCGACCGGAGGATGCCCTGTTCATAGGTAAAGGTGGTCGTATGGGTCAAGGGATCGGTGATGGTCAGCGGCTGCCCAGACCCATTGTACGTGATCTGGGTAGTGTGGCCGAGATGGTTCATGATGGAGGTGAGCTGGCCCCGTTCATCATACCCAAAAGTCGTGACATGGTTGAGCGGATCCGTATAGGTCTTCACCTGATTCCAGTCGGCGGTGTAGGTAAAGGTGTCCGTGACGGCCTGCGGGGTCCCGGCCAATCGTGTGACAGTCTTGAGATTGCCGAGGCTGTTGCCGAGGCGATTTTGAGGGCAGAGCTTGTTTTGTGCCTCGTCATTTTCGTGGCCATTCACTCTGCCGCCGAGCATGCAGTGAACGAGGTGCCGCGTCTGAGCGCCCTACACATCGGCTGGTACCCAGTCCAAGGCCTCCTCGCCCCAATCTTTCCAATACACGAGTGATTGTACCGCCTGCTGTGCGGGACGCAACGAAAATGGCAGTTTACTGGTGATCGATAGGTGCACATCAAGCTTACGCTCAACGGAAGATTTCCTGTTCAAACCGTCCCCGTCGCAATTTGCAATCGCTCGGCTTCGTCCGTATGATCACGCCAATGAACTGCACAAAATGTAAGACCAAAGCCGTGCTGAAATTGCCACGTCACAACGCAGCGTTCTGTAAGAGCTGCTTTAACTCTTTCACGCAAGATCAAGTGGTACGCGCGATCAAGTCGCAAGAGATGTTTAGGAAGGATGACCGCATTCTTGTGGCTGTGTCAGGAGGAAAGGATAGTCTGGCCTTGTGGGATATTCTCATGAAGCTCGGCTATAAGGCCGACGCGCTCTATGTGAATCTCGGTATCCCGGGCTATTCGGATCGCTCGAAAGACAAAGTTCAGCGCTATGCCGAAACGGTCGCCGCACCCTATGGCGCCACCCTGCACCTTCATACTGTTGAACAAACTGAAGGCGCCGGGATTAAAGAATTGGCGCAGCTCGTGCGTCGCCCGACCTGTAGTACCTGCGGCACCATCAAACGCTATCAATTTAATCGCGTCGCGATCGAGCAGGATTATGACGTGATGGCGACCGGCCACAATCTCGATGATGAGGCTGCTCGGCTGCTCGGCAACGTGCTCCATTGGCAAGAGGAGTATCTTGATAAACAGAGCCCCAACCTTCCTGCCTCAATCGAAGGCTTTGCCAAAAAGGTGAAGCCCCTCTATCGATTGACGGAGCGGGAACTCGCCGCCTACTGCGTGCTCAACGGCATTGATTACATCGTGGATGAATGTCCGATGGCGCAGGGCGCGCGTACCCTCCTCTATAAGGAGGTGCTCAACCGGCTGGAGACGGAATCCCCCGGGACGAAACAATACTTCTATTGGGGGTTTTTGGAGAAGCAGCGCAAGAAGGCACCGACCAACGCGACCATGACGGAGAAAGACCAGGCCTCGCTCCATCCCTGCCCCACTTGCGGGCAACCCACCACTGGCGAAACCTGCTCCTATTGTAAACTGATGGCGCGGGCCAAGGCCGCACCGGCACGCTGACCCATTCGGCTCTTGCAAACCTTGTGCGCACTCCGTAAGCTGAGTAGCAAGGACAGCTTTTTGAACTCTCCACTAACGGACGTTGTATGGGGACGGCTCCGCAAGATTACTATCAGACACTCGGTGTTTCCCGCACGGCTTCAGCTGACGAGATCAAGAAAGCGTTTCGTCGGCTCGCCCGCCAATACCATCCCGACCTTCATTCTGGTTCGAAGAAGGCCGAGATGGAAAAGAAATTTAAAGAGTTGAATGAAGCGCAGGAGGTCCTCACCGATCCTGAAAAGCGAAAGAAGTACGATCAGTATGGGAGTGAGTGGGATCAAGCTCAAGCATTTGAAAAGGCGCGTCAGCAAGCTTGGACCAGAGGTGCGAGCAGTCCGTGGGATGTTGACCAAGACCCCAACAGTCGTGGTGGTTCGGGGGAGCACTTCTCAGATTTCTTTGAGAGTCTCTTTGGTAATCGCAAACAGGGGACGGGAGGGCGCGGTGAGAGCGGACGAGCTGGGCAGGATTTAGAGACGGAAGTGCAGTTAACCTTACGTGAAGTCCTGACCGGTGTCGTGAAGCGGGTGAATCTTCGGGAACCTCAAACCTGTTCCACCTGTCAGGGGCATGGCACGGTTCGAGGGCGACCGTGCGGAGCCTGCCAGGGAACCGGGCGAACGATCGGTCACAAGACGATTGAAGTACGAATCCCCGCTGGTGTGCAGGACGGAACTCGTGTCAGAGTCGCGGGGAAAGGTCAGCTGGGGAGCGATGGTGGCAAGCGTGGCGATCTCTATCTGTTGGTGAGTATGGCCACTGATCCGATTTTTCGTCGGCAGGGTTCGGATCTCCATGTCACCCTCCCCATCTATCCGTGGGAAGCGATTCTCGGCGCGGATGTGACGGCCCCCACCTTGACAGAGCCGGTGAAAGTCAAGGTGCCGCCTGGGAGCAAGGCTGATGCAAAACTTCGACTCAAGGGGAAAGGACTTCCCTCGGCTACCGGGGGAGCAGGAGATCTCTTCCTGGCATTGCAGATTGTGATGCCGACGATGGCCACGGAAGAAGAACGAATCCTCTACGAACGGTTGAGCAAACAACGGCATCCGGATCCCCGCGCAGAACTCCTCCATCAGGCACAACGCTATTAGCCGCATTCGCGTGAAGCGTATCTCGTGAAGCGTCATACGTTTCTTTAATTCCAAGTTTCAGGTTTCACGTTCAACGTTTCACCTTGTGCGGAGACCTGAAACCTCAAACATGAAACGTGAAACCGTTGACCGAGGCGCTTCACGTTTCACGAACGCCAGCTAGTGTTCTGGATGTGAAGCGACGGCGATCGAGGTCAAGAGGCGTGTCCCGCATCCTGTGAGAGACCACAGGGCCACCACTTCGACACGCATGATGAAGTCGAATCGGTCGCTTGCGTTGGAGCGCGTGCTGTGGCAAGCTTCGGGCGAGGGGCTTCCAAACCAAGGAGGAAATGCATGAAGTCAGTTACGAAGACGGCAACGGTTACAGTTCTGTCGGCCTGTCTGTTGGTGTTGGGTGTACCCAGTCTGTGGGCGAATGATCCAAGCTATGGCCATGCAGGCGGTGGGCATGGTGCCGGTGGCAGTCATGGGTACGGGAAAGGGATGATGCATTCCGGGACCGGCCATTTGATACGACATTTGTTGAAGCATGAGAAAGATATTGGACTCAGTGCTGATCAGGTTACAAAGCTCAAAGAGCTGCAGTTGAATCTTGACCGTGTCCGGATCAAGACAGAAGCGGATATTCAGATTGCTGAACGTGAGGTCAAAGCGCTGACTGATGAGGAGAAGTCGGATTTGGGAGCGATCGAGGCCAAACTGAGACAGAGCGAAGACCTTCAAATCGGATTACGCATGGCGGCCATTAAGGCTCGCCGCGATGTGATGGCGGTCTTGACCCCGGAACAGCGTGCGAAGGAAAAGTCCGAGCATGAGAAAGTGATGGACCAACATAAAGGCTCAGGGATGCATCATGGCGGGGCCATGTCCTATGGGAGCAATCCCCACGGTGCGAGCCCTCATGGCGCCAATCCACATGGGAGCAACCCTCACGGGAAGAATCCGCATGAGGTAGCACCTCCGACATCGCCGAACAACATGTCTGTGCAGTAAGAGGACATCAACGACCCATGAAAAAACAAGTGAAACTTCAGAGTCATGATCTCTTGGTGGGGCCCGGACGTGCCCCGGCTCGAGCAATGTTGAAAGCCGTCGGCTTTACGGACGACGACTTGACAAAACCAATTGTAGGCGTCGCTAACACGTGGATTGAGGTCATGCCCTGCAATTTCCATCTGCGCCGGCTGTCAGAACGAGTGAAAGCCGGTATCCGAGCTGCCGGTGGGACTCCAATTGAGTACAATACCATCGCCGTGTCCGATGGAATTTCCATGGGGACCGAGGGGATGAAAGCCTCACTCATCAGCCGTGAGGTCATCGCTGATTCAATTGAACTCGTTGCACGTGGGCATTTGTTTGATGCGGTCGTGGCACTGTCCGGCTGCGATAAGACGATCCCCGGCACGGTCATGGCCCTCGCCCGGTTGAACGTGCCGTCGCTCATGCTGTATGGCGGGTCGATTATGCCGGGGCAGTTTCAGGGGCATGATGTGACCATTCAAGATGTCTTTGAAGCCGTCGGCAAGCATGCCTCAGGAAAAATGACCGATGCCGAACTCAAAGATTTGGAGGACCACGCTTGTCCGGGGCCTGGAGCCTGTGGCGGTCAGTTTACGGCGAATACCATGGCCATTGCCTTCGAGTTTCTTGGGATTTCGCCCATGGGCCGCAATGGAGTACCCGCCATGGATGGGCGGAAGGATGACGTGGCGTTTGAGTGCGGCAAGATGGTGATGGAGCTGGTGAAGCAGGACCTTCGTCCTCGCCAGCTGATTACTCGCAAGTCACTGGAGAATGCCATTGCCGCGGTCGCCACGACCGGTGGCTCCACGAATGCCGTGCTGCATCTTCTCGCGATCGCTCGGGAAGCCGGAATCAAGCTGAGCATCGACGACTTCGACCGGATCAACCGCAAGGTTCCCCTCTTAGCTGATCTGAAACCAGGCGGTCGGTTCGCTGCGGCGGATCTCTATGCTGCTGGGGGTACGACCTTAGTTGCCAAGCGATTACTCGATGCCGGGTTACTCCACGGGAATCAGCCGACTGTCACCGGTCGGACGATCGGTGAAGAGGCGTCGCAGGCTCGTGAAGCCTCCGGGCAGCAAGTGTTGCGTCCCCTCACCCATCCGATCAAGCCAACCGGCGGCCTTGTCATCTTGAAAGGAAACTTGGCGCCGGAGGGCTGTGTGGTCAAAGTAGCCGGCCATTCGATGACGAAGTTTCAAGGACCGGCGAAGGTCTACGATCAGGAAGAAGACGCCTTTGTGGCGGTCAATGCTGGGCAAATCAAGGCCGGTGACGTTGTCGTCATTCGGTACGAAGGCCCCTCAGGTGGTCCCGGGATGCGCGAGATGCTTGGTGTGACGGCGGCGATCGTCGGCGCAGGGCTCGGTGATTCTGTTGCCTTACTCACCGATGGCCGTTTTTCCGGTGCCACGCATGGACTCATGGCCGGTCATGTGGCGCCTGAGGCGGTGAAGGGCGGACCTATTGCGGCGGTCAAGAACGGCGACATCATCACCTTTGATATTCCCAAACGCCGCCTTGATGTGAAGCTCTCGCAAAGGGAGATCACGGCTCGATTGAAGAAGGTCAAACGACCGACTCCTCGATACACGTCCGGAGTCATGGGAAAGTATGCGAGACACGTCTCTTCTGCTTCGGAAGGTGCCGTGACGAGTTGAGCACCGGGGAAGGCTCAAACTTGTGGTTTTTTGAGCCAGAGTGTGATGACACTGGTTACGGCATCCTCATATGTATATCGGTGTAGGTATGGAAGTGAAGGAAGCGCTTCGGCAATAACATGGCTCACCGTGGATTCTTGGTGTTCAATCACGAATCCCGCCCCGGTAAACAGTCTGATCCAGTCTGATTTTCTTAGCCTATTGGTGTAAGAGCTGCGGTTCGACTTCATCAGATTCCAGAGCCACTCAGGATAGCGGAGGCAATCGAATAGCTTCAGTGGTTGTGGGGGGTGCAACCCGTAGTACGAATGATCGCCGAGATCAATCAGAGCAACGAGGTGCCCACCGGTGCGTAGTACCCGAAAGCATTCTGCGACGGTCATAGCTGGGTGGCGCACATGCTCAAGAGCGGTATGGGACCAGATACAATCGAAACGACAAGAATCGAATGGGAGCCGCCGGCCATCATAGATGATATAACGGACCCGTTTTCTCTTCGCCAGCATCTCAGGAACGTACCTCAACACATCCACAGCCGTAGAATTGGCCGCTCCTGCCGTGAGTGCTTTTTCCAAGACATCCAAGCTCTGTCCAGGCCCAATCTCCAATACCTCCTTTCCAAGAGGCGGATCAAATCGGCTGTATATCTTAAACACTTCATCTACCTTTCCTGAATCGGAGTTGATTCCTGTCAGGTGGTATCGCTGAATCAAGTGAGAAATTGGCTTCAATCCAAGAAGCAGATTATGAAGGATCTCAAATGGGACAAACGTCATGATTCAATGGCGTCGAGGCGTGACGTGCGTGAGGAGGTCCATTTAAGTTGGTGTTCGCTGAATTGTGCTCAGGCGGCTAGCCTGTGAGTCATTCCATCATGATCGGGATTCAGTAACCGATCATATAATCGTTCGTATTGCAGAACCGTTTCACTGATGTGAAACTCGCGCGGGAGCAGAGAGGGGTCTGCTCGACGAGCTTCCGATGGTTTCACTGGAGATGACAATATGCGTATGAGGGTATTGGCTAATCCGTTAATATCCCCTGCTTGACAGAGCTCTCCGATCGCCTCCCCCACCACAACCTCATCGGCCCCTCCGACGTTTGTGGCGACGATGGGCAGACCTACGACTCGCGCTTCAAGTAATACTCGAGGTAGTCCTTCCCAATGAGATGTTAAGAGGAATACATCGAACGCGTGCATCACCGACGGAATATCACGTCTCCATCCGGTTAAGTGTACACAATCGTGAAGGTGATGCCGTACGATCATCGATTCGATCGTTGCGCGCAATTCTCCGTCTCCGACGAGGACGAACCGGATATTTGGTAGTGATTGGGTGACCAGCTTTGCCACCTCGATAAAATCCTCCGGAGCTTTTTGTGGTTTGAGACATGCTACGGTTCCAATGAGACGTGTTCCTGGCTCTGCGCCAAGTTCCCTCCTCAGCCGTTCACGGTCTGTGCTTACCAGCCCTTCCTGAAATGGTCTAGGATCAATACCCGGTCGTACCAACAAGACGTTGTTCCTGAACAGACGCCAGGCCCGTCCTTTCTCGATATCTGCCTGTGAGACGGCAATCCACTGGGTGGTGATCCATCCCGTGATTCGTTCCACCATGAGCAAGAGATGTCTCAACCAGCGAGGCTGTACGGGCGTGATGCCATATCCGTGAATCGTGTGAACGATGACCGGAACGTCGGCGAACCATGCGGCCCATCGGCCAAGAATGCCTGCTTTTGAACTGTGCGTATGGACGATGGATGGGCGAACCCGGCGAAGGAGTTTGGTTAACTGAATGAACGCGACGAGATCTGCGAACGGATGAATTGTCCTGCCTAATGCAGGAACAATAGTGACCTCGACGTGAGGTAACCGCTGGGCTTCCTCTGTGAGCAGTCCCCCTGGTCCGCTGATCAAAACTGCCCGATACTTCGTCGGATCGAGATGTGACACGACATGGAGTGCCACTTCCTGTGCCCCTCCGAGTTCAAGCTTGGTGATGATATGGCAAATCGTGTCCACGACACCTGCGACTATGCAGAAAGCGCGTGATCTTGTTCCAATCGGAGTCGTTCCGCTAGTTGCTTTCCCTGTCCGATGGCATCTTCCATTGAGGTATGTTCCCAACGGCCATACCGCCCGATGGAATAGATGCCACGCCGCTCGAGCTCGGAGAGAATGGCGGGAATGGCGGTCGCGCGATGGCGATCGAAGTAGACATAGGCGTAGTGCAAATCCTTCACATCTGAGACGACGATTTCGTCACCGCGCTGTAGGATACCAGCCTGCTCTAGTCCGGCCCTGGCCTGGGCGGCAAGCTGGTCAGCCGATTGATGCTCCATCGGTCGGTGCGAGATCTCAACATACATCGAGCTACAGCCAGGTTGTCCCAACGACGGGGAAAAATTCATGGGAAATCCGACGCGATAAAAAGGAAATTCAGGTTCGGGGAAATAGAGCCAATGTTTGTCCGACACCTGCTCCCGTGCCACGGCCATGTTGAGGTTATACACCGACACCCACCGCAGTTCCTCAGCCGCTTCTTTGAGATACAGGGGCATATCGAGGCACCTGCGCACAAGTTCAGGAACCGGAATCGTCGAGACGAGCGCCTCGTAGTGTTCCGTTCGCGTCGTGCCGCTGAGCCGATCGTGGAATCGCGCGAGCCGACGTTTCGTATCGACCTCAAGGAGTTCAATATTGGCTGTGACATTGGTAATGCCAGGCAAGAAGGACTCCGGTAGGATGCTGATCCCGCCGGATGCAGGATAGAGGAACGATGGATTGTAGCCGAATGCCTTGTCCTTGATACCCAACGCCCCATTGATCACGTCCTTCAGCTCGGGCTTCGGTACCAGCCATGACACCCAATCGGATGTGAGCTCGTCCAGTGACACTTTCCAGAGCTTTTCGTTGAATGGAACCATGAAATGCTTGGCCATTCCTTCTCCGAGGTTCTGCAAGATCCACTGTTTGAAGCCAAGATCTTTGGGGTCACGCGCAGGGGCTGGTTGCAGCAGTGTGGTGATGAACCCCATCACGCATTCCCGCACGACTTCAGGCGGAAGACCGTGGATGTTCACCTGAAAGGGGTATTCGGTGTAGGTTCGATGTGAGTAAATAAACGACTTACGATGGTGTTTCTGGAGTTTGTCTGTGAGCAATTGCTCCACGAGTGACTTGATCTGCGGCTGGCGGAAATGCAACAAGTGTCCCGTGTAGTCGAAGGTAAATCCGTCCTTGCGATAGGATCGGCACAGTCCACCGACCTCCGATTCACGCTCGTAGAGTCGATACGGAATTCCTGCAAGATGATAGGCGGTGCTCAATCCGGCAAGGCCGGCTCCGACGATCAAGATCATGCCGCTCGCCTTCTTTCTTCTAGAGAGGTCTCAACCTCCTTGGGCTTGGGTTTCTTGACCTCAATTCGCTTCAACGTCAGCGTCAGGGTCAGGAGGAGTGCAACCGTCCCAAGACAGAGGCCCCATGCTATCTCATGCGAAACCATCATGAGCATGAGACCGATAGAGCCAACCACCGCAGTGGCAACATAGCTGACAAGCACGATCGCTCTGGTGGACATCCCCCAATGCCGGAGTCGAATGGCAATGTGGTCCGGGCTGCCCAGGAATATCGGGAGGCCTCGTTGATACCGGATATACATGACGAAGAGGGTATCAAAGATTGGAATTCCCAAAATAAAGACAGGGGTGAGTAGCGAAAGTGGGTGTGTGCTTGGGAATTGTCCGATCATCGCCATGGCACCCAGCAAGAGGCCGATGAACATGGCTCCAGTATCGCCCATGTAGATCCGAGCCGGCTGCCAATTGTATTTCAGAAACCCGACGAGGCTTCCGATCAGAGCCGCCAGCATAAAGGCAATGACCTGATCGCCTTGGAGCAAGGCCGCCAGGAGTAAACAGGTGGCGCTGATGGCTCCGATTCCTGCGGAGAGGCCGTCCATGATATCCAAGAGATTGAAGGCATTAATGAGTCCCACCATCCATAAGACGGTCAACGCGAGGTCCAGCCATTCCGGGAGTGCTGCGATTTGGATTTGAATGCCGCTTTTGATCAGGACAAAGACGGCGAGGAGTTGGCCGATCAGCTTCGTCGTGGGCGAGAGCACTCCGAAATCATCGATGAGTCCCAGCATGACCACAATGGTTGCGCTGAGAATGATTCCCAGGACGTCTTGCCGGAATTCAAACGTGAAGGCGAGACTCATCAAGAAGGCCAGATAGATCGCGAGTCCTCCGAAGTACGGGACCGGTTCCTGTTGATGTTTGAGACGTCCGTCTGGGGCATCGACAATGCCGTATTTCAACGCAGCCTGTCGTGCAATGGGCACACCGTACAATGACAGGAAGAGCGCGACCAGGAATGTTAAGCTCAACAAGTACATGAAGTGACTTTCAAAGCATTATGATGGACGCATGCTATTGAGAGTGAGCGATTAGGCACTGCCGCACGAGGCCTGAGCAAGGCAAGCTGTATAGACCTGCTCATGTTGTCGTACGACCGTCGAGATGTGATAGCTCTCTCCTACGCGAATTCTTCCCTTGGCGCCCATGATCCGTGCCTGCTGTGGATGACTCAAGAGCCGGTCAATCGCATCAGCCAACGCTTCAACATTTCCTGGCTCAATTAACAGTCCGGTTTCTCCGGAGAGGACAAACTCAGGGATCCCTCCCACGGCAGTGGCGATCACCGGCTTTCCTGCTGCCATGGCTTCGAGAAGCGCAATACCGAATCCTTCGTATAACGAGGGAAGCACGAAGACGTCCAATGCGTGCAGTACGCGAGGAATATCTCGTCTGGATCCCGCGAACACGACCCAAGAAGAAAGGTCCAATTGCTCACGCAGCAACTCCAACTCGTGACGTGATGGCCCGTCTCCGACTATCAACAATTGGCAAGGCGGTTGCCCATACTTTCTGGCCAACACCGCCATGGCTTGCAGGAGAAATCTAAGCCCCTTCTTAGGTTCGACGAGACGGCAGACTGTTCCGATCACTTTCTGGTTGTCTCGCAGGCCGAGTTCACGCCTCGTTGCCGCTGCGGTAGCCTCAAATTGTTCGATGTCCACACCAAACGGGATGATGGTACAGTGTTCGATCTTTCCCCCAATTCGAGAGACGACCGAGCGACCGACTGCGCCGGAGCAGCAGACGATGCGGTCTGTCCAAGTCAGTGTGAGCCGATCCACTACGCGCACCAACCATCCTTCACTGACGACTTCGTCATGATAGGACGAAATAACCGGAAATGCCCGCAAAATGCGTCCACACGCACGGGCAGCGACATTTGCCCAGAAGAGAAATGCCTGTACGACATCCGGTTGCTCGGCTCGGAGGAGCTTGAATAGTCTGACGATGACACGGGCATCGAGTTTTCCGGTACCATCTAATGACAAAACCCTGACTCCCCTCTTTTCGAGTTCTTGCGCCATCGTCCCGCCGGATTTCAGGGCGCAGACCGTCACCGTAAATCGTGAACGATCCAGTCTGGAAGCCAACTCGAGAATATGAGTTTCCGTTCCCCCTACTCCGAGCCCAATAGCCACTAACATGACCTTAGCAGGCATGAGCATTTCGACCGGCTAGTTGTGATGAGTCAAGAATCTGCTCATACCAATCCAAATACGCTTGAACTTGCCGCTGAATTCCGAACGAACGAGATGCGATGTCTGCGGCGGTTGTCCCCATTGAGGTTCGCAACCCCTCGCTCGAAAGTAGTTGGATCACGCGACTGGCCATGGTGTCGGCATCTCCGGCCTGAACTAAATATCCGGACTGACTCTCTTCGATCTGCTCAGGAATGCCGTCGACTGCGGTCGCGACAACCGGAAGGCCACAGGCCAGTGCTTCAAGCACGGTATTGGGAAACGTATCTGACTTGGCGGCATGGACATAGACGTCTGCCGCTTGGTAATACTGCGCGAGAATGTTGGCATCTCTCTGAAAGGCAATAAACTGAACCTCACCGTTCTCAAAGACGACCGGTTCCCCTTGCTCTCCTAGGACCAGTAAGAGGACTTTGCGATGCTGATAGCGGGCTGCTGTTGTGATGGCACACCGTTCGACAGTTCGGTAGTCTTTGAACATGTTGCTTTTGGCCTGATTGGCGACAAAGAGGAGGATTGCCGCATCCTGTGGAAGCCCCCGTGCCGTCCGTGCCACCCGTTGTGAACCGGGACAAAAGTGAGACAGATCCACCCCGTTTGGAATGACTCTGCCTTGAATGATGGCGGGTGCCAGTATGGATTGTTCGACTTGATGCAACAGCCACCGTGAGGGGGTTGAAACATAGAGACGGCAGGCCGCATAGATGTCCCGCTTACGCTGCCAGTTCTCAGCCGTGCCATCTCGTGAGATGGCTGGATAGATTGAAAGGTCCGGGCAATGGCCACATCCTGTTTTCCACCGTTCACAGCCAAGGGTATAGGCACAATGTCCGCTCAACATCCAGGTATCGTGCAACGTGATGATGGTTGGAATAGTGCGGCAGAGTTCTGGCAACGCCCTCAAATCGAAGTAGCCGCCACGTGAGAGCCAACCGCCGTGCAGGTTATGGCAATGAAGGATGTCCGGGTCCGCAGGCGAGAGTGCAAGGAGTCGCCAGGTCTCAGGGAAGTTGAAGTGGTCTCTCCCGAGACAGGTCTCCCACCAATTATCTGGATGCGCCACATAGGCTTCGAGCCAGCGACGCATCCGCCAGATTCCACGAAGACGGCCTTCATACGAGGACAGTGTTCGGCTAAAACGGGCAATCGAGGAATGGGTATCATGATGAGTGGAAGCCTGAGAGAGAGGAATGACGTGAGGGTCGTCGCCGACTTTTTCACCGACCACCATGGCGGAGTCATGACCTCGGCGCCGATAGTGTTCAGAGAGCCGCCACGCAATGGATTCGGCTCCACCTCCCTGATCGTACGTGCTCACTTGGAGTATCCGCATTCATCTAGATTACACGGCTACACCACGAATCCAGAAATAATTCTCCATTCTGTGCCGTTCCTCACCACCACGTGGCTTGGAAAGCTAAGCCCTGACCCTTGTGCGATCTTCCGAACCCATGGCGGCATCGGTTTCAATGACAGATGTCGACAGAGTTTCCATACGACCCCGCGTAGAAGGGCTTCAGGCCATGGACAAGGTCCGCCTCCATGTCGTCTCAGCACCATTTCGGCTTCGGATAGGTATTGGTTCGCGTGTAAGACCGACCGTTGATTCCCATGAGATCGAAAGCCGCCCAATGGGGCCAAGACCCCATAGAGGTCACTATGCTGGTAAAACCTCGCCCATAGTTCAAAGTCGGCTGCCAGGTGAAGGGTGGTGTCCAGCCGTCCGCCGGCCTGCTCCCACAATGCGCGTCGCCAGAACGTTGATTCCTGTTGAATGAAGCGTCGCTGAAATGAGTCCTTCGTGGGCAGATTGCCCCCTTTCAAGAATGAAGTGCGATTGAATCCTCCACTGAAATTGATGGATGTCGCTTGGCCTGTCGCATCCCAACCCAGTGGCTGTATGGTCGTCAGCCATTGTATTTCAGGAAACTGTGTGAAGACGTCTCGTACGACCGAAAAGGCCGATGGTGTGTATTTATCGTCGCTGTTGATCCAGGCCATAATGTCTCCCGTTGTATGGGAGAAGCCTTTATTGACAGCGTCATAGTGTCCACGATCCGGTTCACTGATCCAATATGTCAGCAAGCCGGCGTACTGTTTGATCACATCGACACTGCCATCGGTTGACCCCCCGTCGATGATGACATACTCGAGATGGGGGTCTCGCTGTGACAAGACGGAGTCGATCGTTTCGTGAAGAAACGTGACCTGGTTATAGGATGGCGTGACAATCGATATTGTTAACGGTGAAGTCTGCACGAGCGTTACTTCGACAAACCGCTCAAGATGGTGGATCGGAATTGCTGATTCTGCTGCTTCCGTTGCTCAGGAGTGGCATATGAGTGGATTTGTCGGAGCCTCCCGTTTTCTTTCACAAATACGACATCAACTTGTGATAGCGCATCATCGATAGGGCGATATTGATGCCCCAGGAAATCATAGGGAACAAACCCCCTTGCCCACATATAGTCCAGCACATCATGGAAGACTGGCCCATGTTGAAAAAAATGGAAGAGAGAAACTTCCAGAAGCACAACATCTGCCTCCGCCAGTGTCGCCTGTCCTCCTTCGAGGACATCGAGTTCAGCGCCTTGTACGTCGATCTTCACGAGATATGGCGGTATCCCGCCCTGCGTTTTAACCCATTGATCCAACTTGATCGCCTGTACCTGTCGTGGTGCGCCGTTGACCTCCGATCCCTCTTCAGTTTCCTGGTACAGAGAGGATCCAAGGAGGTCCTGGTGTACATTGAGCATGGTTGGGCCATCACCAGCTGCGGCAACGGCAAGCTCAAATCGTACCCGTGGAATATCTTTCGCAACCTGCTGCAGTGACGGCAGGTATTCCTGTAGCGGTTCAATGAGGAGATAGCTGGACGTTGGAAATACTGAATGGCAGGTACGGGTAAACATCCCCATAGCAGCGCCGATGTCAATCACCGTGGCCGGATAACATCCCGCTTCACGGATTTGTCTCAGGACACCTTCGAGGGAATCTCGATTCGGCCCGAGATGAGTCAGACACGTTCCATTGCGTTGGCGAACTTCCAGGCCAAAATGCCGAAAGAGTCGTTGTAGGAACCGCTTCATGATTGATTCGTTCCGAGCCGGGAACAGTAGAGTTCTCACTCCTCACGTTTGCAGGTCAGGGCTTGACGGCTTCCATAAAGAGTGAATCTGGTTTGCGCACTTCGCCGTTCACCACATCCAAGTGATACGAATCGAATCTGTCCATCATGCTTTCAAATGCCGTGCAGCGGCGCACGTCAGAAAATCCGCACTGTTCGAGTAATTGCTTGAGTGAGAATTGGTCGTACATCCACCGATGACACTCACCAGAGGTCCTGAATAATCCCTGCTGAACAGCCGATCGGCCACGCCGCCCAAGGAGAAGGCTGCAGACTCCTGTCACGATCCGTTCTTGAAGGGCTGTAACTGTGAGTTGGAGCCGGTGTCCGCTTGAGTGACTCCATGAATGGTGGTGTGGTTCGTGTGACTCGTCCTGGTTCTGGACATCCTGTCGGAAATAGGGAGTGGCTTCAGATCCGATTCGCCCTGTGACATAGTCGGTATTGTGCGACGCCTGGTTTCGGAGGTATCGTCCCATCTCACCACCGGACTCCATACGCACAAGCTGGTCCAGTAGTTCAAGGGTGATCCATTCATACTGTTTCACCGCAGCCGGATCTCCCGTCTGCGCTCGGCCCAATACGTGGAGATATTCCCTCGCAATGACTTCAAGGTCTGGAACGGCTAATCGAATGATGGCACCTGAACGAAGGGCACGTCGACACTCCGACAACAATCTTCTCGCATCTTCGCGCGAAAGATGTTCGAGGAGATGAGACGCATAGCACCCGTCAACGGTTCCGTCTTCGAACGGAAGCCCGTCCTCAGCATTCCACGGGTGGACCTCCGAACTCACAGGATGCATGTCCAGATTGACCCACTCTGTGTGCCAGACCGAACCGCAGCCAATATTGACCAATACCGGTGGTATGGAGCCAAGCCCTTTTGTACTCAACTTGTCTTTACTCCGATTCGACCCGTATAGTCGATTGCATGGAGCTCCATCATGATCTGGTGTTGCTGCAGATACTCATCAACCGCTCGACGGGCGCCCTGCCAATGACCATAGTCGTCGATAATCACCACTCCACCTGGAGAGAGTTTAGGAAAGAGCACCTCCAATTCATGCTTGGTCGATGCATACCAGTCCGTGTCTAACCGCAAGAGGGCGATTTGCTCAGGAGCTGAGACAGCCAGTGTCTGTTCAACCGGTCCGGGAACAAGATGGAGATGTGATGTGGGGTACTGTGTCAGCGCGAGGGACTCCACTACTCGTTCAATCGGCGCATAGCACCAGAGTGTGTCTTCTTCCGTTCTTGCCGATCGCTTCAGAAGGTTCTCTGCGGAATCCCCGTTCAGAGAGATATCAAGCGGTCCAGGTTTGGTCATGCCCTCAAAGGTGTCAAATAGATACAGGGCGCGATCCGTTCTTCCACAGTTGATGAGCGTTCGCGCGACCGCCATCATGCTTCCCCCACGCCAGACCCCGCATTCGACCACGGCCCCTTCGATTCGCGCCTGTTCGACATAGCGGATGGCCGAGCAGAGCGCGTAAATCCGTTCCGGGGATGTCATGGTATAGGGCTGAACGAATTGCACCGTTTCCTCGTCTCCATGCTGCGTGCATTGCAGTGCGGGACAGGGTTCGTGGTTCACTATGTGTCGGTTGGTCAAGCCCCACTGCTTGACGAGAGCACGGAGAGGGTCAACCAGTCTGTCCAGCACAGTGACCTCATCAACGAGAGAAGACGATGACTATGGGTTGCGCAGGAAGATGAGGGAATCCCGCCGGAGCAGGTTCAAGTCGGCGCAGAGCACATCCCAACCAGCTTCAAGTGCAAGCTTGGTCATGGCTTGTTGATCATTGCGTGGCCACCAAATATTCTCGTCACGCTGTGTCTTGAACGTCTGGGGGACCCCTCCACGATTCCAGCCGAACTGCTCCAGTTTGATCCAGTCTCCATACTGATGGATCGAGACTCCGCCTCGCTTCATTGTGCGACGAGCGGATTGAAGGATTTCCAGGATAGAAGCCGATTCGTTATGGCAGAGTACCCCGAACGACCAGAAGAGGTCGAAGTATGCGCCAGGTAACTTTTGGAAGCTGTTGTCCTGAACGTGGTGGCAGGTCAGCCTTCCCGTATACGTATCAGGACTCAACCATCGGGTCACATCTTGGAAGTCAACCGTGTGCAATTCGCCATCAGGAATACACGTGAGAATTGCGCGAGACCAGGACCCTTTGCCTGGTCCCAGTTCCAATACCTTCGAGCTCCGATGGAGATAGGGCCGGACCGCGTTGTTGAAAATTCGTCGGTATGACCCCCCGCTTCTCCGTTCCTCAGAAAACCGGACCCACCCTGGTATCCAAGAAAGCACATTGCCACTGTCGTAGCCGTAACCGAATTCCTGTTGTAACCAATTACGCGTCGGCATGGGCGAACACTGGTCCCTTCTATTCCATCTGTTTCAGGGAAGGAGATACTGTTCGCCTCATTCTACCCATCACCCTACGGAGTCCTGAAATCAATTCCGCTATCCTGCTTCCATGCTTGTAAACACCTAATCGAAGAAAAAACGAACGGATTTCGTTTCGTGCTGCGAGTGATTCCTCGATGTGATCAGAAAAATTCCATATCGCTGATTCGCTCAGGCATACATCAAACTGCGACGATCTGTTGCAATGCATCCCGCTTCCATCCATCCCAATATTTTGTACCAGTGATTCACCAGGGTAGAGACAGAGTCCCTTGGCCGCGAACATCGTGGCATACCATCGGACTCCCCATACGTCCAGTTTTCCTGCAGCCTGGAGCTTGAGCTGTGTGAAATAGGGATAGGCTCCGTCAACATCAAAGCGGTCTTGATCGGATTTCTCGCGCAACCCCGTCAGGAGTTGAGTTGAGTCATGCTGGAGCTGTTTCCATGCGCGATGCCAAGTGCCCCATCCCCAACTAGCCGGAACAGAAAAAAAGAATGTTGAGGCCAGATGTTCAGCGTGCTCAACGGGGAAGAGGTACCCTGATATCGCCATAACCCGTGAGGCATGTTCATAGTGCACAAGCGCCTGATTCATAAAGGTCAAAAATCCAGGCGCCACGAGGAGATCGTCTTCGAGAACGATGACGGACCCGTATCGCTCAGATAACTCTGTCACACCCGCAATGATCGAACGTGCCAACCCCATATTGGCTGTCTGCTCATGAATGGTAACTTCCGCAAACCCGTTGGTTTTCCTGATAATGTGTCGGACCTGAGCAACCGCGGGTTCGTCACGTGACGTCTTCGGGCCATCGCTATAGATATGGAGCCTGCTCTCGTGAGCCAACGGATTGTCACGTAATGCTTCGAGCGTTCGAGCAAGGTGTGTTGGTCGATTGTAGGCAAACAGCGCAATCGGCGCAGGGGTCATGGCGCGATATCCTCTTGAGTCAAGACCGTAGACTTCTCACAATGTGAGATCCTGGAAGCCTAGGCGGCCTTCCCTTGATCAAGCTGCGTGCATGGGCCGGACCGCTGTGCTTCTGTTGTCACCGCGGCAAGTTTCCTGCTCCAGAGTTCAAGCGTGAGGGCTTTGAATGAAAGCGGCGCTCCGGCTCCTGCTGGATAGGGACCTTTGGAGAGTTCTCGTGCACACGAAGGTATCAGTACGCCGGATTCGACGAGAAATCCTTCGTCAAGCGTCGCCCCATGAGCTGTGAAGATCGCTTTGTGCCATTCGTGCAGAGGAGGAGTAAAGCCTCTCTTTGGACGATTCAATATCCATTCTGGCACCATGCTGCCCAATGCCTGACGGAGCCACGCCTTCGGTGGGAGAGAGTGATCAGACGAGGCCTTGCGCAATCCGATGACGGTCTCCACAAGTCGGAAGTCGACGAATGGAAGCCGTAGTTCGACAGATGAGGCCATACTGAGCCGATCTCCCTGGGCAATGCCATTTTCTTGCAAGTATGTTTGGCAGATGAGTCGGGTCAATAGAATGTCAATCGCTGGCCAAGGGAGCGGGATTCTAAAAATGTCGTAAGCCGTTGTTTCTTCTAACTGTTCAAGAAACGTCTTGGGATACAGATTCGCGGCTCCCTTGTTGGCCAGTTGAAAGTCTGGCGTCAGGT
Source organism: Nitrospira sp. UBA5698 (assembly GCA_002420115.1). Taxonomy (GTDB): domain Bacteria; phylum Nitrospirota; class Nitrospiria; order Nitrospirales; family Nitrospiraceae; genus Nitrospira_D. The sequence continues at coordinate 27,884 of DIHK01000026.1, forward strand.
CATAGAACACGACCTGTTCCTTTGGGCTGTACCGGTCTCGGGTATAGGCTCTCCATGAAGGGCGTAATCCCGCTCCAGATGTTAGCCATTCTTTCATCCCCCATAGCGACCAATAGGCAGGCGTCGTCAGCGTCAAATACTCCTGCAAGTTAGAGGAGCCGGACATGTGGCTCTTCAACTTTCGCGTCGTCTCCGTTACCGCATCACGTACCCAGGGATATCCCCAAAAGAGTTCGTCGCCTCCATGCCCTTGCAGCATCACGGATACTCCGTGAGCTTTGGCCGCCTTCATGACCGAATAGTAGCCGAGTGCCGAAATGTCTGCGATCGGATCATCAAGCCAATACATCAACTCAGGAAAGAACGATGCGACGTCGTCGGCACATAACTGAATCTCATGAATGGGCATGTTGAGATGTTTAGCAAGCGCCTTGGCGTCGTCTCGTTCATCGAATGGACTCTCTTCTCGATACCCGACTGTGAAGGCCTGCATCACACCTGGATATCGGTGAGCGGTCATCGAAGCAATGGCACTCGAATCGAGCCCACCACTCAGGGCGATTCCGATTGGAACATCTGAACGGACGATGAGTGAACTGATCGTCTCCAATTCATGTTGGATGGCTTCAATGGGATTCTCGGTACGTGCAGGAACATCCTCCATGCGCCAATAGCACCACTGCTTCTGTTCCCAGCTGCGAGCGTCTATTGTAAAGATATGAGCTGCCGGAAGCTTGCACACTTCTCGAATTGGCGTCATCGGTTCCGGCACATACCCATAGTGAAAGTAGAGGTTCACGGCTCTCGGATCCAGAGTAAAGGGGACAGAGCCGGCCGCCAGGAGTCCTTTGAGCTCGGACGAAAAATAGATCTCGCGTGGTCCGACGTGGAGATAAAGCGGCTTCTCCCCCATTCGATCACGTGCCAGCATTAACCGTTGGATACGGGCATCCCACAAGGCGAATGCGAACATGCCTCTGAGGTGCTTCACGCAATCCAGGCCATATTGCTCGTAGAGATGCACGATCACTTCGCAGTCACTACCGGACCTAAATCGATGTCCCTGGGATCGAAGCTGATCACGTAGTTCAATGTAATTGTAGATTTCTCCGTTGGCGATCAGTACCAGGGAACCATCCTCATTAAAGAGCGGTTGCTGTCCTCTATGAAGATCGATGATGCTCAATCGACGCATGGTTAAGGCGATCGGTCCATCATGAAAACTGCCTTCCCCGTCAGGCCCTCGATGGACCATAGCGGCACTCATGGCTCTGACACGGGATCGGTGATCTCGCGTCAGTGGTTCTGTGGCGATCAGTCCTGCTATTCCACACATGTCTCGTTAGCCGCCTTGTTTCGCGCGATGAGTGACTTGTTCGTACGTGCTGCCGAGTGTTTGGAGATGAACAAAGACCACTTCATAGAGATAGTTTTCGATGTAGGGGTAGCGGATGCGATCTCTCGTCAGATAGCCGAGTAAGAATCCTTTGACCAATTCGAGCAGCGCGCGTACGGCACGAAGGCAAGAGAGAATCGCATGGATTCGTTCCGTCGTCGTATCGTACACCACACGTTGCCAATCTCGTCCTGATACAAACATCTGCTTGGCACACCAGAGCAGCCGCATCTTTTCTGGCCTTACTAAATGGGAAACCGTAAGTCGGGGCTCGTAATAGATCATCTCATTAGGTCGCTCTTGCCGAACTCTCCGTTGCAGTGAGGTCTCTTCGCCATATCCCAATCGGGTGCCTGTCATCCCGACTGCCGTATTGAAACCACCGAGCTGCTCTAGGAGGGACCGTCGAATGAAGAGGTTTGTGCCGGACAGATAGTGGTCTTCATCAAGTACACGTGAGATCGACCCGTCATCATAGGTTCCGTACCGGTCGAGATACCATCTTGGTTTCAACGAATGATAAAATGGCCGGTACGGACCTCCAAAGATTGCAGGAGCTACGCACACAATCACCTGATGCGCGATATCCAGCCATTCTTGTGGCACCGTGCAGTCGTCGTCGATGTATGCAACGTACAAGCCTCGAGCCGCTTGAAACCCGGTATTGCGGCTATGAGAGAGTCCTTGTTGTGCTTCAAAGCAATATCGGACATGCGAGTGCTGTCGACCGATGTCGGCGACGTGTTGTCTTGTTCCATCAGTAGAATTGTTATCAACAACGATGATCTCATAGGACGTCGGTGCGAGCGTCTGTTCACAAAGGCTTCTCAGTGCAGCAGCCATGAGATCGCAGCGGTTGTAGGTGCAGAGCACGACGCTTGTCAGTAGTGACTCAACGTGCGGCACGACCCATCCTCATGACTTTTGTATGGGGATCCTTTCGGATGAGACATTTCACGAAAAACTTCAGCTGTTGGATGGGGCTCCACGTCGCAGATGCCAAATGCGGAATACGCCAAAATTCCAACAGCGTCCGAACTCCTTTGTGAGTCGCCGATGCGCAGACCTCGCTCCATCGCCGACCCAAGACCATAACAAGCTCTTTCTCCGAGTAGACCTTGCATAATCTATTCGCATATATAAGCTTATCAAACCATGCACGAGTCGCCGAGAGAAATGTCGTTGATGACTCAAACCGCCATTGACTGAGATGATGATGCAGAAGTGCTTCCTCAGGTGATGGGTTGATACCGAGGCGAGCAAGCTGACTTGAGCGAATCGCTCTTGCGGACTCTTCGGTTTCCAATTCATACCGTCGACCAATTTGCTGTGGATGGATCCGATATCGCAGCAGGATGGTTGGTACATTGGCGAAACGGGTGTGCGGAGAGGCTCGCACCCACAAATCATAGTCTTCAGCGTGCACGGCCCGCTCATCGTAGAAGAGATGATGAGTGAGGATCAGGCTTCGCCGAAACATCGTCGCAGGGTGGGCTAATGATGAAGAGAAGAGCAACTGACAGCGGATGGTACCATCATCGCTGGGATACTCCACCACTTCAGAGGTTTCTGCACCAAATGTTTCAATCCATGATCCGCAGACTCCAATGTCGAGATGCCGATCCAGGTATTCGAGTTGCATCGCAAAGCGATCCGGCATACTGACATCGTCGGCATCCATTCGTGCAATGTACTCACCTCTGGCCACCATGATGCCTTGATTCAACGACGCAACGAGCCCTTGCTTTGACTGACGGTAGACCCGTATGCGGGCATCTGTTTGCCGTAATTGATCGAGAATGTGTGGCGTGCGATCGGTTGACCCATCGTCCACTACGATCAGCTCCCAGTCGTGGACTGTCTGGGCCTGGATACTGCGAATGGAGTCCTGAAGATAGGTTTCCCCGTTACATACCGCTAAAACACAACTAATTCTGGGTGAGTTGGACACGTGATGACCTGTAGAACTCAGTCTTACGACTTCTACGGTAGACTAATAGGTGGTGCGAATCTTCCCCAACGATCGTCTCTCCCCACTCTATGTGGGTGTTCGTAACCGCTCAGCCGGTCATTTGGCTAACACATACCAGTCGTCTTGTTTTGACACACCTTCAAAGATGCGCTCGTACCCATTCTGAGACAGTAAGCTGAATATCTTGTCTCGGGCTGGGGTAAAGTTGTGCTCACACGTGATGATGCGAAACTTGTGCCGTTCAAAATCAAAACGGTTCAATATGTCAAACTCGCTTCCTTCAGTATCAATCGACAGATAGTCAACGAGCGTTGGAGCATTGTGTGTGATCAGTAAATCCTGCAGTGAAATGGTCGACACGTCATACCGTTTGCCATGTGCACGCTTGTGTGTGTGAAGATCATCATCTCGATACATGTCGATCGTAGAGAGATCCGAGGTGTCAGTTTCGTAAAATGATACAGTCTGGCTCGACTCTTTCCAGACGCATTGTGTGTCAATAGCGACTGAGCGATTCCTTTTTAGTGCTCCGTGCCAACAGAGTGCCGGTTCCGCCAGAATACCTGTCCAACCGAATTCTTTCTCCAATAAATATGTATTGGAATGATCGATGCCGTTGGTGGCGCCAAATTCCACAAAAAAACCAGCTCGCTTAAAATTGAGTTGTGAGAGGACGAATAGGTCCTGCCTGCTCTGGGCCGTGGACTGGGGGAGATATCTGATCAGATCCGGGGTGTGCTCGGAGGGAGTCTTGATCAGGAACTCAATATCAGTGTCACTGGTCGCGTTCAGCCGTTGTCTCAAGCGTTCAAGACGACTGTGTCGTGTAATGACCATGTCGAATCGCTTAAGTATCGTATTCAGCGTTGTCGCGACAGTCATTAGTCCAGAGCTCACGCTATGCCCCATCGGCTGTCATGGCTGTGTGATACGTTCAAAAAAAGAAATGAGGGCGTGTCGATCAAGATGGTATGATTTGGGTGTGGTAAAGTGTGGTTGCTTCAATAGGGCAAAGTACAAATCATCGTTCTGATCGATTTCCATGATGTGCTCGATGAGCCGCTTGTGGTTCGAAAACTCATAGGCATTGATGAACGCCTTCGTATTCCAGTCTTTATGAACATCGGGGTTTCCCCAATAGATGGGAATGCTGTTGACTAACTTGGGGTGGACCAGTTTCTCGGTGGTGTAGCCAGGATATTCACTATTTTCAAATGCGATGGTGAATTTATATTGGCTTAAGAACTTCATCTTGTCGTCGACATAGTAGCCAAGATTATTGAGTGCTCGGCCTCCCGCGTCCACCCGTTTATACTTTGAGAGTTTCTGGAACAAGGTATTTCTTTCGCGGGCGTTTGGATTGGAAAACAGAAAATTACAAAATTTTATCTTCTCACGCTTGACCTGCTCACAATCGATGTGTTTGTCAAAGCCATCCAGAATACCCCATTCATACAAAGTCACTGCCGATAATGGAAATCGTAGATGGCGATCATCGTTCAGATAGTCAAACGTCACCGCGTACTGACATTCTCGAAAGTTCGGTCTGATATTCTCACCGGTGTAAAACACTTTGGGGCAGGTATAACGTTTGTGATTGGAGCCGAAAACGCTATAGATTAAAAACTCGGGAGAGTCTGAGATTGTGATATCGAAGCGTTCTGATAGGATTTTATAGAACACATTGTCGAAATGGGACTTACCCGTTGGGTTACACTCAAATCCTTCCCAGAAATCTGTGAATGCCAGGCATAATGGTTGTTTCATCGGCATGTCATGTTCCCATTGTCACGCGTTGAAGGCGAACTCCATTAGTTCTCTGTCTAGCGCACCTCTTGCGTCTGTCCGGTGACCACGCGTTGAGCACCGTCAATTCGGGCTGCAAGGTTGGCCAGGCCGATTTGCTCAAAGATCTCTTGGAAGCGCTGTCGGTAGGTATGGTCTTTCAACGTCCGCCGATACCCAGCCTCCGCAATGGCTGTGCGCTCATCTTCATGTGAGAGGTAGTAGCGGACTTTCTCGACCATCTCCTCAGTGGAGTAGAAATTGACCACTTCCTCGCCGAGTTTATAGTAGTCTTCGAGATGTGCCGCATTCTCCGTCAGGAGAAACCCCCCGGTGCCGGGAACTTCGAAGTTGCGCCCCTTGATTTGCTCTGTGGTATGTCCTGCAGGCCCGGCTGGCTCTGTTACTGTAGGTTGAGTGAGTTCGGATTTTTGAGAGATCTGTGTCCACCCGGTCGTACGTCCCTTCCTGGCAGTGGTAAAGGGGATGTACTCGAGCATCCGCCAAAGAGGATGTGTCTTCTGTGAAGGGACATCTGGATCGTCATGAGAATTCGCGCCGTAGGCAGCAGTGAGATTGAGGTTGATACGGCTTGTGTTGAAGATCCTGATCATCTCATCTTGAGAGGCTCTTCCAGAGTCCCACCCCTGTCCCCAAGTTCTGACGTTAATACCTGCATCCCTCAACTGTTCGATTATCTTTCGTCGTTGCCCATAGGGTTGCCCGATAAACGTGACATCGTACTCCGGTGGAAGGCTCATCCGGCGATACAGGAAGGTGTTGCAAGCCCACTGGCTCTTGATGACGTTGTGGTACCCGATCTGTGCATACTTCGGGAGGGCACTCTCTGCCGTCGTGACGACCCATCGGAAGCATGGCGCCCAGAGGCGGGAGTACCGTTCGAATCGCCAATGGTCGTCACAAAACCAGTTGATGGTCACAATTCCGAGGCCCTCTGTCACGTGACGTAGAGTCGATGCATGAAACTCGTCGGTGAAGAGTACGGTGAACATCAGGTCCGGTTTCTCGGTCTTGGCCACTTCCATCAGTCGGGTATTCATCCAGGTTCGGCCATGCTCTTGCATCAACGTCATGAAATCGAAATACAGGATGTCATGCCCCATCTTGAGTAGGCAGTCGTAAAAATTGTAGTGCTCAAAACTTGGTCCCTGGTTGGGACGGCCGTAGTCATATTTCATCGCGACGTATAAGATGCGCATACCGCTCCTGCTAGCACCTTGGCGATCCTCCACCTACGACGGCTGGAGCAGCGCAGACCTGGTGGAGTACGTTTTCATATTGCTGGGCGATGTGTTGCCACGTGAATCGAGCAGCCCAATTCCGTTTCCCATTTCTCGCAAGCTCACCGCGTGTCGTTCCATCATTGGAGAGGCGGACCCATCGTTCAGCAAATGGTTTAGAATCAATTCGGGTATAGCCTTTGTGATCGATCAACGAGGGACCGATCATGCCGGCCCCAGTCCATTCTGCAATTTCGTGAGCATTGCCGACTTGAGAGGAAAGAAACGCGGTGCCTGCTGCGGCGGCCTCAAACAGCACCAGGGGGGAATACTCGATATGTGAGGCAAAGACAAAGAGATCGGCATTCATGTACGCTTGTACAAGCTCCGGCCGAGGCATATCCGTTACCACCACCCTCTTGTTGGTTCCCGGCTGATTGAGTTGTCTCAGGAGGGATTGCATCTCATCGCGAAACGGTGGTGGATTGTGATCGGGTTTATCCCCTCTGATGAAGTCGAGCAGACGATGATACGTCTGTGACAATATGGCCCGAATGGTTGCCTCATCCTGACGAGATTCAGCAGTATCCCATTTGTGATGATGGGTCAACAGTTCTGATGAAGTTTCCGATGCTGTGGAATTCCTCTTGTCTGGTTCAGCAATGTAGACGTTTGCGTTCAAGAGCAAGACCGAGGCTTGTTTTCCAAAGTCACAGGTGAGATAGGATCGCAGTAAGTCCGCATGCCCCTTGTCTACGGTAAAGGCACCTACGGTGAGGAAAAGCCGTTCCTGATCCGAGATCCCCCACCGTTTTCGAAATGCAGGGTCATTCTCGACGGCAAACTCTGTTTCACTCGCCCCGTTTGGAATGATGGAGAACCGTTTTAACCCACACTTCTTTGCGAAGCTGATGTCTCGATAATCGGAAGCATGAAAGATCAGATGATCAAATTGTTGCAAGATGTTTGGCATCTGAAGGAAATAGGCTGTATAGGATGGTTCATAGAGACATGAAAACCCACAGGGGATGAGAATTTTGCGAGAAGGGATCTCTTGGAGGATAGGTATCAATGCATCAAGGGTCCACTGTTGGGCCATGTTGATCAAGACAACGTCAAAGTTGCCTGCAGATACAAAATGCCGGTACTGTGTCACCTCGCCATCCAAACCCTTCACGAAGTTGCCGGATACATCAAAGCCCACCACGCGCACCCCATTGAGTTCCGTAAATGTGCGGGCCCGGAGCTGTGAGGTGGCAACTGTTACATCGTGTCCACGGGATACCAGCCGTTCGGCAACCTGTTGCATGACCTCTTGAATGCCACCGATGCTGGGCGCGTAGAATTCGCAGCAAAACAGGATGTTCACAATGTTAACTCCCTAGCCGTCGAGGTGGTCTGGCTGGCATCTGTGGTGAATTAACCATGCAATTGAAGAGTGGCGCTGCCGTTAGGCAGCGTCTGTACGAACGCCTGTTGTTTCGAACTGCTCTATCCAAGTCTGAAGCATTCGTGTTTCGGTTGGGGACTCATCCACTAGACTCAGCCCCAATATCTCCTTCACTCGGCCAATCTGTTCTGCTTTTGAGACAATCGGACTCCCCTTTGTGCCAATGACCGTGATGTTATATGTTCCCTGCCATTCTCCGGCTGTGAAGGTGAGATTCCGATATCCCAACGCGGTCAGGACGTGAGTGAAGCGCTCCCGATACCAACCATCGTAGTGGACGGCCCAACTTGCTTCATGCGATCCAAAGAGATGACGGAGAATCTTGAGTTGCTCACCCAATACCGGAGTTCGGAGGTACTCCTGAACACAACGATGGAAGTCTGGCGTCTCGATCATGAGTTGCCCCCCTTCCTTGAGCCAGCCATACCAGTCAATCAATAATCGCAACGCAACTGGTCTCTCAAAATGTTCAAAGACGTGATGGAGCCGAATTTCGTCTATTGTTCCTGAAGGATAGTGAAGCTGTGATAGGTCAGTAAAAATGTCAGCTTTCGAGTGTCGTTGAACTGAGTGTCGACTTGGATGGAAATCTACATTGATGTATCCAGGCAAGTAGACCTCGCCACATCCAAGGTGAAGCTTGAGGGGCTTATCGGGTGAAGATGCTGTGCTAGGGGCGTTTGAACGTTCACGCCTACCAATAAGGAGCTGCTGACTATTTTTGCGAATCCTCCTTAGCGCAGCTTTCCCCATTGCCAATGGATCATGGGCACAGAGCGTCATAACATGTGGGAAGGTTGCCAGATAGCGATGGTCCGACAAGAGCGCTTTTGTGTATGCCTTGCGAAGCATCGTCTCTTGGCGCTGTAGGGTGTCATCAGTAACTACCTGAGTACTTGTTCTGCGCCGTAGGAAGCGACGTAGACGGTTGATCACCATCAGCCGTGAATCCCAGTGTTGTACGACAGGAATTGCTCCCCGAATACTGACGGAGGGGATATCGCGGTATATGGCAAGAAGCGCTTCTAGATACACAATCGCTGACTGAGTGGCCACTCTCAGCCAAAGGTCGTAATCCTCAACTGCCCGTAGAGCGCGGTCTTCACAAAATAGGCCTACCTGTTCAAGTGTTGAGCGTCGGACCATTGCCGTTGACGTAATGATAAAATTATTCTCAAGCAATGCTGGCAAGACCAGCCCGCTATGTCCTTGATCATCCTTTAGGTAGGGTCGACTGGGTTTTTCGTCATGCTGGCGAACAACAAAGGCGTTTGAGCAGACCAGTCCTACCGTGGGATGTTTGTGAAACACTGAGACTTGTTGAGAGAGCTTATTGGGAAGCCACTGATCATCTGAGTCCAGGAACGCAATCAATTCTCCTTTGGCGAGCCTGATGCCAGCATTTCGCGCGACAGCAGGGAGCCCTGAATGTTCAACCTTTACATATCGGATAGACGAGAACTGTCGAGGGAATAAGATTGGCGTGTCATCTGTAGATCCATCGTCAATCACGATGATTTCCACATCACCGTGAGTCTGGTTCAATACCGAATCAACCGCCCGGCAGAGCAAGGGAAAGCGATTAAAGGTTGGGATGATGACGCTTACGCACGCCATAGGTTTCTCAATGTGAACCAGGAGCCCGTACCATGTTGCAGTTCTATCGTGGTCGGCATGCCACCATGCGCTCGTGTGAATCCCTCTGCTGTCTTAGTCAGGTCTTCATAGGCTAAGTAAATCCAATCCCGTTGATTCGGCTTCTCTGGATCGAAGAAGATCCCACGCCATCTTTCCTGATAGGCGGTACGGTCGTTCTGTTCGCTTTCCAGGTTCGAGGTTCTGACTGCGAGATTAGCATGCGAAAAATGCTCAACGAACGACGTGGGACAGTCGACGACTTCATACCCTTGCTGCCAGAGCTTGAGGCACACATCGCCATCAGCACAGTAGAATTGGTAGCGATCTTCATCAATCCAAGCCACTTGTTGAAGCGCAGCGCGCACGTAGAGACCATGATTCACGAACATCTTCTCACCATGGGTTAACCCCACCCAGTATTCTTGCTGCTCCGGCCAATTCCTCCAGTAAAATGCAACAGCACCTATGTTGTGCCCTTGCTGCCGCAAGGTTTCACAATGTTGAACACCGTTCATGACAGCGCCAGGAACAAGGAGTGAATCATCGCTGATCATGACGATGTATTGCCCCTCTGCACATTTGAAGCCCAGGTTCATGAAGTAGCCCCAACTTCTGCGCTTGCTCACTTCGTTAACGGCGCTAGTTCGGTTGTGCTGAACGATCGTGATAATCTCCGATTGATCGATAAGCCATTCTGTGGAGCCATCGGTTGATCCGCCATCGACGACAATGATCTCATAGGGCAGAGTGATGCCATTCTGGCGAATGCTCTGAATTGCCTCCTGGAGAAAAGCTTTGCGGTTGTAGGTGCCGAGCACGATGCTCACGGTCGCTGATGCCGAGTGTCTCGGAATCTGCTGCACAGATGGAGTCTGATGGCGGCCCACTGTTCCATCGAATAGACGTGTATTTCCCATCATCTAGCCTGTTCACTGCTACTCGGGTGACTCAGTAATGTTTCTGCCTCGATCAGATAATGCGGCCTTACATGCCTCATACGTCTTTATACATTGGTGCGGATTGACTCTTCTGTACCCTTCTGCGCGCAGATGAAGAAGCTGTGCATTGCATCAGGCCCTGTATTGAGGTGTGTAATGTGACATCCCATCTCCTCTACGGCCTGTTGGATCACTGGTGGAGTTGGAATCCATTTGTGACCATCACCAACAAACGGTGACCCAGGATGCCATATGGCGCAATCGGGATGTGGGAGGTAAAGGAAGATCATCCCGCCAAGTCGCATGCGATCTATCCATTCTTTGAGGATTTCTTGCCACGCCTCAATATGCTCAAGGCAATGTGAGCTAAACACATAGTCCAAGGAACCTTTCTCGAAGTCAGCCACGCATCGGTTCGTGCCAAGCCCTCGCCACAGATCGACAGGGGTGGCGCCGGGCAGAGGCCACAGGCCAGCACCAACATCAATGCCGTTTCCCCGACAATGCTTCAGTGCTTCTGGGAAAATGGCATGTGCAGCTCCTCCTACCGTGAGATAGTCAGGGTAAAATGCGTTCTGATAGATCCATCCTCCAGGCCTACGCATTAACTCAGGATGATCGAGCAACGCCCGATACTGGAAGAAGAGGTCCGGCACATTCGGGAGTGATTCGAGGGGCTGTTGAGCGGAGTTGCCTGGCCCTGGAATCCTTTCCGAACACAGCCGGAGGCCTAGCGCTTTGGCTGAACGGATGGGATGAACGAGATGGCGTAATTGAAACATCGTATCCTGTCACCAACGTAGCGCAACGATCAGATCACCGTTCACGTTTCTGGAACGTGTATTGATTCTGATCAACGCCTGCCCTTCGATATCGTATTGACACCCAAGTAAGAACAAGATGTCCCCCAAGTCGAGGCTTACGCGACGGCCTGTTGGTATCGGTTTGCCACACTCATTCGGACGGCGTCTTTTACGCGTTCGATGTCTACACGACGGATACAGTGGGCGTCCATTGATGCACAGTATTCCTTGCAAGGGGTCACAGCCGTGTCAGGCTGGAGCACTTGGGAAGGAACTCCCCATGGACCGAATCGCAGTGGGGAGTTCGACCAGTAGGGGTTCCCATTGGAAGGATGGCATGAAATCTCGATAACCGGGGCCCCTGCTGCTGCCGCCACATGCATTGGGCCTGAGTCATTTCCGATGTACAGATTACAAGATCGAAACAGCGTGCCGAGCTGAGGCCAGGTCGTCATGCCGACGGCATTGATCACATCTTTCCGCAAGGACTGTGCCACAGTGCGTCCAGTCTCGACATCAGATGGTCCCCCTACGATCACGATGCGAGCATCGTATTCCTTCGTGAGCCAACGTCCAAGCTCAACATAGTGCTCCTGCGGCCATTGCCGTGTTGCGGATGCCGCTCCGATTCCAAATGCGATCAAGGGTGTGTGATGAGAAATGCCGAGATCGCTCAGTATATTGGATAGTAGTTGTTCTTCATGTTGTGGTTCCCATAAAGCGAGGCAATCGTTCTTAGGGTTGCCTCCGATAAAGCGGATGATGTCCAACCCTCGGTCGACCTCATGCTTGAGCGAACTGTCCATAAGGGCATGGCTATAGAGACTATCAAACCCGTTATTCATAGCTTGTTTGTGCTGAACGACGTGCTCAGAGTACCCCACGCGCCACGCCGCACCGCTCCAATAGGCCAGGTGGGAGGCATGGTAGAGATCCGCATCCCATCGAGGGACTATCGCTAAATCAAACCTGCGTAACCAAAGATGCTGTGCGGCGAACAGAAAGATCCTCCTCATCCGATCAAAGGTTGGGGTATAGCCGAGTGGACCGGGGTCATAGACCAACACGTCATCGATGAAGGGACAACCGGCTGCAAGTTCTGCCACAGTGGGTTTCACAACGAGCGAAATCTTGGCTTGTGGTATTGCCTGACGAAGCTCGCGTAGAAACGGAGTCGATAAAATCATATCCCCTATATCATCCAGGCGAATGACAAGTGCACGATCCACCGTCTTGAGGTTTATGACATCCCCTTTTCTGCGGTATCCCATTATCTGAAACAGCGGCTCGCCCAATCTGATTGCCCCTCGGGGTGATGATATTTCTCGGATGGCCTGGTTCCACATCAACCTGTCCTCCACGTCAAGCAGAGAGAGCGAGAGGTTTACTTCACCGCATTGGCACGCTCAATGTTTCTGGCCGATAAATACGTATGTTCCGTAATGAGCAGAAGGGTTTCGACCTTCATCTCGACTCAAGATCTTGTAGTGAACCTTCCGAAAGACCTGTAGTAATTCGTTATCGAGTGTTTCATGATCAATACGAATAGGGTGTCCGATATCGTCTCCGATGCGCTGCACATCATCAAAGTTGCTCAGGTCTTGCCCAATCACCAGGAATCCCCCGGGCTTGGTGATGCGAACAGCCTGCCGGATGCACGCTAGGCTGTCCCGACAGTGATCGAGCACGTTAATAACGACGACAAGATCAAAGTAGTCTGATGCAAAGGGACATTCCTCAAGCGGATGATCGTCGACATACACCTTTCCCTCTTGCCACATTCTCGCCAGCCATTGTCCCCTAAAGCGCAGGTACTCGTTGACTAAGGGATCACTGCAGATCAGATGGGAGGCTGATCGACCTTCAAGTATCACACGAACATTTGTGTATGGACCTGATCCCAGCTCAATGGCATTGTTAAACCTGGAAGGTAAGGCTCGATATTGGTCAAATTGCTCTGCCCACCAATGATTCCAGTCATCACCCACAGATGGGAGATCAGCTTCTTGCCCCAGTTTGTTGAGCACCTTTGCAGTAAGCCTCTTGAGAGGGGTTGTCAGGACGTGAGACCGATCAGGATGCTGAGCGCGCCAGTACGCTCCTTCCCATTCTTGGGCTTGTTGCCAACGCTCGAGGCTCACGCACAGCGGAAGTTTTTCCATGGTCTGCATCCAATTTCTAGCAGGTATAGGGTTTAAGACCATTCCATATGGCCGAACAGAACCGATCCCATGAATAGTGTGTTTCGATCAGCCGTCGTCCTTCCTGGCTGATTTCCTGTAAGCGCTCTTCTGGAGCAAATTGAAGATCGAGTAAGATGTTCACGTTGTGCTCGATATCAGTCGAGCTCAATGTGGTGATGGCAGGGACATTGTGGTAGCCCGATCCAGGTGTGCAAGCAACCGGGAACCCCCAGGCCATTGCCTCAAGAATGGTGGTGGGGTTTGCATCAGAAATGGAGGTGTTAATAAAAAAATCAAACTGATTGGCGAGTGATACCATAAACGACGGTGTGAGAGAGGCATAAGTAGCAATTCGTTTCATGCCTGAAAGTTCTCGTCCCCCGCCGATCCATCCATTGGGAAATCCTGATAGCTTGGCCATAGTCTTTTCTAGGATGTCACACCCCTTTTCCGGCCTATCACTGCTGCTTCCAATGTAAAAATACCCACGCCGTCCAGGTGGGTTAAAGTGTTTCTTGAGGTATGGATACTCAGCCCCATCAATAGCCATATCGAGGCTTGTGATTTTGTGTTTCCACGGCGCAAAACAGGATTGACTCAATGTCTCCTTCCAGTAGGGACCCATAATGCCGAAGACCTGGTCCGCTTGGTCGAGCAGAGGGAGCGAAAACTTGTTGATCTCGGGCATGGCATGATGAATGGGAAAAATGAGTGCCTTGTGTTTGCAGGGCGCAGTGGAAGAAAAGGCCCGCTGGATAATGGTGTCTGGATTTGGGTGTGGGTGACCCAAGATAATATCATCGGTCTTCCAGTCGATGTGACCGGTTTCTTCTAAACTATAAAACCGAATAGGGTGACGTTGCTGTAGGTAGGACAGTAACCGCATGGTGATAGAACCAGGTGCTGGTAACGGCGTAGGAGTTTCAGGAAACCATCCATACCTATACCAGTGGGGGAACGTTGTTGAACCATTTCCCAAGTTCGAATAGCGAGACAAGAGCTGTGCGAACATTCCGGTTTTGAGGAGAGGCAGGGCGTAGGCAAAATGAATCACAGTGCACCCGACAGCAGCGCTCTGTCTATGCGAGACATCATTCTGGTCCATGCATGGAATGTAATGGTTCCACGCGACTTGGTATATCTGTGACCACCACGTGCCGTACGACCGCAAAACCGACCGATTCCGGCGCTGTGATGGTCTGTTGTATGCGCCATTGACTGGATCGCTCCAAGGCGGGTCGGAGCAGAGCCATTTTCTCGTTGTCCCAATCATGCATCAGTACCACACCGCCGTTATGTAAGAACGGTGCGAACATCTCGAACTCTCCATAGGCTTCTTGAGGATCTGCCGAACCATCCAAGAAGACCGTATCGACGCACCCCAATTGGCGAAGGAGATGAGGATAGACCGCCATAGCTTTGCCCGAATGAAATTCCACGTGCTTCAACAAGTGCGGGAGGTATGTTCGATAGTTCTGTCGGACGATGGCATGAATCTGGGGATCAGCCTCAATGGTATGGAGGACGCCGAAACCGTTGTCATAGAGCGCCTGACTGATAAAGTAGGTACTGCCTCCGCCTTGCCAAGTTCCTACCTCGAACACCGTCTTTGGTTTCACCTGGCGGATCGTCTTGTATAGCAATTTTCGATCTGCCACCCATAATTGCCCTGGAATCTGTAGGCATCCTTCAAAAAACCAGCGGAGACGGTATGGGATGATCCAACGTATGGTTCTCCACAGACGTTGGTTCTGTGGTGACAAGGCATGATAGGAATGGGCAAAGTTCATGTGTCCACCGTCGATAGGCTTGTGGCACTCCACTTGATGGTCGGCGCGATGATACCCCGGCGACCTTGAGCCAGCTTATGTTCGACACTTCCCGTATCGACCACTTCGAAACTAATTGCATGGGGAGCCTCATCGAGCACGCGGATCCCTGGGACACTCGCTCCCAGACTGATCCAATACCGTCCTGCACGGAACCATGCGGGATCCAATTTGCAGGAAACACGGTAGAGACCGGGCAGTCGTGGAACAGATTTGGACTCGGGACAGGAGTCGAGATCCGTTGTGCAAAGGACACAGACCCCCTCCCCGTTCCATAATTCCAGGCTGACTTGTCCCCCTCGAATCTTGCGATGGACCATGTAATCCACCTCGACCATGCAGCCTTGCACGGCGTCGATGGAACCGGTCACGCGGCCACGGCTATCACGGATTCGAATGGCTTGAAGCGAAAGCTCCTGCCTTGGCTGGACCTCGTGTGGTGCATGGAGTTGCGTTTCTCCCTGTACGGGAGTGTTCCCACTCAAGTAGTGATCGACAACATCCTGTGCGGTTCCATAGGCCTGAACTTCGCCGCCGTCCAGCAGTATCGCGGTGCCGCATAAATTTAGAATTGATGCAATGTTATGGCTGACCAAGAGCACCGTTCGTCCCTCCCGAGATACATCATCCATCTTGGAGAGGCATTTCTTTTGAAATGCCGCGTCGCCGACTGCCAGCACCTCATCAACAAGAAGAATATCGGCTTTGAGATGGGCTGCGACGGCAAACGCAAGCCGCATATGCATGCCGCTCGAGTATCGTTTGACCGGCGTATCCAGAAACTTTTCAACTTCTGCGAAAGTCACAATGGAGTCGAATTGCTTATCGATCTCGCGTTTCGTCATTCCAAGAACAGCACCATTCATATAGATATTGTCTCGTCCCGTCAGGTCAGGGTGAAAACCTGTCCCGACTTCGAGTAATGAGCCAACGCGCCCGACCAGTTCTGCCCAGCCAGTCGTCGGAGGAGTGATGTGCGAAAGGATCTTCAGGAGAGTACTTTTCCCCGAGCCGTTCCGCCCAATGATTCCAAGCACCTCTCCTTGCCGAACATCGAACGACACATCTTTTAATGCCCAAATCAGCTCGGTATTGGCATTGCGTGTCCGTGTCCCTTCTGCCTCTCGCTGCGACAACAATGAGTCTCGCATCTGAGCGTGCAATGTCCGACACCAGCTCTGTCCATCGCCAAGTGTGTACTGCTTCCCGAGATTGTTCGCTCGAATGACAACGTTACTCATCATCTAGGCCACATCGGCAAATGTTTGCTCTGTTCGTCGGAAGAAGTAGAGGCCAGATATCAAGAGTGTCGATGAAATCAGGAGAGACAGGATGAACATCTTCGCGATATCCACTCCACTTCCAAACAAGGCCCATCGGAATCCTTCCACGACGCTTGCCATGGGGTTGATGCCGTACCACGCGCGCCACGATTCCGGGATCAGCGAGCTTGGATACGCCACCGGTGTTACAAAGAACCAAAGCTGCGTGACAAAGGGAATGGCATGTCCAACGTCTCGATGCCGGATGTTTAGCGCAGACGCCCATAACCCGACTCCCAGTGCGCTGGTGATACCCAGCATCATAAATGCTGGTAGCGCCAGTATTTGAGGGATGATGGGTATGTGGTAATACAGCAGCATGACGAACAACACGAGTAGCGCAATCCCGAAATCTATGAGCCCAATACCCATTGACGAGATGGGAATGATGAGTCGTGGAAAATACACTTTGGTGATCAAGTGTTGATTGGCTACGAGACTATGACTCGTCGCTGACAGTGTATGGGCAAACAATTGCCATGGCAGCAGGGCAGCAAACACAAAAATAGGATAGGGTAATCCGTCAGAAGGAATTCGCCCCAGCCATCCGAAAAATACACTGAATACGATCATCATAGAGCAGGGCTTAATGACTGCCCAGAGGATCCCTAGAATTGTCTGATGGTATCGAACTTTGAGATCTCGCCAGGCCAGAAAGTAGAGAAGCTCTCGATAGGTCCAAATCTCCCTAATTCCAAGCGATGGAAGTGGCTGGAGCGGCACAATGCGTAGGGCATCCGCACCGATTGATTCGTGGCCATGACGATCCTTCATGACAGCACGAGAGACGCTTGCCATGTCATGCACTAGGTCTCATGAGTGAATGTGGGCAAACAACCGATCAAATCGATGTTGCCACGTATGATGCTCAAGAACTCGCCGTTGTCCTGCGCGGCGGATTCGATCTGTCACAGCAGGATTTTGTGTGTAGTAACGTGCTTTCTCAATCAATTCCGCAGACTCAGTCCAGGTCACGATTTCGTCTCCGATTCGGAAATACTCATGATGATCAGGTGCTTCTTGTACGAGGTAGAATCCTCCGGCCATCGGCACCTCAAAATCGCGAAGCCGACATTGCAAATTCTTGGAATCCCGTACCTCCGTTCCACTATGCCACCCCGTGTCTGAAAAACCCAGATTTACCTGACTTTCTGCGAAGATACCGGGGAGTGTGTTCTCCTCGCAGGGTCCTCTTAAGTCAGCCCCTCTCAAGAGTTCAAAGGAATATTGCCGTGAATACTTGCGTTCTAGTGGTCCCAGTAGGCTCTTGACACCGTCTGCCTTCCAGCGTGGAACGGCATAGTAACGAAGATCGTGACACACCTTATAGGCATCCCATGAAAATGTGTAAGGGCTTGGTGCTGCCGCTGTCCAACCTCTCCCATAGACAACAGGAGTAATGCCCTGACTGATACAGTCAGCCAACAACGCGCGGCGATAGGGGTTAAAACTTCCGACAAATGACACGGAGTGCTGGTAGGTCGATGTCTGATGCCGATCACGGAAATAGTATTGCGGATTGGCCGCCATCGGCATCCAGTGAATCTGCTGGGCATACGGTCTGAGATGGTCTGCGTTCGTCATTTGCGCCACGGCCAACACATCGAAATAGGGAGCGGTGCGAATGACGCGATACCACTGAAAGGCCATATCTACATGGTAGTTCACCATGGGGACGGCGAGTTGCTGCAATTGTTGCGCGGTGTCGACGAGAAGAAAATCGTCGTAGACGACACAAAATATGAGATCGAGGCGGCCTGTTGTTTGAAGCTTGCGGGCAGTTGAAAGCAGGTCATGGTTTAGCTGTTCTCGTATGCGGCGCCAACCAGCGGAGCCCAGCTGCCCCATCCCACCGGGGTAGTTGAAAATCTGAAGGCTGTCACAATAGTGCCGGCGTAATGGATCGAGGAGATTGATCTCCATCCACCGATCTGGGGGGAGCACAGCCAGGACGTGCATAGAGCATGTACGCGCGAGGGTTCGATACCGCTAAAAGTCTCGCCGTTGAAAGATCAGGCAGGCTCCGACGAGGAGCAGACCTGTGTAGAGCAGTCCGTAGGTGGTCGCGATCAGTTGGAATCCCAGATCAACTGAGATCCCCGCAGCGGACTGACCTTTGATATTTAACGTTTCAAGGTTGGGAAAGGCATAGTACAAGGTCGTTGTGAGCGACTTGATCACACCGGATGTATTCTTTTCCGCGATCGTCTTTAGATCGCTGGTGAGATGGCCGATCACATAGATGCCGAGTGTGAGCGTTGCGCTGAGGATCGACGAGCTAAACGTGGAAAATAACAAGGCAAAGGCCATGACCAGCAAGGCCTCAACCAGCATTAACTCAACGGCCTGAAACAACGACGCATGGATCGGATGGCCGCTCAGTTTGACGGTGGCTAAGAACATGGCGAACATAATGCCGATGTTCACGAGGATGACCAGCGCCAACCCTAGATACTTTCCGAGCACGAACTGGGCTCTGGTAATGGGTCTGGCAAGAAGGGTATAGATGGTTCGTCGCTCGATTTCCTTGGAGACCAGGCCGATCCCGACGAAAATGGCGATGATGACCGCCACCAAATTAATAGCGGCTAATCCCAGGTCGTTGACGATACGGGCCTGCTCCCCAATGGTCAATGTTCCCAACAGCACTGAGGACCCGATAAGAAGGACGGCAAACAGCACAAGATTGTAGAGGATCTTGTCGCGAAGGGTCTCTCGAAATGTGTTCACGGCCACTGCATAGAGACGTTGCATACTATCCCTCGCCGTGACTCTTGAGGACGAAGAGTTCTTCGAGCGACCCCTTGTGCGGAATAATAGAGACCAATTTGGCACCGGCACCACGAAGTGCCTCAAGGATTTCATCGAGGCACTCGTGTCCTGGGAGCACCATCAGACAGCGCGCTCCACTTTGTAGTGTTCGAACAGCCAGCCGCCGGACCGGCTCGATCTGTGTCCCGATCACTCCATCGCAGACGACTTCGATGGACTCGGCCAGTTGTCCGTCGACTAATTCTTCCACTGTTCCCAGAGCAAGCATCTTGCCCTTTGCCAGTATGCCCACGCGGTCACAAATCATCTCGACATCGGACAAGATGTGGGTACTGAAGAAGACCGTCTTCCCTTGTTCGCGAAGAGTCAAGATGAGATCTCGTACTTCCTTCCGTCCCATCGGATCGAGTCCTGACATCGGCTCATCGAGC
The DNA here is from genome assembly GCA_002420115.1 of Nitrospira sp. UBA5698. Classification (GTDB taxonomy): domain Bacteria; phylum Nitrospirota; class Nitrospiria; order Nitrospirales; family Nitrospiraceae; genus Nitrospira_D. The sequence continues at coordinate 47,644 of DIHK01000026.1, forward strand.
ACGACTAATTCAGGGTCCTGGATGAGGGCCTGAGCCAGACCAATTCGTTGCAGCATTCCTTTGGAGAATTTGCGTAATTGGCGATGTCGGGCATCGTGAAGACCGACCTGCTCCAGTAAGCTGGGGATACGACCGTGAATCGCGTCACGCGACATCCCCGCAAGTTTCCCGTAGAACGCAAGGAACTCTTCTGCCGTGAGATAATCGTAAAAGTATGGCGACTCAGGGAGGTATCCAAGCTTGCTATGGGTTGCCACGTCGCCGGCTGGTGCGCCTAATACTTCAATCCTACCGCTCGTCGGCCTCAAGAGCCCGAGCAGAATTTTCATGGTGGTCGTCTTGCCGGCTCCGTTGTGCCCTAAGAATCCAAAGATCTCTCCTTTGCTGACGGAGAAGGACACATCCGACAGGACAGTCGAGGAGCGGTGCCATGGCCACCGTGGCTCGTAGACTTTTGTGACCTGTTCAACGGCGATGGCATCCATGTTTGATCCACTCTCCGAGCAAACTGGGTGAGAGTCTATTGATACTGTCCTCTTTTCCGAAGTGTCATTCGCATTCGTTCCTTGACTTCACTACTCCGCACCTCGCCCGTTTCAGCATTGTAGTGATAATGCCCGCCGAATGGCTCTTGTGGTAATTCCCGCAAGAGTCCTGCCTGGACCAGCTGATCAAGTCGAGCCGGTCGTTGTGAATGTTGTGCTTGGAACCGTTCGATCGCATTTTCAAACACTGCGAGATCCCGTTCGACGATGGCCTCGCGCAAGCGCTGCTCCAGTAATCTTTTGACATTCTCATCCGAGGTGTCTTCATAGATCTTCGCCAGTAACTCAACCGCCTGTTGTGGTGACTTTGCAGAGACCAGTAATTTTGCCGCAAGCCGTGTGATAATCTCCGGCGCACCGGGAATTCGTGCTGCCAGGGTCATGGCTTCAGCCGCTTTATGGTTATCACCCAATTCAAAATAAAGATTGAAGCCCAGGAGAAATGGCAGACGCCATTCCTGGGGATTATGTCGAATGCCCTTTTCAAGCAGCAGGTTACTTTCCTCAGGCATCACCACAATCGTACAGAGTGCGTGTGCGCCCGCCTCGTAGGCTCGCACAAACGTAGGGTCTAAGGTCGTCACCACATCCAAGGCGCGATAGATCCATTGGCCTGTCTCTTGGGAGACATGCCTGTCACCCATGGCTTGAATGACTTGCAGCCAGAGAACATCCGCGACAACTTCTCGATAGCCGAGCGCTGCCACCTTGAGAATCCGTCCATCAGGGAGATACGACATGCGCTGAAGCTTTGGAATCCCTGCGCGTGTCGTGTCCAGAACGATTTGAGTCGCCACAATACTGGCGCACAAACCCATCCCGAGTACTGCCAAGAGGATCCACTGCTTTGTTGGATGTGCGACAGGGGTCATGTGCAATGCTGCTAGGGCTTCGGTGGCTGTATCCCTAGGAATTGTTGCTCCATAGACGTCAATGTCCAGTCCTGAAACTTCCACCGGATTGTTTGGATAGCGGTCAGTTGCATACTTGCGACGTCTGTGTGTCCGATCTCTCGTGCCAGATCCATGAGTGCCACCCGAGCGGGTATGAAATTCGGCTCGTAAGTGATCGCTTGTTCAAGCAGTTGTTGAGCTGAGGTGCGATCTCCTTTCCCGCGATATAGTTTGCTTAATTCAAAATATCCGAATGGCGAAAAAGGGTCCACACTTATCGATTTTTCGAATGCTTGTGTTGCCTGTGCGGTCAAGGATATTTTATGAGCGGCCCAGGCCGGCTGCTCCGCTTGCAAGAGATAGATCGTGCCTAGCCGATAGGGTAGCCGACCATCGAGTGGGTTGAGAGCCATAGCGACCGCCATTTCACTAGCAGCCTGTTCAAGCCATTCAGGGGCTCCGGTCTCGCTGAATCGCTGAATGCACAACCGTGCGAGTCCGTCCCGAACTGCTGTGGCACCAGGGTCAACCATTGAAGCATAGCGGTACCACTTCATAGCCGACACATTGTCATGTTCGGCTTGTGCGTTGTTGCCTTGGTTGACGAGGAGCCAAGCTGCGGCTGGTTGAATGGCGAGATATGCCATAGCGCCCAATGCCACTAGAATGAGTATGACTCGGGTAACATGGTATGACGGGGAGAAACACCACGGTTTGGCTTGTGTGCCATACACCTGTTTTCCTAAGGCCACAGCGAGACCTCCCTCTAAAATGAGGAGAAGCACCAGGGCCGGTTCGTGGAACACGGAGTCCACCGTCGCATGGACGATCGAGGCCAGGACTCCGGCGCAGAGCCCGACCAGTTGTCCTCTGGACTGTTGGGGAAGGTCCGTCTTCCACGTCCGTGTGATTTCCGTCGTCCACACTGCGATGCTCAACAGAAAGAATGCCAACCCAGCTATTCCCAATTCCACGGCCAGCTGAAGATATTCGTTGTGTGCCGTCTCGGCCCGTTTCCCATAGCGGACAATGGCGTCTTCTATGGGGAAACGATATTGAAACGAGGCGTACTTATACATGCCGAGCCCAATCCCCATCGGATGGTCACGAAGACGTTTCGTCGCATCTTCCCAAATCTCTATTCTTGTATAGGCGTAGGGATCCTGCTTCCCTACGTCCATCACTCGCTGTTTCAGGGGATTGGGGAACAGGATTGTGCCGAGAATCAGTATGAGAAGAAGGAATAGGGTCGACTTTCCATATTTGAAGTATCCGACGGCTGTAATGGCGATGAGAAAAGCCGCTGCTCCTCCCCTCGATTGCGCCAGTATCACTGCGGTACCGGATATTGTTGCAGTCACGATCAAGAACGGTTTGCCTATCTTTCCGTACTCCCCGCCGAACCATAGGAGGCTTATCGCCAACAGTGCTGATACTGTCTCATAGGTTGAGAAAAAGTTAGGGTTGAAGAACGTTCCCTTGGCCCTCGGTTCTCCACTCCATAGGTATTGGATAATCCCAAGTCCTCCTTCAAATATCCCCATGAGTAAGATGAGGAAGAGGAAGCCCTGTAACCGTCTCTCCCTGTCTGCCGTAAGCAGAATCATCAAGAAAAAGACGGCATAGAGCAGGAGGCTTAGAAACCATTGAAGGCTGACACTGGTATAGGGAGACCACATGAGGGAAAAACCAGACCATCCTAACAATGCTGCGATAGGCCACCATAGACCTGTCCGAGGGATGCTCAACGTCGATCGACAGAGCCCAACCAGGAGCCAGCCTCCCAATCCGAGCAAGAGGATGAGTCGAATGATCAGAACAGGGAGCTGTGTGGTTCCCCCCTCAATCAATGGAGCGAATACCGTCAAGCTTCCTATGGCCAGGCAGGGTCCCGTCAGAGAAGCCGGGATTCTCTCAGTGAGGAGCTTGTTCATGCCACGAGCCGGGGGCCAGGGTGAAATGCATTACAAGGCATCTCACGAACGCATAATGAAGAAGCAATGGCAACCCATTGCGTACACAAAGAAGCAAGCTTTGGTTTTTGAGGTGCGGAAGATGACAGTCTCCCAAGACGCTCAGGAGGATCATTATAAATAGGAAAGGGGATCGGGTTTGCCGATCCCCTTTCTCGCACACACCTGCCTAATTTGGATTAGGCACCAACGTCATTACGGGTATTGGTCAGTGCGCGCTGGTCATTGATAAACCAGTCATCACAGGTAGCATCAGAGTCGACGTTCCCCTGCGCACCCGCCGTAAACCCAGCCGGTGTTGTTCCTACCGTAGCACTTGCGGCCACAGCATTACTTCCAGTCGTTGGCGCGGTTGTACAGCTAGTTGGTGCGACTACGCTCGAAGGAAGGGTAAACGCCGTGGCTGCGGATGCTGAAGCAGCACCGAGCGCACCGGTTGCATAGAAGTAGGTATAGCGCGGTTGCCCACTCGGTGACCAGCCGATTGGATCGAGCGTGGGGCCTGGAACATACGTCGGAGTTGCCTGTTCAGCCGCAAAGGCGGTGGCCGAGGTGAAGATTGCGCCAAGGTTGATCTTGGCCTCCGACTGCCGCGATTTCGCCTGATAGGCGACGAAGTTGGGAATGGCGATGGCCGCCAGGATCCCGATGATCGCCACGACGATCATCAACTCAATGAGGGTAAAACCCTCTTGTTTACGAAGCGTCAACATTGTACTGCCTCCTTGTTGATGGTTCACTGACGGCTCGGTTCATAACCTGCGGCGCCTTTGTTGCCGCCTACCGGTTCTCATAGCAGGTTCAATGCCGGTCAGTGACCAGGCTCAGGGTATCACTAATCGCTGATGTTGCAATGAGTTATAAAAAAGCCACCATCCAACCGGCCATCCCCGGACGGTTAGTCGACCGTAATATGTTCTGAACGGCCAAGAATTGGCACCTGCGGGGTTCAGACGCAGGGTGAACGGGCTAGAGGAAATCTGGCGATCGACCGCTTGGGAGGTACAACGAATCAGGGAGTGTTGGAGTGTGAGGAATCTAGTGTGAGGAATTTAAGGGAGAGCGTGTTGACTCTGTGTCTTCTCCGCAACACGGCGTTTGGCCTGTTGGATTCGCTCTTCATAATCAGGATTGGTCATGCCATGCTCGCGGAAGCGTTGGAGCAGTTTATCGTTGGAAGGGTCCAGCTCAAGTGAGTGAAGCCATGCGTCACGCGCGTCACTCGACTTCTGTTGTTTGATATAGATGTCCCCCAAATGTTCATAGATGACAGGATCATCGCCGACCAGCGAAACGGCCTTCTTGATCTCAATGAGGGCCTCTGCGAGCATACCGGACTTATAGAAGGCCCAGCCTAGGCTGTCTACATAGTACCCATTCTCCGGTTTCAGCGCGACCGCCCGTTTCGTCAGGGATAGAGCTTGTTCAATCTTGATCCCGCGGTCAGCATAACTGTACCCGAGATAGTTCAGCGCATCGGCATGATGCGGATCCAGGGAGAGCGCTGTTTCCATCGCGTGTTCCACGTCTTCGAATCGGTTCAACTTGTCGTAGGCCGTGCCAAGGTTGAAATGAAGGTCGGCGTTCTTAGGATGATGTCGAAGCCCTTCTTCAAACGCTTGGGTGGCCTTTTCAAACTGATCACTTTGCACATGCGCTAATCCCAGTACAATGAATGGCTCCGGTTGCTTCGGTACCAGATGCACGGCTTCATCGAGATGGGTCACGGCTTCTGGGAACTGTTTAAGCCGGTAGAGAAGCACACCCAGGTGCATGTGGCTATCTGAGAACTTTGGGTCCAACTGAATGTTGTACCGATAGGCCTCTATTGCCTTCTGAAACTCCTTCGATTCTTCATATAAATATCCGAGGTAGTCTCGAACCTTCAGCTCAGCCGGCTTGGCGTTCAAAATCTCGGTCAACCGACTAATCGCCTTCGAGAACTCTTTTTTCTCTCCGTAGATCAGCGCCATCCGCAATTGGGCGTCAAGATCTCCTGGATTGTCCTGCAATATCGTTTCAAGTTCTGCGAGGCCTCCAGTATAGTCTTTGGTTGCGATATATAACTGGACCAAATGCTGGCGAATATCTCGATTGCGAGGATTGACTTGCTCAAGATATCGTTTCAGAACGGCAATGGCGTTGCCTTTCTCGTGGCGTGATTCAAAGACAGACGCTTGCGCAAGATAGGCCGGTTCAAAAGCGGGATTCACAGTAATGGCGCGGTCAAAGTACGCCACTGCTTGCTCAGTGTTTCCGGCCTCCAATGAGATCCGACCCAGGTAATAGTGACCGATCGGTGAATCGGAGCTGTACTGCAGTCCTTTTTTTACGGCTTGCTCCGCCTCGGCGATTCGCTTTTGGTTTAACAGGATCAACCCTTTGGGGAAATAAGACTCTCCCCTTTCCGGGGCACCGTCGATTGCCTTGTCCAACAGTTCCAGCGCACGCTCCGGTTTGCCAGCACTGGCAAGGATGCCGGCCATCTGCGTCAGTACCTGAGGCTCTTGTCCCGTCCCCTGTCCAACCTCCTCGGCATATTGAACGGCCTGCGGAAAGTCTCCTAACGCAAAATACAAGGCTGCCAAACGCGATTGGACTTCTCGTGACTTCGGGTCGATCTTTAAGGCGGCGTGATACTCCTTGAGAGCCGTTTCAATATCCTGGGAAAGCTCCGCCTGGTGTCCCATCATGAAATGATAAGTCGCATCGGATTCGGGTGCAGCCGGGGAAGGCGGTTGGGTCGCAATCGGTGGCTGACCGGTCTTGTGGGGTTGAGGGGCCGCTGCACAGGCAACAAGGACACATGGGATGAGCCAACTTACCCCGAACGGAACAACCCCAGTTCTCCTAGGCGATCTGCTACCAAACGTCATGATTAGTTCCTACCTACTGTGTTGATTAGGTTGGGTGGGCATTGGTACAGGGAGATTATACCGAGTGACGGAGGGATGCGCAAACCGCCCGATGTCTCATTGGGAAGTAGAGAAGGTTCTCCAGTTTGATGCTTGTGTTGTGTTCAAGCGAGTGAGGCGTCTTTCATGAGGGGCCTTTCGAGTGTGGGATATGAGTCTTGAGAGGAATGACCATGCCGTTGAGTCCGGCCCCCCTGTTGGAACGTCCTGGATTGCCTATCAGCGAGTTTGGCTGAAGTCGTAACGGAGCTTCTCAGCGGCCTGTTAAGCTTCACGAAGATCGAGGCTTTCAAATTTGGCGTAGCGATCCTGAAAAAACAGTTCTTTCTTCCCGATGGGTCCGTTTCGATGCTTACTGACAATAATATCGGCAATCCCCTTTCGTTCTGAGTTCTGGTCGTACACATCTTCGCGGTAAATGAACATGACTACATCGGCATCTTGCTCGATTGCTCCGCTTTCCCGAAGATCGGCCAGCATGGGAATGGGTGGCTTGCGCGCCTCCACGGCCCGACTCAACTGAGACAGTGCGACCACTGGCACATTGAGCTCTTTAGCTAAGGCTTTCAACGAGCGAGAGATATCGGAAATCTCCTGTTGGCGAGATTCCGAATCGCTTCGGCCCTGCATCAACTGGAGGTAGTCGACGATGAGCAGGTCCAGCCCTTTTTCCGCTTTGAGGCGACGGGCTTTCCCGCGCATCTGCTGGACGGTGATTCCTCCGGTGTCGTCGATATAGATTGAGGCCTGTTCCAACCGGCCGGCTGCCTCCGCCAGTCTCCACCAGTCTTCTTTCTGCAGTTTGCCCGTGCGGAGCGCATGTGAATCGACTCGTGCCTCAGAGCTGAGCATGCGCAGGACGATTTGAGGTTTGGACATTTCCAAACTGAAGATACCGACGACCGTATTGGCGTGAATGGCGGCATGTGTCGCAAACCCTAACGCCAGACTTGTTTTTCCCATACTTGGTCGCCCTGCGACAACGACCAGGTCAGAAGCCTGAAGCCCGGCGGTGATGTCATCAAGATCATAGTACCCTGTCGGTACACCGGTGACATGTTCTTTTCGTTTCGACAGTTTATCGATGACATCCAAACTTTCTTTAATGACCTGACTGATTGGGCTAAACGATCGCTCTAGTTTCCCTTGAGCAATGCTGAACACTGACCGCTCGGCGAAATCGAGCAAGTCATCAATGGAGGCGGTTCCCTCATATCCTCTGGTGAGTACCTCTGTCGACGTGCTAATCAGCTGGCGGGCGACGGCTTTATCTCGAACGATTTTGCAGTGATAGCGAATGTTGGCTGAACTTGGGACGATCTGAACCAATTCCGCGAGGTACGCCGCCCCTCCTACCGCTTCGAGCTCTTTTCGAGCCTTGAGCCGCTCGGTCAACGTGATGTGATCGATGACTTCGCCAGTGTCGGCCAGCTCAAGCATTGCCTGAAAAACTTTCTTGTGGGCAGTGCGGTAGAAGTCGTCTTCGACCAGCAGCTCCATCGCCTTCGGCATGGCGGCGTTATCGAGCAAGATGGCGCCGAGCACCGATTGCTCTGCTTCCAAGTTTTGAGGTGGGAGCTTCGGTTGAGAGAGATCAACTGAACCGCCAGCCATCATGGTGCCTCTTCGTGGCGGACCTGCAGCATGCGAATAAGATTCTGTCTCAATACCGTTCGTCTCTGAACCTTGGCCGTGCTCGTCGTGTTTTCGACTCGTTGTGGCGTGCTCGGTTGCAATAGTAAGACACGATCCTCGTGAGATCGATCCGTACCGATCACGATCGTTGTCGAGGCATCTGATGCACGACCAACATCCGCAGCCATACGGATCAAGTCTTGGCCAGATGCTGCGATAGATCGTTGCAGTACTCGCAGGCCAGCCTGGCGAAGTTCCTGCGCGAGGGAAACCAGGTCATGGGACGAATTCGTGGGGCCTACCACAAGGATTTTGGAGTCAAGAGGCTGCATGGCTCCGGAAAGATTGAGGCTTCGGAAGAGGCGATCGACATTGAGTCCAAATCCTGTGGATGGTAGATCACGGCCGAACCGCCCGATGAGGTGGTTGTACCGCCCTCCTCCGCCTAATTCCACTTCGATCCCATCCGAGAACACGTCAAAGACCACCCCATCGTAGTAATCGAATCCTCGAAACTCGCCTAAATCAAGCAGGAGCAGGTCTTTGAATCCTGAGGCGCACAGTATTCCATAGACACTGGCCAATCGATCTAATGCACGTAACAGAGCATTCTCACCTTTGGCGAGAATGCGTCCTTTGACTAAGACTTCAGCTGTTCCGCAGAGCTCAAGGGCGTCCAGGATTCGATGAGCAGAACGCTTGCCCACGCGCTCCTCTAGGAGAATTTCTTCGAGCCGCGGCAAATCTTTTCTGGCAGCGGCCTCTTCAGCCCGTTTCCTCCCATCGGCGGAGAGTCCGGCGCACACCAGGAGACCCTTGAAGAACCCGACATGCCCCAGCGAGACCTTGAACGACTGTAGCCCAACCTGACGAAGTGACTCGATCATCACGGTGATCATCTCGCAGTCTGCGGATGGATCGTCCGTTCCAATCAGCTCGGCACCGACTTGAAAGATCTCGCGGTCCCGGCCGACATGCTCTGGTTCATAGCGAAATACTGTGGCGCGATAGGACAACCGTAACGGAAGACGAGCTCCGACCATACCCATGGCGACCGTTCGAGCGATTTGAGCGGTGACGTCAGGTCTTAAGAGCAGGATGCGACCGGTCGTCCTATCGATGATTTTGTACGAATTTTCCGCTAATCTTGGTTCCAGACCTGGCGCCAATACGTCGAGATACTCAAAAGTCGGGAGGATGATCTCGTCGTAGCCAGCTCCGTAAAACCCCTGAAGTAGCTCGGATTCCAGATGCCGAACGTGGCGGGTCGCCTCCGGAAGAATGGTCGCCATTCCAACCGGAACAAGTGAGTGTTTGCGTACGAGGGACACCTTCTCCAAAGAGAGCGCGCGCGCCGGAGGGGCAGCAGCCATAATAGCCTAATGACGACGATAACTATGACAGATTCGCGACCTTGACGGAGAGAATATTTGAGCTCGCACGAATCTCGTTCAGTACCGCAGCAGGAAACTCCGTATCCGACCCGATGATCAGAAGGGCATCGCCTCCACGTTTTTCCAAGGCACACTGCATGCGGAGAATATTGATCGCCCGATCACCGAGGACTTTCCCCACCATTCCGATGACTCCGGGACGGTCCACGTTATGGATGAGCAGCATGTGTCCTTCGGGGACAACCTCAACTTTGAATTGGTCGATCTCGGTAATTCTGGCTTCCTTTTTATGATACAGCGTACCTGCGACCTGGTGGGATGCTTTCCCCGCTTCGACACGAACCCGTATCAGGCTCGTGAAATCTCCGGCATCAGTACTCTTAATCTCTTTGACTTCGATACCGCGTTCTTTTGCCACGATAGGAGCGTTTACATAATTGACCGGGTGTTCCATGATGGGGTTAAGCAGACCTTTTAGAACCGCAATGGTCAAGGGCGCAATGGAAAGACCAGTCACTTCGCCGCTGTACTCCACTGTCACTCGTTCGAGACCGGCCTGTAGTAACTGGGTCTGAAGAGAGCCAAGCTTTTCAGCTAATGTGAGGAAAGGTTGCAGGCGAGGCAGCAGTTCTGGTGCGACGGAAGGAATATTGACGGCCCCTTTTGCCACGCCCTTGGTAAAGTAGTCGACGATCTGTTCGGCGATCCCGATGGCGACGTTCTCCTGCGCCTCCGTGGTCTGGGCACCGATATGCGGAGTGCAGATAAAATTATCCAATGCCAGGAGTGGATTGTCGGGTTTCACGGGTTCTTCTTCGAATACATCGAAGGCGGCCGCAGCCACTCGTTTTGTTTTTAACGCGTCGCATAAATCCTGTTCGTTGATAATTCCGCCGCGCGCGCAATTGACGATGAGTACTCCGGGCTTCATTTTGGCGATGGCTTGGCTGTTAATGATACCTTTGGTTTCCGGAGTCAACGGTGTGTGAACGGAAATAATGTCGGCTCGCCTGAACAATTCATCAAGATCCAACATGGTCACGCCCATCCGCTCGGCGCGTTCAGGCGTGAGGTACGGATCAAATGCGACGACGGTCATACCGATTCCCTGCGCCATCTTGGTCAAGTGACTGCCGATTTGTCCGGCACCGATGATGCCAAGCACTTTGTTGTAGAGCTCGACACCCATGAACTTATCTTTTTCCCACTTGCCGGACTTGACTGAAGCGGTGGCTTGGGGAATGCGCCGGCTCATGGCGCAAATCATGGACATCGTATGCTCGGCCGTCGTCACGGTATTGCCGCCAGGGGTATTCATGACGACGATGCCGCGACGAGTCGCCGCGGGTGTGTCGACATTGTCGAGACCGGATCCAGCCCGACCCACCACCTTGAGCTTTTCAGCTGCAGCAAGCAGCTCCTCGGTCACCTTCGTGCCGGATCGAACGATTAATCCATCGGCGTCCTTGATTTCTTTGAACAGCTCATCCTTCGGCATTTTGGACTTCACCACCACGGTGAATCCCGCCTTTTCCAAAGCGTCCACCCCTTGTTTCGACAAGCTATCACTGATCAGAATTTTCATGCCTGCTGCCGCCATGTCTCCCCTCACTCTGGTTACTTTGCCATCAAAAGCTCTTGCGCTTTCCCGACGCCGCTGCCTAATTTGACGGGATGGCCGAGCCCTTTCAATACCATTTCTGTTGCAGCTAATGCCGCGATGACATCGAACGAATCAGCGTATCCCATGTGAGAGAGGCGGAAAATTTTCCCCTTGAGGTGATCTTGCCCACCCGCTGCCGTCATGCCGTATTGGACACGGAGGTTCTTATAGATGGCCTGTCCATCCACTCCTTCCGGGGCGCAGACTGCGGTCAAGGCATCGCTTGGCGATTCTTTTGGAAAGAGCGCCAAACCAGCAGCTTTGACTCCTTCACGCATGGCATGGGCTAATCGTCCTTGCCTGGCGAACATATTGTCCAGCCCTTCGGCTTTCATGATTCGAAATACTTCTTGTAATCCAATGATCAATGAAACGGTTGGAGTGAAGGCGGTCTGATTCTTGACCTGATTCTCGCGTTCCTTCTTGAAGTTGAAATAAAAGGAGGCATTCTTGGCTTTGTCGGCTAAGGCCCAGGCCTTATCGCTGACGCTCACGAATGCCATACCGGGAGGAAGCATCAACGCCTTTTGCGAGCCGGTGATGACGACATCCAACCCCCAGGCATCGGTCTTAATATCGAACACGCCAAGTGCCGTGATCGCGTCGACCACTAAAATGGTGTTCTCGTAGCCTTTGACAATTTCACCCAGTGCCTTGACATCGTGAGACACTCCCGTCGAGGTTTCACTGGCCTGTATGTAGACCGCCTTAATCGATGGATCTTTTTTCAGCGCATCAGCGACCTGCTGGGGATTGATCGCGTGGCCCCATTCAACTTTGATCTCAGTGGGCTGTACCCCAAAAGTTTTACAGAGCTTCCCCCACCGCTCTCCAAATTTGCCGGCATTGATACAAAGAGCCTTGTCCCCAGGTGAGAGGAAGTTGGAGACGGATCCTTCCATTCCGCCGGTGCCGGATGCAGCCAGCATCAAGACGTCATTCCTGGTCTGAAACAGCCATTGTAGCCCCTCGCGTACCTCGGCAAAGATCGGGTCGAATTCGGGGGCGCGATGATGGATCATCGGACGAGCCATCGCCAACAACACCTCCGGGGGTACTGGTGTCGGGCCTGGAGCTAAGAGATAGCGCTTCAGCATGGATCAAGACCTCCTCAGAAATAACAATGTAAATTCGGTAAGATAGCTCTCTGGAGAGGGCGTACGCTACCATTTGCCTAAGGAGGCTGTCAAGGAATTGAGCGACAAGATTGCCTGCGTGATTCGGTCTCCGCTGAGCCGCAGCTGATGCCCGTTCTGAGGGCATCCATTCGTGGGAATGAGAAGCAATGGGGTTGCAGGCCAACCCTGAGCAGCAATGTTAAAGGACTGCATGTCCAGTCGATTTCTTGACAAGTTTGCAGGGGATCGATAGGCTCTCCCTTATGCTGTGGCTTGTGGTGAGGTGCGTGATGCGATCGCGTTGGACTGCGGGAATTGCGGCTAGCTGTGTGGTGGGCACTGTCTTACTAGCGTTTCCCTATCGAGGTCTGGCGCAAGATGCGGCTGCTGGGGACCGGTCTTCCTCTTCGCTCTACCCTGCCGGTCAGGAGACAGTACTTGAAGGGATCGACTCTGCTCAAGAAAACGGCGATGACCTGGATCCCAATCTGATTCCCTTGGAACCTGAGCTGACGGCGTCGCCTCCTGATCTTTCCTCCAGCGACAATTCAGCTGAGACACCTTCGGGTGAGACTGCAGTCAGCGGAGGATCGTCAGGACCTCAGGAGACGCTCTACAATATTCCCGTAGTGATTGATCAATCGGTGCAGAGCCACATCCGGTTTTTTAACACTTCAATTCGGGATCGATTCGAGCAGTGGATGGTGCGGCTCAATCGCTACCGTCCGCTGGTCGAAAACATCTTTGCGGAATTCAACCTTCCGAGTGATCTCGTGCATTTGTCCTTGGTTGAAAGTGGGTTTAATCCGTACGCCTATTCGAGAGCCAAAGCGACGGGTCCATGGCAGTTTATGAAAGGGACTGGAAAGCTGTATGGGTTACGGATTGATCACTATGTGGACGAACGACGAGATCCTATTAAGTCGACGGTAGCAGCAGCGCGGTATCTCAGGGATCTCTATGATATTTTCGGAACTTGGCCTTTGGCAATGGCAGCCTATAATGCCGGAGAAGGAAAGGTGTTACGCGCACTTCATAAGGCTCAAGCCGAATCGTTTTCCGAGATCTCCCGGACCAAATTGATTCGGCCGGAAACGAAGCAATATGTACCTCGGATTATGGCTGCTACGATCATTGCTCGGAATCCGGACCAATATGGGTTTGCTCAAAACCCGGTTCCTCCTCATGAGTTTGAGGAAGTCGTCGTGACTCGCCCACTGCACTTCCGGGCCATTGCCAACGTCACGGGCATTTCGTACAACGATCTTCGACTCTTGAATCCCGAACTTCGTCGGGATGCAACGCCCCCGGACGAAGCGGCCTATCACCTGAAGGTTCCCGTCGGAATGAGCTCAAAAGTTCTGGAATTGCTTGAACGAGTTCCCACGCACAAGTTTCCTCCCGTGGCAATGATGGCGGATCGAGAGATCGCACGTCCCAAGGTCAGTGCATCACACCTGTATCGCGTTCGGATAGGGGACACACTTCAAAAAATCTCGCGAAAGTTTGGAATTCCCATCAAGACCATCAAGGCCCGCAATAATATTTCCGGCCCCGGCATTCGAGCTGGTGAACTGCTGCATCTCGCCCGATAATAGCAGCGGGCGGACCTCTGGAAAGATCCATACACCCGCTTCATTTCGTTTAGGTGGATGGCCTAGGGTTTTGAAGGCTTGGAGGGAGCTGATGCGGCTGGTGCAGCGGCCGCTGGAGAAGGCTCAGGGTTTTTCTTGGCCTCAATGACCTTCACTCGCACTGCAGATTCGCTCGTGAGCGGAGAGTTGGGGTAGGTCTTCATGAGTTCCTGGTAATGCTTCAAGGCCTCGTCTGGTTTCGACCTGTTCTCTTCAAGCCGAGCGACTTCAAATAGCGCATAGTCCCGATTCATCGCTCCAGGCAGATCGAGTATCGAGGAGTACGCGTTGGCTGCCTGGTCGAGATCTTTTTTCAGCAGAAAGGCATACCCTAGCTTTTGATACACCAGTCCGAGGAGCGATGTGTTTGAGGCATAGGTGGAGGTAAATCGTTGGTAGGCCTCGATTGCCGAGTCCACCTCGTTTGCTTGAAGGTACGCATTTCCCAGACTGAATTGTACAAGTGGGGCTGTTGGGGTACGTGGATACTCTTCAAGTACGCGCTTATACAATGTAATAGCTTCTTTGAGGTTATTCGCCGTTTTTTGTGAGTCGGTGGAAGGCCGCGTAAACAGGAGAAGCGTCGCTTCTCGCTCAAGTTCTTGAGCCTTGCTGGCGTTCTGTTCCTCGTACCAGAACAATCCCCAAAGGCCCATTCCCATCAGGAGTAGTAGCACAAATCCGACAATTAACGACCATCGATAGCTCCTGAGCCCCATCAGCCAGTGCTCAAGCCCGCTCACGAGCTGTTCTTCACCAACCGGCAAGGTACGAGGTGGAACTTTTATTCGGTACGTCATCGGACCCCATGTACTCCTTTGCAAATCAAGACTGGCTTTCTGTCACAGAACCGTTGTTTTATACTGAAGGCTGGCGCACCTTGTCAATGGAATCGGAATGCAGAGGGAGGAGGAAGCCTCTCTCGTAACCGACTCGATCGGAGAATCTCGTTGTCGACTGATCAATTTCGCGCCTCACTCCAACAACTTACCGATCAATCATTGAGGCGCTCGCTGTTTCCATTGGAGTCCGCGACAGGACCGATCGTGAACCATGGCGGACGTGCGGTGATCTTGCTTTCGTCCAACGATTATCTTGGTCTCTCCACACATCCCCAGGTAATTCAGGCTGCTATTGAAGCGACGGAACGATATGGAACGGGATCCGGCTCGTCGAGACTGGTCAGCGGTACGCTTCCTCCCCATACCGCTCTTGAGAATGCGCTGGCGAAGTTTAAAGGGGCAGATGCATCGTTGGTATTCGGGGCTGGATACCTCGCCAACATCGGCGTGATTCCAAATCTTGTCGGCCGGGGTGATCTTATTTTTGCGGACCGGTTGTGCCATGCCAGTCTGATTGATGGCTGCCGATTAAGTCAGGCCGATTTCCGGGTCTTTCGGCACGGTGATTGTGCGCATCTCGAAGCACTTCTGCGACGGCGGGCCAGCAATCGTCGCACCCTGATCATCACAGAAGGCCTGTTCAGTATGGACGGCGATGTGGCGCCGCTGGCCGAATTGGTGGTGCTCGCTGAACGATACGATGCGATGGTGTATGTGGATGATGCTCATGGAACTGGCATCATGGGAGCCACTGGTCGTGGCACGATCGAGCGGTTCGGTCTGGAGCGGAGAATCCCCTTTCATATGGGAACACTCAGCAAAGCACTCGGCAGTTATGGGGCGTATGTCGTTGGATCCAATGAGTTTGTGCAGTATTTACTGAACAAAGCCAGATCCTTCATTTTTACCACGGCGCTTCCTCCTGCCATCGCAGCGGCGGCCTCAGCTGCCATTACCATTGTTGAGCGGGAGCCGGACCGACGAGATCGGCTTTGGGCGAATCGCCAATATTTGTTCGACGGGCTTAGGAACCACGGGTTTCGTCTGACGCCAACCGTTAGTCCCATTCTCCCGGTTCTCATCGGCGATGCAGCCCAAGCCTCCGCGTTTGCGGATCGCCTTCTCGCCCACGGAGTATACGCTCCTGCCATTCGACCACCTACAGTGCCAGACGGTACGAGCCGGATCCGGTTCACAGTGACTGCAGCGCACACCATGGACCAACTTGATGAAGCCCTGCTGGCCGTGATGCTCGCCGGTCGTGAAACAGGCCTCCTCTAACTTGCTCCTCGCTGCGTGGCGCCTTCCGGCTATTTTCTTGCTTTCAGGCAGTGCTGTGGCATGATGCACAGGGTGTTTCCATCCTCGCTATAACCCATTTACCAGGGGTCACATGGAATGGATATTTCCAAGCTGCTGACGTTCTCGGTCAAGGAAGGCGCGTCCGATTGTCATATCAGTGCGGGTGAGCCCCCGATGATCCGTATTCATGGTGATCTCAAAAAACTTGACCATCCTCCGCTGACGCCCGATGAAACACACGCGTTGATCTACGACATGATGAACGACGCGCAACGGAAGTCCTTCGAGGAAAAACGCGAATGTGACTTTTCCTTTGAGCTTGGGGACATCGCACGGTTCCGAGTCAACGTGTTTGTCCAGCAGCGAGGGCTCGGCGCTGTGTTCCGAAATATTCCAACGACGATTCTTCCGTTGGAGAAGCTCGGCATGCCGCCGA
Source organism: Nitrospira sp. UBA5698 (assembly GCA_002420115.1). Classification (GTDB taxonomy): domain Bacteria; phylum Nitrospirota; class Nitrospiria; order Nitrospirales; family Nitrospiraceae; genus Nitrospira_D. Next base: position 63,994 of record DIHK01000026.1, read on the forward strand.
TTCTGAGGCAACTCTGTGATAAGGAGAAAGGCTTGATTTTGGTGACCGGACCGACAGGATCCGGTAAGTCGACGACGCTGGCCGCGATGGTGGACTATCTGAACAATACGTTCGAAGGTCATATCATTACGATTGAAGATCCGATCGAGTTTGTCCATAAATCCAAGAAGTGTCTGGTCAATCAACGCGAACTCGGTGTGCACACCCTGTCCTTTGCCAATGCTCTGAAGTCGGCGCTACGTGAAGATCCGGACATTGTGCTGGTAGGAGAAATGCGGGACTTGGAGACCATTCAACTGGCATTGACCGCGGCGGAAACCGGACACTTAGTTTTTGGCACCCTGCACACGTCAAGCGCGCCAAAGACGATCGATCGCATCATCGACGCGTTCCCGCCGGCACAACAGGCGCAGATCAGGACACAGCTTTCTGAAGCCTTGGAAGCGGTGCTCACTCAGACCCTCCTGAAGAAGAAAACCGGCGGGCGGGTCGCCGCGTTAGAAATCATGGTGGCGACGACGGCCGTACGGAACCTGATTCGTGAAGCGAAGTTGCATCAAATCCCGGGCATCATGCAGGCGAGTCAAAAAGACGGGATGCAAACGATGGACATGGCCTTGGTTGATCTTGCGACACGTGGAGTCGTGCATAAGGCAGAAGCACAGTCGCGTAGCATGAATCCGAATCTGTTTGGGGCGTCGGTGGCGGGAGCGGCGTAAGACCATAGCGACGGCGGAGTATGAGCATGGATGTTCGAAGTCTCTTAAAAGTCATGGTGGAACGCGAAGCGTCCGACTTGTATTTGACCATCGACGCTCCGCCGATTTATCGGGTTCATGGAGCAACCCAGCAGACGGAGGCACCGCCGTTTACAAATGAGCAGCTTGAAGCGCTGGCCTTGGCGCTCATGCGCGGGCAACAGCGGAGCGAATTCGAAGAAAAAATGGAGATGAACCTGGCGTTGTATTACAAGGAACTTGGACGGTTTCGCGTCAACATCTTCAGACAGAAGGGCAATGTCGGGCTGGTGTTTCGACATATCAAGGCGGAAATCCAGACGGTCGAGCAGCTCCAACTTCCTCCGATCGTCAAAGATATCGCGATGACCAAACGCGGCTTAGTACTGGTTGTCGGTGCGACCGGTTCCGGAAAATCGACGACGTTGGCGGCGATGATCGATCACCGCAATACCATTTACCCGGGCCATATCATTACCGTCGAGGATCCAATTGAGTTCGTCCACCAGCATAAACAATCGCTCATCACACAGCGGGAGGTCGGGTTTGATACCTTGACGTTCCAGAACGCGCTCAAAAATACGCTCCGGCAGGCTCCGGATGTCATTCTGATCGGCGAGGTGCGGGATACGGAGACGATGGAAGCTGCGATCACTTTTGCCGAGACCGGCCACCTGTGCATTGCTACGCTGCACTCCAACAACGCCAATCAAGCGATCGAACGAATCATGAACTTTTTCCCGGTCGAACGTCATGCCCAGATCTATTTGCAACTTTCCTTGAATTTGCGGGCGGTTGTTTCGCAACGGCTGATCCCGTCGTTGGATGGGAAACGGGTGCCGGCGTTAGAAATCATGATGGACACACCACGTGTGAAAGACTTGATCAAGAAGGCCGAGATCGATACCTTGAAGGAAGCCATGGAGCAAGGAACAGATGAAGGGTGTCAGACCTTCGACTATGTCTTGTTTCAGCTGTATAAGGCGAACAAGATTTCATTGGAGCAGGCCCTGATTAATGCCGATAGTGCGAACAATCTTCGCTTGAAGATCAAGCTTGAAGGACTCAAAGGTGATGAGGCTGTGAACGCGCTCCTTGATAAGCAGCCAGGAACAGGTCCAGGTGCGGATGCCTTCAAAATCCAGGGCGGTCCCTCCGGGAACGTCACCCCCTTCCGAAAACGATAGGAATTCTGACTCCCCTCTCACGCGCTCTCACGCTTGCCGACGGATGATCCAGGATGCTGCCCCAGTAGGCGACATTCCGCTAGTGTTGGGCAGTTTGCCGCTCAAGATACGCTGCAATCTGTTCAAGGGCTAATGCGCTGAGTTTGGAGCCATACCAGGTCGGCATGGTGTGCTCCGGGTACCCTGGGACCACAAAACGCTGCGGGTCCAACACAGATTCCACGATATACTCATGGACCGTCCTGGCCTCTCCCCGGTAGGCCGGATCCGTAAGTCGTTGTGTGCCGGTTGTGCCAAGTATCAAGGGCGGTCCAACGTGGCCGTTGGCTCCTGGAATGCCAGGGATGACGTGGCAGACTGCGCAGCCGGCCCGTGTGAATAGGTCACTGAAAGATTCCTCCCCTGTTACCAATGGCACTTTGTCTGGTGTGAGCCGTGCTTCTGCTGTCTTGTTTGGTGTCGCTTGTGGCGATGGGGCTCGAAAGGCCCAGATCACCGACAAGCAGATCAACGCGATTGCCGTCCATACGACAGCCGGTTTGGGTGATCGTGGTTCAGGTTTTAGTGGAGAGGATTCCAAAGCCTATATAAAGAAGACGAGGTTGTGTGTCCCGATAATCAGGCTGTGTTCCGACTATCGGGACAAGCTAAGATCTGTCCGTTATTACCCTTGGACCAACTTGAGGAGCTGCTCCAACGGACCGGCCTCGATCTTGCCGTTAGGAGTTAATTTGTCGACCAGGTTTGGGAGGAGGTCAGACAATTGTGAGCTTACGTCTTGGGGAGATAACCCGGCTTTACCGGCGAGTTGATTGAGCAGATCGCTCCCTAATCCTTGCTCGATCTGTTGCGGCGACGCCGGCAGATTCTGCCCCGTACTCACCCACGAATTGACAATCTCACCCAATCCGTTCTTCTGAAAAGCTTGAACCAGTCCAGCAAGTCCACCGAGACTGCTGTTGTTTCCAAGTAAACTGGTGACGGCTTGCAGCAGTGGGTTTTGCCCACTTTGTCCGCCAAGAAGACCGCCGACAACTTGTCCCATTTGATCCATCAACCCCATAATCCGTACCTCCATGAGTCAATCGTGATGTGTGTGTGAATTCCATATCCATGGTCATGCCACGTACGTGATGTACCATAGGTGGCATGCAGAGTCCAAGTGGGAATCAGCTGGTGAGCGCGAGGGATTCGATTATCATGCAGAGGTCTTGTAGGTTTCCGAATTCATGAGGTTTTATCACGATGGAAACCGAATAATTAAAGTGCTGTGATGGGTGGCCCAGCCCTGGTGTTGAGCGGGGCCTTGCATGGACAAAACTTCTGGTATGATGATTCAACGGAGGTCGAGGATGGCAAATCACAGAATGAGTCTCATCAGCCTCTTTGCAATTGGGCTCGCCAGTATCAACGCGCTGGCGCTTCCGGTCTCGGCTGAAATGTACGTTGCCGGAACTGCGGGAGTAAACTTTGCGGATCGAATCAACAGTATTGCCGGAACAGGCAGCCAGGCCGGGGTGTCTGGCCCACTCGTTGACTTTGATCTCCAAAACTCAATTACGTATGGGGCCAAAGTTGGATATTTCCCTGGTCATAGTTGGATAGGAATAGAGGGTGAAGTTCTCCATACGACCCCACACATCAAGCAGCTGGACTCAGATCCGGGGATTCACATGCGGGTCACCACGGTCGGGGCCAATGTTATTGCACGATACCCAGGCCGAACGGTTCAGCCGTACATTGGCGCCGGCATAGGAGCGGCGATCGCTCACATCGGCGAGACGCCCACCGTACGAAGTGACTCTGACGTGGCTGCAGCCTGGAATGTCCTGGCTGGTCTTCGCGCATTCGTGACACCAAAGATTGCGGTCTTCGGGGAGTATAAGTATATGGGAGCGACAGTGAAATTCGACCAAGCATTCGGTGATCTCGGTGGCTTCAGCGGCAACTACCGAGCACAACATATCCTTGGTGGTCTGTCGTATCATTTCTAGGAGAGGAGAATGCGTATGGCACGAATGACGATGCTCGCTCCTCTGGTTGGTGGGGTGCTCATGTTTTCCGCTTGTGCGGAATCGATCCATCAAGTCCAACGTGATACGGAGTTGCTGGGAGTTCCACTGGGATTGGAACAGGAGATCGATGCCAGCGTCCGGTTTGCAGACTTAAAGAGAGCTTCCGGCGAATATGTCGGGCGAACGGTGATGGTCGGTGGGACCGTCATTCGCGCGAAACGGACAGAGGCTGAAACGGAAGTGGAGGTTTTGCAACTCCCGACAGAGAAAGATGGTCCCCTTTCAGATGATCGTCTTCGGTCTGAGGGGCGGTTCCTTGCGGTTCGAGCAGCCTTTCTTGATCCGGCCAGCCTCCCACAAGGCACGCCTATTACCGTGATTGGTACCGTGAAAGGCGAGATCACCAGAGCACTTGATGAAAGCGACTATACCTATCCTGTTCTTGAGGTGAAACACATCATCGATTGGAACAGTATCGCCTCCCAGAGACGAAGGGATCGGAGTCCATACTACGGGGCGTACTATCCACCATACGGGTACAGTGGGCTCTACCCCTATGGCGGTGCGTACGGTGGATATTGGGGAGGAGGACCATTTGGCGGCTATTACGGCGGCCGTGGATTCTATGGACCCTCCCGAGGTTTTTCACCAGGCTCAGGGTCTTTTTCGTCCCCTCCGCCACCTCCGCGCGCGGTTCACCCACGGCTGAGAGGTAGGTAACTGCGGATGTAGGCGGAGAAGGCTGAACCGATGAGCGAAGAGGATCCTCCTACCCAACCATACTACTCTCGCCGTGAAACCCTTGTCTGGGCGGGGGCGACCGGCGTCATCTGGCTGATGGCAGGAGTGCGAACCTCAACTCAAGCCGCTTCCGATACGTTCCATCCCCGTTGTCTTGTCAGACCTGTACAGACCGAGGGGCCCTATTTCATTGATGAACGTTTGCACCGATCTGACATTCGCACTGATCCAACCAACGAGAAGGTCGCAGTTGGTACACCGTTAGCCCTCACCTTTCATGTGTCTCGCAGTCATGCGGGCAACTGTCAGCCCCTATCTGATGCTCAAGTGGACATCTGGCATTGCGATGCGAAAGGACTCTATTCCGATGTCCGAGATCCTGGCTTTGACACAATCGGACAACAGTTTCTACGCGGATATCAGATGACCGATAGACAGGGGATCGCACGATTCCAAACGATCTACCCCGGCTGGTATCCGATCAGGACCGTTCATATTCATTTCAAGATTCGCACTGCGCCGATGATTCGAAGAAGCTACGAGTTCACGTCACAGGTATACTTTCCCGATGCACTGACAGACTACGTGCACAGGGCACTCCCCTACTCGTTGAATGGTCACCGCCGCGTGCGCAATCACCATGATGTCATCTTTCGTGACGGAGGTGAGCACCTAATGCTGGAGCCATCAGAAACGAACAACGGCTATACCGCAACCTTTCCGATCGCGCTGGTCACATCCTGACCGCCATCCTGGGATGTTCTACGTATTGACGCATTCGTGCGGATCCCGATAGGCTCCATGTATTCATGCACGCTCTGCCTTAGGAGGACATACACATGAGACTATTCCGTGATGCCGGTCTGTTGACGTGCGCCCTGCTGGTTCCCTTCGCTGTGATCGCCGCACCCCCTCCGGAAGTAAAGGTCGATTACTCGGCTGACAGTATGATGGAAACTGAAGGCGGTATGACGATGAAGTCACGCATCTATCACACGGTCGATAAGGATCGAATGGAGATGGGTGGTTCGGACGGCATGGTCTCAATCATCCGGAAGGATAAGAAGGTTGTGTGGCAGTTGATGGGCAATATGTACATGGAAATGCCGATGGACCCCTCAACTGCATCAGGAATGGACGCCTTCGACATCGTGGAGCAGACTGAGGTCGGTCCGGACACCATTAACGGTCTGAAGACCACCAAATCCAAGATCGTTGCAGTGAAGAAGGACGGCTCCGGAAAATTCGGCGGCTTCTTCTGGACCACAAAGGAGGGGATCACCGTCAAGATGGATATGCTCTCGAAAGAGGGCGATAAGAAGATGCGCATGACGAGCGAACTGACGAATGTGAAGCTGGAAAAGCAGGACCCGGCACTCTTCGAGATTCCAGCCGGCTACACCAAGAACGATATGGGTGCCATGATGGGCGGCATGCCCAATATGGAAGAGTTGAAGAAGAATGCGCGACAGCAGAGACAATCTCGTGAAAGCCAAGCCAAGGAAAGCTTGGGTGAGCAAATGCCTGACGTCAATAAGATGATGAAGGGGCTGTTTGGGAAGTAAGGGAGGGTGTCACTGATGCGTCCGACACAACTAGCCGTCGCTCACATGATGTTCATCGTGCTGATGGCTCCGGCTGTTCACGCCGACGACCTCTGTGTGGGAGATGAGGAAAAGAAGGCTGCCTTGTCCCAATCAGCCGCTCTGCAAAAAGCCGAACAAGCTGGTCAACCCGCCGCCCTCTTCGTTGCGTATATGCAGATCATGGCCGATGACTGTATGGATCGCTATGACAAGAATGCCGTTGTCAGAGCCAAGACGAACATCCCAAAGCTTGGGCGGGATTTAGCTCAAGCCGCCGAAGCAAAAGGTGCACTGTACTCTAGTGACCCGGTACGAGCCACTGGCCAGACCTCGGCCTTCAGGTACTATGAAGCACTTAGGGACAATCAGGAGGCCAATCGTGTTCTGCTCAAAGCTGTTCAGGCTAGACCGGATGACCTGCGCCTGTTCGAGGTGGCCTGGAATATTGACAATGGGCGATATGGGCCGGTCGATCCAGCTACCGGATCACGACAACCCTATAGTTCCCCACCAGCATTCCGACAAGAACTTGTGAAGGTGGCCTCGATGAATGCCGATCGGCTGATGAAGGCCGAGGAGAGAGATGCGCAAGGGTTGACCGGGAACATTGGTGAACTCGGAAAAGCCAGCACACAGTCCCTTGAAAAACTCCGGAGCGCGGCGCTTTGGATGAAATACCTTCCATCTGGAGACAAACCTGTAAGGGACCGCGCTGAGCACCGTGGTGACACTATCATGAAGCGTCCCGATCCGACTTTTACGCAGGGGCAGGCCATGATCTATTACGAATTCGCCGGTTCGCCTAAGGCAAAAGACATGGCTGCGCACATTAAGCAGAACAGTGACGTGTCTCAGCGGGCCATGGAGAAAGCCGGCGAGAGCATGAAAGGCATGTTCAACCAGAAGAGTGAAGCCGAACAAAAGCAGTTCGACAAGAAGAAAGCCGACCTCGAAAAAGAACTAGGTTTTTAGCCAGCGCACTCAATTTGCTAACGCACCTTTCCGTCGATCTGCCGGATAGGCTCCGCTATGTTGTGAGTCGTTGACGCGTAGGAGACAATCGGAACCTCTGATTTCACTGGAGTAGACGCCGGCAGCGGCGGAGCTCCTTCTGTCTTAGCGAACACAATAGCAGTCTTCGTCTCTTCGAGTTGTTTCATCTCCTCGTTGGTTCTCCCCACGTGGGCGGCAATCAATCGCTCAACAGCCGTGGCAAGCGAGAACAGTCCCTTGGCGGCGAGCGAGGTTGGTGCCGCTTCAATTACGGGTAAGAACTTTCGAATGGCCTGAGGAACGGACGGGTCCTCAGGCACTTCTCCCACGAGCATCAAGTCCCCTCCGACGTACTGATGGAGGATCTTCCGAAGGTAGAGGACATTGACCCGGGAGCTGTCTGATCCTCGGTTGATGATCAGCCCTGGCCGGAATGATTGCAGTACGGCAGCGGCTGTATCACGTCCTGCGGTATCCGTAGCCCCTGCAACCGTCATCACTTCTTCTACGCTGTGGAAGTCTCTGTTCGAAAGAATATCTGACATCTGGCTATGTGCCAGAAAGCAAGATAAGACACGGCGGATCGCCGCTAACTTAATGAATCGGTAGAGGTCTAATACCGAGGTTGGTTCGGGAGTCGCAACAGCCAGATGGATGTCAGCCATCAAGAAAAAGTCGAGTGCGTGATAGCTCGTACCAGCTCCGATGTCGATCACGACGACATCCGCCGTGAGTTCCTGAAACTGCTTCATCAGCCGCTTCTTACGTGCATACGCCATATTAGCGGTTGCCAAGGTTTCGCCGGTTCCAGCAATCAGGCGAAGATTCGGATCCAGCGTGATGGGAATGGCGACCTCCTCCAGTCGATTCACCCGTTTGTTCAAGAAATCCGTTAAGGTGACCGGTGGATGCAATTCTCCGAACATGATATGCGCGTCGGCTCCGCCCACGTCGAGGTCGGCCAGAATGACCTGTCGCCCGCTTTTCGCAAGAGCCAACGCAAGGTTGGCTGACACCACGCTCTTTCCGACGCCGCCTTTGCCGGATGCGACTGAAATCAGAGTTGCCATGTGGTCTGCCGTTTCGTGAGTGAGAACACGGATCTGGATCTGTCTGACTGGAACTACGTACGATGTTGTCATTGTAGCGGCTACTGAACAAAAGAAAAGGAAAATGCGGGAATCCGTCAAGGTCATGCGTATCTCGCAGGAGCTCAGAAGCCAAAGATTGTCACACAGCTCAGTCCTGTATGGCGTGGGAACAGTGGGACTGTGGTAATCTACTCACCGGGGCTAACTGAGTCGAAGTGACGGTTCCTCACATGTGATCATGCGAAAAGCCAAGATCATCTGTACCATCGGACCTGCGAGTTCCTCACCGGCACTTATTGATCGGTTGATCGCCAGCGGGATGAACGCGGCCCGGTTGAATTTCTCGCATGGGACTCAAGAAACCCATGCAACTGCTATCGTGACCATCCGTCAGGCCGCTGCCAGACAGGGCGTAGCAGTGGCGATCATCCAGGATCTGCAAGGGCCGAGGATTCGAGTAGGTCTTGTCCCGAAGGCAGGCATTCACGTCACAGCCGGTCAATCAATCCGTCTCCGTGCCTGGCGCTCTGAACGGGACGCACAATCCGCGTCCCCCTCCCCTTCTACGGAAATCCCTATCTCATATCCGGATCTCACGCGGGACCTTCGTGCTGGGTCTCGGATTCTGATTAATGACGGACTGATTGAACTCCTGGCCGACCGGATCACGGATGACACGGTAGACTGTTCCGTCCTCATCGGAGGCACGATTACCTCGCACAAAGGGATTAATCTTCCCGGCACGACGGTCAGTGCCCCAACGTTGACTGAAAAAGACAGGAAGGACATTCAGTTTGGTGTCGACCAGGGGGTGGATTATATTGCGCTCTCCTTCGTGCGAGGAGCACAGGATATCGAGACGGCGCGAGCTGTACTGGAACAGTATGAACGTCGCATTCCGCTCATTGCGAAGATCGAACGAGCCGAGGCTGTTGCGGCCCTGGAGGATATTTTGGCCTGTGCGGACGGCGTGATGATCGCACGCGGTGATCTGGGCGTGGAAATGGGGCCGGAAGCGGTGCCGATTCTGCAAAAAAACATTATCGTCGAGGCCAATCGTCGGCGTCGGTTGGTGATTACCGCCACGCAGATGTTGGAGTCGATGACGAAGGCAACAAGGCCGACGAGAGCCGAAGCCTCCGATGTCGCCAATGCCGTCTTTGACGGCAGCGATGCCGTCATGCTCTCGGCTGAAACCGCCGTGGGGGCTTATCCGGTTGAAACAGTACAGGTCATGGATCGGCTGATTCGCGCCGCGGAAGACACGACCGAACCAGGAGTGACCATCAAGGCAGATCCTGCTCCCAGCGACCGCTCATTGGCAGAGGCGATCTCAGCTGCTGCTGTCTCTGCAGCCAGCTCAGTTCTGGCAAAAGCCATCGTGGCCTTCACGGAGAGCGGCACGACCGCACGATTGATCTCTAAACATCGACCAACCGCGCCTCTCCTAGCCTTCACTTCGTCCGAAACAATTCGGCGGCAGATGGCACTGTATTGGGGTGTGCGTCCCTTCCTCATGTCTCAAGGAGGAGCACCAGAAGCCTGGATTGCAGAAGCGGAGCAACGGCTCACGACAGCGCATCTCTGTATGCCTGGAGATATCATCGCCGTTGTGTCCGGAACGATGGCGGGACAAGTCGGCGGCACGAACATGCTGAAGCTCCACGAGATCGGCCCCCTCACATCTGCCGGTGACAAGCCTTCCACCACACTCAAGTCGTCATAACCAGCCTGCATCAATTTCTCCGGCCCCCGCAGAGTGCCCCCTATCAAAAAGGCTGCCAGCCTGAGTGATGAACCTGTCCACTGTAAGAATGTCTGTCACTCGGCATTCCCCCCTCGACAGAACTTAGGGCCATGAGCCTGCCGAACGGTGAAGCGTCGAACGCACCTCGCTCTCAAGTCGGATGC
>DIHK01000026.1:74543-84246 GCA_002420115.1 Nitrospira sp. UBA5698
GCTGAATGCAAATCACGTACATATTTGATGCCTACGAGACGAATCAGTACCATCGCTGAGCCCTCCGACCCAACAAAGCTTTCAGAACTCTTTGGAAACTAAAGAATGCTAAGCGGGTTCTAGTCAGGCACCTCTTTTGCCTTTCCCGTTCTAGCCACACACACACCGTGTGCACCGAGGTATTGAGGCGCAGAGCAGGATGAAACACAAACCTACCAATGAGGCATGGTTCATGGCATACGCTCATCTACCCACACGACGGTTCTGGCAGGTGCTTGCAGTCACAGTTCTCATGGGATTCGGGCAGGCTGCTGAAGGCCTCGCCTTCACCGTTGGCCCGACGGCGCTGACGTTTAACGCTGTTCAAGATGGAACAAGCCCGTCCAATCAGACGTTGTCTGTCTTCCGAAAACGGACAAACCAGATAACGGTTACAACTTCCGACAATGCCTCTTGGTTAACCGTTTCGCCGGCCACCACCTCTATGACTACCAAGGCGACCCTTGCGGTGGCGGTAGATACAACGGGGCTCGCAGCGGGCACCTACAATGCAACCATCACGGTGAAGGTGGGAAAAGGGACGAAGATAGTCCCTGTGACCATGACCCTGTCATCCCCACCCTCGGCCACGACTGCCACTCTCGCATGGAACGCCGTCACTGACCCATCCTTGAGTGGTTATAATGTGAAGGTAGGCACGGCCTCAGGGCTCTATAGCAGAACGATCACTGTAGGCAACGTCACCTCGTATACCGTTGACAGTTTGACGAATGGGACCACCTACTATTTCACCGTGACCGCCTATAACAGTGCGGGTGAGAGCCAGCCGTCAAATGAGGTCAGTAAGAGTATTTATTGAGAGGCAGGATAATCTATGGAGGCACACGCTTGTTTTTAGAAATAGGTTAGGTCAAACCTAAAAACGTAGACTGTCCGCTACATCCCCGTGTACGCTCTTGTTCTTACAAGACACGTGATGTCGGAGGCCTGTACCCAACATCTCCCTAACGGCCTGGCAAGAAATCCTTGATCCGATCCCACTGATCGTCACGCACCGCATACCGCCGTTGGCCCGGCCATAACCCCCCATGGTGTATGAACAGTACATCCCTTGCAGACGCCCTTGTGAATCCGGACAATTATCACGCCGCTAACTGATAACACGCCCTAGCACTTCATGGAAAACCCATCCATCTTCCGGCCGCTCGAGGCTTGAAACTGTTGGCGCTTGAGAAGGATCAGCTCTTTCGAAGCTCGGTTGCCCTTCGAATACTCTATTTTCATCAAGGATAGATCCTTCGTTCACCCGGCCGTGAATCGACGGAAATAGTCAGAATGCCAATGAGTTAGGCTTAAAAAATCATATTGTACGGGGGCTGAAGAATGAGATGCGAGGGTGAGAGTTGCTTTGCGACGATTGCCAACAGACTCGCATGGTTATTGTCGAAGTATCTCCCGCTTATGCGACCCGAAGCACCAGCCTCTTGCCACAGGCCTTCACGTACTTGCGCAACGTCGCGATCGAGGGAGAGTGCTTGCCACTCGCAAGTGCTCGCTCCAGACGAGCAACAGCAGGGGCCTGCGTTCCCATACGTGCCGCCACTTGGCTTTGCGTGAGCCCTGCCTCTTGCCGCGCCTTGAGTAAAGCATCGAGTAACGCGGACTCCTCGCGTTCAATCCGCTCTACCTCCACCCGCACCCGAGGTCGACGAAGAAGCTTCTTGATGAGTTGATCATGTGTTCGCATCTTTCACCTCTTTCATACGTGTCTCAGCAATCTCACGATCTCGACGAGGGGTCTTGTCAGACTTCTTGACGAAGCTATGCAGCATGACGATCCGTTTTCCTACCAACGTACAGAAGAACACCCGCGCGATTCCCTCTGCTCCTTTTAGCCGTAGCTCAAATAGACCATGGCCAAAAGCCTTCGTATGCGGTGCCCCAAGATGTGGACCAAGTACGATCATTCGACGAGTGAGGACGATATAGCGTGCCGCCAGCGTATCAGGCAGAGCCAAAATATCGTTCTGCACAGCCTCGCTGTAATACGTGATCGTATAGTCCACGCAAAAGAGTAACAAATATGTTATGCTACCGCAAGACGAAGGCGAGATGAGGCTACGCAGCGGTGACTGGTAGGAGACTTGAACACCAGGGAGAAACGAGGTGAACCCGTTTGTCAGTTGGCAGGATGACTGGTTGCCTTGCGTAGCTCACGGGAGAATGATTCCGGCAAGACAACCTATGGAGGCGAAACCTGGACGAGAATGAGCTAAGGCTGGCACTGCACAAAACCAAACCCACTCCTCTTCCATGCGCTGGGTTTCTGCCTGGCCCTTGCCGCGAACCGGTGACTCGCTGTTGGTTTCAAGTTGTCGGAGACGATCTGTACACGCAAGACGGAGAGCCATCTCAATAATCATTCGGATGTCAGGTTCGCGATACAGCCAGAGCAGACAGTGAGGGACCACTCACATAAATACAAGAAACAAGATCTGGCCAAGAATCCTGCGTGAGATCTTCTGACTTCGCTCCTTTCTTCTGACCGCCAACGCTACCATAGTCATACAGCCCTATCGCACGATAGGGCTGTATAGATCTACTCTGGAGGTCTGTACATCCCTAAACAAAAGAGTTATTTCATTGCTCCGCCTCCGACGCTACCATCCCGCCGCGCTTGAGTACGTAGTGTGGAGCCACACGGCTTGATCCATCCTCCGTAGCAGACTACTGCGGAGGACGGGCAGCTGTGGCTTCCTGCGGAGGTGGGTGTAAAGGGCAGTCGAATCGATTCGGTAGTTCTTGGAAGGAGCGTGTGAATCCATTTAGATACTCCCTGAATCGAAAAGGATTCACCCGGTAGATTTCGATTTTCAGGAAGTAACTCAATGCTTGAGAATTTACGTAGTTCTTGCGAAGCCATCGTGGTCCGTTCTTTGCTGAGAGGAACTCACATGAGGTTGCACACCTTGTTGATCGACGACCATCATGATCGATCGGACATGTTCCACAACACATCAGGACTCCAGCGACGCGGATTGATGTCATATGCCTCTTACCTTGTGGGATATTCCATGCCGACACCGAGTTCTTATTGTTAGTTGACTGCCGTATGTCGATATCACACTTTTTCTCGAGGGTGGCGTGACAGCATCAACATCTCTGCACCTAGCATATGGTCTTGTTGCACTGACCCTCTTGCTCACATCAACTGGTTGCATATGGAGGACAGCCGACACAGATCACTTTTGGGGTCCCATCTTGATCCGAGCTAATCAGCCACCGCAGGGGAACGCCTTTCTCTGGGAGGAACGCTCAGTAGTACCACTCGTCGCGGAAGGAGGAAACCATATAGGGCTTACAATTGGTTTTCTCAAACGGCTTGCGGCAAACCCGATAGAGATCGACAAGAAGGCATCCCTTCGCTGGTGCTATGGGTTGCTCAACACATCTTGCTCCATTCCAACTGTATCTGATGGGTGGTATTGGAGTTTCTTGTACAGTCGCATCACCCATAACGCCTCCCCAGAATTCTATGACCGATATGTCTTAGGAGCATCAGTAGGAGCAGGAAGTGACGGTTATCAAGCGACCCTTGGTTATTCTGCCGATACTCGCCAAAAACCCCAGGACAATGCGTACTACATCTTTTGTTACAGGAGAACCAACCCGTTCCAAACTCGATTTGAGCTTACGAGGCATACTACTGCGTTTATTACTTTTCTTGATCAGGAGGCTTGCTAACGATGCAGCTATGGTGGGACCTCAAAATACTTCACTATTCACTATTCACACTAATGGCCCTAGCAAGTCTATCAGGATGCAATAATTACCTGGTTTTCACCACTGCCACTAAGTTTGGGCTCGAAGTCTACCAGGATGCTGGCCAGCCACCTAAGGTCCTCATGGGATACAAGCGTTCCGAGACCGCCATCATTCCAGCCACACATACCAATGCGGATGAGACAAAGGATACTTACTCAGTCCTAGGAGATTTCTGCGTGCATGCTGACCCATCCCTCCGAGCTTGGTGGGATGGGATAACGGGGGGATCCGATACCACGGACAGTCTCCAAATCCGCTCACTGTTTGTGACAGGTTATGCCGCACAGAAAGCCGCTAGCGACACGGCCATTCAGAACTATTTCGCAAAAGCAGTTAAAGAGCGATCCAACAGCGGATCAAGCGAAAAACACTGCTTTTGACAATTAGCTCAAGGTATAGGAGCAAATGATTCTTATGAAAACTTTGAACCTTCACTCGATTACAATAACCTTCTTTTCCTCAGCATTATTGTTTTATGGGTGCACATCCAAATCCACAGTGATCACAATGACAGGAACAACTGTTGGGTTAGAAGCAAGCCCAGGAGATGCCGCAAACGGACAATCTCCTTCGGTGTTATTTGGATACAAGCGTGCTGAAGTCGCAATTATCCCAGTACAACGAGATAACCCTGGTGCAACGGATAAGAAAGCCACCGCTCTCCAAACACCAGGTGAGGCAACCCCAGAAAGTCTAGCAGAACACAACGGCGATGTACCCACTAAAGAACAGGAACATTCCATGCCCGGAACGATTGATGCTTTTTCGGTGCTTGCGTCCTTTAACTTGGCTCACAACTGGTTTGGACCGGCCAAGATCGAGCAGTTCATCGCCACTGGGCATGCTGCACGGCAAATACAGGGAAGCATACTTGGAGGTATGGCAAGTGCTCATGACCACTGGGCATTGCTATACAAAAGGATTCATTCTACAGATCCGAATAGCGGCTGTTGGAGTGCAATTAAAAGCTGGATGGATAAAAACATGCCTGCGGTCGCCGAAAAGGATTTCATCGAACAACCAGCGCATGCCGACAAACGTGTCAAAAGCTCAGAGGATCCGACCGTTAAGAGTTCCTGTTTAACGCAGTTTAAGCCCCAATGACTTCATCTCTGGGGAGCTAATATTATTCCTTCAATCCATACCACTGAAGGCGGAGTGAAACCATGTGGCAAAAGAAAGCAGTGCTTGTAGCACTCATAGGTTCATGTGTTGCAACTTGGCCATCCGCAAGCGAGGCGGACCATTGGCCGAAAGAAAAGCTATCTATTAACTTATCTCTATCGGGTGGAGGTATCAGAGCCTCGGCATTTGCCCAAGGAGTGCTCCTGGAACTGGATGAAATATTCCTTTGCTGGGAGGGAGCAGGGGAAGACAAAAAGCTCAGTGATATACGCTATTCACGCAGGTCTGATAAGAGCAATCCAGACAACTGCAAAAACCCCACGACCTTATTGAAGTCATTAGACACAATCTCGGCCGTTTCAGGTGGCGCCATCACAGCAGCCTATTACAAAGCTAGCAATGGCGATGCATGGAAACAATCATTCCGAGAGGCACTCACGAATAAGGACATCCAGAAGGAGCTGCTTACCCGCATTCAATCCAATAGCGCACTTCTGCCTGACATCGCATTTCGCCCTGCGCTTGCAGTCACAAGCCTCATCGATGTTGCAAAATATCTAGTGACAGCTCCCTTCAAGTTGACCGGCTTAACTGCAAGCTTACGAAATCCTGATTTAACCCCAGCACTATTCTTGGCCTCCGGCCAGGGTCTCATCAAGCCCGATGAGATGTCTGAGGTGTATCGCAATTGGTTCTGGCCCAATGCAAGGAAGGAATTGTCATTCGGAGACTATGCCAGTGGCAAGGTTGGTAGCGACAAATCCGTCAAGCTCCTGATCAATGCGACTGACATTAAGAACGGTGCCATTTTTACATTTGATGAAAATACATTCACCTGTATGGGTCTGTCACAACAAGACTTTCTTGCCTTCTCAGTAGCCCGTGCTCTAGCAGCATCGAGTGCACTCCCCGTAATCTTTTCACCACATAATCTGTCCGAGCTACTGAAGAACGCCAGACCAGAAAAAGTAAATGGCGAGAACTGTCCCGTTCTATCGACAGATCATACTCGTAGTCCGCTCCTGCTTGATGGGGGCATAGTTGAAAACCTTGGCCTTGCAAGACTCCTGCAGGATGCATTTTGGAGAAAGAACTACGCATCAAATCCTCATCACAATGCCGCTGAACAAACTTTCTTAATCTCCGTAAACGCTGCCGTGCAAGGAGGATCTGGACTTCCTACACTTGGGAAAGGCTCCACCATTCCGCAGGACCTGGACCAAAGTTTCGATGTACTGATGACTAACAAGACGGATGTAACGAGAACAATTTTTGAATCTGCCTTGCACCCGTTTGGATTCCGGTTTCTTGAACTACGCTTCCCCGATATTAATAGAGCCAGCATTCCTCCTGTCGAGACAAACTTCACAACTGAGCGAGTTGCGCTACAGCGGCTAGGTGTCCCATTTGGAAGACAATTATCGAAATCCGAGCTAACAAAAATGGCAGAGGAATCCGCTCTATTTCGACAGGAAAGAGATAAGGTTTTTCAAGACCTGAACGCCATTGGCATGGCACCTACAAAAGAACAGATCGACCTTCTCATTTCTGCTGGACGAGCCGTCATTGCAGATAGATTCGACGAGATCAAGGAGCAACTCGCTGCCCTGACAGCGCAAGAATTCCAAGAAGTGTGCGGAGACATTTTCAATATCGACAAGCACTATTGTTGGCCACAAGAGTTAACCGATAAGAACCTTCTCCGGTCACCTTTGCGAGTAGTTCTCAGCCGTCTAGACACGGTGAAGGAGCAGCACATTAAACGCATCACAGCAAATCGAAACCGAGCCATCGCTAGCTTGAGAGATAAGATCCGACGTACTCTTCTCAATGAATTAGAACTGGTTGATAAGTTCCAAGTTTATTTCGATGGAGGTTATTTTGTTGGGAAGGTCCTTTGCCAAGAGGTGGTGAGCAGAGACCTTGACTATTTCCGCTTGTACAGGAAAGCTGAAAAGGCAAGTGCCCTAGGCGACTTATTGTCTCGCTGCGAGAAGATTACAAAGGTGTGGAAGGATCTCGCATCTCGGGACGAAGAATATAAAGACCCTGATGCCTACAAGGCCACGACGGAAAGAGTTAAAGGCAGAGAAGCGGTCAAGAAAAACGATCACTTCCTAAGATCATTTGTAGCTGCCATCGAAAACTCTCTAAAAGCACCTCCCTCGATAGAACAATCCCTGCCAGAATATTATGGATTCTTGATAGGTTCCGCCAGACTTATCTACCTACAAGATCCTTCTGGCCTTACATTGCTCTACAAGAATCGCACCCAAGGTCCTCTTGAGATAAACATCAATGAGCAATTAGCGATGCATATGATCTTGAAGCGCTCCGAATACGCTATGGGACTTCGGCATATCCTTATTGCATTAGAGCACAGTCGGTCGCTACACAAGAGGCTTGCCGAGGATAGTAAGGACCTTGACCTCATGGCGACAGTAACTGATCATCCCTCTCTCTCGCTAATTCAAAATCAACAACAGAGGTTTTTAGCAGCGGAGCACACATATAAGTTACTTTTCGCAAAATTGCATACAGCATCACCAAAACTAGTTGAGGTAAACGGATCCTCAACGTCTCAGCAAGGTTTGATCGATCATGACATCTCCGAGCAAGATATCACAGACTGGGCCAACACCTATTATCCAGACGGCACAGGGGGCACGGTAATAGGGCTGCCTGAGGGACCCTATTCGGACATGCAACTAGCCCACCGTCGTTGCCTTCTGCAAGAGATTTTCGTGAGCTTACATATGGAGAGCAGAAAGCGAGTTCAAGACTGCAAACAAGATAAACATATTCCTGATCATCAGACTCTCGTAAGGGATATTGCAGTGCTGGAAAAAGATATTAAGCAATATGCAACTCAAGACATTAAGAAAACAAGCGGGCTCAAACTTGCACTTCGATATGCAGAAGAAGCTTATCGAGATCCAAAGAGCGAAGAATACCTTGGCTCATTCAAATATCATGGCCCACTATATTGGGGGTTAGCCCTCCTGGTTGCGAGTGCTGAGGCAGCATGTCCAGAGCGACGGCAGGCTGTTGAAACCGCCCGAGAACTCATCAAGGATGGCGCAACTCAATTCCGCGATCTTCAAGAACTCTATCCCCCTGAATTCCAAAAGAGCATTCAAAGTTTTGAGGGCCTTCCTTACTACTTCGAATGCGGGAGAGGAGGCTTTTCACCACAGAATGAAGTGGCTAGGAGCAATTAACGACGCCAGGATGTTAGGATTAAATTAATCATACCAAGGTTGCCAGAGGTGGCTCCGGTTAGTTGGACAGTCTTTGTCAGTTCATAAGTGGTGCCTGGCGGATGAGGCCTACGCGGCGGTGGGCCGTGCAGGCAGGTTGTCCCAGTACACGCGATCGGGCGTGCGTCCGTCAAGCGCGCGATGCGGCCTGATCTGATTATAGAAGGTCATGTAGCGGGCCACCCCATCCTGGGCGTCGCAGACAGTCTCATAGGCATGGAGATAGACCTCCTCATATTTGAGACTCCGCCACAACCGCTCGACGAAGACATTGTCCCGCCACCGCCCGGCTCCATCCATACTGATCTGAATGTCATGGGCTTGTAGGACCCTCGTAAACTCCTGGCTCGTGAACTGGCACCCTTGATCGGTGTTGAAGATCTCTGGGGGGCCATAGCGGGTGATGGCCTCCCGCACCGCGTCCACACAGAAATCCGTGGTCAACGTATTGGCGAGCCGCCACGCTAACACCCGGCGACTCGCCCAGTCGAGGATGACACACAGATAGACGAAGCCGCGTTTCATCGGAATGTACGTAATATCAGACGCCCACACATGATTCGTCCGGGTGATCGTCAGCTGACGCAGCCGATACGGGTAGATCCGGTGGGCTGGATGCCGTTGGCTGGTCCTCGGTTTTCGATAGATCGCCGTGATGCCCATCCGCCGCATCAACGTCGCGACCTGTCGTCTCCCGATGGCGTGGCCAGCCTGCCGTAACAAATCCCGCAGCATGCGAGCACCACCAAACGGATACTGCAGATGGAGCTCATCAATCCGGCGCATGAGTGCCAGCGTTGTGTCCGAGACGGCCCTCGGTTGGTAGTACACGGTCGAGCGAGCCAGCTGCAACAGTTGGCATTGTCGCCCGATAGACAAGTGATGCGTTCGGTCAATCATCGCTTTGCGCTCAGCAAGCCCGCCTTGGTGAGCGCGCCTTCTAAAAAATCATTCTCCAGCGTCAGTTGCCCAATCTTCGCGTGCAGCGTCTTGAGGTCCGGCGTCTCTGACGGAGCCTTCATCCCGCCAAACACGTCTGCCGCCCGGGCCAGGAGCTGCTGTTTCCATTCGGTGATCTGGGTGGGGTGGACGCTGAATGGCTCGGCCAATTCGGCGAGCGTCTTGTCCCCTTTGACTACGGCTAAGGCCACCTGGGCCTTAAAGGTCGCTCCGTGATTCCGTCTCGTCCGTCTCATTGCCTCGCTCCTTTCGTCGGCCATCCCTCGGCGGGATGGGTGAAGCCAGGCTACCACTTATCATACTGTCCGAATTTCCGAAGCCCCCTCTCTCAAGGAGGAGTGAGTCTGGCAACACACGTTCCAGACATTTGAAGAGGCGCGGCGGATCATTCGGGACTGGCTTCAGTGGTACAACGAGGAACGGCCCCACAGCGCTCTCGGCTATCGGAGTCCGGTCCACTATCGGGCACAACAATCAACCCAGGTGGCTTAATTTCAGGGGAGCACTACATTGACCCTCCCCCGATTTCACAG
>DIHK01000064.1:0-6866 GCA_002420115.1 Nitrospira sp. UBA5698
GTGAGGAGGGTCAGGACGAGGAGCGCAAGGAGTAACGCAATACCGCGGTCATCAGCTCTTGGCATAGCTCAAGACCCGAACGGTGGCATCGAGATTGACGGGGTTATCAAACTTTGGGCGAATTTGCACATGACGGACGTGGAGATCGTAGGGGGCCTGATTGATGGCGGCCAGTAAGGCCAATAACTCTGGGAGCTGGACTCCTTCTAATCGAAGATCGACGGCTGTTTCCTGGTAGCCTTGTGCCAACGTCTGGACGTGTGGCTGCATGCCGGTGATCTGTTCTCGTACTTGTGCAGTCGTCGCCGCCTCTTCGATGAACGTCAAGAGCGAGAAATGACTCTCGGCTTGCGGCATGCGGCTCTCGATCGCACGCAAGCGATCTCGCTTGGCGACATAGGATTGGCTGAGCCCGGCCAATTCAGCAAGGTCTTTCTGTTTCCGCAGGGCCTGGCGCTCGAGGCGATCGAGGTTGTCCAGTAGAGGATCGATGATCAGGACGAACAACAAGCTAAGCCCAAGGACGATCCCTCCTGCGAGCACGAGCGTCCGCTCGCGCTGCGACATGTGGTGCCAGCGTTCTCTGAAGCCCTGCATCATGGTTTCTCCACCGTGACGGTGATACGAAAGATGACTTGATTGGGCGCGGCGCCCACGCGGGTTTCCGTGACGGAGACTTCCGTCAGGCGGGGGCTCGCCTCAAAGGCCTGCTTGATTCGCTCCACTGCATCGAATGAGGAGGTTTCCCCCTCCATGAGGATAATTGAGCCATCCACCGTCAGTTCGCGGACCTTGATCATTGTTCCAGGTGGAAGTTGCTTCACGAATGTTGAGAGCGTGAAGAGGACTTTCCCATCCGTGGCATCAACCAACCCGAGTGCCTTATCAAGGACGCCGATGTGGTACTTTGCTTGATCGACCTCCTCTCCAGGCGAGGTCCCTGTCCCGGTTCCGAAGACCTGCTCGTATTGACTGAGGAGCGCGGTTTTTAATCGTGTGACACGCTGATCTTGTAAGAAGTAGTGAACCGAGAAGTCCACGAGTGCCAATACAGCAATGACCAACCCCGCTATGGTCGCCAAGCGGCGATTCTGCTTCATGGTGGCCACATCGGGCGACGCGGCATCCGTCACGCTTTTCAGGTCCAGCGCGAGTCCGATGGGGGAAGATTTGAATCGCCATCGGGGGCGGACCATCTTGGGGTGAATCGCCAATCCGAATGCGATGGAAAAGGCCTTTGGGCTATCGGTTCCAAACCCCTGTCGTGGGCCGACTGCGTAGAGTCCTAATTGTCGAGAGAGGTGCCCGCCGATCTCCACCATCTTTGCCCCACCTCCGCAGATCCAGCAGTGGGTCAGCCGACTCCGCTCACTTCCTTGATAGGCCTGCAGGGTAATGCGAAGCTCCTTGACGATCGGCTCCAGCAAGCCGCTCACCTGGTCCACCGCGATGGTTCTCTTGTGGCGTTCGGCATCGGCGAAGCTACACGCATGCCGGACGGCCAATGCATGTGTGAGGTGATTGCCGCCCCAGAGAATCGTCCGGAGCATCACCGGACGTCCACCTTCTATCAGACAGAGCGTGGTTTTCGAGGCTCCGATATCGATAATCGCCAGATCTTGCGGGACGGTCGCTCCTTCTTCTTGAAGGTATTGGGTTACGGAAAACAGCGCCATGGCATCGACATTGATCGCCGATGGCTCGATATCGGCCTGAGCCAGAAATCGGAGATGCTCGGCCACTTTGTCTCTGGGTGCTGCCGTTACCAGTACTTCGGAGCTCTTACCGTCTCGGAGCGGTCCTACAGGGGACAGACCGGGAGGTAAGACGAGACTGTCGACCGCCAGATCTTCGAGCGGCATCGGGACGAGGTTTTCAACTTCAAAGGGAACGACTTGCGCAAGCTTGGCCGCGTCATTGAATGGGAACGAGAGGGTGCGAACGAAGAGGTCTTGACAGGGAATCGCCGTGACCAATCGATCGGTGGCATAGAGTCCGTGACGCCACAGGAAGCCTCGAAGAGATTGAACCCGCCGGGCCGGTTCCAGATCCTCCGGACGCGAAAACGGCAGGGGATGTTGAAAGTAATCGACGGTTTCGCGCCCGCTCAGTCGGCGACGGAACCGGACGGCTTTCAATCCGGTTTGTCCGATATCCAACCCGACACATTCGTTCACAATTGCCATGAATCTACTTTCGTTTCATGTCTCACGTTCCAACTTTCAGGTTTGCGGAGCCGTTTGTCTTCAACCTGAAACTCGAAACCTGGACGCCCCCGCCTACTCTACAACGCGATCCGTGCCTGTGCCAAGGTTCCCACGATCTTGACGGTGATGGGAGTGCCGGGAGGGAACGACGGGAGGCCAAGGGTTGCCGCCTTTGATGCGAACCCGGGACCAGGGATCAGCGTCACCGTGAGCGCGAGTTGACTGTTTGGAAGTTGGTGCTGAATGGTGATCTGGCCCTGGCCTTCAAAGGATCCATCTATCCCCTCGCCCTTCAATTGCGTGACATCGCAGACGAGATTTCGACAGGAAAGCCCGGCTGCGGCTCGGCTGAATGTCAGCGACAGCATTTTACCATTACCCAGCGGAATCTGGTCGATCTCTAGGTCCGTTGCCTCCGCGACCCAGGTTCCTTCGCCTTTCAGTACGCCGGGGGAAGAGGGGTCGGAATCCACCCGATGGGAAAATTCCCCGGTAAGGGTCCCCCGTGTGACGTATCGACGGATGATTTTCGACAGCTCTATCTGCTGGAGGTGTCCCTTGATTGTTAATGGACCGGCCAAAGAGAAGGATGCAGCGGTGAGTGACCCCTTGACGAAGTTTGTGCGAGCGGCCTGTTCGTTCAGTTGGACCACGATGTCGAGACCGAGCGCTCCGGTCATCGCCTGGAAGACCCCGAGTTTGGCCTGCAGAATCGCCATCTCAATCGGGTCGAAGTTTGATTTTGAGAGCTGTACATTCCGCCATTCCAGACTGAGCGGCAGTCCGACCGTCCAATCCGCAACGTGGACGTCCAGGCCGGTCGCTCGTTTGACCTCGGCTACGATCCGGTTTTGGAGTACGGTATAGGGGAAGGTGGCGATCAGGCAGAGGGCAAGGATGCAGATCCCGCCGGCTGTCCATACCAGAATTTCTTTCCATGCATCCGGCCATTTGATAGTCATGATGTTCCGATGGTGACCCATTCCCGTACCGTCCATGGCGCGGCATCGGGGTACTGAAACGTCACTTCCAGTAACAGGGCTTTGGGTAGCTTACTGACGCTTAGCCATTCGTCGAGCCAGACACGGTTCTGCTCATCGTAGTATCGGATATTGAATGCATGGACGCGGTCGGCCAATTCCATTTGGTCGAGCGACTCGTTGGTATCCGTCAGTGTGTAGAGATTGCTTCGAACGAACCGAATCAGTCGATCGCGTTCGCGGGTATATACGACTCGAACGGTATCGCTCTCCTTGGCCGTCGTGGTTACGGTGAGTAACTCTTGGCTCATGGCGAGGATCGCCAGTGTATCCGCCGGTTGACCGTCTTGGGTCCCGTTCATCCCGACCCACGGGTATGTACTCGACCGCTTGCTGAGTGAAATTTCTTCGGCCATCAACCGGAGAATTTTTCTCACGGTCTGTTCGCGTGCCGTGTGTTCTCTCCCTGCCTCCACGGTTTGTGTCGTCGTCAGGAGTGACGCAAACACCATGGCCGCGATCGTACCGAGCAACGTCACGGCGACTAGGACTTCAACGAGGGTGAAGCCTTGTTGCTTGGTTGTCTTATGAGGGGAGACGGCTGGCGAGCACATAGGTGCTGACCTCCAATGATTCTTCTCGATCGCCGCGCGGCCACGATATCTTAATGCGCACCTCTCGAACAAACTCCAGCGGAGTTGGTGTGATGGTGCGTTTCCACCGATAGCCGATGGCTCGTGGAACGGCTTGGAGTGCCGTTTGAGATCCGAGCGGCAGCGGCGCGAACTCGCCCAAGGTTTCTCCGACGGAATACTGGCCGGCAAGTTCGATCTCAAGCAGTTTCTCTTGCGCCAATAAGGTTGCGGCGGTGAGTTCGGTAGCCCGGCTTTGGAGATCAAGATCAAAGTTTCTCAAACCAAGGAGGACAGGTAAGGCGATGGCCAGCAAGGCGATGGCCAGCAGGACTTCGAGGAGCGTGAATCCATGTTCACTTGTCGCGGGGGAGTGTGTTGCAGCAATCATTGCACCCCGCGGGGGGCGAGAGGCCCTCCTTGTGCTGTTCCTCCGGCGCCGGCCTGGGCGCTGGCTTTTAAGAGAATTTTGACCCGGTCAGGGATCAGGCGGTTTGGTGGTGGGTCAAAGCGTTCGTCACTGACCCGAATGGACCCGGTCAAGGAATCAACGGCCACCCCCAAGAGATTACTTTTATTGTCGATGAGATACATGGTTACCGGCTCGATTCGTCCATTGGGAAAGAATGTCACTCCCACTCGTCCTGACATACGTTTGTCTTGTCCGATGGAGACCTCGGTTAAGCGAATAGACTCCGGAAGCAGTCTCGGCAATTTCCACGCAGGATCCAGAGGCAGACGCTCTTCTTTTCCTTCAATCACCATCATCCAGTAGAGTCCCTGGTCCAAGTCCAGGTAGAGCCTGAGCGGTGTTTGATCGCTGGCTGCCTGCGCTTGAAAGGTCCGAAGCAATCCGACGAGTTTCCTCCCGGTCGAACGGAGGTCCTCCTCAAAGCTAATCCGAGGTAAGATCACGGCGAGGACTCCGCCAAGCAGAAACAAGGCGATCAGCATTTCCAGGAGCGTGAAGCCGGCGGAAGAGCGTGAAACGTGACACGTGACACGTGAAACGTGAGGAGGAAGGGGGAATGAAGCATAGGGGCAGTGGTGAGTGGCGAGTGACGAGTGACGGCTGGACTGGGGATGTGCCATGTCCGAATCGATTAACCATTGACCATTGACCATCGACCATCCCCTGGTGACCATTGACGGCTTATTCCTTGTCCAGGTTCCAATTGGTGATGTCGGCGTTCACGCCTTCACCCCCAACCTCCCCATCGGTGCCGAGCGAGGTCACTTCGTAGTCAAGTTTTTGATCCGCCCGCTGGACCGGGCTGAGATACTTGTAGGGATTGCCCCATGGATCCTCCGGCAGCTTGGGCAGATAGCCGCCTATTTTCCATTTCTTGGGAATGACTCCAACCGACGGCTTTTCAACCAACGCCTTGAGGCCCTGTTCCGTAGTGGGGTAGATGCCGTTGTCCAGTTTGTAGAGCTGGAGCGCTCCCTCGATATTGCGGATCTGTACTTTGGCCGCCGTCCGCTTGGCATCATCGGTCCGTCCCATGATGCGGGGAACGACCAGCGCCGCGAGAATGGCTAAAATGGCCACGACGACCATGATTTCGATGAAGGTGAAGCCGCGATCATCATAGAGATGACGGCCTGAGGGGTGAGGAGTACAGGGGGAAGGGGGAAGATCGGAGGCGTTCTGCTCCCGTCTCCACGCTATCGTCCGTTGATCGGTGGTCTGCGCTCGTTCGCTCATCGAATGCCTCCCTAATTCTTGCCGCTCATCACTGATGACGTAGCCCTGTCTTTAATGGACCATCTGGCCCATTTCAAAGATGGGAAGTAGTATTGCCACGACGATGAAAAACACGATGACACCCATCACAAGAATCATGATCGGTTCCATCAGTGAGGTCAACCGTGTAATGACTCGTTCCACCTCGCCGTCATAGATGTGGCTCACCCGGCGCAACATCTCCTCCATCTCACCGCTTTTTTCTCCGACGGCGATCATGTGTGTGACGAGGGCGGGGAATTCCCCGCTCCGCTTCAAGGGATCCGCAATCGTTTCACCTTCGCGGATATTCTGCCTGGCGGATTCGACCGTTTCCTCGAGTACCCGATTGCTCATGACGCGCTTTGAGACATCCAAGGCATCGAGCAACTGCACGCCGCTTGCCAACATGGTGGACAAGGTACTCGTCAATCTGGATATGGAGACCATCCGTGCGACATCACCGATCAACGGGAGTTTCAATGTCAGGCGGTCCACCACCATGCGGCCTCGTTCTGTGCGGATAAATCGTCGCACTCCGTAGATGCCGCCGAGAACCAGACCGATCAGCACCATCCAATAGTCTGAGAAAAACTGGCTGGTCGACATCAGCGCGACGGTCGGCCATGGTAGGGCTTGTTTTTGTTGAGCAAAGACCTGTGTGATCTTGGGAACGACGAAGGTAATGAGGAAAAACAGGATGACGGTTCCGATGATCAACATGATGACTGGGTAGAGCATCGCGTTGGTGACTTTGGTTCGGAGCGCTTGCTGTTTTTCCAAAAACTCCGCGAGTCTGAATAAAATCTGGTCGAGGGCTCCGCTCGCTTCACCGGCTCGCACCATATGGACATAGATCGGAGAAAAATCCTTGTCGTAGGTTTCCAGGACCGCGCTCAGCGCTTTCCCTCCTCTAATCTGCTCGCGGATATCGGCGAGGAGGGACTTGATCGGTTTCTTTTCGGCCTGGTCGACAAGGACGCCAAGGGCGTCGACCAGCGGCAGACCGGCGACGAGCAGCGTGGCAAACTGTCTCGTGAGCAGGGATAAGTCGTTGGCCGTGAGTACCGATGATCGGCCGATGACCCGTGAGGGTGTGGTGCGGCTTGTGGCCGTCGCTCGACCGGACGACTGTCTTTGCTCGATGACGTCGGTTGGGTAGACCCCCTCTTTGCGAAGTTTCAACCGTGCGACTTTGACGTTTTCAGCGTCGATGATTCCGGTCGCTGTCCCGCCGTCGCTCCGGTATCCTTGGTATTGATAAACGGGCACGTCACCACACTCCAGGGCTGTTATTGCTTCTATGATTCATGGCGCTTTT
>DIHK01000064.1:7163-8414 GCA_002420115.1 Nitrospira sp. UBA5698
TCAGATTCGGACGCTTCACGTTTCACGCATGACGTTTTAGGTCGTCTAGTCCACGTCGATTTCTTGTTGCGTGATCCGCATGACTTCTTCCAAGGTGGTGTGGCCTTGGATGACGCGCTCTGCGCCCTCTTGCTTCAGGGTCACCATCCCTTTCGCAATCGCCGTTTGTTTGATCGCCGTCGAGTCCGCCTTGCCGCCGATGAGCCGTCGAATGTCATCGTCCAGCACCATCAGCTCAAAGATGCCGGTACGTCCGCGATAGCCGGTCTGGGAACAGGCTGCGCAGCCAGCACCTCGATACAGTGTTACTGCGGAACCTGGCGGCAAGTCCAGCCGGCTC
Organism: Nitrospira sp. UBA5698; assembly: GCA_002420115.1. Lineage (GTDB taxonomy): Bacteria > Nitrospirota > Nitrospiria > Nitrospirales > Nitrospiraceae > Nitrospira_D. Next base: position 7,504 of record DIHK01000064.1, read on the forward strand.
AGCTCGTCTTCACTGGCCCGATAGGGGCGCTTGCAGTCGGGACAAATCCGTCTGAGTAACCGTTGTGCCAACACGGCGACGACCGATGAGGCGACGAGAAAGGGCTCGATCCCCATATCGATGAGGCGCGTGGCGGCGCTCGCAGCGTCATTCGTATGGAGCGTCGAGAACACCAAATGTCCGGTCAGAGAGGCGTGAATGGCGATCTCCGCCGTTTCACGGTCGCGGATTTCTCCGATCATGATCACATCGGGATCCTGTCGAAGTATCGACCGCAGCCCGGCAGCGAACGTGAGGTTGATTTTTGGATTGACCTGCATTTGCCCGACGCCAAGCAGTTGGTATTCGACCGGGTCCTCGACGGTGATGATGTTTTTGTCCGGCGAGTTGATGTGGGTCAGTGCGGCATACAGGGTGGTTGTTTTTCCGCTTCCTGTGGGGCCGGTGACGAGCATAATTCCATGTGCCAGTTGGATGAGCTGGTGAATGACCGTCAGACGTTCTTTCGAAAACCCCATCTCTGAGAGATTGAGTAGCCGATTCTCCTTTTCCAGCAGTCGCAGCACGACCCGCTCACCATGGGAAGTAGGGAGTACGGACACTCGGAGATCGACGTCCTTCCCGGCGGTTCGAATCGCAAATCGACCGTCCTGTGGCAGGCGTTTCTCAGCGATGTTCAAACCGGCCATGATCTTGAGACGGGCGATGATGCTGGCTTGCAAATGTTTAGGCGGTGTAAGGACCGGGTAGAGGACGCCGTCGATCCGATAGCGGATGACCAGCCCCCGTTCGAACGATTCAAAGTGGATGTCGCTGGTCCGTTGCCGAACGGCTTGAAAGAGGACGGAGTTGACCAGTCGGATGATTGGGGCTTCGTCGGTCGCATCAAGCAGGTCTTGCGGTTCGTCGAG
>DIHK01000035.1:0-6161 GCA_002420115.1 Nitrospira sp. UBA5698
CTGAAGTCGGAGTCAACCAGCAGTTCTTCGATGGCTTTGGCAAGGGCCACCGGGTCGCGCGGTGCGACCAACAGGCCGTTGAGTCGATCTTTAATGATTTCCGGAATGCCGGAGACTGATGTGGAAATCACCGGGACTCCAGAGGCCATGGCTTCGGCGAGGACGTTCGGAATGCCGTCTCGATCACCGTTGTCCACCACGTGACAGGGGAGCGCGAAGACCGTCGCCTCTTGATAGATCGTGCGGAGCGCGTCTTGTGTCACACCTGGTTCGATTGCAATGTTTTCCTCAAGACCATACCGGTGAATCAGGCCCATCACTACATCGGTCTGTTCATCAGGTTCACCGACGATCCGGCAACGGAACGGGATTCCGTGCTCATGAATGATCCGACAGGCCTCGATCAAAAAGGGAAACCCTTTCTTTTCGACGAAGCGTCCGACTGACAGGATTGTTGGGATTGCCGGCGTCTCTCGGTCAATGGCCGGAGCGAAACGCGTCGTATCGACTCCATGATAGATGGTGTGGATCGGGGCACTCTGTGAGGAGACGTCCTGCAAGTGATGATGGTTGGCTCCTGTGCAGGTCACGACGAACTTCGCTCGACGTAGTTTAAGCGACAGCAGATCGCCGGGGTTCAGTTTTGGCAGATAAATGTCCTTGGCGTGGGCGGTAAAGCTGAAGGGCAGGTCGCTCAGCATGCTTGCGAACATGGCCATGGTTGTTGCGCCATGGCAAAAGTGGGCGTGCAGATGACGGATGTTTCCTGACTTGAGAACGGAGTCGGCAATCGCCCCGGCACGAAGAAAATCTTTGTAGAACACTTTCTTGGGCCACGTGAAGACGCTGCTCCGACAGCTCAGGCTCAATGTCCAGGCTTCCCATGCAGCATGCAGATATCGGAGCGGAACGGTGCGAAGGAGTCGAACATGACTCGAACAATATCGTGGAAGGTTTGCGATCAGCCAGGACAGAAATCCGCTGTCTGTTTTCTCGCTGTCTTCGGGCAGATAGGTGAGCGGTGAAATGAGGGCCTTTCCATGCGGTCCGGTACAGTTCGCTTCGCCTTGAAACGCAGAGAAGAGGTGCAGCTGAAGCCCCATCTGCTCCAGGAGCATAACTTCGTTGGTGATGAAGGCTTCTGATCGACGGGGGAATCCTTTCATAATATAACCGATGCTGCCGTCGGACGAGCGGGTCTCTGCCTTGTTTCTGCCTGGATGGGGAAAGGTGTCTGCCGTTTGCAATGGGGCTGCTTCTATCGGTACCGTTCCCGTGAGAAAGAGCGTCTTGAGTTGATGGCTCGCATGGCTGGACGTAAATTGCTGCTCAATGGTCTCACGCCCGGCTTGTCCTAAGCGTTGACGGATTGCCGGATGATCCAGAAGATGAGCGAGGGCCAGCGCTAACGCTTCAGGGTCTCGCTGGGGAACAAGAAGACCGTTGTGATCGTGTCGGACAAGTTCCGGAATGCCTGAAACTCCAGTCGTGACGACGGGGAGTCGGCATGCCATGGCTTCCATGAGGACGTTCGGAATCCCGTCGCGATCGCCGTCCTGAGCGACCTGACAGGGAAGGGCAAAGATGTTGGCACGTTGGTAGAGACCCACGACTTCTTCGAGTGGTTGTTGTCCCATCAACAGGACGAGATGTTCGAGATGGAACTCTTGAATCAGCGCTTCCATGGCGGATTGCAAGGGGCCGAATCCAACGATGCAGCAGTGAAACCGGTAGCCACGGACGTTCAGCAAATGGCAGGCGTGGAGGAGCGTGAGTAACCCTTTCTTTTCTCGAAAGCGTGCGACGCTTACGATTGTGGGGGTCGCCGACGGTGCAGTAGGATGATCGTGCCGTAGCCGGTCGAATCGGGCCAGATTCAGGCCGTGGTAGAGACGAAGGAGCGGGGTGCCGTTGTCCGACAGACGTTGGAGGTACTGCCGATTATCCTCGGTGCAGGTGACGACGAATTCCGCATGGTGCATTTTCCTTTGTAGTATGGCTGGTGGTGTGAGGAAGATATCCTTTGCGTGGCAGGTCATGCTGTACGGAATGCCTGTCAGCCGGTGAGCGAGTTCAGCGACGCTCGTGGGGGCATTCGCAAAGTGGACGTGGAGGTGAACGATGCGGTGGTTGAGAAGCGCCGCAGCGAGTGAACCGGCCTGGATAAATTTCGGCCACGAGGGCTGCTCGGTGGATCGACGCCAAAATTGAACGGTTGAGATATACCGCCGAGGAGCGGTCATGAAGAGTCGAAGATGGGCCCAGAACGGATTGTGGTGCAAGGTGCCGAGCGAGCGGGGTAGATAGGTAACCGATGCGCGGACTTGGCCGACCATATCGTGGGTGACAGGGTCGGTCGGCGGCTCAAGGGCGAAGACCGACAAGTCCAGTCCCAGCGCTTCCAGGTCCAACACCTCTTGCAGGATGAATGTCTCCGACACTTTTGGAAACACTTTGAGGAGGTATCCGATTCTTGTCGTAGATTGTGTCGACATGGTCTACACCGTGGAGTGGTGCGCCCTCAGTGTCGCCCGCGAGAGAATGTCCGATGGGGGACTGATGAGAGCGGTGCTTGTCCGCATGTGCTGTGTTTCCATAAACAACTGAGTCACGGCCCTGGAGACGTTTGCACCGCCGTTCAGAGGTATTCCGATATCCTCCGGGCGAGGGGGCCGAGGCTGTTGCAACGACTGTGTGATGGCTTTGAATAGACTCGTAGGGGTCAATTGATCCGGGTGCATCATGTCGATCAGCCCATGCGCTGCAAGGCGTTCTGCTCTGATGTATTGTTCAAGTCGAGGACGGACTCGTGGCACGATAATCCCCCGCTGGTTGGCGGTCAGAATCTCAACGACGGTGTTATAGCCGCCCATGGACACAACGAGATCAGCTGCCGCAAGATACTCGTACAGTCGTGGGGTGAAATCTAGGACGGTTAATGCCAGCTCCGGAGAGGCGGCTTGCTGGAGGCGACGGTGTTGCTCAGGGCCCATCAACGGGCCGGTCACGATGAGGGTGTCAAAATTGGGCCGTCGAGAAGCAAATCGTTTTCTGAGCATCGTGACGTATGCCTTCACGAGGGGATAGCCATCGTTCCCGCCACCGGGGGTGACCAGAACCAAGCGATCGCTCCGTAGAGCTAAGTCTCGGCGAGTGTCCTCTCGAGAAACGTCCGGTTGTGTTCTGCCCACATAGCCGCACGAGACAACCTTCTGCTCAATGCTCCGCGGAAGTCCATATTCTTTGACTGGATCATAGATCGTGCGTGAGCCGTAAAGGAAAATGGCGTGATACGTGTTCTTCAGCAAGGGGATGATGCCGGACTTGGTCCATTCAGCTTGAACGTGATCGGGATGATCCTCGATATCGCGCATCCCCAAGATAATTCTGGTTGAGGGCGACTTGGTCTTGAGGAATTGGAGGGCCGGTAAGAGTTCCCCTCGTATGCCGGCCGGGGCCTTGTCGACTAAGAAGATGTCGGGTCGCAAATTGCGGACGCTCTCGAGAATGATGCGTTGGCGAAGCTTGAGCGTGATGTCGATTGTATGCGGAAGCAGTCGCGAGCAATACTGTCCGTCGGCGTCCTTGGTGAGCGCCGGCAACTTAATGTACTCCATACGTTCAGGTAACGCATAGGCGTGAGCCTGCATGGATCCGGTCAGCATGATCAGAGAGGCATGCGGGATACGTTCAGACAGATGCTGCGCAATTTCCAGGCTCCGGCGGATGTGGCCGAGGCCGTAACTATCGTGTGAGTAGAGCATGATCAACATCGGTTCAGCCTCATTCTTCCTTGTCGCCCAGGTATGCGCGGTCGGTTCATGACCACTTCCGTCGTTTGCTCATGTTCGTGTTGAAACAGCCTCTCATGTGCATCTCAGATACAGTCATGTTTGTTGGACGAGACTGATTGGATTTCGTAAACACATTCGTTACAGGTTCTGCTCGATCATCGCCGCCGGACGGTTGGAAACGATGCCGGACGCACCAAAGCGTGTAAGCGTCTCGAGAAGGTCATCGAATGAAAATGGTTTCGAAAGATAGGCATTCGCGCCAGCCTGCCTACTCATTTTTTCCATTTCCGCCGTCCCTTTCGCCGTCATGAGGAGGATGGACGATTCCACCCCTCGCTGCCTGAGGGTCCGGCAGATGTCGAGCCCGTCATCAGGCCCCAGAAAAATATCGAGGATGATGACGTCGTAGACATTCGCCCTGGTCAGGGCCAATGTCTGCGACTTTCCTGAGGAAACCTCTACGCGGTGCTCTTCGGCTTCAAGCCCTCGCTTCATGAAACTGACAATCCGTTCATCATCTTCCACGATCAGAATGTGCACAGCCGCTCCCTATCTGAGTATCGTGACGCGCAATATCGCCAGGGGGGTACCGTACGCGAACGAGATGAGAGGCGGCTGAGAGCGAGATGAGAAATTGATAAGAACTAAGATGTGTATTGTGTAGGAAGTATCTCAGCAGGTGGGTCAGGAAGATTGAGTGTCGGAGATTTTGTATCCAAAATCTCGCACGGTCTGAATCAGTTTTGTTTGCGAGACGCTGTCGATCTTTTTGCGGAGGTATCCGATGTAGACATCGACGGTATTGGTCAGGGTGTCGTGATGATAGCCCCAGACTTGTTCGAGAATTGAGGTGCGACTGAGCGCTTTATTAGGATGGGACATCAGAAATGCTAACAGGTCAAATTCTTTCCGAGTCAAGGAGATGATCGCGTTGCCTCGGCGCACTTCGCGTGAGCTTCGGTTGAGCGAGAGGTCGGCCACGCACAATACCTGGGCGGTTTCTTCGTTGTAGGATGGTCGCCGTCGGAGCAAGGCCTTAATGCGCGCAAGCAGTTCCTCGAAGGCAAAGGGTTTTGTGAGATAGTCGTCCGCGCCATGGTCGAATCCGCTCAATTTGTCCTCCAAGGCATCTTTGGCCGTCAGAATGAGGATCGGGGTCTCAATCTGTTCACGGCGCAAGGATTGACAGACTTGGTGGCCATGTGTGTCCGGTAATACAAGGTCAAGGATGATCAGGTCGTAGGGTGTCAGGCCTCGCTGTACTCCTTCTTGCCCATCTTGAGCGACATCCACCAGGTAGCCTTCCGCTTCCAGTCCACGTTTGATGAACGTTGAGATCCGCTCGTCGTCTTCCACTACGAGGATATGTATGGCCGCCATGGGCTAGACCCTTTCCGGTGTGTGTGACGCATGATCAGGTTCGTGAGTACATTGTGAGGAGGGAACCGGATGAAGGGGAAGTCGAACGGTCACCGTCGTGCCCTGGTGGAGAGTACTGGTGATCGAGATGTCCCCGTGGTGCGCTTCTGCAATCCACTTGGCGATCGGCAGACCAAGTCCGGCCCCACCCACTGCCGATGGACGGCCCCGCCAAACACGATAGGCTCGCTTGATGACATGCGGAAGATCCGCTTCGGGAATTCCCAGCCCGTTGTCGGCGACCATGACCTGCACCTCATACTCCGAGGTGTTCAGTCGAATGACAATCGAGCCGTCTTTCCGTCCGTATTTGACGGCATTGTCCGTGAGAATCATGAAGAGTTGCATGAGCCGCTCTGGATCCCCTTGGACCGTCGCCTCGCGTGATACTCCTTCCAGCGTCACGGCTATGTTCTGTGAGCGCGCAAGAATGGCCGTCTCTCGGCGTACCTCTTCAAGCATCGGCCCCAGCAAGGTCGGCTTGAGATCCATCTGCAATGGTCCCGATTCCGACCGGGCTAAAAACAGAATATCGCCGACCAACTTGTTCATTTGACTCGACAGTTGGACGATCCGTTCCAACGTGGCCCGATATTCGGCGATCGGTTTCTCCTTCCCTCTGAGGGTTACCTCAGCTTCTCCCCTGATCACGGTCAAGGGGGTCCTGAGTTCATGACTGATGTCGGCAAAAAATTGCGATCGTAATTGATCGAGCGCTTTCAACTTCTGATGGGCGTCTTGAATCGTCTCCACCGCCTGTTTTCGTTTCGTGACGTCTTGTTTGATGCTGATGAAGTGACTGATCTCGCCCTTCCGGTCACGGACGGGAGTGATCGTTTCCTCTTCCGTGTAGAGACTGCCGTCTTTTTTACGATTGGTGCTTTCGCCATGCCAGACCTTGCCGCGCATGATCGTCTGCCACTGGTTCTGATAGAAGGGCTGGGCCTG
>DIHK01000035.1:6456-18638 GCA_002420115.1 Nitrospira sp. UBA5698
CCGGTCAATGACGTGAAGGAGGGATTGACCCAGGTAATGCGCCCGATGCGGTCCATGATCATCACGGCATTCGCGGCGGATTCGAGTGCCGTCCCTTGCAGTCGTATTTGCTCTTCCTCCTGGTCCCGTTCCGTCCTGTCCTTGGCGATACAGGCGATCCCCTCGATGAGACCATCTTCTCCCTGCATCACGGCCGCCGACCACAACAGGGGGAAGGTCCGCCCGTTCTTTGCGAGACAGGTGATCGCCATTTGGTGAACCGCGCCCTGTCGCAGCATATTCTGATAGGTCTCTCCATCCAGCGGGTTGTGATGGGAAGGGAACAGAAGAGCCCCGTCTTGGCCAAGCAGCTCCTGTTCTTCATATCCGAGCAGATTGAGCGCCGCATGGTTGACGCTTCGTATGGTGCCGTCTGGACTAAACACGATGAGGAGGTCGGTCATGGAGCGAATGACGTTGTCGACATAGTTTTTCGACACGGTCGTATGCAAGAGCTGCTCAGTCATGCTGTTGAAGCATTTGGCCAATTCCCCCAACTCATCGGCGCTGGACACGGGCACGGTCGCGTACAGGTCGCCTTCGGCCACTTTCTTCGTGGCCTCGGTGAGGGGAGCAATGACCTGCAAGGATCGTCTGAGCAGGATGATGAAGAGTCCGCTTCCGAGCAGGAGCGTGAACATGCTGGCCCCCACGGTTTGGCTCACCAATTTGCTGAGTCGTTGCTCAAGCGCATCCCGATCCAACAAGATTCTGACCGAGCCGATCGATGACGCCGCGAGGAGGCTGTCCCGTTGTCCCTGGTTGGGAACGTCGACGATGAGTCGTCCGAACTCTGAGACACGGTACCCCTTCCGGAGGGCCACATCTCTTTGCCAGACGTCCCCAAGGTCCGGCAAAATGAGATCTTCCGTGGTAAGTTGAATCCCGGAGAATTCGAGCCACACGTCCTTCGAGGGGCGATACGCAAGAATGGCGACAACATCTTCGCCTTCGCCAAGAGAATGGAGAAGTGTGGTCAGTCCCTCAATGTCCTGTTCTCTGTAGTGCGTGCGCGCTTGTGATGCAATAGTCTTGGCGAGCGTCTCTCCGCGGATCTTGAACTCTTGATACATGGCATTGCGGCTTGAGGTATAGGCGAAGAAGGTCAGGCCACAGACCGCGCCGAAGAAGACGGCAAAAAACAAGGCCATCAGCTTGTGTGTCAGGGAACGTGTCAACCACCGTCGGATCATCATAGTGATGGCGCTATCGACTCTCGATGATAAGCATGATCTTGATCTGACTATCTTTCATTGCCTTGACTGCAGAGAGGTTGACGTATCCGATGGCTCCTTCAATGACGCCGACAAAGCGCACAACGGCTTCGTCCGACCGTTCAATCACGCTCTGGACGGGAACGGGCGTCCCTTGTCGATAGAAGACTTGCTCCGGCTTTGCATTCAGGACACGCAGATAGAACGTCTTCCTCTCTTCGGCTGAGATTTCACGATTGACCAACTTAATTCGGTCGCCCCCAGGCCAGTGGAGCGTCTCCCCTCGGTACATGCTGGCGACAGTGGTCGTACTCAATGAGGTATTGGGATTATTCTTGTTGGCAATAACGGCAAGGGGCTCAGCATGTGCGAGGGCGGTGTAGAGCCAAAGCGCGAGCGTCATTGCCAGCGCCGGTTGCGGGCGCGCTCCTGTACGGGATGGGCGGTTCATGGGATAGCCGTCAGAAGATCCACGCGATGGATGTCAGAAATCCGTCGGATGGGAACTGATTGAATTGGCCGTTGTTAAACTGATACTCCATCTTGAACACGTAATCTTCCACCGGGCGATAGTTGAATCCAATGATCATTTGCTCTCCGGTCAGACTCCCGGTCGGGCTTGCCGCCGTATTCATCTTGGTTCGACCGTAGAGTCCCACGAGCGCGAAGGTCGGATTGTTGAAGTGGCGTCCCAGGATGGTGGAGTTCAATGCGGAAGGCCAGAACCGATACGTCAGCTGGATATAATATCCCCAGAGGCTTGAGAGTGTCGGTGAGCCTTGAATATCAAACCGTGCGAATTCGCTCCTGAGCTGAAAGTTTTCCCATATCTTCACATTGCGAGGCTTGAATTCGGTGTCGAAGGCGATACCAGTGATCAGGTCCTGGGAGCCGGTCTTGTAGTCTCCACGGTATCCTGAAAGTCCTACTTCATACTGATCAAAGAATTTTAGGGTTGCGCGTCCGACGACGGCCTTGTCGCCGTTATTGTCTGAGCGTAATCCTGTTCGCGCACTTTGCAGGCCTGGGGCAGGAATGTTGCCTGGTGTGGCCATAAACTTATCCGTGAGTCCGTTGATCACCTGCACTTCGTAGGTCGCTTTGACGTTATCTGAGATCGGTATGAGTCCAAAGGCGCTGAATCCCAAATCGCCCCAGGTGGTGGGGGTCACGAGGCGTGCCACCGAAGGCGGGCGTATGAGATCCCTGCGTGGGTCAAAGTGATCAAGATTAAACTTGCCGAACGGGATCAGCAACACTCCGGCACGAACATTGAAAGCCTGAGTTAGGAGCAGATCGACGTAGGCCTGTTCCGCATCCGCGGTTCCATTGGGAAGTCCCAGATCAATTTCGGTGTAGACGCGAATCCGGTCGTGAAACTGGCCTGAAATCAAGACTTCGAAGTTGCCGTCATGGGTCGACCGTCGATCCTGAAAACTTTCAAACCACACGGCCCCATAGGCACCGACACGGATGTTTTGGGCCAGTTCATCCGACAGGCTGCTCTGTCGTTGTTCCACGACTCCAAGGCGGTCTTTCAGATCGGCGAGTTCCTTACGGTGGTGCTCTTCTATCTGGTGGAGCTGCTTTTTCAGTTGTTCGACCGTATCGTCTCTCTCACTCTTGGACGGCACGTGGGCGGTTTGGGCGAGGAGCAGGTTCGGGATCAGCGCACAGAGAAGGAGCGTGACCAATGCCACGATACCGTGTACGGGGCTGCGGCGAGCAGGGGATCGCTGAAACTTTGGTCGGTGTTGTGTCATGGTCTCTCCCGATCCTTTACCGGAGGGGAGAGATGATCCAGTTCGTCATCTCGCCTTTCCCATTGAGGTGGCGTGCATACAGTCGCTGATTGCCGGTTGGCCGAAGCTTCCAGTTGGACACCGGTTGTTGATACGAGGTTTGCTCTCCTTCGTATCGAGGCCGTTGTAAGTGTTCAATAATAAGATGCACCTCACCGTCGAGCACAAACACGAAACCCGTCGTCAGCCGATCCGGCTTCTCCACATCGGCAATGGTGAAGGCAGAGACGCGTTCTGGAGGGGCAAGGCTCAACGCTTTGGATAACTCTGGTGCCAACCGCTTTGCTTGAGGCTTTGTGAACACGCTCCGAGGGCGAGCGGTGGCCAACGGTAGCAACGTGCCCGCATCATAGGTGAGAGACTCCAGGATATCGATGACCGCTTCAGGTGGTATTGTGTAGGGGTGGTGAACCGGCATGATCGATGGGTACCCTGCGGGGAGTTCGCGAATCACGACCGAGAGTGTGTCGGATTGATGAATCACAAGGTCGGGCCGCGACTTGCAAGATGGCAGGCTCACAAGTGCCAGGAATACGGACAAGATGACGTTCCCCGATCTGGTCATATTCCGTTTGACCATCACCCGCTCCTTCGAACCGGCAGATGTTTCTAGGTGTTCCTTGGCTGATTCCCTTTTGACGAAGCAGGCGAGCCTTTGTAAACGCCAGGAGATGTCTTTTAATCGGAATGACCCACAATAAACAAGGCTTAGTAAAAAGACGGTATTGTGAGAAATCGTGTTGTACGTGGCATTGAGTACGAGCAACTTAGGAATACAATGAACGTGATGGCTGCCAGTGGATTGATCAACCTCGTGCTGTTTTCCAACTGGATCGGTGCGCATGGTGTGCGATCTGCCTCGGGAAGCCGCTTCGGCAAGGCGGGGAACGCCGCTGGCGGCCTTTGTCACCCGTCTGCTCGGGAATGACCCCGTCGATGTTTCTTCATACTGTACGGGAGGTGTTCGATTCGTGGAGGGGGTAGGCTCGTGGAACGTGATTGTTCTATCATGAGACAACAAGGCGTCAATCAGTCGCAGCTGTTTGACTCGTGCTTCTTGTTTGGAAGAAGATATGCGTATCTTGAGGAAGCAATCATGTTGGGGTGCCGCCAATTCCCCTTGCGTGCACGGAATAGGGCATGTTATGCAAGTATATGGGACGACAGTATGAATGAGTACATCGGGAGGGAGATGGTCCAATGAAGCGGGAACAGCAAATGACAAAACGTAAGGAGAGGGTCACGCTATCGCTCTCCGCCGACATGGTCGAACGGTTGCGAACCGTCGTGTATTGGAGTCCGAAGTTGACACTGACAGGTGTCGTCGAATCTGCGATTCAAGCCTCGCTCGCAAAGCTTGAAAAGGGAAAACGCTTCAAGAAGCGAAAAGGGAAACTCCCGGTCGGACGCCCACGCAAAAATCAATAGGTCTGATCATTCAGCCGACCAGGCGTAGGACTGGGTTGTCCGAGACAGTTGAGACCGGGTGTCGGCCTGCGTGGGTTAAGGTCACCCGATAATCTCGGTCTTCCTGTCGCCGTCGGGAACTGTCCAATCGGTTGATGTCTGCTTTTGTCCTCCCTCCTCCGAGGACGATTCTTCTGGTCATATTCTTAAGTTTTCTCGCCCGTTGTTCAGCTTTTCCCTACAATTGAACACGTGGTTGCTGAAGCGACACTTCTACCATCCTTCCGCCATCGGTGTGTCGTGGTCTTGAGCGGTTTGCTGCTGATGTTTTCCCTACGAGTCTTTGCGCAACTGCTGCAAGCCTGGTTTCCCGTGGAGGCCCTGCCCCCGTTTGAGGCCTGGGCAAGCGGGGCACTGCCGTATTGGGTGTTGGTCATATGTCAGGTCCTCATCATCATCGCTTGCGCTCGTGTGATCTGGCGGCTGCATGTGGGTTTGATCGTGCCTTCTGCAACTACGGGGAAGGTTCTTCTCATCCTGGGCTCCATCTATTTTGGTCTGATGTGTCTTCGGCTGATCATCGGCCTGACTGTGGCGACGGATCACTACTGGTTTAGTGCGAGACTTCCCACGTTCTTTCACTTGGTGCTGGCTGGTTTCGTACTTGTCTACGGCTGGTTTCATGTCCGGGGTTTCCATGCGTCGCAGTCGCCACACCTGGAGCAGACGGCATGAAACGGATCGTTCAATATGCGGCCTATCCTGTCATCCTGCTCGGTAGTGTGTGGGGCAATCTGCGTCTCATGGAGGCAGGAGCGGGATTTCTGCTCTCGACCTATCTGCCTGTTACTCTTGGTTCATTGCTGATCATCTGGCTTGAGTTGCAGTTGCCCTATCGCGCTTCCTGGAAACCCTCTGGGAAGGACGTGGTGGAAGATTCGGCATTTCTCGCCTTGGTGCATGTCCTGTGGCCGAAACTGCTCGCAATGGGGGTCGCCTTCCTGTTGTTCGACATCTGGAACGGGCAAGACTGGCCGACGTCTGCATGGTGGCCTCGCGAATGGCCTGTCCCGATGCAGGCCATCATGATGGCACTCATGGTTGACAGCACGCGGTATTGGTTGCATCGTCTTAGTCATGAATGGGGACCCCTGTGGCGCTTTCACGCTGTGCACCATTCACCGCATCGGCTCTACACGTTGAACGTCGGCCGTTTTCATCCCGTCGACAAAGGGCTGCAATTTCTGCTCGACTCGCTGCCGTTCATTCTCATGGGGGTGTCGCCGACGGTCCTCAGTCTGTATTTCGTGTTCTACGCCGTGAATGGGTTCTTTCAACATTCCAATGTCGACGTCAAATTGGGCTGGCTCAACTATCTGATGAGTGGTCCCGAGTTGCATCGTTGGCACCACTCGATGTGGGCACAGGAATCCAATAATAATTACGGCAATCATCTCATTATCTGGGATTGGCTCTTCGGGACTCGCTATCTGCCTTCGGATCGTGAGGTCGAGGCCCTGGGGCTCGTCAACCGCCGGTACCCCACTGGGTTCATGCAACAGATGGCGGCCCCGTTTCATTCTGGGCTGGACAAGACGGCAGCGTGATTCTGTATGGCTGAACACATCGACCAGGCCACGATCCAGTCGACCATGCGCCTCATTCAGGATCGTGACTGGTTCCCCTTGCTGAAGTACATGGAGCAACCGGATACCATTCAACGCCGGCTGTTGTCGACCATTCTCTCCTCACAGCGGGATACGCAGTTTGGGCGGCGGTACAGGTTTGCCTCAATTCGGTCTTATGAGGAGTTTGTTCAAGCCGTTCCGGTGTTTGAGTATGAGGATCTTCGTCAGGACATCGAAGGGCAGGAGCAGAGCGGGGAACTGCTTCTGAATGCCGAACAGCCGGTCCATTATGTGCAAACCAGCGGAACGACAGGCAAACCCAAATATGTGCCTCTGATCCAATCGGCGATTGATTGGATCGGCCAGTATCAACGGCTCTTTTCTTACGCACAATGGGTCGGTGTCCCGGGAATCTATGATGGGCAGGTCTTGGTGATTGCGGGCCAGCCGGTTGAAGGGCGGTTGTCTGGTGGCGCTCCATACGGGTCGATGTCAGGGTTGATGAACGAGGGGTTGCCTCAAGCGATTCGAGGAAAGAGCGTGCTGCCGGATGGAATCCTTCGTGTGGCCGACTATCGGTTCAAATACCTGCGAATGGCGGCCTGTGCCTTAGCGGGAGGAACATTATCTGTGCTTGCGACACCCAATCCATCGACCCTTCTGAAATTATTGGACGTCATCCGTTCGGAATTCCCGCTCCTGGTGGAAGCGCTGGCAGTCGGACCAGGGCATCCGATCTTGTCTCAGGGGGCTGCTTGGACTGAACCGATTCCCATCCAGTCTGATCGTCTTGCCTATCTTCGAACGTTGCTTGGTACACCATCAATATTGACACTCGCGGTACTTTGGCCTGAACTTCGAGCGGTCATTACCTGGACTGGTGGTAACTGCGGGGCCCTGATTCCCAAATTACGCACCCTCGTGCAGAACGACACGGCCGTGATCGAGATGGGCTATCTGTCCAGCGAATGTTTGGGAAGTCTGAATGTAGATGTGCATGAGAATCGATGCATTCCCACATTTCAGGAGCATGTTTTTGAGTTCATTGAGGTCGCTGATGGTGATGACCAAATGACCGCTCCTATTCTGCTCGGAGATCTGCAGCAGGGCAAAAAATACCAGGTTTGTGTGACGACACGGAGCGGCCTGTATCGTTACGCCATGAACGACATCGTGGAAGTGACTGGCTGGTTCAATCGGGTCCCGACCATTCGGTTTGTCCAAAAAGGCAAAGGCGTTACGAATATCACGGGAGAAAAGCTGTATGAGCATCAGGTGGTAGAAGCGGTTGAAGCCGCTCTAAGGGCTTCAGGTTTCGCCTGTGAGTTCTACGTGATGCTGGCCGACGTTCACACTGCGGGATATACGCTCTATCTTGAACATGCTGCAGTACCCAGTTCGTTCAGTTGCGAGGTCGATGAACAGCTGGCCCGCATGAATATAGAATACAAGGCCAAGCGGGAGAGCGGTCGGCTGCAGCCGCTTCGCACTGTGCCGCTTCGTCCTGATACTGCAGACGCCTACCGTGCTCATTGTGTGGCCAAGGGGCAACGGGACGCGCAGTTCAAGTTGATTCGATTGCAGTATGGCCAGGACTGTTCATTCGATTTCTCGCAGCACATCCGAGAGAGGGCGTAATGGCTATAAAGAGTCTCAACGTGCAATCACTGAATATTCCCTTTAAGCACACCTTCGTCCATGCATCGGCGGTTCGTGCCATGACTGAGGCGGTGCTGGTTACGGTGACAAACAGCGATGGCATAGAAGGAATAGGGGAGGGATGTCCCCGCCGCTATGTGACGGGGGAAACGATCGACTCGATCCGGGACTTTATTGAAACCCATCGCGAACAGTGCATGACATTCAGATCAGTTCAGGACGTGAAGCAGTGGGTGGCTGAACATGTCTCCATCATCGATCAAAACCCTGCTGCCTGGTGTGCGGTTGAAAACGCCTGTCTCGATCTGTTTGGCAAAGAGGCAGGACTGCCGATTGAAACGTTGTTAGGGCTTCCGTCTCTCAACGGTCGGTTTCAGTATTCGGCGGTATTGGGAACAGATAATCTCCAATCATTTGAAAAGCAGCTCCAACGATATCGTTCGGTTGGTTTTACCGATTTCAAAGTGAAGGTGACAGGGCGGTTGCAGGATGATATCGACAAACTGGACCGATTGCATTCATTCAAAGATTCAAAGCTACGGGTCCGGCTCGATGCCAATAATCTGTGGGGTGACGCCGAAAGAGCCTGGTCGTACCTCAAGCAACTTCCTGGCCGGATCACTGCGATTGAAGAGCCGCTGAAGGTCGGGGATTACGATGGCTGTCGTTGGTTGGCGCGAGAGATGAAGGTTCCCATCATTCTTGATGAGAGCTTTCTGAGGGTGGATCAGTTTGTATTGATTCAGAGTGATCCTCTTTCGACCTGGATCATCAACATTCGTGTGTCGAAGATGGGGGGCATTCTCCGCGCGCTGGCAGTCGCCAAACGAGCCAAGGAGATCGGCATCCCCGTCATCATCGGCGCCCAGGTAGGGGAAACGAGCATCTTGACGCGAGCGGCGTTGACGATCGCAAATAGCTATCGGGATATTGTGATCGCGCAAGAAGGCGCGTTTGGGACGTTACTCCTCGAACGGGACATCTGCGATCCGTCGTTGATGTTCGGAGCTGGAGGGCAGTTGGATGCGAGGGCGGTGAGTGGTCCTGGGTTAGGCCTTGGCTTGTCACCATAAATTCTGGTCGGCAACAACTTTTGGGATAGGACAACTCTTCCCGCTGGTTGTTCGCCAGTGGGGAGCGGCCTACTCGATGGGGTTCTTGGAGCAGGAGCCGCAGGCGATAGCTACGAGTACCACCTGAAGCGTCAGAAGGATTGAGTAGAGGAAGACTTCAAGGCCGGGAAAAGCGATCAAAGGGAATACGAGATCCGCAAGGACCAGATCGCGCGCGACTCATTCTTCCAGAAGTGAGTGAGACTAATCGGTTGCATATCATCTTTGTATTGTCTTAGCTGGCGTGAAATCGGAAGACGACGGAGAAGGATTACTTGTGCTCTGTGCTTTGAGGGTCTTCAGTCAAGGTCAATATATGAGTAATGGATGCCATGGGAAAGAAATCAGGCAGGTAACTTACCAATCGACCTTCTCGGAAGTAATGATGAGCAGCTAAGGGAAAGAGTTCTTCTTGTAAGGGGATCTTGCCATTTGGATTGTGGAATATTGACACGCCTTCAGACCAAGTTTCTGAATAGCTTTTCTGGTCGATTTCTAAATCGAAGTCGGCCGGTTCCAGCTTGTTTTTATCATGGTCATATCGCTTACCAACTCTGATCATTTTCACTGTCGGATCGCCAAAACCTGCCAGTTTTCCCATTCGGTTAAACTTGGAAATTGTTCCACTATTGCTAAATAGTACAGCGCTCACATTCTCAGCGTCCGGTTGTGAGAAGAAGCCTGAAGGGATTCGCTTTTCCCCATATATATGTTCTGATATTGGAGTTGCCAGTCTTTGCAGCCCTTGATCAGTCTTCATGATCCGTTCTCTTACGCCATACAAATACTCCATTAGATACGGTTGAGTCCAAAGCATAGAGTGCGGTTGATGGAAATCTGCAATGGCGAAGATGAGAGGATTGTCCTTAACATGTTCGAGTTCCCAGTAACGTTTTTTTAGCTTTGAATGCAGCGCGCTACCGAATTTGATTGCTGCATAATCGGCTAGCTTGTTTCGATCCGGTTCGGTTTCCGGAGAAACTTCGTGCACATCATTTCCTTGAGTGGGATTCACTGTGACTGCTTCAAGAAAGACCATTTGGTCATACTTTTTGCAAAGATAATCTGGAGCTTTTAGCCTGCGATCAATGACGAAGTCGATTTCATGAAGAAATGCGTAAAGATAGAGTTCCCAAAGGCGTGCATCATAACCAGTAGTTTGGAATTGTTGGAGATAGTTCCCGTCGGGATCCTCAAAAGAGTGAGCGATTTCAGCAATTATTTCTTTTGCGGGTGAATAGCCGTTAGATTCTCGCAGTAGGCGAAAGTTAGGATTTAGTTGTTCTTGAGGAACAGCTAGTTTGAAGATCTCGAACTTCTTTTGCCTCGTCTCATCACCTTGAGGAAAAACCTTTTCGCCGGTTACTGAGTAGTATGACAGTCTCATGAAAAGCTTGCTTCTAGCGGTTTCTATATCGGGCACGCTCACTTCGACTTCAATAGCGCGAAATAGATCTCTCTCATCTCTTCCGAGGACTACGTAGCCCCAGTCATGGTCGATTTTGTCCCATGTGATAACTCCCAGGACATTTTCGTCCTGGTCAGAATACCATTCCCGCTCATCACAATAGTTTTTGATCGCAGGCTGGCGGGAAAACGCCAGTGCTTCAAACCTGGGTTTTGTGAGTATCTTGGCAGCCATTAGGTAAGGAAGTCATCGACTCTCATTTGTAAATTTTGCCACTTCAGCCGCTCATTGAGTGAGGGTATGCAGAAGCAATGTGCTCAATAAGAATGAAGCACCGCTTCTGTATCCTTACAGACTTTCCACTTCCGAAATGATCGTGTGATACCCACTCGCGCCGGCTGGTTGGGGGCGGACGATCTCGGCGATCTGAAGTTGACCCTTCGTGTCGGTTGCCCGTACGACGGTTTGATATTTACCAGGCTTTGATGGCCGCCAGGTGTAGGTCCAGATCACCCAAGAATAGGGCGACATGGGTGGTTCGATCTTGCAGTCATTCCATGTGCGACCGGCGTCGAAGCTCAACTCCACTTTGCTGATGCTGTTCGGTCCGCCGAAGGCAATGCCGCGGAACGTCTGTTCCGGCCCGCGCAGTGTTTGATAATGTCCGGGCGAATCGATCCGTGAAAACACCTTAATTGTTCCATCGTCGGTCCAGCCTTTGCGCTGCCAGTAGCCTTTGTAGTCGCCAGGATAGACTTCAATTTCGACGATCCACTTCACATTCTTGATGCCATAGAGACCCGGTACCAGGAGACGGAGCGGAAAGCCGTGCTCTTTGGGGAGCTTCTCACCGTTCATGAGAAACGCGAGCATCACGTCGTCCTGCATAGCGCGTGTGAATGGAATGCTGTCGTCGTAGCCGTCGATGCCACGAAAGACGACGTCTCGTGCTGTCTCCGTATCCGCACCGCAGTCGAGGAGCAATTTCTTCAGCGAGATGCCGCGCCATGTCGCGGTGCCCAGGCTGTCGCCACCGGGCAGGGTGTCGATGCACATGAGTGTGGAAATCTGATCGTACGAATCACGGTTCAAGATATCGCGCCAGCCGAGCGACATCGGCTTTTGCACGGCACCTGTGACGTGGACCTTCCACTGCTCGATATTCAGGACGCGCGAGGCGGACACGGCGCCATCAGCATAATTAACTACATAGAATTTGGCGTTGGGAGTGAAGTAGGTCGTCTCGCGCGGCGGAACGGCAAACATCCGTCCGAATATTCCACCGACGGCATCGCAGCCGCCGGTACTTCCGACTAATGTTCCCAATCCCAAGGCTTTGAGCAGCGTTCGACGATGCATGGGCCAATTATTTTTCGATGGTGTCATAATTTTGAAATTATACACGGATCACCCTCTTGACTCTTGAGAAATACCTTGTTATCTTCCCACTCGTTGATTGCGACTGTGTTCCTGCCTGATGACCGCGCCTGATGCGAGTCACGGTGCGGTGCCAAAGGGAAACTACGCGAAATTATTTCGAGCGGGTCCCTTGACACGAGACGACGCACAATGTATAGTGCGCGGCTCGCGTGAGGAACGCGGATGTTCTTTGAAAACTGAATAGAGGACGTTGAGTAAGGTGTAAGGTGTATTGAAGTGGTGGCCCTTGGTCCAAATTTAATGAACACCTATTTTTGAGAGTTTGATCCTGGCTCAGAACGAACGCTGGCGGCGCGCCTAATACATGCAAGTCGAGCGAGAAGACGTAGCAATACGTTTGTAAAGCGGCGAACGGGTGAGGAATACATGGGTAACCTACCCTCGAGTGGGGAATAACTAACCGAAAGGTTAGCTAATACCGCATACGGCTCCTGGTCTGCGGATCGGGAGAGAAAGCGATACCGTGGGTATCG
>DIHK01000004.1:0-11432 GCA_002420115.1 Nitrospira sp. UBA5698
CGCCTTGCAGCTGCAGTACTAGTTTGGATGTTATAGGGTCGAAGTAGCTTCTTGAGAATAGCGCATCTTCCGCACGGGGAGGTAGTCATGTACGGGCTATCGAGCGGAGACGGTATGGTGGCAGCGTCAGAGAGATAACAAGAGGTAATAGCGGGCATCTACACCCGCGGGTATTGAAGCAAGAGCTTGCTGTCTCTCAATTTTACGCGAGGTTCCCCTGCTTTCCTGGGGGCCTCGCCTCCTCTCCTCCTAAAAACCAACCAGATTTCAGAACCCGTTATTCACTGGGTTGGAATCCCTTTCCTCAACCGTCCGGTAAATTCATGAAATCTCATCAGTAATGGCGGTCTCTGTATTCAGGGTATTCCCGATGGGCCTAGTCCATTTCTTCCAATATGCTGGAAGTTATAGGAAAAATGGTGATGGGCTGTGAACGATGTAATGGACTGATAAAGCCGGAAACGTAGCGGGCTCAGTCAGTATAGAGAGCCGCATATGGTGTTGAGCGATGCAACAGTTCCCACAGCTTTCGCAGTGTAGGTGAAGACAAGACATACTGCAGAGCTAGGCATGCCTGGAACGTCACGTCTGAGAGGGAAGTGAGGCAATATGAACGTGAAGGGATTCATCATTGAAGATGACGAAGGAAGAGAATTCGTGGTCGTGTGTGAGCGTCCCTATAGGCAGTTGGGTGGAGCCTTCTTGCTTCGAGGCTGGCAGCGACGGCGACTGGTTCCCTTGCATTATTCGGAACGGGAACTTCGCAGAATCGTTGGGAAAGTGTTGGTCTCGCTCGACGATCTCCTTAAAAGTCTTCCGAGACTTTCGAGCAGAACTGAGACGCATCTTTCCCTTGGGGAAGGTGCGACGACATCACGGTTGAGAAAGCCGATGGTCTTGAGGAAGGTGGATCGGGACGAGAATTGTATCGGGAAAATGAAGTGATCTGTTTCGACCTCAGTTTTTCAGGGGTGGTTCTACGCGTCTCGTGATATGAATTTGAGTCGACGATAATGATACTCTATTGCGTAAAAACCAGTTTACTGCTGCTGATCAGTTCGGGAGACCACGCGGGATCGTGATTGTGTCGATTCTGCGGCTCGCCTCTTCTCTCTTTATCTTTCTCGTAGAAATAGGTTGCTTGGTGGTCGTATGTCTCATCGGAGGCCTGACTCGGCGTAGGACAATTCCTCGACCTCGTTGAGAAATGTGCTCGCAGCACTTGATTCTCTTGCAGTATGATACAGCTTCTTTGCCTAAGGGGTGCCGGGTGTTGAAACAGCGCATCGAAGCCGTCACGAAAGCCAATCAGAGATTCTACGAGGCGTTTGAAAGTCTCGACATCGTCAAGATGGACGAGGTGTGGACGCATCAAGAGTATGTTACTTGTATTCACCCAGGCTGGACGATTCGTTCGGGATGGCCTGCCGTTCGCGACTCGTGGGTACTGATCTTTAACAACACGTTCTCGATGAAGTTCGAGCTGAACGATATCATGGTTCAGGTGGCAGGCGACATGGCCTGGGTCATCTGTGTAGAAAATCTTGTGACCCAGCAAGCAGAGGAGCCACAACAGGCCAAAATTCTTGCCACCAACCTGTACGAACTTATCGGTGATGAGTGGTTGATGATCCACCACCATGGGTCGCCGGTGATGGGCTAGCGCGTGGGATGTCTCCGTGCTCGCGCAGCCCGCACACAAGTCGGATTAGATTTTCACTGGAGGATGGCGTGCTCGCTGCATGCGCGCAGGTGGAGGCATCCCACGCACTAGCCCTGGGTTAGGAAAATGAGGGAGCGATGGGCGGTGTTTGCTCAATGCGTGGCCATTGGGAAAGTGGACATCTCAATGTCCACGGAGTGGGTGGGATTGGTGGCTCTCGTTGTATACGTGTGGTGAGGAGTCTACCAGGCCACCCGCTTCAGGTTCGGCTAAGAAAGAGAGACGCAATGCCGTGGTTCGGTTGACGAGACAGCTTGTGTGGAATGCGCAATAGCCATGACCGATATTGCTGCGCAGAAGAGTAACGAAGTGTCTTGGGGTAGGAGGATGTACTCTACTCTATGGGAAGATGGCTGCTATAGCTTGGGCGCGGGAGTCGGGACTTCGTCAATTCGTAGGGTTTTCATCCATTCGGCGGCGATGGTATCCCGTTCCACCATCGACATACCGGCATAGGTCGAGAACATCTGTGGCCCACGACGCCGTCGCCATGTCAGAAAACTGAGGAAATGGTCTTTGCAGACGGATTGCGTGCCGGCCGGCGCATAGGGATTGGCAAGGCAGTTTGTCACGCAACAATGAGTATCGTGCATCTAAGCCTCTTCAAGTTTGGTCAGTATGCCGGGCGGTCCTGCCGAATTTCAAGCCCAGTACCGGGTTTGCGGCAAGATCTTCTGAAATGCTTAACAGGGGGAATTTCTGATGCGTAGCTTGTTTCTGGTCGTCGGCCTCTTTGCGATCTGCTCTGTTTTGGGCGGCTGTCCTGCATGGTCTAGTCAGAGGATCAATTACCAAGATGTGTCAGAAGGGAATCCCACTCTAGTCTCTGGACTCCTACCCCAGGGCGTTGCCATCGGCGATGTGACTTCGCAAAGAGCTCTGCTATGGGTACGTACCGATGGGGCTGCTGTGGTGCGAGTGGAGTGGGCGCCGCTATCGCTGTGGGAGCAAGCTTCGAAAATGGCTACGGTTGTGGCCCCGGTGTCGAGGACTGCATTTCTCAAGACGGATGCAGAGACGGACTATACGCTGACCATCCCGCTTGAAGGTCTGACTCCTTCGACTCGCTATCGGTATCATGTCGTGGTTGGTCCTACAGAATCATCACAATCGCAGCCTCCTGGGAAGCCTGCAGCGACGGGAGAATTTGTGACATTGCCAGACGAGCACACCTCTGCGGCTGTGGCGTTTGCTTGGAGTGGAGATCTTGGAAGCAAGGGACGATGTCGCCGAGGAGTGGATGGTTATCCGATCTTTGACGCGATCCATCGATACCATCCTGCCTTCTTTTTGTTCCTTGGCGATACCATTTATGGCGATCATGTGTGCCCCTCGCCTCCGAACGAACCTGGTGCGGACTTCAAGGCGACGACATTGGATGCCTATCGATTGCGCCATCGCTACCAACGGGGCGCTGACGCATTGCGGCGGTTCCTGGTGGAGACGCCGGTCTATGTGGTATGGGACGATCACGAGGTTCGAAATAATTTTGCCGGTCCATACGACGAGCAGATGCCTGCCGGCCGGCAGGCATTGCGTGAATATTGGCCGATTGCGTCTCCCCGTGAAGACCCGCATCGTCTCTATCGGACTGTTCGGTACGGTGCCGATCTTGAACTGTTTCTCTTGGATGTCCGGCAGTATCGGAGTCGCAACGTGGATCCGGATGGTGCGTCCAAGACCATGCTCGGTGCCGCGCAATTGTCCTGGTTGCTCGACGGACTTCAAGCTTCAACCGCGACATGGAAAGTCATCGCGACCCCGGTTCCCCTCTCGATTCCGAAGGGCGGTGATAGTTCGGTTCCAGGCAACGATGGATGGGCCGGTGGGCCGGATGGGACCGGATTTGAGCGAGAGCGACAGGTGATTGTCGACACCATCCTCAGTCGCAAGATTAAGAACGTGGTTTTTCTCTCGGGAGACGTGCATTGGGTGCAAGCCAACGCCTATGATCCCAACCAAGACGGGGCCGTCGATTTTCACGAATACATTGCAGGTCCCCTCTCCGCACCGCCGGGGAGATTCGCTCCCACTCAAATGGTGCTTCACCCCACAGAATTGTTCTATGAGACCGGGTACCATAACGTTGGTCTTGCGAGGGCCACGAAGTATGATTTTCATGTGAGTGTGGTGGATGAGACGGGTAAGGAACGAGTGTCTCATCGGATTGCGGCTCAGTAGAAATAAGGTGAGGTCCAGTCGCTGCCCCTTGCAATCCAGGCTTGGTGGCGGGTACGGTACGGACTTCAGGGGTCGTGGGGATGTTTTCTTCAACGAGATAGAAAGGAATACCATGTCAGCATTGATATCCGCCGATGAGATTTTTTCGAGAGCGGAAGCGGCGGCCGTGGCAGCGACAGGGCCGGATGAGAAGGCCTTACAGATCGATTATGCAGAGTTAAAAGAAAAATTTCGTCACATGTTGGGGGATCGTAAGATCGCGCTTTGCCACGTCAATAAATTTCTTCCTGAAGGATATGAAGACCAAGGGCGGTTCAATCTGGTACTGCTGACCGCAGGCCATGTGGTGTTTGACGTCGTGATCGGAGACTCCTACTTTCGATACGATGTAGTGTCGGTCGGTCAATTAGATAAGGTTCAGTTGATCGACGCAATGTGGGATAACCGGGAAAAACGCCGAGAAGAACCGTTCTTAAGCCTTCGCCTGATGCATGGTGAGGAGGCGCATTTGTTATTGGCGTTGGACGATGAGGAACGGGCCAGCCTGCTGAAATTTGCCGCCGCCGTTGCGATGGCGAGAAATCCGGAGCGGTAATCTATTCATCCAGTTGTGGCGTGAGGGTGCGATCAGAGGCGCGCCTCCACGCCACAGCGTTCCGTACCATTCAGTCAGCTTTTTCCATACCGGTTCAGTGCATCATTCACACATCTGGAATATGATCTCGGGAAGCTCTGAACTAGGAACCTCCTCTCGCTCCCCACTCGCTTTTTCTGGAATCTCTACGTAGCTAGTGTGCAGGAAAGATTACATTGGTGAAGCTCTTGTGCCGTTTGTACAATCCGTCGGGAGGACGTATTACGATCGATGGGACGGATCTTCGTGACTACCCGATTGCTGATGTGCGAGGTGCAGTCAGTGGAATATTCCAAGACTTCATGAAGTTTCAGTTGTCTGCCAAAGACAATATCACATTGGGTGTGAGGGCTTCCGGTGTTGACCCATTCACCATTGTTCAGGCAGCGAAACAGGCAGGAATCCACGAGGTCATTGACCGATTACCGAACGCGTATGATTCATTGCTTGGGAAACTCTTCGATGGTGGACATGAACTAAGCATCGGTGAATGGCAGAAAGTCGCTCTTGCCCGGTCGATCTTACGGGATTCACAAATTCTTATTCTCGATGAGCCCACCAGCGCGATGGATGCCAAGGCAGAAGCAGAACTGTTCGAACGGTTTCATGAACTTGCTCAGGGACGGACGGCAATCTTAATCAGCCATCGGTTGTCCACGGTCAAGATGGCGGACCGAATCTTCGTCGTGGATCAGGGACAAATTGTGGAACAAGGGACACACGACGACTTGATGGCACAGGAAGGCCTCTACAATAACCTCTTTCTGACTCAAGCCCAGCACTACCAGTAACAGCGATACTGTACCGTAGATACAATATTTCTCGGGGCACTGTTATTTGACAGTGCCGGAGTTGTTGGTGAGCAGGTTCGGAGGTGGCCCGATCGGGTCAAAATTCTTCAGTAACGGAACATCCTCTTTCTTTACCCACATAATGTCGTGATTATACGAATCACGAGGGCCCGAACCGCCCGTAAAGGTCTTGCCGTCCGGCGTGAAGGTCCAGCACATATCTTCGCCGGCTGTATTGATGGTATCGCCAAGGTTCAGCGGTTCTTGCCATTCCCCTTTAGGGTTCTGGTAGGAAATCCACATGTCATGTCCCCCTCGCGAGCCCATGTCCGGACGCGTACTCGTGAGAATAAGACTCTTGCCATCTTTCGACAGGCCAGTCCAGTGCATATGGTCACGGTAGGGTGAATTGATACGCGGTCCAAGACTCTCCGGTTTCTGCCAGACCCCATTTTTCTTCTCGACTTTCCAGACGTCGCTGTCTTGTGTGACGCCCGGCTGCTGATAGTTGAAGTAGATCAGGCTGTCGGAAGCAATGATCGGACAGTGTTCCTCGCCGGTCGGCGTATTGAGATGGGGGAGTTCCGGGACGTCGTTCCAGTTTCTCGCCGGTTGCCACACGCCGTTGATCTTCTGGGTCACGTAAAGGTCGCCGGTCGAGAGATTGCCCGGCTCGTACCTGGTGAAATAAATGACATTGCCATCGTCAGACAGGCTTGGTTCCAGTTCCCAGGCAGACGTGTTGATATTCGGCCCCACGGTGGGATCAATGCCCGATCCCAAATGAATCGGCTCCTCCCAGGTGCCGTTCACGTTGTGGGCCATCCAGATGTCGAAATTGTAAGGAACGCCTGGTGAGGAGATGCTGCCCTTACGTCCAGATGCAAAGATGGCGGTCTTTCCGTCGGCACTATAGGTGATCTCGATCTCTGCTTCTGATGAATTGATCGGCTCGCCTATATTTTGCGATAGAGAGGACATCGATTTCCCATGTCCTCCGTGTGGCATGTCCATGCCTGACATCGCAAGTGTCATAGCAGGCGAGAGCAGGAGGGCGAGTGCTACCAAACAGAGATGTAAGCGAAGCCGTTGTGTTTCCATACAACCTCCCTGTTGCAGCGAACAGTTTAGCATATCGAGCTTGCTATCGCCTCGCCTGCGCCGTCACCGCAATCGCCTACCTAATGGGAAAGGTCCGCTTCGTTCAACGATGTAGAACCAAAGCCGTAGTCACAGTATCGACGATGGATCAAGCAGCCTGAGTTCAGGAGCATGGCAGGTCGTTTGTGGTACGCTCTCAATACCGCTGACGTGGCCGTCGCACATGGAATGTCTAAGCTCGCACAGGTTCGTTTCAGACTATATGAACGATCCCACTGTTGATTCGTCAAGAGGAGGTTGTGAACGATGGTGTAGAAAGGCAGGTAGAGGTACGGTTGAGACTAGTCGATATCGCCATCGGAACTTTTCTGAAACTTTCTGCGGATGTCGGTGAATGACCTCGTCAGAGACATACCGGTGGGTGTTTTCGTGGTATGGTGTGCGGGCTTTTCAGCGGCACAAAACCGGCCTACATCGATCCATGCCTCGCAACCGATAGAGATCGGTTCCGCCCAGTGGTGATGATCTTTTGAATTATTGAAGAGGGAAGTCATGGTATTTATCACGAATCCGAACTCACCTTACTGTATAGGTTTTCTTCTGCCTATTCCTCTCTCGTAGGTCTGACCTGTTTTGGACCTCATCGTGAGTCTTTGTAGAGCTGACTGACGGATGCACACGTCTTGCGAATTCTGGTTTGGCTTTGGTTTATTACGACAGCAAGGAGAGTGCCAGGGGGACTCCTATTCTGATCGCCTTGATTTTGAAGGATAGTGGTGACTTCCCGAAATCTCATGTCACTGTGCCCCTGTATCCGGAAGGATGCAGGCTGTATCCAAACGTGCGTGGAGTGAGGCTAATGAGGAATTGCCCAGCTTATGTGAGCGAATAAAGGCAGGGTAGCGCTGAGGGCTAGATCTCGCCCGCATTCACTTGCCGGACCCGTTCAGCTGGAATGCTGAGTGCCGCCAAGAGGTAGTCTTTTAATTCATCACTGTATGGCTGGACGGCAAGGGCTCGCTGCATACAGAGGAGCCAGGCATCGCGTTCCTCGTATCCGATCGGGAACCGCTTATGCGCGCCTGGAATGCTGATCGGTCCATAGTGTTGTTGAAAAAGTCTTGGACCGCCCAACCAGCCACAGAGAAAGTACGTCAGTTTCTTTCGTGATTCTGCGAGATCAGGTGGGTGCATGTCTCGGATGACTTTGGCCTCCGGCAAGCGATCCATATTGGCGTAAAACTCATCGACCAGGCGAGTGATTCCGACCAGCTCACCAGCTGCTTGGTACGGGGTGAGCTGGGCCCCGGCTTCCTGGTCATCAATGGACATAGGTGTTCAGGAGTGTTGAGGGGGATGCCGTTACGGTCTGGTGTAAAAGGGGAGAGTATGAATGGTTGCCCGGTGCCTGCTTCCGCTACATTCAACGGTAAGTTCTGTCCCTGCGGTACTGAAGTCTCGCAGCGGAAATCCAAAGGCGATGGTCTTGTTGAACTGAGGAGAACGGACGGCGCTGCTGATCCAGCCGACTTCACGATCGCCGCTGTAGAGTTTGGCTCCATGGGGAGGAATGACGGGATCAGCCAAGACAAGACCTACGAGTTTACGGCGCACATTGCCATAGGTATCCATCCGCGCGACAACTTCCTGTCCCGGATAACACCCTTTGTTGAGGCTGAACGCTTTTCCTTCAAGGTTGGCCTCAGGCGGAACAATTTCCTCGTTCAAATCTGGCCCAGCTTTCGGGAGCCCAGCTTCCATGCGTAAGGCTTCTCGAGCCTGGGTTCCGATGGCTCTGATTCCAAATCTGGCACCAGCTTGCAACGCACTCGTCCAAGCCGTGATGAGGCTTTCGGCTGGAAGGAGAACCTCAATATCAACTTCGCTCGTTTCTTCGGTGCGTAACATCAGCGCAGGTTGCCCCCCGATCTGCGCCGTGACAAAATCGACCGGCTTCAAGTCTGTGACGTCCACGCCGAATGCGGATTGAATGACCTGAGCGGCTTTGGGTCCGCTGACCAGCAAGAGTCCCCAAGTCTCGGCACAGTTCTCCATCTTGGCCTTGGTTCCGTAGAGCAGGAATTTTCGGAAGGCTTGGAATGTGGCTTCACCGATCTCACCGACGTCTTCCACCATAACAGAGTCGCTTTGTATGTACAGGCGGAAGTATGTAAGCATCTTGCCTTTGTGGGTCAAGAAGCTGGAATAGCGCCCTTGTCCAGGTTCGAGGGGAAGGATGTCGTTGCTGATGATGCTTTGCAGCCACTTTATGCGATCCTCACCTGTGACCCGGAGTTTGCCACGATGGGAGAGGTCGGCTATCCCTACTGTTTCGCGGACGGCACGATGTTCTGCCGCTATGTCCCCATAGTGCATAGGCATCTCCCAGCCTGTAATCTCCTCAAACATCGCACCCAGTTGAATGTGCTGTTGGTGAAGGCGTGAGTGTTTCATAGTCAGCTTGAAAGTCTACACGTCGTCAAATCAACAGTCACAGACTTTCACAACTTTCCGACGCGACGACATGGTTCTTCATGACTTCTTCTACGAGCTCTCTGGTCCGAGCGGAAAATTCATTACGGGAGACGATCTTTGTCACACCGAGCGCTCTCGCACGATTCCAGGTTTCGACCTCTTCGTGGTTGGCAAAGGCCAGCGTCGGAATATCTTTCAGCCGTGGGTCCGCTTGTAGCTGTTCCAATGCCTGGAAGGCATTGAGGGCCAAGTCGTTCATGTTGAAGATGATAGCACCGGGTCTCACCGCAAGAGATTTTTCCAGAATATCCTGTTGCGCGCGAGCTTTTTCAAGCTGATAGTCCGGTTGACGTAACGCGTCCCGGACTTTGGTGTAGAAGAAGAGATCAGTCACGGCGACAAGGATGGCCTTCTTGTCTATGCGGTCTGTTTTGTCTGCGTAGTGTCCCATGGTGTTCATGCGTGCGTTTCGATTTTGGATCCCGGCGATTTTCCCGAGAGACCGACGACTAAATGGCCCAGAGCGACACGGTCCAGCAGATAGGCCATATAATCAGTTCAACGAACTCACCAACCGTCCAAGGGCCTTCTTGGCGAGTGCATAGTTGGGATCCAAGGTGAGCGCTGCCTTATACGAATCAATCGCTTCCGTCCAGCTCCCTTTTCGCTCGTAGACGCGACCAAGATTGAGATGGGGATAGGCAGGGCTTTCATAGCGCTTGGCCTGCATCGCTTTCTGAAACCAAGAAATCGCCTCGTCGAATTCTCCCTTCTCAATCAGGTACGCACCGATATCGTTGTAGGGATTGCCGAAGTCGGGATCCTGCTCGATGGCTTTGTGACATTCCTCAATGGCATCATCGAGTCGTCCCATGAAGCTATAGGTCCAGCCCAAGAAGGTGTAGGCCTCGGCGGTCGGATGGGTTGCGATCGATTGCTTGTACAGGTTGACCGCTTCTTCGAGTTCGCCCTTCATCTGCCGTGCGAATGCTTGTTGAAACAGCTCCCACGCCTGGCGTTTGTCTTCTTCGTGCCCTTCACCTTGGACGAGAAAATCTTGGATATTCATAAGAGTGAGCTGACGGCTGTAGCCTATTCGTTCTTCAGCTTTTTTGCAATCAACTCTGCGCCATACCGGCCTGACAACAACATCGAGCCGAATGCCGGCCCCATTCGCGGTGTGCCATACACGGCAGCAACGGCTAATCCAATGACAAAGCAATTCGGATAGACCTCTCCGGTACGATCCATGATTTCTTCTTCGGAGCGGGAAACCCACATGGCCCCGTTTCCTGGAATTTTCTGATACAGGTTTCTCTTATGGAGAAGCTCAACCACAATGGCATCATGGCCGGTGGCATCCACCACAATCTTGCTTTCGAGCGCAATGGGATCGACATGGATGGTATCATGACCAGCCATTTCCGCTGTGGTGTTGTTCACCACGACCCCTTCCAATACCCCTTCGTTACGCAGAATCAGGTCGAGGACCCGCGTCAAGTTCATGATCTTGGCGCCAGCCTTGTACGCCGCGGCGATCAGCGCCCCGGTGGCATGGGGTGGGTCGACCATGTACATACCCGCGCACTCGTTGATCTTCTTGCAAGGAACACCGATCTCTTCGAGAATCTCATTCGCGGGTTCACAAATCGTGGCCTTGTTCATGAGATACCCACCGGACCAGAATCCTCCTCCAAGTGCCAGGCTTTGCTCAATCAGGAGCGTTCGAAATCCCCTGGTCGCCAAATCGTGCGCGCAAATCAGACCGGATGGACCGGCGCCGACGATAATGACATCGCTTTCGATCAGTTGATCGAACTCTTTATAGTATTCCCGGGCAATCTGCCGGGTGATATCTTTCTCGCGCAATGGAGCGGGCTTTGGCTTGTTCATGATTAAAGGTTTTCCCAATACTCAATTCTTAACCGAGTCAGCGGTAGATTTCTGCTCCAGCCTTTTTGAACTCTTCTGATTTTTCTTTCATGCCGATTTGAATGGCTTGCTGCTCGTCCACCTTGAGCTGTGCGGCGTAATCACGGACGTCTTGCGTGATCTTCATGGAACAGAAGTGGGGTCCGCACATCGAGCAAAAATGTGAAACCTTGGCGGCATTGTCGGGAAGCGTTTCGTCGTGGAACTGCTGTGCGGTCTCCGGGTCCAGCGAGAGATTGAACTGATCTTCCCAGCGGAACTCAAATCTGGCCTTCGACAGCGCGTTGTCCCGGATCTGTGCGCCGGGGTGGCCTTTGGCCAGGTCGGCGGCATGAGCGGCGATTTTGTAGGTGACCACACCCGTCTTCACATCTTCACGATCGGGGAGGCCAAGGTGCTCTTTCGGCGTCACGTAACAGAGCATCGCGCAGCCGTACCAGCCGATCATGGCCGCACCGATGCCGGATGTGATGTGGTCATAGCCCGGC
This sequence comes from Nitrospira sp. UBA5698, assembly GCA_002420115.1. Lineage (GTDB taxonomy): Bacteria > Nitrospirota > Nitrospiria > Nitrospirales > Nitrospiraceae > Nitrospira_D. The sequence goes on from DIHK01000004.1 coordinate 11,326, forward strand.
GCGATGTCGGTCGTCAGAGGCCCGAGCGTATAGAAGGGCGCCTCCTGGCACTCCTTAAGCTGTTTTTCCATGTTCACCTGGATCATATGCATCGGTACGTGGCCGGG
>DIHK01000004.1:11750-15947 GCA_002420115.1 Nitrospira sp. UBA5698
GCGAACTGGCCTTCGTCGTTGGCATCGGCGATGGAGCCCGGCCGCAGCCCGTCGCCCAGGCTGAATGACACGTCGTAGGCCTTCATGATCTCGCAGATCTCTTCGAAGTGGGTATAGGCAAAGTTCTCTTGATGATGCGCCAGGCACCACTTGGCGTGGATTGAGCCGCCGCGTGACACGATGCCGGTCATCCGCTTGGCGGTCATGGGCACATAGGCGAGGCGTACACCGGCGTGAATCGTGAAATAATCGACACCCTGCTCAGCTTGTTCGATGAGGGTATCGCGGAAAATCTCCCAGGTGAGGTCTTCCGCCTTGCCGTTCACTTTCTCGAGGGCTTGATAGATCGGCACCGTGCCGATCGGGACCGGTGCGTTGCGAATGATCCATTCACGTGTTTCATGAATGTTTTTCCCAGTCGAGAGGTCCATCACGGTATCAGCGCCCCAGCGTATCGACCAGATCATTTTCTCGACTTCTTCTTCGATGGACGAGGCGACCGCGGAGTTGCCAATGTTCGAGTTGATCTTAACGAGGAAGTTCCGGCCAATGATCATCGGCTCACTTTCCGGATGATTCACGTTCGAGGGAATAATCGCGCGGCCACGGGCCACTTCGTCGCGGACGAACTCGGGCGTGATGACGTCGGGAATGCGGGCGCCCCAGGATTGACCGGAGTGCTGAGCCACGCCGCCGCCCTTGCCGTTGCGCTCAGCGCGTTCACGAGCCACCTCACGCGACTGGTTTTCACGGATGGCGATAAATTCCATCTCTGGAGTCACGATCCCTTTGCGCGCGTAGTGGATCTGGGTGACGTTCTGGCCGGTCTTGGCACGGAGCGGCTTGCGGATATGTTGAAACCGAAGGCCGTCCAGTTTGGAGTCGGCGGCGCGTTGGCGGCCGTAGTGGGACGAGATGTCGGCGAGTTCTTCCACATCCTGCCGGCCTATGATCCAGGAGCGGCGGAGCGGCGCGAGTCCTGCTCGGACGTCGATCGTCACAGAAGGGTCGGTATAGGGACCTGATGTATCGTAGACGGTGACTGGTTGGTTCGGTGTTGGCGCGCCGCCGTTCATGGATTTGGTTGGGCTCAGGCTGATTTCTCGCATGGGCACATGCACGCCGGGATGGGTACCTGCCACATAGACCTTGCGTGAGGCTGGGAACGGCGCGGTTGTCAATGTCGTGGGCTTCTGTCCGTTGCCGGTATATTCGCTCATGGTCGCATCCTTTCTGAGATGAGGAGCGTTGAGGGGGCACCTCAATAAAAAAGCCGTACTCCGTGGGGAGGTACGGCTGAGTGCTCACAACGACCGCGGCTGTCGGCTTCCCTACGCTGGTATTACCCAGGTCAGGTTGTGAGGGTCGTCCGAGTGCACGGACTCTCAGCCTCATGGCTCCCCTAGCTATGAATGAGTGATCGTAGTCCTCCATGCCACCGAAGTCAATCGGCTATTAGGCCCATGCCTCATGGTCATCTTTTGGGCGAGTGGATGGGACTTTTCCGCAAGGGAGGATTCGTTGATTGTAGAAGGGGCGTATCGTAGAATCAACCTCTCTGACGTGGGAGGACGTATTGTGACTGCAATAGCGACACTACCAAGATCCATTACCGAGTATCAGGCATTGCCGGCAGAGGAGTTGTTTCGTCGGACAGTATTCGCGAAGCAGGTGCTTGGCGAGCGCGTGATGATCCTCGGTCATAACTACCAGCGTGATGAAGTCATTCAACATGCCGACTTTCGTGGAGACTCGCTGTTGCTGGCCAAGCTCGCGGCTGAACGTTCTGAGCGGCCTCACATTGTATTTTGTGGCGTGCATTTCATGGCCGAGACAGCGGATATTCTCAGCCGCTCCCAGCAGACAGTGATTCTGCCCGATATGGCTGCGGGTTGTTCCATGGCCGATATGGCCGCCATTGAGCAAGTTGATCAATGTTGGGAAGCCTTGGGACGTGTCGTTCCGGTCGACGAGACCGTGATGCCGGCGGTGTATGTGAATTCGGCGGCGGTCCTCAAGGCGTTTTGTGGCGAGCATGGGGGTATTACCTGCACCTCTTCCAACGCCAAAGCCGTGATCGAGTGGTGTTGGGCCAGACGAGAAAAAATCTTATTTTTTCCGGATGAGCATTTGGGACGCAATACGGCGAACAAGATGGGGATTCCTCGTGAGCAGATGATTGTCTGGGATCCCTACCAACCCAATGGTGGGAATACGAAGGAAGCCATCAAACGGGCTAAGTTGATCCTCTGGAAAGGCCATTGCAGCGTCCACCAAATGTTCCAGCCCATTCATGTGGATAATTTCCGCAAGCAGTATCCAGAGGGGAAAGTGATCGTCCATCCTGAATGTCACGAAGATGTGGTGAACAAAGCTGATCTGATCGGCTCGACCGAGTTCATTATTCGAACCGTCACGGCCGCACCGGCTGGGACGACCTGGGCCGTCGGCACTGAATTGAATCTCGTCAATCGCTTGAAACATGAACTCACCGACAAAAAAGTCTTTTTCCTGTCCTCCACCGTCTGCCAATGTGCCACCATGTTTCGCATCGATGCAGCCCACCTCTGCTGGGCCATGGAAAATCTGGCCGAAGGCCACGTGGTGAATCAGATCGTCGTGCCGGACGACGACAAGCATTGGGCAAAAGTCGCGCTTGATCGCATGATGGCCGTCAGCTAACGGGAGCGTGAAAAACGCTTTCGCGTACGCTCGCTCGTCGTTCGAAAGCTCAATGTACCGCCTGGGTAAACGCCTGTTCATACAGGCGATGGGTGGGCGGGTGAAAAAGGTTTACGCCTCACATTCTCACTCTCACTCGCTGCGGCTTTGCCGGAAGACGTGTTTGACGAGTCCGCAAGCAGGGTAAGGACTAGTACCTCACCTGCCGTTCAGGTATATTCACCCGTCAATTCTCTTTTCTTTTCGAGGACGCTGTACGTCCATGGATTACAAAGCAACGCTCAATCTTCCGAAAACCGACTTCCCGATGAAGGCTAATTTGCCGCAGCGAGAGCCGGAGATGCTGGCCTGGTGGGAGCAACAGAAGCTCTATGACCAGATCCAAGCAATGGGGCAGGGACGGCCTCGGTATGTCTTGCATGACGGCCCTCCCTACGCCAACGGCCGTATCCACATCGGACATGCCTTGAACAAGGTGCTGAAGGACATCATCGTGAAGTCGAAAACGATGAGTGGGTTCCAGTCCCCGTATATACCGGGCTGGGACTGCCACGGTCTCCCGATCGAGCATCAAGTTATGAAAGAGCTGGGGGAGAAGAAGAAGGACTTGAGCGTGTCCGACATTCGCAAGCTCTGTCGCGCCTATGCTCAAAAATACGTCGATCTTCAGCGCGAGGAGTTCAAGCGGCTTGGTGTTCTGGGCGAGTGGGATCAGCCGTATCTCACGATGACGCCAGGGTATGAAGCGACGATTATCCGGGAGTTCGGAAAATTTGTCGAGCAGGGCGGCGTGTACAAGGGGCTCAAACCCGTTCTCTGGTGCACTCAAGATCAAACAGCGCTTGCGGAAGCAGAAGTTGAGTATGACGACCATGTGTCGCCATCGGTCTATGTCAAATTTCCCGTCGTGACCTCCCCGGAGGTTTTGAGGAAGACCTTTCCTGGGGTTACCTTTCCAGAGGGCATCAAACTGGTTTCCGTAGTCATCTGGACGACGACACCGTGGACCTTGCCGGCCAATCAAGCTGTCTGTCTACACCGTGATTTCGAGTATGCCTTTGTGCAGGTCGGCGATGAGCTGCTGATTGTGGCGGAGAAACTGCTTGGAACCGTTGCCAAAGCCTGCGGGATCACAGACTATCGCGTCGTCGGCGTCAAAAAAGGTGGTGAGGGTTTTGAGGGGTTGGAAACACAACGACCGTTGTCTACTGGCTTGTCGCCGATCCTGCTTGGAGATTTTGTCACGCTTGATCAAGGGACCGGTTGTGTGCATATCGCACCTGGCCATGGAATGGAAGACTACATTCTCGTGCTCGACCACAATGCCAAGGCGTCACCTGGCGAAAAACTCGAAATTGTGGCACCGGTGGATAACGGCGGGCGATTCACCGACATCGTGAAGGAATTTTCTGGGCAGCATGTCTTCAAGGCGAATCCAAAGATCGTGGACTATCTTCACGCGAACGGACGCCTGCTTGGACATGGTTCATTAAGCCATTCCTATCCCCATTGCTG
>DIHK01000003.1:0-7174 GCA_002420115.1 Nitrospira sp. UBA5698
GGCGATACAGCACCGGATTTCAATCTGAAGGACCAAGACCAGAAGGACGTGAAGCTGAGCGACTACAAGGGCAAGAAGAATGTCGTCTTGTGCTTCTATCCGCTTGATTGGAGCCCGGTTTGCCAGGGCGAAAACAAGTGTCTGACCGACGACTTCCCGAAGTTCCAGTCCGCCAACGCCGAATTGTTCGGCGTCAGCTGCGACAGCTTCTTCTCTCACAAAGCCTGGGCGGATTCACTGGATCTGAAGCACCGGCTGTTGTCGGACGTGCACCGGACAACCGCCAAGTCCTATGGTCTGTATTTTGAGCCGTTGAACTGCTCCAAGCGTGCGACTGTGATCGTGGATAAAAACGGTAAGGTTGCCTATGCGAAGGTGCAGGAAATCAAGACCGCGCGCGAAGATAAGGAAATTCTGGACGCGCTGGCGAAACTCAACTAACCATACAGGACTGAGTCACGAGGACTGAGGACTGGGCGGCTCCGAAGCTCAGTCCTCAGCACTCAAACCTCAACACTCGCTATGAGCGGAATCGTTGAAGACGTCAGCGACGCGAATTACAAAGAATTCACCGACAGCGCCGGTGCGGTGGTCGCCTATGGCCTCGCTACCTGCGAGCCCTGCAAAGCCTACGACCCCATTCTGGAGGCCACTGCAGCCAAGTTCCCGGCCATCAAGGTCGGTAAGGCCAAGATGCATGTCCCGGGGCGCTGTCGAGAGATCAAAAAAACCCACACCTTTGAAACCTATCCCACCACCCATCTCTTTGCGCATGGTAAATTACTGCTGACGCGTGAAGGAGTCGTCGAGCCGGCCGAACTCGCCGCACTCATTTCCGACTACTTACTCAAGTAGTCCCCGTGGCTGACCCGTGAGGAGGCGAGCAACGTATGAAGACCATGATGCTTGGTGTGCTGTCCGTCGTGATCCTGGCCCTTACGCTGTCGGCTGAGGCCCATACCGACGAGTATTTTGAATCCGTTCAGGCTCCGCACGGTGGGCAGTTACGGATGACCGGCCCGTATCATATGGAACTGTTGGCCAAGGATGGGGAACTGACGGTCTATGTCACGGACCATGCGGACAACGTCATCGGCGTCGACGGGGGATTGGCGAAAGCGACGGTCGAAACGGGATCGAACAGGACTCAGGTGCATCTCCACCCGGTCGGAGGCAACATCCTCAAAGGAACCGGTACCTTTTCACTCACGCCGAGCACCGTGGTCATCGTGTTCATGAAACTGCCGAACCAGGAGGGCTACGCCGCTCGGTTCATGCCCTTGAAACCCAAGGGTGAACAGGGCGAGAAGGCCTCATCCCATGCGGATGATGCAGGTCCACACCATCATCACCACTCACCAAAACATTGAGGGTGGACAAGGCTCAATGAATGGAGATCAGGCTGAGTTGTAAGGAGAACGGATCGTGAGACAGCTGCTCGGGAGTTTCTTCATACTGTGCGTCACGCTGCTGGGGGCGGTTCAAGTCGGTGCCCACTCAGCCAAACATGCTGAACCGGTAAAATCTTTTCACGGTGGGCAATCGCTGGCCGCAGGGCCGTACCACCTCGAATTGGTCGCCAAAGACGGGGAACTCCTCCTGTATGTAAGCGATCATTCGGACAAGCCCATTCCCACCGAGGGCGCGAAGGCAAAGGCTACGATTCAGCAAGGATTTGAGAAAACCAACGAGCAAGTAGAGCTCACACCAGCCGGTGAGAACACCCTAAAGGGCACCGGAACATTTGCACTCAGCCCGGAGACGGGAATCATCGTCTTCCTGAAATTGCCCCAACGCGATGCCCACGCCGCCCGCTTTACGCCGCTGAAAGGGAAGAGCTGAACAGAGTACTCCGACCTGACGCATCAGCTTTTCGCTTTCGTTTGTTCAAACAACCCCGTTCGCAGACCCCTCACGCACATTGAGCCCCAGGTGTCGTCGTCGCATCTCGACCAGCTTCTGTGGGACGTTATTGCGGCACAGCTCACGACATCGCGTCGAGCTGGAGCTGTTGATTGGCGTCGAACCGACTTTTCACTTAATTCAGGACTCGCTCACCATTCACGATGATCGGCTTCCCAGATGCATAGGAATACAGCACGTCCGGGCATAAGTCGGCGCCGTTGGGCCACACGATTGTCCCAATCTCCGGATCGACGCGGACCAGACGGAAAAAGTCGGGGTCCTTGAGAGGAGCAAACACACCATCAAACCGTTGTATGACCCGATCGACATCCACGACGGCCTTCAGCCCATCCTTGAAGGTGAGTTCAAGCCGATGTCCATCCATCGGTGTGACATCTACGACGTCGATGAGAAACATAGTGGTTACTCCAGTGGTGCAATGCGTTTGAGTTCGATTTGCTGACGGGCCAATTCCCAGTCTTCCATCAGCTCCTGGCGATGCAAGGCCCCCCACTCCATGACTAATCCTAACACCCTTGGCGGCAACCTTCCGGCAATAATTGAGAGAGTTTCAATGGTAATCTCCGCCTTGTGATCCCCGTAGCGAGCGTGAAAATGTGGCGGGTTGTGCTCATTGAAATACATGGTAACGATGATACCAAGAAAACGTGAGATCTCCGGCATCGCTCCTCCCTTTACACCGTCTTAAAACCCGGCACGCCTTTGGCTTTGAGTTGATCAATGAGTCAACGGCACGCTCACAACTTCCCTATAAACCACTTTGGATTGGTGGCTGATACAGGTATCTCTGAAACCCAACGAAGACCTTTCCAATCTCTTCTGGCTGGCCTAGGTCAGCCACCGCATCGGCAATGGCGCCATGATACTTGAGTCGCAAGAGCGGCGAAAGCTTGTCCTGAGACAGCTCCTCCACCCCGACTCTGACGTATTGCGCGAGCACAAAGTCGAGGAACGCCTGCTGCTTGCTGTTGAAGTGCGTACTGATCTCCACCTTGGCTCTCGCAGCCCGTTCTTCTCGGGTGAGCGGGGCCATCGCATAGGCTACATGGGCTAACACGTCGAACAGGTCGCTGTTCTCCGCATCGATAATACGTTGCATCTCCGTCATCTGCTCAACGACAGAAGCCAAACTGCGTTATTCTGCAACCTGCCAGGAAAACTAACGCCAGAGCTTACCCATCCACCTTGAAAAATCCAACACTTGGAGAAGAGATGCTCCTCAGAAATACGATATGGAGGAGACCTGAGAGTCTATTCCGTCTAGAAAGGACGACCGCTCACCCAGCGTAGTCGTAAGCCAGGTCGCGGGAGGGAACCAATCGGATGTTGGTCAACGTGCCTTGGGTGATGCGTGGAGCGAGTTGCTGCCAAATGTCTTGGGCCAGCTCCTGGCCGGTCACGGATTGGCGCTGCAGGGCCACCGACAGGTCCTTGTGATCGAATTTTGCAATCACCCTGTCCTTGACCAGCTGATCTAAGGCCCCGATATCGGTGACCATGCCGGTCATGGGATCGATCGTCCCTCTCACCGACACAAAACAATCCCACTCGCGCCCTTCATGCCCTGGTTGAACGGCGTTAAAGGAGTAGCGCTTCGTAATCGTCGCCCTGTTCGGACGATCTCCAACCGTCACCTCGGCATAGAGATCTTCATCCTCACAGAGCCGAAGGGTATGGAGGGCCCCAATATCTCGTTGAACCGCAAACTTGTCCCACAGCACATGCGCGAAATTTTCCGAGGTGGGAATGCGATCTTTGAAATAGGCCATATCGAGATTGAGATTCTTGTGGTCGAATTCCTCAATCACGTCCAACATCACCCGCTTGAGGTCGAACAAATTGACGACCATGCCGTTCGTAGGGTCGATGTCACCTGAAACGCTCAGTTCAATCATGTAGTTATGCCCATGAGCCGGCGGATTGTAGCAACGGCCGAAGGCCGCTCGGTTCTTCGCCTCGTCCCATTCCGGGCGGATGTAGCGGTGGGCCGCGGCGAATTCGATCCGTTTGGTCAGTAATACAGGGGGCATCGTGTTTCAGTGCTGAGTTGTGATTGCTGAGTCCTGAGACAACTAGATGACATCTGCCAAGGATTCAGCCGTCCGCTCGCCCTATTTGAGATCTGAAAGCCACTCTTCTCGCATGCTACCTGATACCGGCACTTCTTCACGATAGGCGCCGTGGCTGACTCGAATGCTAACAGACTTGGTGAGATTCGCGAAAGCGGCCTGCATCGAGACTGTCGGACGAAATCGGACGAAATGCACCGCGCTGATTTTCGTCTCGTGGCTATGGCCGCCTTCGAACTCACCGAAAGCATCTTCCCCATCGGCCACGATGGCCACCTTCTTTCCGTGATCCAGCCCCATAAATTCATCGAGTCGTTCTTTGATGTTTGCTTCGTCGGTAATTTCGATCAAGAGCGTCGCGCTCAATTCACCTGGTGCCGGGAGGATCGCATTGTACACGTCCAGCTCGTCCTGGACCTTCGCCGGGTCGAAAATCCGTTCGACACGGACCATTTCCTGAATCTGAAACTGGAGCGTGGCTCGATTCTCAAACACCAAGGTCACCCACGGGCCGACTGAGATCCGCCGCCGCTGCTTCAGCGCAATGATCTTTGCGCGAAAGGCTTCGCGCTGTTTCTCGTACTCTTCGTAGGGAATCAGGTCCGCTGATGTCAGTGTCTGCACGAATAAACTCTCTCTTTCTCAACTATTCGCAAGAACCATATGCTCACTGCCCGCTCACCCCTGAGAGGAAATCCCATAGGCATCCCGCACAATCTGGATCGGATGTCGCACGGTCTTCGCCGACATCTGCGCTGTGGCCCCGGCCTGTTCCAATTGTAAACCAGCCAATGGACAGTCGGAGGCGACGAGATCCGCGCTCGTCTGTTCGATGGCCCGCACGGCCTTTCCCGCGATCTTCATCGAGAGGGGGAAAAACTCCACCTTCGCCGACCAGGACCCGTCATGTCCCGAACATTGTTCGACGACTTCCACCTTGGCCCCGGCGCACTCCATCAGTTCTTTTGATTTGAATCCGATGTTCTGATCTCGCAAATGGCAGGGAATCTGATAGGCAACCTTTCCCGGCTTCTTTGTGAAGTCGGTCGCGAGTTCCCCTTCTTTTTTCATCTTCATGAGGTACTCACAGATATCAAATGTCTTCTCGGCCACCTGCTTCGTCTGCTCATCGGGCTGAAGTTCTGGATATTCCCGCTTCAGCATCAAGCTACAACTCGCCGTGGGCACCACCACATCGTACCCCTTGCGCACCCATGTGTACAATGACGCGACATTGCTGCGGGCCGCCTGCTGAATGGCTTGAGTGTCTCCGATATCGAAGTTCGGCATTCCGCAACAGCGCTGCTCCGGGACCACTACCTGAACCCCGTTCTTTTCCAGCACTTGCACTGTAGCTTTCCCGACATCCGTCACCTGCGCATTCACCAGGCAACTGGCAAACAACGCCACTTTTCGAGTGGGCGGATCAGGCAAGACGGGCTTGGTTCGACGCCCGAACCAGCGCGAAAACGTCTCTGAGGAGAAATGCAGGATCTGTCGATCCTGATGGATCCCGACCACCTTCTCCAGTACTCGACGAACTAGTTTGTTGTACAACAGCCCGTTCGTGAGAGAAGCCGTCGCGCTGCCCAGCTTGCCGATGGTATCCGTCATGATCAGCAAACGATCCCGCCACCGAACCCCTCGCTCCGCCGCCAACCGCTTCTTCCACGCGATCATCAAATGCGGGAAGTCGATTTGGTAGTGATGCGGCGGCGTATAGGGACAATGGTTGAAACAGAGCTTGCAGTAGTAGCATTCGTCGACCACTTGGTGATGGTCGGCCGGTGTGAGCTTTGCAACATCACCCTCGTAGACATCGATACGGTCGAGCAACGTATTGAAGGACGGACAGAGGTTAAAGCAGCGCCGGCACCCGTCACAGACCTCATAGATCCGCAAGGTCTCTTTGTCCAACTGCTTAGTATCAATGGGCGAAATCAGGCTGATGCCCTTCATGATTCGTCTCTCGGAAAGCAATCAGCGGTCAGCTCCCGCCGACGGACTTTCGCCCCATCGCCGAAAACTGACCGCTGAACGTGAGCTGACAATCAGTTATTAGCTTTTCAAACTATCCAGTCCCTTTTGGAAGCGATTGGCATGGGACCGTTCAGCTTTCGCCAAGGTCTCAAACCATTCGGCCAACTCGGGGAACCCTTCGTCCCGTGCGGTCTTGGCCATTCCCGGGTACATTTGCGTATATTCGTAGGTTTCGCCCTCGATAGCGGACTTGAGGTTCGCATCCGTGTTGCCGATCGGGACACCCGTCGCCGGGTCTCCGACCTCTTTCAAGAAGTCCAGATGGCCGAAGGCATGGCCGGTTTCCGCCTCTGAGGTGTCCCGGAAGAGTCCGCCGACGTCCGGATAGCCCTCGATATCCGCCCGTCGAGCGAAGTAGAGATAGCGGCGATTGGCTTGCGACTCGCCGGCAAACGCATGCTTCAGATTGTCGTGACTCTTTGTCCCTTTTAAGCTCTTTCCCATATCATCCTCCTCGTTGTTCGAAGGCCCACCCTTCCCCCGCGAAGATTATCGTCGCTTGGAAACTGCTGGGTAAGATAGCGCAGCCATCATCAGAGGTTCAAGAGGCTTTCCACCCTTCGCCGGCCGGCACCGCAGGCACCGGACAGACCTCTTCGCCGGTCGAGTGAGTATTTACGCGGCTGAGTGGTATAATACGCCGTCATTGTCCAGGCGTATCAGTCATCTTCCATGTGAGGCTCTTCGTGAAGATCCTTCTTCCTTACGGCTTCTCCCACGCGGTCGGTGCGTTGTCGCTGTTTGTCTTCTTGCTCTCCGGTTGTTCGCAAGACCAGTATCAACGGAGGGCGGATATGATGAAAGATCACGTCGAAAACTTCTACAGCCACTTGAAGGCTAATCGGGTTGGGTCGGCTGTTCATGAAAACGAACAGATTGAACTCATGGCCGACCAGATGGCGGACACGGTCAAGAAGCGTGGTCGGATGGGAGGACTCGGGCAAGTCGAACGCGAGTTTGCGCTGATGAAAACGGCTCGAGAAACAAGCGCTCAAAATTGGATTGCGTTAGGACAATACTTCACGCTGAAGCAACAACCGGACAGAGCCCGCGCGTCCTATCAACGGGTCATCGATACCTATACCAACCCGACCGAACAGGCCTACCGAGAGCAGGCGGCTCGAGCGTTGAAAGATCTG
>DIHK01000003.1:7486-50522 GCA_002420115.1 Nitrospira sp. UBA5698
TCTTGCCTGATCCCTCAACCATGAGACTATCGACGCGACGCCGTGTATTCCTACTGGCTCTCTGCCTGGTATCAACAGGATGCGTTCATCGCATTCATGTAGCGCCAGTGCCGACAAGCGCGCCGTCCAACACCATCCCCCGAAGCCTTCAGATCACGCTGAGCCCGCTTGCACTGGAAGGTCCGGACCACCGACCGGGCATCACGTTCCTGGACTGGCCCCATCAAGATCTGACGCAGGGAATTCTCGGCTACCTTCGGCAACGAGGCACCTTTTCATCAGTCTCGCAGGAATCAGGCGACCTTTCGCTCCATGTCGCCGCCAAGCTGGCGCTGAGTTCTCGGCGAGGCCTCTATCACTACCGGGTAATCCTGGAAGCAGACATGCGTGACGCGTCACAGCTGATCAAGTCCTACCTCACGGAACAGACAGCCGTCGGATCATCAATTCGGTGGGTGACGGCTTCTGATCGTCGCCCGATTGAAGCCGCGTTGCAGTTGGCCTTGGAAGATTTGATGGGAAAGATTGAGACCGACCGGTTACTTTACCTCAACCACGTGACGCAACCGCCATCCTAAGTCACACCACCTGGGCCGATTGGACCGGCTGTTCCACTTGACCAATATCTGGGCGCTGATCGCGACCGTCCTTGGAAGCCTCAACATATTCATGGCAATCAAGGCGGAATGCCTGGTCTCCGAATGCGACGTTGTAAAAGCTACAATGGTGTGGCAGATCGGATTCTTTATCGGTGTTCGGCTGAAAATGTTCGCAGGACACACACATGCGCGCGATGGGGATTTCCCCTTGCAATTGAAGCGCCCGAATCAGTTTCACCAGCGTTCCGAGAAGTGACACCTGCTCCTGGGGCGAGAGATTCTCGGTAGCGGATGCCAGAATTTCAGGCCATCGGTTTTCCACATGGCCCGCTTTGGCTCCAAGGGCCGTTAAGTGCACTGTCACGACGCGATTGTCGACTTCCCTGCGTCGCCGCCGAACGAACCGTTTCTGTTCCAGTGTTCTGATCACCTCGGAGGCGGTGGGTAACTTGACCGAGAGCTCTCGCGCAATCGTTGAGACGGTCGCCGAATGGTTCGGTCGAGACCGCAGAAACGTCAGCACCTGAATCTGTAAGGGACCAATCCCTTGTCGCCCCTTCCGTCTCCAGGTTCGACTCTTCATCGCCAGACCGATTTTTGAAAGCCCCGTCACCAAACGATCAGGGAGCGAGTCCTGGTCGATCGTTGTTATCGCTGTCATAACTACCCCTCCTCTCCCTACTGGTTCGGCAATCGGCACTATTCGTTCGGCAATCAGCCGGAGGGTAGTCTATTGTCCTGCCTTCCTCCCCGTCAAGCATGTTTCACGCACCAGAGGCCATCCCCTACTTTTGTTTTTAGCGGACGACGAGCACGCCACAGTGAGCATGTTGCACCACACGAGTGGACACACTGCCGAGCAGGACACGACCGATCGCGCCCAAGCCTTTTGCACCGGTTACGATCAGGTCCGCCTTGTTTTTCTTGGCCACCGTCAGAATCTCATCAGCCGGCTTCCCCAGCCTCACGGCTTCACGTATCTGGAAGCCTGATTTCGCGAGTTTATCACCGGAACGCTGTACCAACCCCTTCCCAACCTCTTTGACCTCCGGATACTTTAAAAAGGGCATGGCGTGCACGAGCGTGACGAGAACCGGCTCGCGGTCAGGACCATCGGGTGTCGGATTAATCGTACGCATCACAAACTTGACCGCCTTATCCGACGCAGCCGATCCATCGACCGCCAAGACGAGATGCCGGACAGGCCTCGGGGGCTCTTTCACCACCAGGACCGAACAAGGCGCATGGTGGATGGCATGATTCGAGATGCTGCCCAACATGAATCGATCCAAGGCATCCAACCCTCGGGACCCGATCGACAAGAGCCCAACGCCACGCTGCGCGTGCTTCATGATCGTGGCTGCCACTGCGCCGTGGTCGGTCGTCACCGTCCCGCTCAGGCCCAGCGTCGACAACAAGCTCTCCGACTCCTTTTTCGTCGCCTTCGCCGCTGTCTCCATCCTCTTGACTTCAGACTGAATATACCGCTCCGTCCCGACGATCACCGGTTGGATCATGAAGGGAGCCCGAAGACTCGCCGCATCGACGATATGCAGGACCCGAACGACCGGCTGCACCGCGAACGGGATTTCCGCCAACCATTCCATCGCCCATCGGCCATACTTCGATCCGTCAGTTGCCGAGAGAATCTTCATGGTGATATCCTTTTCTTCAATCCAAACACATGCTGTTTGCTAGAGGGCTGCTTTGAACCGATCTCGAAACGCATCGATCGGCAGGTTCGCCAATGTGGCGTACCGACCCACAGCATCCTGGTTCTTCAGATCATCTTCATTGAGTCGGATCATGTATTGTCTGGCGATGTGATAGGACTGGGACTCAATCTCGACCATCCTGACTCTGGTCCGTCCAGTGGACGGATCCACCATTTGCTTGAATGGAATCGGGATGAACCGCCCGTTCTGAATCGAGACCATGGCCGCTGTCCCACCGTCAAGCAGATATTGAGCCGCGCAATACCCCAAGTCCCGAGTGTATTCGATATCGTAGGGAATCGGATCGGCACAACGGAGTTCATACCCGACATTCTTCGATACCACGGTGGTCGAGAGTCCCAGTGTACGAAGTTCCCTCGTCAGCTCCCGCCGTAAGACATCGCCGATATCGACCTCGGTCATCCGCAAATGGCCGTGCTCATCATGTTCCACATGTTCCAGACCGCCAAGTTCATGCGGATCAAGAATTTCGATCAGCCCTTCCGCCACCACCGCAACTCCATCAGTCCGCCCCTGTTCAAAGCGCTTGATCATGGCCCCGATCAACAGGTCGACCACTCGCTTCAGCTTCACCGGCCGCTCACGAAACTCTTCCGGAATAACCGTCACGGTGGCGCCCGCAGCCTTTCCAATCCCCAATGCCAGATGGCCGGCCTTGCGTCCCATGGTCACGACCAGGTACCAGCGAGCGGTCGTACGGGCGTCCACCATGAGATTCTTCACGATCTCAACCCCGATGTGACGAGCCGTTTGAAAGCCAAACGTCGGGACACCATAAGGAAGATCCAAATCATTGTCGATCGTCTTCGGAACATGGACGACTTGCAATCGCCCACCGGCTCGCTCCTCCAGCTTCATGGCTGAAAATGCGGTGTCATCCCCGCCGATCGTGACCAGCCGCGTGATACCGAGCCTAGTCAGGGAGGACAACACATTGTCGAGTTGCTCCGAACTTTTCGTCGGGTTTGCGCGAGCTGTACCCAGATACGACCCGCCTCGAAAATGAATCCGACTGACCTCCTCGATCGAGAGCGGCCGGACCTGTCCGGTCCCGCCTTCCATGAGCCATTTGAACCCATCGATGATTCCCAACACGTCCGCCCCCCCAAGAATACTACGGATCGTCGCTGCGCTGATCACACTATTGATTCCTGGAGCAGGCCCGCCTCCGACAAGAATCCCCACTGTTGGGTGCTGCGTCGTCATCTCTTCCTCCCGACCGCTGTTTCTATGATCCCACCGAATCTCTTCAAGAGCCGCGGCATGGTTGTATACTCCATCCACTCGAGATGGCAAGCGCTGAGCCCCCTGTCCCCACTGAACGATCCCAATGGATGAGTGCTTGAATAAAACGGGACAAGACGAAAAGGCCTCGCTAAGTAGTACGGCGGGTCAGTCTGTCTTTTCCTCAAACCCGACGTGAGCGCGCAGGCGGTTGTAATCGAAAGCCGTCGTACCAAGACGCCGGCGGCCCGGATCATGCCGCTCCATGTCGTCGATCAACTCCCCCACCTTCCCCGTCATCGAGGGAGTCAAGGCAGCGTGCCGAGGCGTCTGCCCACCCAGCGCGACATGAGGCTGATCCGACCATTCCAAGTAGGTTTTTTCTAGGAACTGATTGAGCATCGTCCTCTCTTCCTCAGCAGTCACCACCAGCCTCGGCCTGGTATCCGACATGAGCTCGGCCACCGAAAGCTGCCGAACCGGCGGCACCACGGTTTCACCACGAAAATGTAATGAGAATCCCAGCGCAGCCGCGAGCCGATGTTTGAGAAGATCCAGCCGCTGCGGACTATCGCATTCCACGAGAAGTTGATACGCCGTCAGTGTCAGCCTGGCCACGAGTCTCCCACTTTCCCGTTGGCCCCACTGCTGGACAACTGGCCGCTTCACCGTAGCACCTTGTCGGTCGGCGGGATCGGGCTTTTCCGGAGACAAGTCGGTCATCCCGGACAGCACGTCGGTGAACGTTCGATGCTCGTGGTGATCATAGAGAGCAATCGCGTACAGATAGGACTGATCGTCAGCCGTTCGATATTCGACATGAACGGCGGCATCTATCAGGGCTGCAAGGCGTTGTTCGGCAAACGCCCAGAGGACCATGTAGCCGAATCGCTTGGTGAATTCTTTCCATTCCCCCAACGCAAAGGATCCGGTGCTCATCTCCATTTCGCGCCGCCAATCGGACGTCATGTCGAGCAACGCCTTGGCATCAGTGTGTGACATCGTGACCCCACAGCCGGCCCATACAGCTCGATCTGACTCCAGGGGAGCGTTCGGATCATGAATGATCCTGGTGAGCAATGGACGATCCATCGTGAGATCCTTGATCCATTCACCGCCCGGCAGGACCACCTTTGTCCCATCAGCAAGAGATTGCAACAAGAGATCCTGGCCAGCGACCGGCGGAGAAGTCAGTTTCAGAACATCGAGATAGGAATGTTTCAAGGGATCAAGCCACTGTCGCTCCTCTTCGGGAATATGTTCGGTGATCACGTCTCGCAACTGTTCGATGAGGGTCAGCTGTCCGTCTTCGGGATAGTAGTCGCAAAAGAGATACAGGCTCGCCATCTCTATTTCCTGCTCCAGCGGCGCGACAAGCCGTCCTGCGTCTCCCTCAACATATGGCTTCAGGACGCGCGCCAGCGCTCCCTCTCGCTGCATACGAAACTCCGGCCTGAGAGAGAGGCGATCGAGCCGGGCGAGAATCGCATCCAGCGTGTGCGGGCGCGGTACCCACAACCCCATTCCCTGGTCACTCACGCGATTCATGAATTTCTTCCATGACGATTTCTTCTGCGTCGAGCCAGTCTTGGAGAGCATTCCCATCCTGGCGGCCGCGCTGTTCCCAAAGTTCGTACGCTTTCCGCGAGATCCGCTCCCACATTCCCTCCGGCAATTCGATAGGATTTTCCGTTTGCCTTATGGCAGGGGCTGGTCGGGCCTTCATTTTGGCGCCTGTTGTCTTTTTCCTGGTTGTCGTCTTGCGCGTTGGCATGACTCGCTCCTCAGCTATACGTTGTTTGGCATGGATGGCCTACCAAGGACAGGGCGATGACCTGGGTGAAACTTCGGGCTCCGGACCGTCAGGACCGGGCATGAGGCTTTCCGAAGAACGAACTCCGCGACGCTGCCGAACAACGCGTGGGACAAACCACGCCGACCATGAGTCCCCATCACGATCAAACCCACATCGGGGGCCACAGCCGCATTGAGGATCGAATCAGCCGGCAGCCCGCCGGAGATGACAAAGTCAGACGCCAGCCCGGACGAAGTCAGCGCTGCAGTGAGATCAGACAGCCGCCGGGTGATCGCTGTCCGATCCGCGTCACGCTTCGCCGGATGAGGCAAAGTGAAATCCAATCCGTACGAAACCGGCTCCAGGACATGGAGTATTCTGATGGAGGCCTTGGATCGTTGTGCAACCAGCGCCCCATACTCCAACGCGTCGAGCGAACAGTCGGAAAAATCAATCGGGACCAGGATCCGCTGAATGTCCGAGGGATTGTGCCGGGCTCCACCCGCTCTCTCTTCTACATACCGCTCGGCACGCACAGCCAGAACGGGGCAGGGTGCCGTTCGGATAATTCGTTCCGCCGTACTTCCCAAAAGGACATGTGCCAATCCGGTTTTACCTCTCGTGCCCACGACAATCAGATCCGGCTCTTCACCCGTTGCGGCCGCAAGAACTTCTTCACTCGGGATGCCTGTCGCTATCTTTGTCTCAGCTGAAATACCTCGATCGGCTGCCCGGGCTTTCAATTCGACTAACTCTTGCGTCGCCTGCTTCATCAGTTCGGCCAAGTATAGTCGATTGACAGGATTCTCCGGGTCGAGTCCAGAGGGAAACTCCAAGACATGCAGAACGGTCAGCGATGCACTCCACGATCGCGCGAGCGCAAACGCATAGGCCTCCGCAGTTGATGACCCCTGCGATCCGTCGGTCGCAAAGAGAATGCTCGATCTTCCCGCAGATAGGCTCACACAGCCTCCGCACTCAAGAGTAGTAACTCCCCGCTCATCGTCGGGTGAATAGAGCAGCGGAAGACGTGCCGGCCTGGTCGCGTCATGTCAAATCGAATCGTCGCGCTCTGTTTCGGATCGAGATATACCCCTCCCACGCCACGGCCATAGACAATCACCCCGTCTTTCTCAACCTGAGTGGGAATGCCCTCAAACATGGTCGAGCTGAAATCGTGTCGCTCCGCGTCCTCATTCCGTACGGTGATCGCGGTAGGAAATCCCAAGCGCAAGGGACTCTGCTTCGTCACAAACCGAAAATCCTTGATCGTCACGTCCACCACCTGTTCGGATTGCGCCACCAGAGCCGTACCATACATCCAGGCCAGCGAGGCCATGGTGAGAACCATCCCCAATCGTCTCCACTGCATCCCGGTCTTTCCAAGGATCATACCCCCCTCCATCTCGTTGCGTCGTTGCTATCGTGACGACCGTCGTTGCGAAGCAGAAACCGGAAGCGGTACCGTCAAGACGGGACAGCCTGCCGTACGAACGACCTTCTCCGCCGTACTGCCGAAGAAAATCTTATCCACATTCCCGACCCGTCCGCCGTAGCTTCCGATCACGACCAAATCAACATTCCCTGTCCGTGCAACTTTGGCGATTTCGGCAAACGGCACACCCTCTACAATCTGACGTTCGATCTTGACGTCCGCGGCTACCTTCGACTCCAACAATTGCCTGACGTTTAAACGAGCATGATGGCGCAGCCGGCGGCGCTGTGGAGCGGCATCGGACGGAACCGCCAATAACCCCAGGCGATGAAATGCGGCAAGCGTACTCGTGTCGATCACGTGCAGCACGAGTACCGCCGCGCCACACAGTCTCGCCATCTGACAAGCCACCCGAAAAGCTTCCTCGGAACAGGGGGAAAAATCCACTGGAACCAGGATGGTCTTAAAGAGATCCGTCTCCTGCCGCATGAACGATCCTCCTGATGTGGAAAGTTGAGCAAGGGCGATGCCATTTATGCAGGCTGATGGCCTGATAGCTGATGGCTTGAAGAGACTACGGATTTGTTGCTTTCTTCCGTGCCATGAGCCATCGACCATTCGCTTCGTCTCCGAAAGCCGTAGCTCTCTGCCACAGTGGTCATTCACTCTCTGTAGCAGAAGGGGGCAACACAGGTAAAAGGTTAGAAGTAAAAGGCAATAGCGACGCAGTCTGAACAATACTTTTCACCTTTCACATTTCACTTCTCACAGTTCTCAATGGCATCAGACTTGCTGAACACCTTAGTACGTGGGGAGGGACCAGACATGACGCGCACGCAATGGTTCCTGTTTGGAGCGGTCGGCTTAGGCCTCGCGATCGTGATGTATCTCGTTTTTTTCTGCCCGGCGGATTGTCAGTAACGATCGACTCGGAGGCAGTGGGATGGCAACGGCTGCAGACCTCATGACCCCGGACATTCCTCGGAGCGACAGACATCGCACCGTCGGCGAAACTATTGCGGGGCTTCGGGGCCACACATGGGACGAAGTGGGCCATGTTTATCTGGTCGACGATCAAGCAGTCCTCACGGGTCAAGTCCCGATCGAACGATTGCTTCAGGCCAAGGAACAGGCCACGCTGGCCGAACTGGAAGGATTGCCGCCGATCGAGGTGCTCCCGGGAGATGGAGCTGAGACGGTGGCGCTGCGCGCGGTTCAACGTCATGACGCCGATGTCGCTGTCATCGACGCTCGACGGCGGCTGCTCGGCGCCATTCCGATCGGACGGCTCTTGGCCTTGCTGCATGAGGAGCATGTGGACAACTTTCTGCGCATGGGCGGTATCAGTAGAATGGACCATCTCCATCTGTCCCTGACCGCCCAGCAGACGCTGACCCAGGTGCGCGCACGTCTACCGTGGTTGATGCTCGGCCTCGCAGGAGGATTCTTAGCCAGCGGCGTGGCCTCGGCGTTTGAAACCTCACTGAAGAACGAAGTGGCGCTCGCATTCTTTCTGCCCCTCGTCGTGTACATGGCGGATGCCGTCGGAACTCAGACCGAAACCGTCCTGGTTCGTCGATTGGCCTATGGAGAGGTTGAGCTGTGGGCGCAATTGGTCAAAGAAACGTTCATCGGCGTATCCATTGGAACGATCGTCGCAGTTGTCGCTGCCGCCGGACTGTGGATCTGGAACGGACATCCGGCGTTGGCAATGGTTGTCGGTGCCTCATTAGGGGTGACGGCCGTCGTGGCCACTGTCATGGCCAGTCTTCTTCCGCTGGGGCTGGTGCGTCTCGGAGCAGATCCGGCTTTGGCCAGCGGACCGGTAGCAACGGTCGTACAAGATATTCTGAGCGTGGGGATCTATCTGATGATCGCGACGGCCTTACTGCCACGGTGATGCATGCTGAAACGAAGCGGTACATCCATAGCTGGAAGGTGGTGCTATGAAGATATTACTCGCAGTCGACGGGTCTGACCATTCGTATGAGGCAGTCCGATCTCTCAAGTACCTGACTCGGGCTGAGGAGCTGCATCTTGTACACGTCCTCGACGTCCCAAGTCCGGCCTATCCCATGATGATGCCGGAAGTGGCACAGGAACTATACGAGACGGTCGAGCGAAACATGCGCGACGACGGAACTCGTCTGTTGGATCGCACCGTGTCCTTGCTCCCGTTGGATGTCGGGCCGGTCACCAAGCATTTGGTCGTCGGATCACCGGCGGAGCAACTCGTAGCCTTGGCTGAACAATTCAAGGTGGGACTGATTCTCTTGGGGACTCGGGGCCTTGGACCGATCAAGGAACGCCTTGTCGGAAGCGTTTCCCATCGAGTCCTGACGTTCGCGCCGGGCGCGAAACTGATTCTTCCCGGTCCCTTGAAAAAGCTGCATCACATGTTACTGCCCTTACAAGGAACCTATGACGCAGACCATGCCCTCTCCTTCCTTCAACAGAAACCATTTCGTGAGTTGCCTACGGTGACCCTCTTCACCGTCCTGCCCCATACCAGGCCCCCCTGGCCGGTCGATGCGGTTTCGGCTGAGCACATGGAAACCCATTCTCTCCGCAAGGCGAAAGACTTTCTCGACGAGACGGCAGACAAACTCCGCCTCTCAGGCTATCAAACCCGCGTGGTGACGACGTTGGGCACTCCAGTGGATGGAATTCTTCAGGAGGCCAAGGCCTTGAATCCGGACCTGATTCTCGTTGGATCTCGAGGCCGCTGCGGCGTGACCCGCATGGTCCTTGGCAGCGTGTCCCACGCACTGTTACACCAGGGCACCTATCCGCTGATGATTTTTGGCTGAAGATCACAAGAGGTGTACGATGCCGATGTACGACTATAAGTGCCTCGATTGCGGGAAAGAATCGTTGATCGTGGTAACATTGAAGGAACATGCAGCCGGGGGGATTGTCTGTCCGGCTTGCGGGAGCAAGAAACTGCAGCAACTCTTTAGCCCGTTCATTGCTCACACAACAAAGAAAAGCTAAGACTATGCCCACGACTCGACGGCAGACTCTATGGCACCGATTCTTTTCCGCAGGGCTCGTGAGCCTCTGTATTCTGAACAGTCTGGCTATACCCTCCTCGTACGCGCAAGACTATCCTCCCGACCGTGAGCGTGGGAAAGCCGTGTTTGAACACTATTGTCAGAACTGTCACGGCAAGACCGGCCGAGGTGATGGCCCAGGCGCCGTTGCACTGAAAGTCCCACCGGCAAATTTTCAGCGGTTCCAGTCGTTCCTGAAATCCGATGAAGAACTGCTGCGGACCATCGAGCATGGCGTCGTCTTCAGCCCGATGCATTCGTGGCGAGGCCAGCTCACCGACGGGGAAATGCAGGACGTCGTGGCGTACATCCGTGTGTTGTCGCAATAGGGATCATGTCATCATCAATACGGAGAGCGGATCCGTTTCGAGTTGAACGTTGCTGGTTTCGTGTTTCACGTCCCCGAGTGTAGAGAGACTGATACTGGAAACTTGAAACACGGAACTCAACACTCCTGACAACACAGCAAACCTTCTCGTCAGTCATATCCGCTGCTTTGAAGAGCATGGTCGCCTCATTTTCCTGACCTTTGATCGGTACCCACCAGACCATGGCTCACCCAGGAAGCAGGAGGGGTATGGGCAGTCCGTTGTGTGACGAGCAACTCGGGTGTGCTGACTCTGTCAAGGATGCCTGGATGCGAGAGACCGTGGACCGTATACCAAACACATGAAGGAGACACGAATGAAGAGACCCTCCGTGCCACTCACGATCATGAGAGTGATCCTCCTCATCGGACTCACCACCACAGAGGTCTGGGCCGCTGACCCACCAGTTCCCAATACGGCGGCACCGGCAGGTCCGCTCTGCAACAGCCCGTACAAGAAAAAGCCCATTTCGGCAAAAGCGTTGCAAGAGCTCGTGCGATCGCATGAGCGATGGGTGGAATATCGTGGCAACCCGAATGCCAAGCGGATGGAACTCTGCCAAGCAGATCTCAGCCGGGCCGCACTCACGGGGACGAATCTTGAACGGGCCGATCTGGAAGGCACCGTCTTGCGGCAGGCAAATCTGACTCAGGCCACCCTGGCTCAAGCCAGTCTGGCTGGAACTGACCTCACCAAAGCCATCCTCAAAGACAGTAACCTCTCCGGAGCCGATCTGCGTCGTGCCCGACTCACGGGCGCCAATCTCTCTCGTGCCGTGGGGGACGAGGCTGCCCTGTTTGACGCCGTCCTCGTCGGCGCCAAATTGAATGAGGCTGCCTTTGAACGGGCTCAATTTGAGGGTGCCGACCTCAACTCTTCCGACATGACCGACGGCAACTTCGCCGAAGCGTATTTTTATGGAGCGACACTAAAAGGTGCGGCTCTCGTGAATGCTGATCTGACAAGCGCCGACCTCCGCCGCACCATCCTCACCAACGCAAACCTCCATCGTGCAAACCTTCAAGGTGCGCTGCTGGATCGTGCGCAACTGGACCAGGCGAAACTGGTCGAAGCAGATTTGGAAAGCGCGTACCTGGACGAGGCAAATTTGCGTGGAGCGAATCTGAAAGCCGCGATTCTGCGGGGTGCAGATCTACGGTACGCGAACCTATTGGGTGCTGGCCTTTCGGAAGCCGATCTGGAAGGGGCCAACCTCGAGGAGGCCACTCTCACCAAGGCGGATTTGAACTTGGCCAAACTCAGGATGGCGATTCTCTATCATGCGACACTCGATGAGGCTAATTGCTTGGACGCCACCCTCACCCGCGCGGTCCTGATCGGAGCCAAGGGCTGGCACACCAACTTCATGAACGGCGACCTCAGCGAAATCTACGCGCCGAAATCCTCGTTCCGGCAGGGTCAGTTCAACCGGACCAATCTGGAATCGGCTAATTTCGTCGGCGCGGATCTTCGAGAGTCGAATTTCAGCCACTCCAACTTGACCCAAGCCAATCTACAGGACACGAATCTACAAGACGCCACGTTCGTCTCAGCCAATTTGACGGGTGCTCGGCTGGATTCAGCCGATTTGCGTCGCGCAATCTTCAAAGGGGCCACACTCTCGTCGGTCATCGGTCTCACACAAGTCCAACTCAATAGCGCCTGTGTCGACGACCAAACCAAATTGCCTCCTGGCCTGAATCGTCCCGCACCCTGCAGTGTGCTTAAGAAAGAGGGGCGATGACGGCGCAACATGACCACAACGTCAGAATCAAAGAAGGGAAAGTCGCCTTAGATGGTGTCTTCGGACTCCCGGCTGATCCTCGCGGCGTAGTTGTCTTTGCACATGGAAGCGGCAGCGGGCGATTGAGCCCTCGTAACACCTTCGTCGCCCGCCATCTCCAGCAAGCAGGCCTTGCCACAGTATTGCTGGACCTCTTGACCGAGGAGGAAGCGGATGATCGGCGCCAGGTGTTCGATATCGATCTCCTTGCGGACCGGCTCCTGCTTGCGAAACACTGGGTGGAGACAGAGGAGCGAACGAGAGGTCTACCGATTGGCTATTTCGGAGCCAGCACCGGGGCCGGAGCCGCGCTTCAAGCTGCCGCGCGAGAACCGTCGAACCTCAAGGCTATCGTGTCACGAGGCGGGCGACCGGATCTGGCGGAACCCTATCTTCCGTCGGTCACGGCTCCAACATTGCTGATCGTTGGAGGCTACGATGAACCGGTGATTGAGATGAATCAGGCGGCGTACGACCTACTGATCTGTGAGAAAAAGTTGATCATCGTTCCCGGCGCGACACACCTCTTTGAAGAACCAGGCACATTGGAACAGGTGGCTGAACAGGCAGCAAGCTGGTTCTCACGATATCGATCGTGACACGGAGGAGGGGATTTTAATTCCTTCCAGGCTCTGACAGAAGAAGAGTTCTCAGTTCTTCGTACACGTTCCGCCGTGGCCCCACAAATACGACGTCGATGCAGGACTCGTCATCGTTGAGTCGATAGATAATTCTGTACGTCCGAATACGATAGGCCCGCAACCCCGCTAATTCGAACTGAAGCGCATGTCCGGCAAGTGGGGATACGAGAAGTTCTTTGATACCCTGTTTAATCTCACCTTTGACTTGAGGATGAAATTTTCGGATTCGCTCCGCTGCTTCCTTCGAATAGCGTACCCGGTACCCTTTCATGGAGTGTCACGGCCAAACACCGCCTCGTGAGAAACCCACTGGCCTTTCTCCGCTTGCCTCAACGACCGGCGAAGTCCTCGCATCGCCTTCTGATCGCTTAAAATCTCAATGGTCTCCATCAACCCTTCGAATTGGTCCATGCTCAGCAGTACCGCTGAAGGAACGCCGTCGCGCGTGATCGCAACGATCTCCTGCTTGTGCTTCATGCGGCGGATTAAATCCAAAAGCTTATTCTTGGCTTCACTGACAGAGACAAACTCATCGACCTGCGGCATACTATCCTCCTACGGGCTACATTAATGGCTATTATAATGGCTTGCCTAAATGCTGACAAGTGAGCTTGGAGATAAGTCGGGGACAAATGGTTTACTAATCTCCTCGAAGAGCCTGGCACACAGGAACAGGTGTCGGAACATACGGGGAAATGGTTTGGGCAGTATCTGATTTGAGGACTAGCTGCACCGGAACCGTGGCCAGTACCTCAGCCTGGACGTAACATGGTCACGAACGCTTTGACCCGCACAGCCACAGTTCTCGGAATCAGGCACTCGGCGAGAGCAGGAAATCGATATCGGCCTTTGTCAGTACGCCCTGCCCCGAGCCTCGCACCGCGCCGGCCATCACGGCGTTGTACAACTCGAGCTTCCGTTGCTTCAGAGCCATCATCTTCTCCTCGATGCTGTGTCGCATGAGAATCCGCTCGATCGTGACGGTCCGCAGTTGCCCGATACGATGCGCACGATCGGAGGCCTGCCGCTCCACCGCAGGATTCCACCAAGGGTCCAGATGAAACACATACGTTGCACGGGTCAGATTCAACCCTTGCCCTCCCGCTTTCAGGCTCAAGAGAAAGACATCGGGCTGGTCACCAGTCTGAAAGGCCTTCACACGGGCTTTGCGCGCAGCCGGTGCCGTGGAGCCGTCCAATCGGTGATACGGCAATCCATGCTCCACACAGGCTTCCTGCACCAGATCCAGAAAGCTAGTGAACTGTGAAAACACCAGCGCACTGTGCCCTTCTTCCCGCAACACGTGTAACCGTTCCACGAGAAAGCCCAGTTTGGGGGAGCGCTCTTCCGGCTGTTTTGTGAGGAGTCGTGGCGATAGGCAGATTTGCCGAAGCTTGAGGATGGCCGTGAGGGCGATGAACTGCGCCTGCCCGGAGGTCTTGCTGCGATAGGCCTCATCGATCGTAGAGCGCACTTGTTCGACCGTCTGTTGATAGAGCGCCTTTTGGCGATCGGTCAACTCCAGAAACACCTCATGCTCGATTTTCGGAGGTAAATCCTGAAGAATCTCCGCCTTGGTCCTCCGCAGAACAAAGGGCCTCGTCCGGCGCAACACCCGGTCAAGCGCGGGACCTGAGAGCCGTTTCATATCCGTCTTGAATCGATCACTCTCGCCCAAGAGCCCCGGCACACAGAGGTCGATGACCGAGAAATACTCGCCGAGATGGTTTTCCAGTGGGGTGCCGGTCAGCGCGACTTTGAAGCGGCCCTGGAGTCGTCGGACTGCGCCGGTCGTATCCGCCTGGATGTTCTTTACCGCCTGGGCCTCATCAAAGACGATCACATGGAACGGAATCTGCTCCAGGGCATCGATGTCCCGACGGACCAGCCCATAAGTCGTGAGCACGATCTCACCGTCCCCGGCCTCGAATGTCCGCTCACTCCCGCTATACACATGGACGGTAAACTCGGGCGCGAACCGGGCCAGTTCTTGCTCCCAATTGAAGAGAAGGCTCGTCGGCACCACGACCAGGTGAGGGCCTTTCACCCCGCGCGCGGCCTTGAGGCGTCCTTCCCTGATCGCAGCCAAGAGACAGATGGTTTGGATGGTCTTGCCCAGCCCCATGTCGTCCGCCAAACAGGCGCCGAATCGATGGGCATAGAGGAACGCCAACCAGGCATACCCGTCTTGCTGGTAGGGACGCAGCATTGCGTGAAGCCCCTTCGGCAACGGCGGCTTCTCAATCCGCACAAAACCCAGCAAGCCCGCCAGCACTGCCTCATCTTCGGCCGGTAACGACACGTGGATTCCCTGCTCGCGCAGCGCGAGCCAATCGAGGATCTGCAACCGAGGCACTCGTACGACCTGCGCCGATTCTCGATTCGCCTGAGCGTCCCCGGTCAAGTCGAGGATGGCTCGTAGCCGTTCCATGCTAGGGCCGTCCAAAACTCGTAGACCACCCTCACTCGCAATGAGTCCGCCACGCTGCAGAACCGTCCTCCATTCCTGCTCGTCAATGGCCCTCCCATCACAACGGATCTCCGGCCTAATCTCGAACCAGTCGATTCCGGTCTCCTGTCGATCCTGATGCCTGACGTGAACGGAGCAGTCCCACCGGATGGATCTGAGCGGTTTCTCCTCGTACAACAGTGTGATCCCGACCGTTGTCAGCTTTTCCAAGAGAACCGGCAATCGTGGGAACAGAACACGCGAATCGATCACCATCGCATCATACGAGGACATGCCGCGAAACGCTTCCGGACCGAAGATCTCGAACGGCACCTGATAGAGCCATCCCTCACGAGACTTGTCGATGGTCTGCAAACCCCACCGCCCTGCCTCGATCTGCAACCGTACATCCGGCCTGGCATAGACAGCCAAGTGCTGTTTCAGCCATCGTGCGGCCTCCAGCCGAATACTCCGCACCCAATCGGTCTGATCCAACGCCGTCTTGATACGCCGGTCTCGTTCCTTCACCTCACCGACCGTCAGCAAGCTGAAGAACAATTCGTAGAGCACGGCCTTGCGTTTCTGTGTTCGCAACGGCGTTGACACGGCGCGCCCCTGTTCCAACGCCCGGATGAAGGAAAAGGTCGCCGCACTTGGAGAGCACCACCTCTCACCTTGCCGGCATTGTGCCTGGAGCATCCATGCAGTCGTTGGGGCACCAGCCTCATCAAGCAACGGCCTGAGCGTTAACGTGTAGTCCCGTTCCTCGCTTCCTGATCCGGCAACAGACAAGCGAACCGGCGTTTCATGCCCATCTACCCGAAAGAGCATATCGTGGAGGGTATTGTCGGCCTGCTTGCGGCTCAGATCGATCTGTGAGGAGTGGAACTCCTCTCGTGAAAGAGTGAATTCCAGCGCATGGGGCTGCCCATGCCATCGCCGATGGTCTTCGCTAGCCGGTAGAGTGATCGCACAGGGCGCTTCATCCAGTCCGCTACGATCATATGGAAAATCGAACCGCCGGAAGCCGTTGCGCAGTGACAGAAAGGAGGCCCACCCACCTTCTTCCTCCAAAAGAAGCAAGCGCCGGCCGTTTACGTCCACGACGAAACGACGAAACCGGACAATTCGGTCGAGCACGGTACCGTCCGCCATACACACCGCGCGAATCCTCACGCCTTCATCGGAAAGAGCCAGCTCCGTCCTACTTTGGCACGCGACCGTTGGAGCCCATTGAAGGACAAGCGAGTCCCGGCCGAATTTGAGCACAATAGGGAACCGCCGCTTGGCTAAGCCAAGGTAGCGCAACAGAGGATCATCTCCGTAGGTCGAAAACCAGGACGAATGAAGCAACGGGCGCAGTTCGGGCGGTACATCAGGAGCCCACCCCGCAGGCAGTCTCACACCATTGCGGTAGATGGAGAGCTGGGGAGAGGGCTGGCTTGCATCGATCACGATTTCATAGCCCGACTCCACCGCGTTGCCCTTGCTCGGGAAGCCCGCCTTGGTGGGTTCCCCGAACAAGTCGGTTCGGAGTGCGGCCAGATGGGCCTGTTCTCGATCGGACAATTGGAACGTCTCGGGCACAAGGAGATGCTTGGTGGTGAAACAGGCGCACAGGACATGTTTGCACGGACAATCGAACTCCCAGGCGGGGCAGTCACAAAAGGCAGAGAGAAACCCGTCGTCCAGAGAAAACACGACTTCGTACAAGATGGTGCCCTGCACATGGGCCGTGAGTGTCGCGCCATCCTTGCTCCAGACATAACGCTGAAGTCGCTGCTGCCGGTAGTAGTCATACCCTCGCACCACCGACGCTTTCGGGGCCATCGTATACACCTCATTGACGGCAAGAGTCCGAAATGCGGCAAGCAGAGCCGTCGCGGCAGGGGCCTGGGCAATGGAGCTCCCCGTTTCTTGAGCAGGAGGACTCTGTGTTTTCCTAAAACGGGATGCAGGCTTCTTTTGCATGGGGCGTCACTATAACGGGCGGGAAAGATCCCCATCAAGTCACAAACCCACGCCATTCATGATGGTTTGCGACCCATCAACCGGCCTGCGCTGAGCTTGCCGAAGCGCTCAGGGTCCCGAGCACCTCGTCAAACGTCTCGGCTAACGGTTTCAAGTCTCATATTTCACGTCTCAGGGTTTTGGCTTCTGCACAACTTGAAACGTTGAACATGAAACCTGGAACTCAGAATCGAAGAGCGAGCGACGGGCATTGTGGCAGCGGCCTGTCGGTGGTCACAGGAGAAGCGTTCATGAATCAGACAGGCTGGAGGGAGATCATGAGAGCTGCAGTCAGTGAGTCGAGTCCTCGCTGAATTGCTCCTTCACAACTTGCAACACCATTCTCGCTGCATCAGTTGCCGAACGTTGCGTCGTATCGATCCTCACTTCCGGATGAAGCGGCGTTTCATAGGGGTCTTGGAGCCCTGGAACGGTCGATGATTCACCTCGCTGGCCTCGCTGATAGGTCCCCTTGTAGTCACGCTGCATCGCGAGTCCTAACGGACATTCTACTGCCACCTCGATGAATCGAGGGATGAGGCTTCGAGCGAAGTCACGGTACGCACACTTACTTGCTGTGGCGTCGAAGATGACCGTGACGCCATGTGCCACCAATCTCGCTCCCATGAGGGCCAGGGCGCGGTAGAAGAGATCCCGCTCTGCTAGCGAATAGGTCGCGGTCGGCGTGAGGATGCGTCTGACTGCATCGGACTCGAGGACTTCGACGGACAACTTCAACTGTTCAAGCTGAGGTCGAAGCGCTGCGGCAATAGTGCTCTTGCCCGACGCAGGCAAACCCGTCAGCCAAATGGCGAAGCTGGGAGAATGGTCATTGGTCATGGATCAACGGGGAATGGTTGATGGCTAATGGTCATGTAGTCATTGGTCAATAGTCATCGGTCATTCGAGAAGAGTCGGAGATGTCGAAGCGCATCATATTTTCTGAGCACCATTGACTAATGACGATTGACCAATGACTTCTACACGCCGCAATACTCATTCACCCGCTTCGGCTCAAAGCGCGGCACGTCGAGCACGTTTTCAATGAAACGAAAGAGACTCCGCCTGGTGTCGATCGACAGGTTTGGATACCAGAGCGGGCTGGCCACGACCAAGCCGCGAAAGGCAAAGAACGGTGCGGCTGTTTCTGTCACTTCCTTGTCGCCGCTCGCTTCCAGATAGGTCTCCCAAAACAATCGGAACAGGACTTCGAACGGACCCCGGAGCTTCCCCCATCTGATCAGGGAGTTTAGCAGATAGTTGATTGTCATGGCCGTGATGTCGTCGGCCGGCTCGCCCCATTCTCCTCGCGACCGGTCCAACACCGCAAAATCCGTCCCACGACGGAACAAGACATTGTACGGATGGAAGTCCCCGTGCACCTGTGCAAGCCGGTTGGCCTTGTCACGGAGACGCCACCGCCACCGGTTGCACGCCTCCTCTACCGTTCGTAACAGATCGGCGGTGATAAAGCCAAAGCGTGTGGGATAGCTGTCGGTCAACCCCATGATGCATTCGCCGTGACCGATCAATTCACGCAGCCGACGCTTATAGAGATCCGCGTCTCGACGCTTTTTGGCATGGATCTGTGCCAGGTACCGTGCCAGCGCGACCACGCGTTGTCGATCCAGCTTACGGAGCACCCCACCATTCGCCAATCGCTCAAGATCCGCATGATAGCTTGTGCCATCAGTCCATTCGTTCAGCACGAAGAATTCTTGGGCTTCGGCAAGAGAGCAAAGCTCCTGCTTGGCATTGAACGCACCAACATCCAGCGCCTTGACATGTCGTGGAAGCCGCCCATAGGAGTCATAGTCCCAGAGCATCGCCTGGGCACGATCAGCCATATGTTCATGCCCAAACGGACCAGGCTTCATCGTTTCAAGCACCGCTGACTGAACCCGTCGTCCAATTTGGAAGGTCAATTTGACCGGTGTGCCATACCCATACCGCTTCTGTGATCCCTTGGAACTCTCCTTGCCGATGATTCCATAGGACAAGAGTCGCGTCTCCGGCCCAAAAATGGTCTGTAGGTAGCGTTCCAGGGTTTGCTTGCGCGATGCAGACATGCATCCACCTCACGCAAATCGCGTTCCATGGGCACATCCCCCACTATCGCCTTACGCCTCACTCCTTACCCTTCACCTATTCAAAGAGCTGTCGCATTGCGCAACACCGGACCAAGTGGTCCTGTGGACAAATACCCCAATCCAAGTCAGCTGGGCCGACTCGGATCATAAAACATCCACACATTGTTGACTGACCGACACTCTCGAGTCATTGCTCCCTCGGCATATCGTTTGCGACCTCCGGTCGGTAAGAGGAACTGAACTGTTACGATGTGGAGGCACGAATGGAACTAGAAATTCACAGCCGCAATGTCGCGATGACCCCTCGCTGGAAGGCCGAGATCGAGTCCCGCATGGAAGACCTCCAACGCGGGCACGACGATGTGATTCACGGTCGAGTCACCTTGACCAAGAATCGGCACCACAAAAAACTTGTGAACGTGGCGGAAGCGCTCATTGTGGTCACATTGCCCGGTCGTCACACCCTGACTGCTCGCAAGGAAGACAAGACCTTCGAGGAAGCCATCAGATCTGCCTTTCAGGCTGCCAACATTGAACTCCACAAGTATCGAGAAAAACGCGCGAAGACCGAAGTGCGCCTGCCTCTCGTACCACCTCATCAGGGCGTCGTGTCGAAGCTGTTCTCTAATGAGCGCTACGGCTTCATCCTCCAGGAAGGAGGCGGTGAGGTCTACTTCCATGCAAATGCCTTACAGGGACTCACCTTTGAGCAACTGGAAGATGGAGCCGACGTGGTATTCGGCCTCGAGGAGGGCTTCAAAGGTCCGCAAGCCACGGTCGTCGCGCTTCCGCAACCGATCGCGGCCAAGGTGTCCTAGGATGAACATCGAAAAATTCAAAGTCCCTGTCTCCATGCTGGCCCCAACGATCGATCCCGGGCAGCTCGGATTCGAGGATACGGGCGAACTCGACCCGCTTACGGAGATCATTGGACAGGAACGGGCCGTGGAGGCGTTGGAATTCGGGCTCAATATGAAGAGTCCCGGATTCAATCTCTACGTCTCCGGCCCTGTCGGGACAGGAAAAGCCACCGTCATTCGGCAGATGGTCAAGACCATGGCACGGACCGCTCCCGCTCCTGCTGACTGGTGTTATGTCAACAACTTCCAAGACTCCTCTCGACCAACCTGTCTTGCACTGCCCGCCGGCCAGGGCGCGTCATTCAAACGAGAGATGTCCGGATTCATTGAGGGACTTCGACGTGACATCCCCTTGGCATTCGAGAGCAAGAAATATCTCGATGCCAAGGCCAAGCTGCATGATGACATCGATGCCAAGAAAAAGGCCCTCTTCCACGAATTAACGGAACACAGCCGAACACAAGGATTCGGCTTTGAGGAAACCTCGGTCGGTTTCGGGATTGCGCCGCTCAAGGACGGCCATTCCATGACGGATGCCGACATGGAGGCGATGACCGAGGAAGAGCAGCGAGACTTGACCGAACGGCGCAAGACGCTTGAAGGGGAAATCCGCGAATTCCATATCCGCATCCATGGCCTTGAGAAGGAAGCCGAGCATCAACAACGCCATCTGGACCGCCAACTGGCCACGAATGTCCTGGAAGGCCGTTATGAAACGATGCGGCGGGCGTACCAAGATATCGCGCCCATCACAACATTCTTGGAACATGTTCGAGACGACATCGTGCATCACTACAAGGACTTCCTGCCGCGGGAAGGTCCCGCCATTGCCATCCCCGGTTTGGAATTCAAGCGACCCGACATGTCGCGTTTCCTTGTCAATCTGATCGTCCAACGCGACCCAAGGGAAGGGGCTCCCGTCATCGACGAATCACACCCGACCTACACCAATCTCATCGGCAAGATCGAGCGGCGGGCCCATATGGGCGTCATGTACACCGACTTCACGGAAATCCGTGCAGGAGCTGTGCTGCAAGCCAACGGCGGCTACCTGATCGTGAACGCCGTGGACATGCTGCGCCAGCCGTTTTCGTGGGACGCGCTCAAGCGGGTGATCAAGACCAATGAGGTGAAGATCGAGGATCCCGGTGAATTCTACGGGTTCTCCACCGCGGGGCTGAGGCCGGAGCCGATCCCCGTGAATGTGAAAGTCATCATGGTTGGGCCGCCCATGCTGTACCACCTGCTGCAAACCTACGAAGAAGACTTCGAGAAGCTGTTCAAAGTGAAGGCGGATTTCGACACTGAAGTCGTGAGAAGCGAACGGGAGGACCGACAATATGCCCGGTTCATTGCGAGGCTCTGTCGAGAAGAAGGACTGCCACACTTCGGAGCGGATGCCGTCGCGGAGATCCTCCGGCAAGGCCTTCGCTTTGCCGATCGTCGCGATCGACTCTCGCTCCGGCTCAGTCTCGTCAGCGACCTTATCCGTGAAGCGGGGTATTGGGCGAAGAAAGAAGGCCATGCGTTTGTGACGCGAGCCGATGTCGATGCCGCCGTCACCCATAAACGTCATCGCTCGAACTTGGCGGAACATTGGATCCAAGATGAAATTAAAGAAGGCACGCTGATGATCGATCTCGCCGGTGACGTAGTCGGCCAGGTCAACGGGCTGTCGGTTCATGAGTTCGGCGACTACGCGTTCGGCCGCCCGACGAGGATCACCGCTCGTACCTACGTCGGCACCAAAGGCGTGATCGATGTTCAGCGGGAGGCGGAACTGGCAGGAATGATCCATAGCAAGGGGGTCCTGACGCTGGCCGGATATCTCGCGGGTAAATTTTCAGGGGCCCATCCCTTTGCCATGAGCGCTTCGTTGACGTTTGAACAGACTTACTCTGAAGTAGAAGGTGACAGCGCCGCCGTAGCCGAGCTCATCGCCATTCTCTCCAGCCTCGCCGATCTACCGATCCATCAGTGGCTGGCCGTCACAGGCTCGGTCAATCAATTGGGTGAAATCCAGCCGATCGGCGGGGTGAACGAAAAGATCGAGGGGTTCTTCGAATCCTGTTCACGCAAAGGGTTGACCGGCTCGCAAGGTGTCATCATCCCCGCTCGCAACACCAAGCATTTGGCCCTTCGCCGCGATGTAGTGGAAGCCGTCGAGTCCGGTCACTTTGCCGTCTATGCCGTGAACACCATTGAAGAAGCACTGGAGTTACTCACCGGCATCGTTGCCGGTGAGCGGGGACTCGATAGGGCCTACCCACCCGACAGTGTGTTTGGCCGAGCCGCGCTGCGATTAGAAGAGATGGCACAGGCTGTGGCGGAGTGGGGCGAAGGGGAAGAAAAGCCGAGCGGGCACATCATCACAGAGCCGTAGCAGTCTGAAGAAAAACTCGGTTTCTGCTTCGCGCACCGTTGCAGGATGAGAGAAAAGACTGTGGCATGCTACACCTCAGAATGCTCAAAACGGCTTCCAGCAAGGCCGCAGCGAGCGAAGGGGCGAGGCGTACGCTTCGGTACGTTGAGCTTCTGAGTGATGCGAGAACGCGGCTGGAGGACTTTTTCAGCATTCTGCTAGGCGCTATTTGTATGTCAGTCGGTACTTTTCAATCGCCAGCTGAGCAATCCGCCTCCCCATGTCGGTTCCGACCGTGCCGGAATTCCGATAATGAACGCCATCATAGATCCGTGCATTCGCCACTTCCTGCATGAACTCGTCGATGGTGGTCCAGCTGCGCGAGACCCCACCAGCCGCGGTGCTCCTTGTGGTCAACACCGGGGTCGGCTCATTTCCGATCTCCGCTCGTAATATCGTACCCACCACTCCGGACGTGATGCAGTGGGCGCAAGGGTATTCCGGATGCATGGGAGTCTCAATGAACGGCACCCAGGACTCATCCCGTTCGGTCGCATCGTTCCCATCGATGTCGCCGTTACGAATGGCAGTGAGAGGTCGCCAGAAACCGTAGTGATATTTGGCATCAAACACCGCAATCAAGCCGTCATCCGACGCTTGCGTCACTGCGGCAAACAAGCGTGCATTCCGCGTGATGTCTCTTCCTGGAGTATTCGCAACTGAACGCACGATGGCATGATAGATCGGCGGCATGACCTCTTCCCAGAAACGGGCAATTTCTGTCTGCTCCGCAGTCCGCTGTTGACTCCGCTTTCCACCCAGCGCTTTCACCTCATTATAGTCACGCGCCCATACGTCACTGCCTAAGTCCGGAGGTGGCCCCGGACGAAATTGCGACGGGTTCGTCATCAACCAGGGTGTGCGATACCTCCACTGTGGCGCTTCCGGTATCACCGTGGGCACATAGGTTCCTGCACTCGTATGTGGACGATAGGACTCCCCTGCCGCAGCCCCATCATTCGCACGCCTCGCCAGAACAGCCGCGACTGCCTTTTCAGCGACAGCGACACCATTGGACTTGGCTGGTCCATCGGCGATTGTAGTCAGAACAGCCTGATAGGCGTGATCGATGATTGCCTGTTGAGACGGAATCAGTTTTGCCAACATGGCACGATTCGCCGCTGCGACTGCTGCTTCCAATGATGCCCCAGGAGTCGGCTGCAGTTTCATATCGCTGACGGGATACCGCCGTGTGATGGCATTCACCGCTTCATAGACCGAGGCTTGGACCATTGCTAATACGCGCTCCGCAGGCAACGGTCCCAAACCAGCCTTCACCACGATCTCACCGGCCCTCTCGTTCCATTCAGTGACGGCATCCGCTCTCGCATCCGACAGTGCCGATGCCGTGAGGAGTAGTGCGATGAGGCCGGCTCTCAATATCTGTGGATAAGCAATCATCATGTACATAGTATTTTCACCCCTGAATGATCATTTATGCTCTGATCAGGACGTGCCCCAATAATTGAGCAACTATCGTGCTCGCTGCGAGCGAAACGAGTCCACATGCAATACGTCAGGACCTTCATTTGTACCACTGCACACTCGCTGACTGAATGGGAAAGTGGGGATAATATCCGCAGGACCGTCTATTAACTTTGACACGAAAGGACTTACAAAATCGAAAAGGTGATGGAGTCGAGAAATACGCGACCGAGCTTCCCCGACAGCGTCAGAGCCTGCACCTAGGACCATGGAGAGGTGGAGCCAGACTGAAGGTCCAAGTCTGAATCCTGGTTGCGATCGCCCTCTATTCAGTGATGCGTGATCTGATCACGCTTACAACTTTCTTCCGCCAACATTCGCTGACCTGCCGTTGCGTCGGTGGGGATACGTGTCATACAGGCGTCCAGCGAATCACCTTGCGTACCGGCGGATGCACGGTTACCACTTTTCGCCACGGCAACCCCGACCACAGCTTGGTGAAGCTTTTCATTGTCCAGACAGCTTTGCTCGGCCACCATCTGTGCCCCTTCGCTGGCATCATTCGCAATTCGGGCCAAACACGCCTTTACAAAATCCGAAGGCCCAGCGGGGGCTACGTCAGGAGGAGCCGATGAGATCAATGGCCCTGTTGCGGTTGGTTCCACGACGACCTGTTCCGACACACAGCCTCCGATGACCAACAGGCAAACAATCCCGCGAAGCAACGTTTCCATCGGCATCCCATGCATAGTTAGTGTTCCTCCCTTAACTAAGTTGGACCAGCCCTGTATAGCGAAGTCGCCTGCTTGGAGCAAGTCATATTCTGGCCCTATGACGAGACTTGTTGCCCTGAGTTCTCTGTCACCACATTTCCTTGATCCATTCGTACAAGGCTGGAGAGAGACACGAGTTGAGAGAGGAGGAAGCCGTCCAGTATGATGACTGCTATCTCTCCTGCAACAGATCAATCAGGGTATATAGTGGCGCATACGTTGAGACACTCAACACGAGAGCGGGTCGAACGGAGCCAGCAATGCAGTGGGTGAAGAGAACCTTGATCGGACTCGTCGTGCTAGGCGGCCTCACGTATCTGTACTATACCGAAGTGAAACCAGTCGTCATCTTCGGCTTGCGTGAAGATTATGCCCATGCCATCCCCCATCAAAAAGTTCCTGACGGTCTCGTGAGCTTGAAGGCGGAGGCCTGCGGAGTCTGCCATGTCGACATCTACAACGAATGGAAAACCAGCATCCATGCTCAGGCCTATACCGATCCCTTTTTCCAAGCCTATTGGACGAAGGATAAACACATCTGGGTCTGCCTGAACTGTCACACCCCGCTGGAAAACCAGCAACCGACCCTGATTAAGGACATCCCACGCGACCGAGTCGAACGTGCTGTCCAAGAACCCAATCCGCACTACGATAAGGAATATCAACAGGAAGGCGTGACCTGCGCGGCCTGTCATGTACGGGATGGAGTCATCATGGGGCCTTACGAAGACGCCAAGGCCCCCCATCCGACGAAATACGATCCGACCTTTCGTACCGCACAACTCTGTCAGCGCTGTCACAGCGTCGTGGGAGGACCGGCACAGTTTTATAACGGCGGGCCTTGCGGTACCTATCCCGAATATGAAGATGGACACTGGAAGAAAGAACGCGGGTTCATCTGCCAGAGCTGCCATATGCCAGAAATCGAACGACCAGTGGCAATCGGCGGCCCCGTTCGCCAAGGCCGTCAGCATCTCTGGCGTGGCGGACATGATCCCGCCATGGTGAAGCGGGCGATCGACGTGAAGATCGTGGCTGATCCGGCCGAACCGAAGCCCGGCGACAAGGTTCGAGTGACTCTGACGCTGGTCAACGCAGGTGCAGGGCACAAACTCCCGACGGGGGACCCTGACCGCCACTTTACCGTGGAGTTTGCCGTCGAGGATCAGAAAGGGAAGGTATTGGAACAGCAGTCGGATACGATGGGACGCTGGATCCTCTGGCAACCAGCCATCGTCGAGTTGCACGACAATCGGCTCATGCCGCTGGCCGGTCGAAACTATACATTTGAGTATCGAGTGCCGAAGGAAAGTTCCGGACTCAAGTTAATCACGAAAGTTCGGTACCACATCCAAACCGAGGGGCAGCATCAGATGCTCATCGACAAGTACGGCCTTACGGCGAAGGACCCGTATAACTTTATTGTCTATGAACGAGCAGCAGCGTTGAACGGCAACCTCACAGAAGCCTTTGCACAGAGTGTGGCTGAGACACACCTTGCCTGTGCAACACCAGGACACAGCTGACGATACACCTTCCAGGAAGGTCGTTCTTGAAAGAGAGGATGGATCATGAAGCGACGCACCCAATTACTCACCGTCGCATTCACTCTTGCCACTGTCACAGCTCTTACAGATGCCCATGCCGGCCCAGAAATTGGCGGCATTCCAAGAGCACCGGTGGACAAAGCCAAGATGGAACAGGCAAGACTCTCTGCCCAACTCTGTGGCCCAGGATGGACCCTGTCCGACGACCGTGAACATACGCCGGCGAGTTTCCTGTGCGTTCCAGTCAAGCCGAGAGTGCACTGCCCGCCGAATGCACAGTTACTTGAAACGGATAGCTCAATAGGTTGCGTCCTCCGGCCGAAGTAGGTACGCATATGTCTGGGTCCACCGATTATTGGTCGTACTCCCTGAGATTGTTCATCCCGACTCCCCGGCCAATCGGTAGCCGCATCACGGTTTTATCTTCTCAATCGCAGATAGCTTACCATCAGCCGCGTATGTGAGGTGGTAGATGACCAATCTGTCTTTGGCCGCAATCTCAAGAGGAGTAAAGAGAATTTCCGTTAAGCACAATGTGAAGAAATCGCCTGCCAAATAAAATATCCCCGTGAGGAGCTTGACGGCCCAATGATGGGCGTCAGGATCTAATTTATACCGGTCATCGAATCCGCCACCCTCAGGAGTATAGTAGCTGTCAGGTTGGCCGAGTGTCGCGATCACCACGGATCGTTCAACACCGACTTGAATGACATTGATATCACCTCGTTTAGACTCTCGACTGGCTACCATCAGCACGGAGCACCCGGACAGGTTCAAGATAAGCAGGCACATGACAAACAAGTTTGGTCTGCGCATTCTCCCTCCCTCATTCGTGATGCGTACGATCAAAATATGAGTGACACTGTTTGTGAAATAATGGCCATGGCATATAGAACGAGATATCTCGTACGTCACTTCTCTTACAAACTACAACGGATGATGAGAATGTCAAATAGTATTAGGAAACATGTCTGCTTTAGGGGTGCACGTAGAAGACGAATCATGTGGCGCTGCGGAAACTGCACCGGACAACTAACGATAAGATCGTTCCCGGATTGAGTATCGGTAGCCACCTCGTGACTAATAAGATGTTGAC
The DNA here is from genome assembly GCA_002420115.1 of Nitrospira sp. UBA5698. Lineage (GTDB taxonomy): Bacteria > Nitrospirota > Nitrospiria > Nitrospirales > Nitrospiraceae > Nitrospira_D. The sequence continues at coordinate 34,793 of DIHK01000003.1, forward strand.
CTGCAGTTGTTAGTATGCGGGCTGTATGTTCAAGGGAAGGGGCAGCATTCCTTTGCCTGATGTCCGATAACAGTATTTACCTCTTTGACAGTCTTCTACTTCGACTCCCAATAGCTGCTCGTATAGTCCTATATTTTGCGTACCCGCTGCCTTTGATTGATTCACCGCCACTTTCCTCGGAGCACAATGGGGCATTTCTTATGGGAATTCCTTTCTTGTGGTACGCTACACACGCAGGATTTCGAGCTCCGGCAATAGCCCAAAGAGGACCCCCATGAAGATGCTTCACATTGTCTGCGGGAAGCGGTTGGAAAACGAGATCTTGGCCCTGTTTAAACACGTGGGGATCAAAGGATACACGGTCATCCACGGTGTAGGCGGCAGTGGTGCGACAGGAATCGTTTCAGATGCAGACCCCGAAACCGGCCACAATACCAACACCAATACGCTATTTATGGTCGCCCTTGGGTACGAGGCTGCGTTTTTGCCTCAGGTCGTGTCAGCACTCAAGGAACTTCGCGCCAAACACATCCAGGGTCATGATGACCGTGAGATCCCATTGAAAGTCTTCCTTCAACCCTGCGAAATCATCATCTAGGACTATTACTCCGTGCTTCACATCATTATCCCGAGCTCACCTGCGAGTCTTTTCCATGCCGGCGAGCATATGACCTAGAAGGCATAATGCCGGCCACAGTCCATGAGTTGAACCAAACCGATCGGTGTCGCCTAACACCACTCCGTATTGGCTATAACCTGTCGGAGATCCTGTCATATGATTCTGCGTAATCACCTACCTACCATTGCCTGCCACTATCATAGTTGTAACAGATGCCCATGCCGGTCCAGAAATTAGCGGCATTCCAAGAGCACCGGTGGATAAGGCCAAGATGGAAAAGGCGAGACTAGCTGCCCAACTCTGCGGTCCAGGATGGACCCTGTCCGACGACCGTGAACATACGCCAGCGAGTTTCCTGTGCGTTCCCGTCAAACCAAGAGTACAATGCCCGCCGAATGGGTAATTGCTTCAAACAGACAGTTCAATCGGCTGTACTCCAAAGTCAAACTAACCGCGCATGCGTATGAGTCCACCGACTGTTGGTCATCTTCGCCTGAAGTCGGGCCACCGTGGCAGTATGAGGGCATCCTACTCCTCCCTAGGACCGGGTCCACTCATGAGGCGACTGAGCCAAACCTCTGAGGTTGGGTCGACTGACTATCTCCGGACTAATTACGATGCCCCACTTTGAAACACACACCGTACGCCGTATTGGATGGCTCCGTGCCTCTGTGCTAGGCGCAAATGACGGTATTGTGTCCTCGGCCAGTCTTATCGTAGGCGTTGCCGCAGCAGGCGCAAGCTCAACGAGTATTATGACAGCGGGCATAGCCGGTCTGGTGGCCGGATCCATGGCGATGGCTGCCGGGGAGTATGTTTCCGTGAGTTCACAGGCCGATGCCGAGCGCGCGGATCTCGAACGAGAGCGTAACGAGTTATCGTCAGCTCCTGAACAGGAGCACAGGGAAATGACTGCCATCTACGTGGCACGTGGGCTCGATGCGGAACTTGCATCCAAAGTCGCAACACAGTTGATGACACATGATGCACTCGGTGCCCATAGCCGTGATGAACTCGGCATATCCGACACCATGACCGCACGGCCAGTGCAAGCCGCCTTGGCATCAGCTGTCACGTTTTCTATTGGTGCCGCCCTCCCGCTCCTGATCGTCCTGTTGGTACCAACCTCGGCGCTTATGTGGGCTGTCTCCGGAAGTTCTCTTCTATTCCTGGCTCTTTTAGGATCTCTCGCTGCACGGGTCGGCGGTGCGTCCGCAATGATTGCTGCCACGCGGGTGACGGTTTGGGGTGCTTTGGCAATGGCCGTGACCGCTGGAGTGGGAAGGTTGTTTGGGGTTCCTGCTTGATCCCCACTCTTCCTGATCGCTGAAACATTGAGCAAAGCCAATGAAAGCGGGTAACGAGTATATGGTCTATCGGGGCCAGGACGCTGGGGTAGTCCGCGAGACCAAGCAATGCGAGTACCCATTCCGGACAAGAGTAAGAGGACCTCACTCCATTGTTAACACTACACGGCAGCGAGCCTTTCCGCTCAGCATCCGGTCGTAGGCTGCCGCTGCCTGTTCCAACGGGAACGTCTCCACCATCGGACGGATACCGGTCAAGGCGCAGAAGTTCAAGGCGTCCTCAGAATCACGAGCCGTGCCGGACGGCCATCCCTGAATCGTTCGACGTGCGCCGATCAGTTGAAGCGGTGTGACCGTCATAGGATCAGTCGATGCCCCCAAGCATCCACAATGTGGTTGATAAAGGTATCCGACCCTCAATAGGATTCTCGAAGCACTTCAGGCGGTTCGATGTCGAACTCAGGATCTACCGGGAACGAAGTCCGGCTGACGTCGTCCGTGATGCCGACCGTGAAATGACGCGTCGGACGGGCTTTGGCCAGTTCATCGTAGACCGCCTTAACCATGGCCGGCGTGAATTCTTTCGAGGAAAGCCCATATCGGCCACCGATGACGGTCGGCTCTTCCGCAAAGCGACTCAGTCCCTCAGCACGTCCTTCGTGCAAGGCGGCGACCACATCGAGATAGAGCGGCTCCCCCACCGAACCAGGCTCTTTGGTCCGATCCAGCACGGCGAGGGCTCAGGTGGTCGATGGAAGAGCAGCCAGGAATCGCTGAACTGCGAACGGACGATAGAGGCGCACCTTCAGGACGCCGACGCGCTCATCACGATCGACCAGCAAGTCGACCGTCTCATGAACGGTCTCAGCGCCTGAGCCCATGAGCACGATCACGCGTTCGGCTTCGGGATGACCGACGTAGTCGAACAGGTGATACAGACGACCGGTGAGTGCCGCGAATTGGTCCATCACGGCTTGCACACGGTCTGGACAGGCGGAGTACAACGGCTGGCAGGCTTCGCGTGCCTGGAAGAAGGTATCCGGATTCTGGGCTGTGCCGCGCAGGACTGGACGGTCGGGGGTCAAGGCTCGCTCCCGGTGCGCCTGAATGGAGCTCTCGTCGATCATGGCGAGGAGATCTGCATCCATCAGTTCCTCGATCTTGGCGATTTCATGGGACGTGCGGAAGCCGTCGAAGCCATGGATGAAGGGAATCCTGGTGGCCAGGGTCGCGGCCTGAGCGACACAGGCAAGGTCATGCGCTTCTTGCACGGAGCCGGAGGTCAGCAGGGCGAATCCCGTCTGGCGGCAGACCATCACATCAGAATGATCGCCGAAGATAGACAGGGCGTGGGTGGCGACGCTGCGCCTGGCCACATGCATGCAGAAGGCCGTGAGTTCTCCGCCGATCTTGTAGAGGTTGGGAATCATAAGTAGAAGGCCCTGGGAGGCCGTGAACGTGGCGGTCAAGGCGCCGGCCTGCAGAGCGCCGTGGACCGCTCCGGCGGCTCCGCCTTCCGACTGCATCTGTGCAATGGTGGGAATCGTCCCCCAGAGATTCGGCTTCTGTTGCGTCGCCCATTCGTCGGCTAGTTCGCCCATCGCGGAGGGTCCTCTTCTGTTGGATGACCTCGGGATCACACAAGGTACGATCCGTCATACGCCGTCGATTGACCCCACGTCGGCACTCATCGTGATTCCCACGTCCCGAACGCCGGGCAGCCGCCGAACCGCTTCCTCACACCGCTCCTGGAATTCCATCCCCAGCGGGCAGGCTGGAGTCGTGAGGACGACGGTGAAGGAGACCCGGTCCCCTTCGATCTGAACGTCCCGAATCATGTCGAGACCGACCAGATCCTGACCCAGCTCCGGGTCCTGAACCGTTCGTAACGCATCCAGCACTTCTTCCTTCGTGATCATTCTCTACTGCTCTTTTATAAGGAGTGCTCTGCCGTGGCTGCGAGCACCCGCTGGATGTGTTTGGTCAGGATGTCCGGAAGGCCCGGCAGACCAATTTGCATGAAGCCGCGAACCAGGGTCGAAATCGCGACATCGCGCGGGAGTCCCCGTGTCATGAGATATTCCACCGCTTCTTCAGCGATCGGGCCGACAGCCGCTTCATGTGACAACTGACTCCGTGGCGCCGAGTCAGCCAGTAATTCTGGAATGGCGTGCATCCTGGCCTGATCCGAGAGCAGCATGCCGCGGCAGTCCAGATGGCCCCGACTCTCGTTGTGCTGACCGACTAACTCACCCCGCAAATACATGGTGGACTGGTCTCTCGCGACAGCCCGTGAGATCGCGTCGGCTCGGGTGCCCTGCCCCGTCAGCTCCGCATAAGTCCCCATATCGATAAGGGACTCCTTGAGGCCCACGATGATGCTATTGAACTGGGCCCGTGCACCCGCTCCACGAAGGAAGACACGCGGATAGTCCTGCACCGACCGTACGGGACGGAGTAGAATGTAGTTGCTGACGAACGTCGCGCCCTCCTCCACGATGACGCCGGTCCGTGGTCTGACATGGAACCCTTCGGCCCAGTTGTGGATCATCGTCTCCGCGAGCGTCGCTCCCTTCTTGAGGAACACCTCGTTCGCACCGATGTGCAGCCCCGTTTCAACACGTGGATGGAGGGTACAGCCCGTAATCAGCTGGGCGGCGGCGCCTTCTTCAATCAGGATTACATTGTGGACGTTCTGGCTGATATTGTTTTCCTGCACGAGCAGACAGGCCTGGATTGGTTCTGTGACGCGCTGGCCCGCAAAGACCCGTAAGAAGAAGCCGCCCGTTTGAGCCAGTTCCACCGCCGCCGTGTACTTGTCCTGATCGACCTCGACCGCCTGCCACCAATAGTTCCGCAACCAGTCGTAGGATTTGAGAGCCTCGGTCACGGTCATGAGTTCGATCTGGCCTTGATAGCGCCGCTGGATGCGTTCGTAGATGGCGGAGTAGTCGACTTGAAAATACGATGCCGCCCTGCCGGTCTCCTCGCTGTCGATGCCCGCCAGCAACGCGGCTTCCCGCATCTGCTGCTCCAGCGAACGCAGCGCCTCGACCCGTTGGCGTTGCTGCTCGACAGGCTGACTGAACGTCGTCAGGTCCAGGTCGGGGCCATAGGGTGATGGCCGTGCCTGGGCCTGGATTGCGCGAGCCCGGAGCGACTCTTCCCTCGTGGCTACTGGACCGGAATGTGTGAGCGACAGATCGGACATTTCCCGTACCCGTGTTTACGAATCTCCTCCAGCAACTGGAGTCCTTCGCCTTCGCCGACGAGCGTGCCGCCGTAGAGCACATGCCCCACGTCCGCCCGCAGATAATTGAGGATGTGGCCCGTATGCATAATGATGAGTGCCGCTGGCGCCACTGCCTCGGCAGTGGGATGCTTTACGAGACAGGCGAGCGCTTGCCCCACCACCGCAATACTGTCCAGATCAACCCCGGCGTCCGGTTCATCGACCAAGGCCAACGCTGGCTGCTGGGCCATGAGCTGGAGCAGTTCGGCTTTCTTGATTTCGCCGCCGGAAAACCCCACGTTCACATCGCGCGTGAGCAAGCCGGTGCATCCAAGCTGGTCGGCCAGTTCCGTCACTCGTGTGCTGCCCCTCCCCTGTGCCGAGACTTCGGCGAGTTGTCCTAACGGAATGCCTCGCACACTTGGAGGGCGCTGCTGCATGAGGCCGATCCCCAGATGCGCACGTTCGTCGACGGCGAGGTGGGTGATGTCCTGGCCCTGAAATAGGATACGGCCCTTGGTGACGCGATAGCGACTCAGTCCCATGATGGCCATCAGCAACGAGGATTTGCCGGATCCATTCGGACCGAAGAGCACATGCGTCTCGCCCGGTCTGATCCGCAAGCTCACATCGTGGAGGATTGGTCGTCCGCCGACCTCAACGCTCACCTCCTCAAGTTGGAGAATGTCGCTCGTGTCCATCGTGTTTTCGAGGTGCCCTGCAGATCGCTTTCGTTATGTCGCAGGGCTCGGCTCGGCTTCCGCCTGCTTGAGAATCCCTTCCACAGATCCGCGGAGACGATCCAGGATTCCCGCGTTGTCGGTGCCTCGGATATCGACTGGTACGAAATGCTTCTCATTGAACCCGGTCGCACGAATGAGTTTCTTGAAGAGCTTCTCCTGGGCCTTCGGAGCGCAGGCGCCCACGAGCAAGTAACCGTCCGGCTTGGATGTCTTCATCGCCTCCTCCAAAATGGCGTTCCCGCCCTGGCCGCATAGCTGCGGGCTCAGCACGGTGTACTTCACATCCAAGTCTGACTCGACTTCGAAGGGCAGCTTATTCATGTCGGAGTCTTTGAATGAATCGCAGAGCCCTTTGCAATTGCACAACAACACTTTGATTTCCATAACGAGCCTCCCTTTGAGCCAATCATTTCAGATGAGGAGCGGTAGAATGTGTACTAGGTTCCTGGTCGGCAGTATCAAAGATTACACAACATCCCTCCCAGTCTCCTTTTCGCCTACAGACTGGAAAAGCAATCACGTTTTCTCACGAGATGAAAGGCAAGCACGGTGCCGCGAAAGAAAACGTGATCAAGAATGCATTCACTCATACAACCACGATGTTATCGGATCACTAACGGGTAGCAGCACTGGGGAAGGGAAATAAGCCACAGCGAACAGTCAACAGTGTCGCAATATGCGCCACCAGGTAATACTCTCGGCCCGTCCCATTCGACTTTTCCTCTTTCAGGCTATGACGATTTCCCCATGCCACGCTCAGCCCGTCATCCTCACGCTCTGGGGATAACTTTGTGAGCAAGTCGGGTGATGTGTGAGCGTCACCGCGAAGTATCAGCTGTTCAGCATATTGCTTATTTTTTAGGCGGCCGCCGTGTCAGAAGCAGACCGCTACTCGTATGGGAGGTCCGGAATCTCCCAATGCTCGCCATACGTCTTCTGCTCACGAGAATCATCGGCGGTAAATGCGACAGATCTTCCGCTGTCGCTTCACAGCGGCCAGCCCTGATCGGCAAAACTATAGGCGCGGTCGTCACCGAGAATGAGATGGTCGAGTAGTCTGATGCCCACCAGTACATCTCCAACCCCTCCTGCAGTCGTGTGGTGAGCGTCCGATCCTCAGTTGAAATCAAAGGGCTTGGGAGTCTTTGTGTGATCGTCAAGAAAAAATAGAGGTCGATAGGAGTTTCATGCGAGGCTATCCTCCGGAGGGCAGTGAGATGACCAACGGCGCCTGAAAATCTGAATCCTGTGGGACCTCATAGGGCCTAGCGTCAAGAATGCAGGGCGCAGTGTGCTTACAGAAACTCGACGTGTCCTTCCATTTCGTCAGCATCGAGGACCTGGTGGAGTAACATCAAGCCATGAATGGTTTCTCCAATCGATATTCCTTGTGGGGCATACACGATGCCGCAATGAGGATGTCCCGCAGCATGGAGACGGAGAAAATCGCTATCTTGTGTAAAAATGACGCGCTGTTCAACACGGGCTCGCTGCATATGCGCGGTATCGGGTGCGCTGAGGAGGCCCGCTTCAGTCACTGTTTTGATATCGACGCCTCGTTCGCGCAAGCCTTGTACAACGGCTCTGGGAACGTGTTCGTCGAGATAGAACCTAATTTTCCCCGGCATTCAGCTTGTGTTTGAGCTTCGAAGGCGTGGCGTGGCGTAAGGACTCGGCAAAGGCCTGGCCGTCAGCCATGTCTTTGTCGATATCGGCTCGATGATCAAAATAGTACGCGAGTGCGGCATGGACATCGGCCAGCGTCAGGCCGTAGTCACTGGCAATTTCATCGACACTTTTTCCCAACCGTTCATGCCATATGACAATATCGCGCACGGTAATACGATGGCCTGCAATACGGGGTTTCCCCCCTGCAACATCAAGGCTCGTTTCAATATGCTGATCTAATGTTTTCGTGGTCATGAAGGACACCCTTACTCGCACTAGCAACAGCTTCTAATGTAGCAGAGTTGTTTCTGATACACCAGAACCACTGGCGAAGGGTCAAATGGATCAAAAGGGAGTCTTGGTGGTCAGATGCTTGGAGGACGTACCGAATGGTCTTTGTAAATCCCTATTCTTGCATCCATCTCTCGCCCTCTCCGTCTATAGGAGTAGATGAAGGCATGGGGCCTTCAGCCAACTAAAGGAGAGCGTCATGAGACCACACCTTTCTCTCGATGTACGGAATGTGCCTGCCTCGGTTGCGTTCTATCAGAAGGTTTTTGGGGTCGTCCCGGAGAAGCAAACACATGATTACGCCAAGTTCGGCTTGAAGGAGCCCGCCTTGAACTTCTCCTTGGTTTCCTCAACTGGGCGACTCAGCTCCGTCGACCACTTGGGCATCGAGGTCGAATCCGTTGAGGAGATTGCCGCTTGGAAAGAACATCTCCAGGCCCAAGGCATTCTGGAACGTGTCGAGGAGAACACCGCTTGTTGTTTTGCTCGTCAGGATAAACTCTGGTTTTCCGATCCAGATGGGAATGCGTGGGAGGTCTTCACGGTACATGATCAGCTTCCGGTGGAAGGGGCTCTTTCCAACACCGGGTGTTGTATCCCAAATCGTGCGGCCAACAGCCATTCCACCTGCTCAGCATCACAGACTGAGACGATTACCAAGGGGTGAGGCTATATTAGACTGTAGGATAAGCTTCAACCAGCTGCGTCTAAACGCGCAGCTGGCTTTTTCTCCAAGTGAGGACAAGAATGGAAAACATGGCGTCGAGTATGTGGGAACAACTCCATGAAGGTCTGCGAGCGTTTATCGCCAAACGTGTCGGAAATGAGGCAGAAACTGAAGATCTCTTGCAAGAAGTGTTTGTGCGAGTTCATCGGCATGCCCAAGCCCTTCAGGAGCCGGAACGGATGGTGTCATGGGTCTATCAAATCACTCGCAATGCCATTGTCGACCACTACCGCTCGCCGCGATGCCGACGGGAATTGCCAGCTGGCCTTGCGACGGAGATGGAGGAAGATCTGAAGGCAAAAGCCATCGAGGAAGATGAAACTGAGGGCAAGTACGAGCTGTCGCACTGTCTCCGCCCAATGATTGACCGATTGTCGGGTGAATACAGAGAGGCGATTATCCTCGTAGAACTGGAAGGGCTCACGAACCAAGAAGCGGCTCATAAACTGGGCCTGTCCGTTCCAGGCATGAAATCCCGTGTGCAACGCGGCAGACAGCAGCTTCGTAACATGCTGAACGAATGCTGTCTGATTGAACTGGATAGACGACGCGGAGTGGTCGAGTTCGAAGAACGTAGGCCGGGCTCGTGCTAAACCGTGCCCAAAAGGAGAGACTGATGACCGTGACAAACAGGCAATCCGGGACGAATGTGTATGAGGTTGCTGACGGGATTTACCTCATTAATACACCGGTTGTGATCGATGGGGCCGGTGGGTTCTCATTCAACCAATATCTGATCGCCGATGAGGAACCCTTGCTGTTCCACACCGGCCCGCGCAAAATGTTTCCCCTCGTGTGTGAAGCAGTAGCGAGCGTGTTGCCCGTCAAGAGCCTTCGCTACATTGGTCTATCCCATGTGGAAGCCGATGAGTGCGGTTCGCTCAACGAATGGCTTGCTGTCGCGGCACAAGCCATACCACTGTGCGGTACTGTTGCTGCCTTAGTTTCGATAGGCGACCTTGCAGATCGGGCCCCTCGTGCACTTGCCGATGGAGAGCGCTTGTCGCTGGGCAAGCACACCGTGCGCTGGTTCGACACTCCGCATCTCCCGCACGCCTGGGAATGTGGCTTTCTGATGGAAGAACGCACCTCAACATTGCTCTGTGGCGACCTGTTCACGCAGGGGGGCGCTGATCTTCCACCCGTGACCGAGTCGGATATTCTTGGGCCGAGTGAGGCCTTCCGCCATGGGATGGATTACTTTTCACACACGAAGAATGCACGTGCAATGCTGGAGCGATTAGCCTCGACAAACCCTACAATACTCGCGTGCATGCACGGCAGTGCATGGCGTGGTAATGGAGCATTGTTGCTGCGTGCGCTTGCTGATTCGTTATCAAAATGAAATGCCGCCCACGAATCCTCACCGTTTTCTGATGATTGCTCGTCTTGTTTGAGGGGACTTTTACTCAGCGGATTCTACAAAAATCTGCATGTGAGTGCCCCGTCCGGAAGGGCGGGGTTCTTACTCAGAATGATCTTGACCACTTTCTGCTACCACGCTGCTACCAGGACAGGACAAACCACCCCCATCTAGGCCCATCTCGTCTACCTCCTGAGTTGTGGTTTCTTGCGGGCTTAGGTTGTCTGAGGTTGGATCTGGTACAGTTCGTAAACCGCAGGTCATACGCCCAAAGGGTTCAGCAATCTATTGTTTGGTCCTATACCGCTGGCTCTCCTTCATGTGCCCTCCTGGACCACCAGTGAAAACAGCCAGGCGCTAATCTACAGGCACGAATCTGCTGACTCGAAAGAACGGATTGCAAGTCATCCATCGTACTGGACAAGTGGATAGCCCCATGAGACCAAGCGATGCGAGTACCCGTGCCGAGCATGAGGAAGCAGACCTCACTCCGTTGTTAACACTACACGGCAGCGAGCCTTTCCGCTCAGCATCCGGTCGTAGGCTGCCGCTGCCTGTTCCAACGGGAACGTCTCCACCATCGGACGGATACCGGTCAAGGCGCAGAAGTTCAAGGCGTCCTCAGAATCACGAGCCGTGCCGGACGGCCATCCTTGAATCGTTCGACGTGCGCCGATCAGTTGAAGCGGTGTCACGGTCATAGGATCAGTGGATGCCCCAAGAACAATGAGCTTGCCGCCGACTCCCAAGCCGTCAACCATATCCGACATGGCTTTACCGCTCGGCGCCGTTGCCAAAATCACGGCAGCTCCACCGAGACCTGCCAGCTCCTTCGCCGGATCAGTCGTTTCGGCATCGAGGTAGCGCTCAGCTCCCAGTTTGAGGGCAAGTACGGACCTCTCTTGGCCGCGCCCGATGGCAACGGTATGAAAACCCATCTTATTGGCAAACTGCACCCCGAGATGGCCGAGCCCGCCCAGTCCCTGAACAGCCACCAGATCGCCCGCCCTGGCTCCGCTGTGACGCAGGCTGTTAAACGTGGTAATCCCGGCACAGAGAATCGGTGCCGCGTCCGTTGCCGTCAACACATCGGGAATAGCCGCCAGCGCTTCCGTACGCGCGATGAGGTACTCCGCATACCCACCATCTTCATGAAAGCCGGTCACGAGGAACCTCTGACATCCGAAAAAATCACCGCGATGACAATGGGCACAGTGGCCACAATGCCCGCCGTGCCACCCCACCCCGACACGCTGGCCTTTTTCCCAGGCAATCACCCCAGCACCGACGGCATCGATCACGCCCGCCACCTCATGGCCCGTGACACGCGGATACTGAAGTCCCGGCCAATGGCCTTCTTTGACGAACATGTCGCTATGGCATATCCCACAAGCCTGGACTTTCACACGGACCGTATTGGGCTTGGGTTCCGGCACCGGCCCGTGGGCGATCTTGAACGGACCTCCAGGGGAGGTGATCTGCACGGATGTCATGACTGTCATCAAAGCCTCCTTCGCTGGCAGAATATCGACACTGTGCTCAGTTGGCACCAGAACACTCTCAATACCCTTGGCTCACCACTGACTCGGTGCCTTGCCGAGGATGTGAACTCTTGGTCCATTTGGCAGGGCGATGAGTCGGTCATCCTCGACTTCGCCGCCTAAGACCCATTCGAAGAGTCGCTTCGCGTCATTCAGTTCAGGGGATTTGGGATAACCATACTGCTCCTTCTGCATCGGCTCGTCATAGAGACCGATGCAGCCATGGGACGCGGGATAGCCCGGCAAGTCCCGTCCGTGAATCCAGTAGGAGACGCCGGCGCGATTGATATGAAACCTGAGCGCGTAGTTCATTGGATAGGGACGGTCCGTTCCTTCAACGGTATAGCGACAGGATTGATGGGCGCGGTGCGCGGCAGTGAGACGGAATTCCCCTGTCGGCGTTTCATCATGGCCGTTCCCTGAGGCGATTGGTACTGCAAATCGCAGAACCCCGTACTCGTAGGCACCCAGAAATTGCTCGGAGAGATTGACCAGGATGAACCGTCTCTCCTGCTCCGCCGCGAAATACAGCAGCGGCAGCGGCGAGAAATACTCCACGTCCTGGATCTGCTTCGGGACCTTGATGGATACCCCAGCGTGGACATGGCGCCGGTCGATTCGGTTGAACCGCGCGACAGCGATCCACTGTTCATCAAAGAGAGTCTCCAACGATTCACCGACACGGAATGTTCGGCACTCCCACTGGATAGTCGCATCGCTGGGATAACTCATACTGCATGGACTACCACGTTTCGGCGTCGTTTCGGCGTAAGCTGCAGGAAGAACAAGAAGGATCATGGCGAGGAGAGTGCTCCAAACTACCCACGGCACGACTATGGAGACGCTAGGCATTCATGCAACCGACGAATAACAGCACGCCCAACAAGGTCGCGCGCTCGTACCTCGTTGTTCGTACCTCGCGTTTTAACCCTGAGTTTCAGGTTTCAAGTTGTGCAGAAGCCAAACACCTCACACCTGAAACTTGAAACTTGAAACTTGAAATCCTTAAACCATACTGTTTCGCCCTTCACAGTCTGCTACGACCAATATTGCGACGCCTTCATATAGCCGAACAGCAGATCCCGTCTGGCTAAAATCCCCACTAACTTATTGTTCCGGACCACCGGCACACGGGTCAGATAGCGGTCTTGGAACAGATCGGCCACCTGAGCAAGCGTCTGATCCTCCGTCACGGCGACGGGATGAGCCGACATGATCTCTGTTGCAAGGATTTTCCGAAGGTCACGCCCTTCAATCATCGCTTGCAAGAGGTTATATTCCGTGACGATCCCCACCAATGTGCCGTCCTCTTCCACAACGGGCAGACTTCCGTAGTTACGATGGGTCATCAGATGGGCGATCGTCGATGCGTCGGTGTGCGAGGTGCATCGTGTGATGGCATCCTGCATCAACTGTCCGACCGTCACGGTCTTCGGATCGGTCGCCTTCATGAAAAATTCGGTTTGTCTCATAAGCTCCTCACAGTTGTCGTTTGCCGCCTGTGGCCAGATAGGCCCGCAAGAGATCGCGTCGCGCGATGATTCCGACCAATTTCTCTTTGGCATTGACGACAGGGACGCGAATTAGATCACTTGCCCGCAACACGTGCACCAAGGTTCCAAGCGTCGTTTCCGGCCTGACAGAGTAAGGGTTGGCCGTCATGATATCTTTTGCCAAGACAGTTGCGAGCGGATGCCCGTCATCGACGGCTCCCAGTAGATCATGTTCGCTGACAATGCCGGTCAGCTTCCGGCCGTTTTCCACGACCGGCACGGCCCCGAACCCCTCGATCGTCAACGACGCGATGACGTCCCCTTTTGTCTTCAGGCGGACATATTGCACGTCCTTCTCCATGACCTGACTGACGGTCATTGAGTCGAAGTCTTTGACTTTGACCTTCACCTTAGCCTGCTTCTTCTTTTTCATTGCCCCTCCTTTCTCTATATGGAAGCGCTCTGTGATCTCACCTTCTGAGCGATGCATTCATACTGACGCGAATCACCACAGTAGGAAAACCGTTCCTGCTGCAAAACGCCTCAATAGGCTCCTCTGTCAAAACACTGTTTCTCTCCATAACTCCCTGGTAATGGACCAATTCTTCTTCCGTCGTATCCCCTGCTACAGGCACATCCGATGCAGATCTGATACCCGAAACGGCTTCTCCAGAATCACAGCCTGCACGGAAGGGGGCCAGTTATGCGGATCTTATGCGCGGTCGATGGGTCGGAACACTCGCAGTGGGGGATCCAGGCACTTGAAGCGTTTGCCGGTCAAGCACCTGACCAGGTGGTGCTCCTACACATCATCGATCAACCATCGCTCCAGGCCGCTGTGAACAAAAACTCCGTTGCACGGAAACGTGCCCTTGCCGCGATGGAGAAGGCCGGGACCACCCTGTTGCGCGATGCTGCGCGAGCGGCTCGACTTGCCCTGGGCCAGGCAGCAACCAGGCCACGAACAAAATTCCAGACGATCCTCGCGCATGGTCTGATCGCCCAGACCATTTCGCGAACGGCCCGGAGACTGAAGGCTGACCTCATCCTCATGGGATCGCGCGGCCTGAGCGACATTCAAGGATTCTTACTCGGAAGTGTCTCTCGCCAGGTGGCTGCGACGGCGCCTTGTCCCCTGTTGGTCGTGAAACAACCACTGACCGCCCTGCTCCGCGTGGCCATCGCCGTGGACGACTCCAAACCGTCACGCGCCGCCGCTCGATTTCTTCGATCCCGTATCTTGCCGGAATCCTCCATGGTGACGATCCTGACCTCGATGGAAAGTCCCGTGACGGACTTCGCGGCACGCTATCTCTCTGAATCGCAACTGGCCGAATTGAAACGGCCTGTCATGGAACGGGCCACCAGGTTGGTCAACGGCCTACGGGATGAGTTCATCAAAGATGGTGTTTCGGTCGTCACTCAGGTCCAGATGGACCATGTAATCGACACCATCGTGAAACATGTCGAGGCAAGCCATGACCAGCTGCTGGTGATCGGTTCCCGTGAGTTGACGAAGAGCGAGCGACTCTATCTCGGCAGTGTGTCCGAAAGCCTGCTGAGGCACGCCCCCTGTTCGGTACTGATCGTACGAGGCGCCCGTGTCTGACTTAAACGGGACGTTGAAAAAGGCTGCCAGCTTTGTTCTCGCATCGCTGGTCAACCTTTTTGAACGTCCCGCATGTTAGGCACTTGGCGATTCGTTTATCATTGCATGATTGAAAGTCTAGGAATGAATTTCCACTTCACATACCACGATATTCACCAGCTCTCGGTCGAAGATGTGCTGAAGCGGTTGGAAACCAGCACCGACGGTCTGTCTTCCGATGAGGCTCAACGGAGACTAACTCACTACGGACCGAATGTTCTTATCGAGCCGGGACACTATTCATTGATTCGAGGGTTCCTCCACCAGTTCACCCACTTCCTGGCCATCTTGCTCTGGGTCGCCGCCGCCCTCGCGTTCACGGCAGAATTCATGAAGCCCGGCGAAGGGATGGCCACACTCGGCTGGGCAATCCTCGGTGTGATCCTCATCAACGCCATCTTTGCCTTCTTTCAGGAATACAAAGCGGAGCGCGCGGTGCATGCCCTCCATCGCCTTCTTCCTGCCAGGGCGTGGGTACTGCGAAGCAACCAACCAACGGACGTGTCCCGGAGCGAGATCGTACCGGGTGACGTGCTCCTGCTCGAGGAAGGAGAACAAATTTCTGCCGACGCCAGGCTCATCGAAGCAACCGACATCCGGGTCGATGTGTCATCTCTGACAGGCGAATCCCAACCGAAACGGCGAACAGCGGAGCCGGTGGCCGATGGACATCTCCTGGACATTCCCAATCTCGTCTTCGCCGGCACCCCCGTGCTCTCCGGCAGAGGTCGGGCGGTGGTGTTCGCCACGGGCATGCAGACGGAATTCGGTAAGATCGCCCGCCTCTCCATAGGAGGGGAAACAGGCCTCAGCCCCCTGCAGAAGGAAATCGTAAAGGTCACCCACGTGGTTGCGCTGCTGTCACTCGCGATGGGTGGAATCTTTTTCACCATCGGCATCTCCATGGGCTTGGGTTTCTGGATCAGCACGATTTTTGGGATCGGCATCATCGTGGCAAACGTGCCGGAAGGACTGCTCCCCACGGTGACGTTGGCCTTGGCCCTAGGCAGCCAACGCATGGCCAAGCGCCAGGCGCTCATTAAGCAGCTGACTTCCGTGGAAACCTTGGGCTGCACCACCGTGATCTGCACGGACAAG